>NZ_MSIE01000053.1 GCF_001921205.1 Actinophytocola xanthii | reverse complement strand
CCGGATCGGCCCGATCGGGATGAGCGAGGAGAAGGACCAGGCCACGATGGACGCCGAGCAGGCTGCCGGTTTCGACAGCGGCAGTGAGGACCTGCGCGGCATCGTGCCCCAGCTCGAGCCCACCCCCGGCCTGCCCGAACGCCAGGCGGTGCGCCGCCGCAAGGCCCGGGTGATGCGCAACCTGCACACGCTCCCGCTCACCGCGCAACAGGCCATCATGTCCACTATGGACCCGGTCCGATGATCACGTCCGCGCTGCGGCAGACCGGTCGGCTCTACGCGCTCGGTCTGGACGTCATCCGCTGCATGTTCCGGCGCCCCTTCCAGTTCCGCGAGTTCATCGGGCAGTTCTGGTTCATCGCCAGCGTCTCGCTGCTGCCGGCGGCGCTCGTCGCCATCCCGTTCGGCGCGGTGATCGCGCTGCACCTCGGCTCGCTCACCACCCAGATCGGCGCCCAGTCCTTCACCGGCGCGGCCAGCGTGCTCGCGATCATCCAGCAGGCCAGCCCGGTGGTGACCGCGCTGCTCATCGCCGGCGCCGGCGGCTCGGCGATGTGCGCGGACCTCGGCGCGCGCACGATCCGCGAGGAGATCGACGCGATGGAGGTGCTCGGGGTGAACCCGGTGCAGCGCCTCATCGTCCCCCGCGTGCTGGCCGCGATGGGCGTCGCCGCGTTCCTCAACGGCCTGGTGTCGGTGGTCGGCGTGCTGGGCGGCTACTTCTTCAACGTCGTGATGCAGGACGGAACCCCCGGTGCCTACCTGGCCAGCTTCTCCGCGCTCGCGCAGCTGCCGGACCTGTGGATCAGCGAGATCAAGGCGGTGATCTTCGGCTTCGTCGCCGGGGTGGTCGCCGCCTACCGGGGCCTCAACCCCGGGCGCGGACCCAAGGGCGTCGGCGACGCGGTCAACCAGTCGGTGGTGATCACGTTCCTGCTGCTGTTCCTGCTGAACCTGATCCTCACCACCCTGTACCTGCAGGTCGTCCCGCCGAAGGGGGCGTGAGATGACGCTCCTGGAGGACAGGCCCACGTTCCTGGACCGCGTCGACCGGCGGTTCACGTTCCTCGACGTGCTCGGCGACCAGATCTTCTTCTTCGTCCGCGCGCTCGTCTGGGTCCCCCGGGCGATCACCCGCTACGGTCGCGAGATCGTCCGCCTGCTGGCCGAGGTCAGCTTCGGCTCCGGCGCGCTCGCGGTCATCGGGGGCACGATCGGCGTGATGGTCGGCATGACCGCCTTCACCGGCACGGTCGTCGGGATGCAGGGATTCTCGGCCCTCGACCAGGTCGGCACGTCCGCGCTTGCCGGCTTCATCTCGGCCTACTTCAACACCCGGGAGATCGCGCCGCTGGTCGCCGGAATCGCGCTCTCGGCGACCGTCGGCTGCGGGTTCACCGCGCAGCTGGGCGCGATGCGGATCTCCGAGGAGATCGACGCGCTCGAGGTCATGGGCGTGCCGAGCGTGCCCTACCTGGTCACGACACGGATCATCGCCGGCTTCCTGGCGATCATCCCGCTGTACGCGATCGGTCTGCTCACCTCCTACATCGCCTCTCGCCAGGTGACTGTCTGGTTCTTCGGCCAGTCGGCCGGCACCTACGACCACTACTTCCACCTCTTCCTACCGCCGATCGACGTGCTCTACTCGTTCGGCAAGGTGCTGGTGTTCAGCGTCGTCGTGGTGCTCGCGCACTGCTACTACGGCTTCCGCGCCACCGGAGGCCCGGCCGGCGTGGGTGTCGCCGTCGGCCGCTCGGTGCGCACCTCGATCGTCGCGATCAACGTGATCGACCTGTTCCTCAGCCTCGCCATCTGGGGGGCCACGACGACGGTGAAGGTGGCGGGATGAGCGGGCGCAAACTGGTCCGCCGGTTCGCGGGCCTGGTCTTCCTGGTCGTGATGGGCCTGCTGGCGACGTTCGCCGTGCAGGTCTACCAGGAGAAGTACACCGAGGTCGTGCTGGTCTCGCTGCGCACCGACCGGATCGGCAACCAGCTCAACGAGTCCTCCGAGGTCAAGGTGCGCGGCGTGGTGGTCGGCGACGTCCGCTCGATCCGGCCGAGCGGACGGGGTGCGGTGATCGAGCTGGCCCTGGAGCCGGACAAGGTCGACCGGATCTCGAAGGACGTGACCGCGCTGCTTGTCCCCAAGACGCTGTTCGGTGAGCGTTACGTCCAGCTGTCGATCCCCCGCGGCCCGGCCCGGGAGCCGATCGCGGCCGGCGACGTGATCCGCCAGGACCGCTCGGCCAACGCCGTGGAGCTGGAGCGGGTCTTCGACGACCTGCTGCCGGTGCTCAAGGCCGTGCAGCCGCACAAGCTCTCCGCGACGCTCACCGCGATCTCGACGGCCCTCGACGGACGCGGCGAGCGGCTGGGCCAGGCCATGGTCACCACGGCCGAGTACCTCGAGGACTTCAACCCCAACCTGCCGGCGCTGGCCAGCGACCTGCGGGACCTGGCCGAGGTCAGCGAGCTCTACGGGGACATCGCGCCGGACCTGCTCGACGCGCTCACCGAGTCCACGACCACGCTCAACACCGTCGCCGACCAGCGCAGCGAGCTGTCCGACCTGTACGACCAGGTCACCTCCTCGGCCCAGGACGTCACGATCTTCCTCCGCAACAACAAGGAGAACCTGATCCGCCTGGCCGCGAGCAGCCGCGCGCCGCTGGAGCTGGCCGCCGAGTACTCGCCGAGCTTCCCCTGCACGCTCAAGGCGATGACCGACCTGAAGCCGGCCGTCGACCGACTCCTCGGCGCCGGCACGGACAAGCCCGGACTGCACATCGAGGCCACCTTCACCCCGTCCCGGGGCAAGTACGAGCCCGGGGTGGACGACCCGGTCTACGACGCGACCGGCGGCCCGCGCTGCTACCCCAGCGGTGTCGCGCCGACCGACGGCGCGGTCGCCGTGCCGATCGGCAGCGGCGGGCACCCCCTGCTGCCGGGTGGAGACGGTGACCTCGGGCTGCCGAACTCCCCGCAGGAGCAGGAGCTCATCTCGACCCTGCTCGCCCCGGAAGCCGTCCCGGACTGGGGCAGCGTACTGGTCGGTCCCCTCTACCGCGGCACGGAGGTGACCCTCCGATGAGGACACTCGTAGCGCCGCTGCTCAAGGCCCTGGTCTTCGTGCTCGTCACCGGGCTGGCCACCGCCGTTCTCGCGGTGTCGATCAGCAACACCGGCCTGGGCGAGACGGCCTCCTACTCGGCCAAGTTCACCGACGTCACCTCGCTCAACCCGGGCGACGACGTGCGAATCTCCGGTGTCCGGGTCGGTCAGGTCGATGGGATGTCCATCGTGGACGGTCATCTGGCCAGGGTGACGTTCTCGGTCGACCGCGGGATGCGGCTGCCCACGGATGTCCGGGCGACCATCAAGTACCGCAACATGGTTGGCCAGCGTTACATCGCGCTCGAGCGCGGCGGCACGAGCACCGCCGACCGGCTGGCCGAGGGGTCGGAGATCCCGCTCGAGCGAACCAGGCCGGCACTGGACCTCACCGAGCTGTTCAACGGCTTCAAGCCGCTGTTCCAGGCCCTCTCCGCGGACGAGGTCAACACGCTGTCCGGAGAGATCGTGCAGGTCCTGCAGGGGGAGGGCGGCACGGTCGACAGCCTGCTCGCGCACACCGGCTCGCTCACCGCCACGCTGGCCGACCGGGACCGGGTGATCGGCGAGGTCATCGACAACCTCAACTCGGTCCTGGACACCATCAACAGCCAGGGCGACGCGCTGACCACCCTGGTCTCCACCTTGCAGCGGCTGGTGACCGGCCTTGCCGGTGACCGCACCGCGATCGGCGACGCGATCGAGGGCATCGCCGACCTCACCGGGGCCACGGCCGGCCTGCTCGGCCAGGCCCGGGAGCCGCTCAAGGACAGCATCGCCGGGCTCGGGCAGCTGTCGACGAACCTGGTGGAGGGGGAGGAGGACCTGACCCGGTTCCTCACCGTGCTGCCGGACAAGTTCGACGCGATCGGCGCCACCGCGAGCTATGGCTCCTGGCTCAACTTCTACCTGTGCGAGGCGACCCTGCTCACCGACCCGCCCCAGGGCATCCCGCTCACCGCCGAGAGGTGCACGCGATGAAGTCCTTCCGCGAGCGCAACCCGGTTGTCATCGGTGTGGTCGGCACGCTGGTGCTGGCGGGGATCGCCGCGGCCGTCTTCTTCTACCGGGACCTGCCGGTGCTCGGCGGCGGCACCACCTACCGCGCCGAGTTCAGCGAGGCGGCCGGTCTTCGGCCCGACGACGAGGTGCGGGTGGCCGGCATCAAGGTCGGCGAGGTGACCGACGTGGAGTTGGTGGTGGACAAGGTCGTGGTGTCCTTCCGGGTGGAGGACGCCTGGGTCGGCGACGCCACCACCGCCGCCATCAAGCTCAAGACCCTGCTCGGCCGCAAGTTCCTCGCGCTGCACCCGACGGGGAGCTCCGCGCTCGACCCGGCCGTGCCCATCCCGCTCGGCCGCACGGTCACGCCCTACGACGTGACCGAGGCCTTCCAGGGGCTGGCGAACACGGCGGACGCCATCGACACCGAGCAGCTCGCCGAGAGCTTCCGCACGATCTCCGACACCTTCGCCGACTCCCCGCGGCACGTGCGCAGCGCGCTGGACGGGCTCACGGCGCTGTCCAGGACGATCTCCACCCGGGACGCCCAGCTCGCCCAGCTGCTCGACAACACCAGGCAGGTCACGACGACCCTGTCCGACTCCAACGGCACGTTCGACAAGCTCATCGACGACGGCAACCTGCTGCTGGCCGAGCTGAACAACCGGCGCGAGGCCATCGGTGACCTGCTGGAGGGCACGACCGACCTCGCCGAGCAGCTCTCCGGCGTGGTGGCGGACAACCAGCGCCAGCTCACCCCGGCGCTGTCCCAGCTGGACACCGTCACCGGGATCCTCGAACGCTACGCGGACAACCTCGACCGCAGCCTTTCCCTCGCCGGCCCGTACTTCCGGCTGATGAACAACGCAATCGGCAGCGGACGGTGGATCGACCACTATCTCTGCGGGCTGGTCGAGGCCAACCGGGACCCCTGTATCCCGCCTCGGATCCCCGGAGGTGCCGGGTGAAGCGCGCGATGGCGATCCTGGCGGTACTCGGCGTGGTCACCGCCGGTGTTCTCTGGTGGATCTTCTCCGGCGACGACCGGCTGCGGGTCACGGCCTACTTCGGGCGTGCTGTCGGCGTCTACGTCGGCTCCGACGTCCAGGTGCTGGGCGTCCGGGTGGGCACCGTGGACTCGGTCACCCCGCGCGGCGACCGGGTCGAGGTCGTGTTCACCGTGGACCCGGCGGTCCAGGTCGCCCAGGACACCGCCGCCGTGGTCGTCGCGCCGAGCGTGGTGTCCGACCGCTACGTGCAGCTCACCGACCTCGCCAGGGGCGGCCCCCGGCTCGCCGACGGCGCGGTCATCCCCCAGTCGCGCACCGCCACCCCGGTCGAGCTGGACGAGCTGTACGCGAGCCTGGACACGCTGGTGTCCGCGCTCGGCCCCGACGGCGCCAACTCGAACGGAGCGCTCTCCGAGCTGCTCGACACGGGTGCGGCCAACCTGCGGGGCAACGGCGCGGCCATCAACGAGAGCGTGCGCAACTTCGCCGAGGCGGCGCGAACCCTCTCCGGCTCGTCCAAGGACCTGTTCGCCACCGTCGACGAGCTGGCCGAGTTCACCGGGATGCTGGCCGGCAACGACCGGCAGATCGCCGAGGTGAACGCCCAGCTGGACCAGGTGTGGCGCACGCTCGCCGCCGACCGGGACGAGCTGTCCACCGCGCTGAACACCCTCGGTGGCGCACTGGGCGACATCCAGGCCTTCATCCGCGACAACCGGGAGCTGATCAAGTCCAACGTGGACAAGCTGGCGCGGACGACCCAGCAGCTGGTGGACCACCGGGCCTCCCTCGCCGAGGCGCTCGACGTCGCGCCGCTCGCGGTCACCAACGCGTACCAGGCCTTCGACCCCGACAGCGGGTCGTTGCAGGGTCGGTCCAACCTGCTCGAGTACATGACCGAGGACGACCCACCGCTGCCCGTCCCGATCGTGGGAGGTGCCCGGTGATCCGCAGGAGGATGGCCGCCGCGGTGCTGGCCCTGGTCGCGGGTTGCGCGTCGGTCAGCTGCTCGACCGTGGGCACCGACGGCATCTACGACCTGCCGCTGCCCGGCGGCGCCGACCTCGGCGAGCACCCGTACCGGGTGACCGTCCAGTTCGCCGACGTGCTCGACCTGGTGCCGCAGGCCGCGGTGAAGGTCAACGACGTGGTGGTGGGACAGGTCGAGTCGATCGGCCTTGGCGGCGAGGACGGGTGGACCGCGCAGGTCGTGCTCGCGCTCAACGGCGACGTCGCACTGCCCGCCGACGCCGTGGCGAGCCTGCGCCAGTCGAGCCTGCTGGGGGAGAAGTTCGTCGAGCTGGCCGAGCCGTACCGGCAGCGGGGCGCGCCGGCGCCGGCGGACCGGCTCGCCGACGGGGCGGTGATCACCGCCGACCGGACCAACCGGCACACCGAGGTCGAGGAGGTCTTCGGCGCGTTGTCGCTGCTGCTCAACGGCGGCGGCATCGGGCAGCTCCAGACGATCAACCGGGAGCTGTCGAACGTGTTCGACGGCAACGAGACCGAGATCCGCGCCTTCTTGTCCAACGTGGACCAGCTGGTGACGACGCTGGATGACCACCGGTCGGACATCACCGCCGCGCTCGACGGGCTCAACCAGCTCTCGACGACCCTGGCCGGGCGCGACGAGCAGATCGAGGGCGCGCTGACCGACCTCACGCCGGGCCTGCGGGCCCTGTCGGAACAGCGCAGCTCCCTGGTCGCCATGCTCCAGTCGCTCGACACGCTCTCCGACGTCGCCGTGGACACGATCAACCGCGGCCGGGCGGACATGGTCGCCGACCTCACCGCGATCGCGCCGGTGCTCAAGCGGCTCGCCGAGGCCGGCCAGAACCTCCCACGCGCACTGGAGATCCTGCCGACGTTCCCGTTCACCGACGAGGTGCTCGCCGGCACGAAGGGCGACTACATCAACGTGTTCGTCACCGTCGAGCCGCCCGAGGACTTCACCCAGCCGCTGCCGCCGCTGCCCCTACCGCCGAGCGGAGGCAACTGATGCTCACCCGGGTGGTCCGCCTCCAGGTCCTCGCGTTCGTGGTGATCGCGTTGGCCGCCGTCGCGTTCGTCGGTGCCCGGTACGCGGGGCTGGGCAGCGTGTTCGGCGACGACTCCTACGTCGTACGGCTCCAGCTCGACGACGGCGGCGGGGTGTTCACCAACGGCGAGGTCACCTACCGGGGCGTCGCCGTCGGCCGGGTCGGCGAGCTGCGGCTGACCGACGACGGCATGGAGGCCGACCTGCACATCGACGGCGACGCGCCGCCGATCCCGGTGGACTCCAAGGCGGTCGTGGCCAACCGGTCGGCCATCGGCGAGCAGTACGTGGACCTGCGGCCGCGCTCGGACGCCGCGCCGTTCCTGGCGCCGGGCGCGGTGATCCCCCGCTCGGCGACCGCGGTGCCGCCTCCGGTGACCGACCTGCTCGGCAACCTCTCCGCGTTCAGCGCCTCGGTGCCGACCGAGTCGCTGCGGACCGTCGTCGACGAGCTGTACGTCGCGATGCGCGACAGCGGACCGCACCTGCAGGTGCTGCTCGACTCCTCGATCGAGTTCACCCAGACCGCCGCCGACCACCTGCCGCAGACCGTCTCGCTCATCGACGACGGCGCGGTCGTGCTCCGCACCCAGCTGGACTCCTCCGCCGCCTGGCGCTCGTTCTCACGCAACGCCAAGCTGTTCGCCACCGAGCTGGCCGACGCCGACGGCGACCTGCGCGAGCTGATCGGTGCCGCGCCGAAGGCCGCGACGCAGCTCTCGGAGCTGCTGTCGGACACCAACCCCGGGCTCTCGGTGCTGGTGGCGAACCTGCTGACCACCTCTGAGGTGTTCGAGGTGCGTACTGCGGCCATGGAGCAGCTGTTCGTGATGGTGCCCAGGGCCGTCGCCGCGACCTCGACCGCGATCAGGCCCGACACCAGCGATCTATCGCTGGTGATGACGTTCTTCGACCCGCCGCCGTGCGTGACCGGCTACGAGTCGACCGTCTACCGGCCGGGCGAGGAGACCGATCCCCGGCCGATGAACACCAAGGCCGGGTGCACGTTGCCCGCCGGCGATCCGCGCCTGGTGCGTGGCTCCCAACACGCGCCCACCGCCCCGGTGCCGGATCCCGCGATCCCCGGCGGCGGCGCCAGGCTGCCCGGCCCACTCGGTGTGCCCGACCTGCCCCGCTCGGCCAACCTGGAGGATCTGTTGTGGCTGTCACGGTGATGCCGCGGCTGGCGATCGGGCTGGTCGTGGCCGCCCTGGCGTTCGCCGGCTGGGCGGGCTGGACCTGGTGGCAGGCAGACCACGACGAGGCGATCGAGTTCGCGCAGACCCGGGACGAGGTGCTCGCCACCGGGCGGTCGCACGTGACGCTGCTGACCACGCTCGACACCGCCGACGTGGACGCCGGGATCGACCGCTGGCTCGACGTGTCCACCGGCCCGCTGCGCGAGGAGCTGGCGGGCACCGACGACCGCACCCGCGACACGTTGCGCGAGGCCGGGACGGTGTCCACCGGACGGGTGCTGGACGCGGCGGTGAGCGAGCTGAACGTCCGCGCCGGCACGGCGAAGCTGCTGGTGTCGGTGGAGATCGCCACCACGAAGGGCGGGGGCCCGTCGGCGACCAAGCGGAACCGGTTCGTCGCCGCGCTCACCCGGACCGACAACGGCTGGCTGCTGTCGGCCCTCGACCAGGTGCCGCTCGGCACCCGCTGAGGAGGGGCGATGCGAACCGACGCCGACCAGACCCCCGACACCGACCGGACCGCCGACGAGACCGTCGCCCCGGACCGGACCGCCGACACCGACGAGCCCGACACCGAAGCCGCCACCGAAGCCGACACCGAAGCCGCCACTGAAGCTGCCACCGAAGCCGCCGGCGGCGACGGGTTGGAGGATGCCGACGAGGAGTCCCCGGCCCGCCCGCGCGGCCGGTGGGACCTGTGGCTGCTGGTGGCGGCGGTGCTGCTGGCCGGGCTCGGCGGCTGGTTCCTGCTGCGGGCCGACGAGCTGCGCTCCTCGCCGGCCGCGGCGAACGCCGCGCTGGTCGACACCGCCCGCACGGCCGAGGTGAGCGCCGCCGTGACCACCGCGCTCAACCAGGTCTTCTCCTACTCCTACGACCGCACCGAGGACACCGCGCGGGTCGCCGCCGACGTGCTGCGGGGCGAGGCACGCGAGACCTACGACCGGTTGTTCGCCCAGGTCCGCGAGCTCGCACCGGACCAGAAGCTCGTGTTGACCAGCCGCGTCGTCAGCACCGCGGTGCAGGAGCTGACCGAGGACTCGGCGCGGGTCCTGGTGTTCCTGGACCAGGCCGCGACCCGGGCCGACCGGGACACGAGCAGCGGCGCCGCCGCGCAGCTGTCGGTCACCGCACGGCTCGAGGGCGACCGGTGGGTCATCACGGGAATGGTGCCGAGATGACAATTTCACCGGCCGGATCTATCCGCCAGCCCACAGGAACAGCGATTAGCACGGAGGTGGTCGGGGATTTCGAGTGACACGATTGTGAATCGGGTTACTCGTAGGTAACATCAATTTCAGTCGAATACTTCGTCGACGCTTTTCCATCGGGGAAAGGAAAGATCGAATGCGCGGACGTTTGACAGCATTGTTGGCGGTCGGTGCCTCGGCGCTCACCGCGGTCGTCGTTGCCGCCACCCCGGCCTCCGCGGCGGCGCCGTGGACCATCACGCCGGGCGGCCCGGCGAACGGCGTGGCCGGCACGACGAACCTCACCGTCCAGGACGCGGACGGGAACACGCTCGAGATGTCGTGCGCGAGCTCCACCGCGGGCGTCGTTCTGGAGTCCGGCGAGGTGCCCGGCCCGCTGCTGGCCACCATCCCGGAGGAAGGCGGCATCGAGTTCCAGGACTGCCTGCTGGCGGGGCTGATCACCTTCGAGGTGGACCAGGTCGGTGACTGGACCATCAACGGCGTGAGCTACGACGCGGCGACCGGCGTGACCACCGGGACGATCGACGGCGTCGAGGCCAACGTCTCCGGTCCCGGCTGCTCGGCCACCGTCGCCGGTTCGGTGAACGGCACCTACACCAACGACACCGACGTGCTCAGGGTGCTGCCCGACTTCACGCTGACCGTCACCTTCGTCGACGCAACCGACGACTGCCTCGGCCTGCTGCACGAGGGTGACCAGGCGTCCTTCGACGGTGCCTACGAGGTCACCCCGGACCAGACGATCACTGGCTGACCCGCCTCGCGGACCCGCCCACTCTCCCCGGGCGGGTCCGCCTCCACCGGAGGTTCCGATGCCCAGCTGTCCCGCCCGCCCCGGCGAGCACGTTCCGACGACCGAGGCCTGAGGGGGCGGCATGCGCGGGCGGTTCCTCCCGGTCGCCGGGCTGGTGGCGGCGTTCCTGGCGCCGGTACCGGCGGCCGGCCAGCCAGCGGCCGTCCCCGCCGAGCTGCTGGTGCGCCACACCTGCCAGCTGCCATCGGGTGCCCAGCCACTCGAGGTCCGGATCAGCGCGCAGCTGCCGGCCGCTGGCGAGGTGGGTGTCCCGATCGAACCGTCGGCCGCGGTGCTCACGCTCACCCCGCCGGTCGCCGACCTGCCGGAGGCCTCGGCGCTGACCGTGGTCGCCCGGCAGGAGACCACGGTTCTCGGTGAGCCGGTGACCTGGTCCGGCGCCCTGTCCGACCTCGTCCCGGTCGGCGAGGTGGCGGTGCCGCTGGAGTCGCCGCCGGTGGTCGCGACCGAACCCGGCGACATGGCCTTCACCACCGGTCCCCTCACCCTGGAGGTGACCGGGTACCGCGCCGACGGGCTGCCGACCGAACCGCCGACCCTCGACCTGACCTGCACGCCCGACCCCGACCAGCCGCTCGACCTCGGCGTGGTGCCGGTCCTCGCGCCGCCGCCGTCCTCCGAGCCCTCGCCGCCACCGCCCCCGGACGCGGTGGTGGTCGAACCGCCCACGAGCACGGAGACCGAGGAGGGCCGTGCGGCGGTGCCGGCTCCCCGGGTCGAGATCCCGCCGGACTGCGAGATCATCGACCCGCCCCCGGGGCCGACCACCCCGGCCCGCTACTGCGCCTACGTCATCGGCGCGGCCAACGTGGCCAAGCTCGACGCGTCCGTCCTCCAACCGGCAGGCATCGTCAACATCGCGCCGACCTCGTTCTACGTCCCCTGCGAGGGCGACGCCAAGCTGCGCTGCCAGCAGGCGAACATCCTGCCCAACCTGAACGGTGAGCCGAGTTTGCCGGAAGGGGAGTCGTGGCTGCTTCCGTTCGATTTCGTGCCGACCAAGGCAAAACTGCAGCTGACCCAAATAGGATTGGGTTTCGCGGACGTCCGGCTGGATTCTCAGGCCCCGCACGCCCGCAGTGGTGCGGTCATCACCGGGAAGTATTCCGCGCGAATCTTCGACGCACAGATCAACGGCGTGCCGCTGGACCTGGGCGAGAACTGCCGGTCGGAGTCCCCGCTGGAGGTCTCGGTCCGGGCGAACGTCCCGCCGTACACGCTCACCGTCGGCGGCAAGCTGACCGGGATGGTCACGATCCCCCCGTTCAGCGGCTGCGGTGCGCACGAGGACCTGGACCCCCTGATCACCGGCCTGGTCTCCGGGCCGGGCAACTACGTCGAGCTGATCCAGGGCCGGATCTGCACGCTGACCGGCTCGCAGAACGGCTGTCCCCCCAGAATCCCCGAGAGGTAGTGAGATGAGACCGTCCCGCCTGGCGGCCGCCGCAGTGACCGCCGTCGCCGCCGCCGTCCTGATCACCCCGCCCGCCTCCGCCGAGACGTTGGCCGGCGAGTGGGCCGCCTTCGGCAACTGCCCGGTCGACGCCGCCGCGATGCTGGCCGCCGACGGGGTCGACGTCGTCGCGACCTGCCTCGCCGGCGGGGCTCCCGACGGCACCATCGACATGGGCGACACGACCCTCCCGGTCGGCGCGGTCGACATGCAGTACGGCCTGCTCAACCGGGGTGGCACCTACACGCTGGTGTCGCCGGCGAACGGCGGCCTGACCGGGGAGCCGATCAGCATCCCCGGTGGGCTGCTCGGCCTGATGTGCCCGAGCGACATCCCGGTGATCTCCGACATCTGCGAGGCCGTCGTGGGCAGCCCGCTGAACACGGTGACCGCCACCCTCGAGCCCGCCGGCGCCCCGACCAACTTCGACCTCTCGGCGGCGACCGCCATCGGTCGGCCGATCATGACGATCCCGATCAAGGTGCGGCTGCAGAACCCGTTCCTGGCGAGGACCTGCTACATCGGCTCGAACTCCGACCCGATCCGGCTGACCGTGTCCAACCAGACCCGGCCGACGGCGCGCTTCGTCCGGTTCAACGCCGACGGCACGCCGAACCCGACCGGGGAGATGAACTACCTCCAGCTCTCGGGCGCCACCATGGGCGACACCACCTTCGCCGTGCCAGGCGCACGCGGCTGCGGGCTGCTCGGGCTGATCGACTCGGTGGTCAACGGGCGGCAGGGCCTGCCGTCGCCGGCCGGTGAGAACTCGCTGGTGCTCAACAACACCACGTTCAAGGTGGGCGGCTTCCAGAACCCGCGCGCCTTCGCGCCCACCCAGGGCCGGCAGCTGGCCGACCGCTGGCACGCGGCCGTCGTGGACTGAGGTCTCCTGGCAAACCGGTCGCCGGCCCTTCGGGGGTCGGCGACCGGTCTCATCCGGGGGTCACGGTCTCCTGGAGGTCCTCGCGGCAGGCCTCGAGGAAGCGGTTCGAGGCCGCCCCCAGCTGCTTCCTGCCCTCGCCGAGCCGCTCGAGGGCGGCGGCGTGGTCGGCTCCGGCGGCGATGTCGCGGAGGAAGTCGTTGCCGTTGTCCCGCGCGGTCCGCCAGAGCGTGACGGCGGCCTCGCGCGCCGACTCGGCGCCGAGCAGCTGAACCCGGTTGTACGCCTTGCGGAGGTCGGTACGCAGCTGCCCCCACCGAACCTCGGTGCCGGCCCGTCCCCCCGCGTCCTCGGCTTCGAGCAGCCGGGGCAGCTCGAAGCGCATGGACTGCAGCACCTCCTCGGCCGCGAGGGAGAGCTCCGCGTACGCACGAACCCGCTCGTCGCGCAGCCACCTCGTGTGCTCGGCGCCCAGCCGCAGCGCCTCCAGGCGATGGGCGTCGCGGCCCCGGCGGCGTTCCAGGAAGGCGTTGGCCAGCAGCGTCAGCACGACGCCGCCGAGGGTGGCTCCCGCCGTGACGAGCTGGGTGACGACCGACGGCTCCACGCCGACATCTTCCCGGGTGGGCAGGCCGCGGGCGGCGGCGGGTGCGCCGGCCGGGGTGTCGGGACCGCATCCGAGCTTCCCGGCCGGCGCCACCGGTAGACGCCCGTCGGCGCTACCGGCGATCCCGCGGACCGGGTAAGACGACGTCGCGACGCAGGGGCCGTCCCGACGGCGCCGCCCGCAGCACCAGCTCCATCTCGAACCGCTGGTTGGGGTCGTGCAACAGGTCGCCGAGCGAGGTCTCCAGCTGCCGCATGCGGTAGCGCACCGTCTGCGGGTGCACGCCCAGCTGTCCGGCCATGTCCGGCACGCTGCCCCGGGTGTCCAGCCAGGCCCGCAACGTCTCGAGCATCCGCTCGCGCTGCTTGACGGTGAGCCCGCGCAGCGGAGCCAGCAGCTTGTCCCGCAACGTCTCCAACAGCAGGTCGTCGGAGTGCACGAGCACCGTCGAGAGGTGGTTGTCGCAGCGGATGACCTGCCCGTCGGTGATCACGCCGTGCTGGGCCAGGGTCAGCGCCTTGCGTGCCCAGCGCAGCGCGTACACCGCGGCCTCCAGGCGCACGCACGGTCCGACCGCCAGCCGGCAGCCCGGGAGCGCCGCGCGGATCCCGGCCAGCCGCGCCTCGGTGACCGACCCCGGCACCAACAGGCGGGGCTCGATCCCGTCGAGGTCGGCCAGGACGTCGCTGTCCAGGGTGGGCTTGCGCTGGTTGTGGCCGGTCCCCGGCAGGGCCTGGACGGCGATCGGGGAGGCCTGCTCCGGGACCGTCCAGCCGATCAGCTGGGCCAGCTCGGCGATCGCGGCCTCCGGCGCGGGCGGGCTCTGCAGGATCATGCCCAGCAGCCGGCGCCGCCAGGTCTCCAACGCGCCGGCCGAGGTGGCCTTGGCCTCGAGGTAGCCGTCCAGGGCGACCGAGGCGAGCTTGTCCATATAGGCGAACACGGCATCGGCGAGCTGCGACATCACCGTCGAGGACAGGCCGTTGCGTTTGCCGACCCGCATCATGCGCCGCCAGGAGACTCGGGCACCGACGCGGTACGCGGCCTGGAGGTCGTCGAGCGAACGGCCCTCGCGCATCTCGTTCTGCCCGAGCTTGTGGTGCACCTCGTAGCACTTCTGGGCCGAGGCGTCCGGGTTGGCGATCTGCTCGATGAACAGGCTCAGGGCATGCTGAACGCCCGCGCGGATGGACTTGCCGTAGGGGCCGTCCAACGGGCGGGCATAGGCGGGAATCTTGGCCCTGATCTCCTCGACGATCTCGCTGGCGAGGCTGGCCAGCTCGGGCCGAAGGACGTCGGCCAGGCGTCGGGGCAGGGCGCCGCCGTCAAGTCGGTACTCGACCGTCATAGGCATACTCCTCGCCGCCACCGGCGCCGTCGAGGGTGGCACCCAGCGTATCGGCTCAGTGACGCCAAATGTGTCAACCAGGAGGCAAGAAACTGACCAGCTAGCAGCACGGTGACAGTTTCACCAGTGCCGATTGTCGGATCCGGACAAAAACGGGTCGTGGCCTCTACTGAACCCTGTTTGAGGCTTGCGTCCCGTCGAGCTGGGGGACTGGTTCTCGAAGTCTCAACCGGGCGTCCACGGATACGATTCAGGGGTATGGCACAGCACGCGGACACCGTGTCCGGAGACTTCGACCTGACGATGAACGAACTGCGAGTCGTGGCGTGGTACGTGGTGCAGCACGCGGAAGACGTCCTGCCGGTCTTCGAACGGGCTGTTCCCGGCGATCCGCGTCCCCGTGCCGCCATCGAGGCGGCCTGGACCTTCGTCAACGGCGCCAGGCGGACGAGGTTGCAGCGCGTCACGTCCCTCGACGCTCATCGAGCAGCCCGGTCCGCCCCTGGCGAAGCCGCACGACTGGCCGCGCGCTCGGCCGGCGACGCGGCGTCGGCCGCGTACCTGCACCCCATCGCCCAGGCGAGCCAGGTCGGCCACATCCTGCGAGCCGCCGCGAGCGTCGCGCACATCGGGGAGTTGGCGGCGGGTGGCGACCCAGCGGCCGGCGATGCGCTGCTGGAACGGTCCTGGCGGCGTGCCACGCCGGTGCTCGTCGACGTGCTCCGCCGCTACCCGCCTCCGACCGGCGGCAGCAGTCGTGTCGCCCGGCTGACGGGCGTCCTGGACCAGCACCTGCGCGCCGGGGTGTGGGGGAGCGGCAGGCCATGATCCTCCCCCAGGTCCGGGACCCGCGCTTCGTGACGATCCGCCGTGGCGGGACTCTCACCGATGCCGACCACCACCTCCTCGCCCTGTGGGCTGCCTCGTGCGCGGAGCACGTCCTGCACCTCTTCGAGGCGGCCCGACCGACGGACCCCCGACCCCGCCAGGCGATCGAACATGCGCGCGCCTGGGTGCGCGGAGAGGTCGGGATGATGCGGGCTCGCGCGGCGGGCGGACATGCGATGGGTGCGGCCAGAGATCTGCGTGGGGCGGCCCGGCATGCCGCCTACGCCGCCGGCCAGGCCGGGGCTGTCGCTCACGTCGCAGCCCACGAGCTGGGTGCGGCCGCCTACGCGATCAAGGCCGTGCGCGCGGCCGTGCCGGACGACCAGAGCGACGCCGCGGGGCGCCTGGAATGCCAGTGGCAACGTGATCAGCTCCCGGATGCGATCCGCGAGCTCGTACTCGACGACCAGCGGCTGCGCAACGACATCTGCTGGTCGGTGTTCGACTGCTGAGCGTCGACCGGCGTGTCAGTGCGGTGGCTGCCCCGTGTCAGAGCGGCAGCCCATTGTCGCTCCCATGATCAGTGACAACAGGAAGACCATCCGCCGACTGGGGGCCACGGCGCTGGCGGTCGCGCTGCTGGCCGGGGCGGCACCGGCCCACGCCACTGCCTCCCCCGCCCGTCCGGAGCTGCAGGAGGCCATCGAGGAGATGGTCGACGACGGCTTCACCGGCGTGCAGCTCCGGGTGCACGACCAGCGGGGCGACTGGGTCGGCAGCGCCGGAGTGCGCAGGCTCGGCGGGGCCGCGAAGCCGCCGACGAACGGGCGGTTCCGCGCGGGCAGCGTCACCAAGACGTTCACCGCGACGGTGGTGTTGCAGCTCGTGGCCGAGGGCAGGGTCGGCCTGGACAGCCCGGTCGTCGAGTACCTGCCCGGGTTCGGCCTCGACCCGCGGATCACCGTGCGGATGCTGTTGCAGCACACCAGCGGGGTGTTCAACTACACCGGCGAGTACTACCCGGACGGAACCGTCGTACCGGGAATCCCCACGGCCGGCAAGGAGTGGGTGGAAAACCGGTTCCACACCTACCGCCCGGAGGAGCTGGTCCGGTTCGCTCTGGCCAGGCCCGCGCGGTTCGAGCCGGGAACGGACTGGAGCTACTCCAACACCAACTACACGCTGGCCATGCTGGTGGTCGAGGAGGTCACCGGCCGTTCCTACGCCGAGGAGATCCAGCGGCGGATCGTGCGACCGCTCGGGCTCTCGGGCACCGTGGCGCCGGGCACCTCGCCGGAGATCCCCGGGCCGCACGCCCACGGCTACTACCACTACGAGGGCAGGACCGTCGACGTGACCCGCCAGAACCCCTCCTGGGTGCCCGGTGCCGGTGACCTGATCTCGACCACGCGCGACCTGCACAGGTTCACCGCGGCGCTGACCTCGGGGAGGCTCGTCCCGGCCCCGCTGCTGGCCGAGATGCAGCGCCCGCACCCCAGCAGCGGCTACGGCCTGGGCTTGTTCGTCCTCGACCTCGGCCCCGGCTGCGGCACCGTCCTCAACCACAACGGGCACGTCCAGGGCTACGCGACGCTGATGTACACCACGCCCGACGGCAGCAGGACGATCGAGGCCTCCCTGACCTTCCCGGAGGGCCTCGACTCGTCCCTGGCGGAGGCGTACGAGAAGGCGGTGGAGAGGCTCACCGACGAGGTCTTCTGCACGCCATGACCACGCCCGCGCGGCTCAGCGGAGCGTGGTCGGCAACCCGAAGGGCGGGAAGTGCTCGGGACCGAGGAACGAGGTGATCCCGGCGATCCGGTCGTCGCGGAGGGTCAGGACCGTGATCGACCAGGCCTCGTACGGGGGCGTCGCGACGTAGAACGCGACAGCCGGCTGGCCGTTCGCACTCGTCGTCCGGTACTCCCAGCGGGGGCAGCTGGTCATCGGCACCCGCACGGCGAAGTCGGTGACGGCCGCGATGCCGTGGTACCAGTGCGGCAGCGGCGGCATCGACCAGGTGACGTCCTCGGTGAGCAGCGCGACGAAGGCGTCGCGGTCTCCGCGGTCCAGGGCGGCGGCGAACCCGGTCGCCAGCGCCCGCACCCGGGTGTCGTCGAGCGTGCGCAGCGCCTGCTGCTGGGTGCGGGCGGGAACCCGCTGCGCGAGGACCCGGCGGGCGCGCGCCAGCGCGGAGTTCACCGAGGTGGTCGAGGTGTCCATCATGCTGGCGATCTCGGTGGCGGAGAAGCCGAGGACGTCGAACAGCAGCAGCGCCGCCCGCTGGTTGCCCGGCAGGTGCTGACACGCGGCGACGAAGGCCAGCTCGACCGCCTCACGCTGCTCGTAGCGTGCCGCCGGTCCCGGCGGGGTGCTCGGGAGGTCGGCGTGGGGGTAGGGACCCAGCCAGGCGAGGTCGGTACGCGGGAGGTCGTCGATCACGGCACGCTCACTGGACGGACCGAGGTCCATCGGCAGTGCTCGCCTGCCGCGGGCATCGATCAGGTCCAGGCAGGTGCGAGTGGCGACCGTGTAGAGCCAGGTACGCAGGGAGCTGCGGCCCTCGAAGCGGGCCAGGCCGCGCCAGGCCCGCAGCAGCGCGTCCTGCACGGCGTCGTCGGCGTCGTGGACCGAGCCGAGCATCCGGTAGCAGTGGGCGTGCAGCTCCCGGCGCAGCGGCGTCACCAGGCGAGTGAAGGCGGCGTCGTCCCCACCCCTGGCCCGGGTCAGGTCGGCTGCCTCGGTGCCGCCGTCCGTACCCGGCCGCGCGCCCACCTCGACCCGTCCGGAAGAAACATCGCCCACGAGCGACGATTCTGCCTGAGGGGTCCGTCTCGTCGTGCTCGCCGGCGGCCGGCGCTGACCACAGTGCGGCTGCCGCGCGACGGGGTCGCCAACAAGTACCGTGGCGCTCGACCTTCCCACCCGCTCCTGCTAGCATCGAACATGCGTTCGAGAGGTGCCGCCTTCCCCGCGGCCTGTGCGGAGTCGCGGGGAGGCGTGTACGGATGTCGGTGTTGGGTGCATCGCTGGCCATCCCCGGTGCGGTGGGGGTGGCCAGCGACCTGACCTCGGCTCCGTCGGGGCGGGCACGGGTCCTTCCCGTGCTCCCCGACCTCGCCGACCTCTTCCCCTGGGGCGGCCTGCGCCGCGGCAGCACCGTGGCCGTTCGCGGCTCCACCTCGCTCCTGCTCGCCCTGTTGGCCGCCCCGACTGCCACCGGCTCGTGGGCCGCCGTGGTCGGCATGCCGCACCTGGGCATCGTCGCCGCCGACGAGCTCGGTGTCGCCGTCGACCGGCTGGCTCTGGTGCGCCATCCGGGCACCCACCTCCCCGCCGTGGTCGCCGCCCTGCTCGACGGCATGGACCTCGTCGTCGCTCCGCGGGGCCGGCTGACCGAGGCCCAGGCCCGCCGTCTCTCCGCTCGCGCCCGCCATCGCGGCGCCGTCCTGCTGACCACCGGGCCCTGGCCGGCCGTCGACCTCGAGCTGCGCCGCGCCCGCACCCGCTGGTCCGGGTTGGGTGAGGGGCACGGCTACCTCGCCGCCCGTGAGCTCACCGTCCAGGCCCATGGGCGCGGCTCCGCGGCGCGCCCGGCGCGCGCCACCCTGACCTACCCCGCGCGCCCCGAACCCGTGTCGTCCCCCCGGCATCGCTTGATCGGGTGACCCGTTTGACAGCCCTCTCAATCGAACGTAGGTTCGAATCATGGAGAACGTCGGGACACCTCACCGCATGCTCGTGGTGTGGTGCCCGGACTGGCCGGTGACCGCCGCGAGCGCGGCGGCCGCTCATCTCCCCGGGCGGCCTGTCGCGGTGGTCACCGGCAACCTCGTGGTCGCCGCATCCGCATTGGCCAGGGCGGAGGGGGTCCGCCGCGGCATGCGGCGCCGCGAGGCCCAGGGTCGCTGTCCCGATCTCGTCGTCTTCCCGGACGACCCGGACCGCGACGCCCGGCTGTTCGAACCGGTCGCCGCCGCGGTCGAGGAGCTCGCGGTCGGTGTCGAGATCATCCGGCCGGGTGTGGTCGCGGTCCCCGCCCGCGGTCCGGCCGGCTACTTCGGCGGCGAGGAGGCCGCCGCCGAACGGCTGATCGACCAGGTCGCCGCCCGCACCGGCGCGGAGTGCCAGGTCGGTGTCGCAGACGGGCTGTTCGCCGCCATCCTCGCCGCGCACCGGGGCCTGCTCGTCGTGCCGGGCGGCACCCCGGAGTTCCTCGCCCCGCTGAGCATCCGCGAGCTGCACCGCCCCGCCGAGGGCCAGGACCGCGCCGAGTTGGTCGACCTGCTCCGTCGTCTCGGCATCCGCACGCTCGGCGCCTTCGCCGAGCTCGGCGAACGCGACGTCTCCGCCCGGTTCGGGGCCGACGCCGTGCTCGCCCACCGGCTCGCCTCCGGGCGGGAGGAGCGGCCCCCCGCCCGCCGCCGGCCCCCGCCCGAGCTGACCGTCACCGAGTCGCTCGACCCCCCGGTCGACCGGGTCGACGCGGCCGCGTTCGTGGCCAGGGCCCTGGCCGAGCGGCTGCACAGCGGCCTCGCCGCCCACGGCCTCGCCTGTACCCGGCTCGGCATCCACGCCGCGACCGGCGCCGGCGAGGAACGCGAGCGGGTCTGGCGCTGCGCCGAGCCGCTCACCCCCACCGGCATCGCCGACCGGGTCCGCTGGCAGCTCGACGGCTGGCTGCGCGACACCGCGCTCTCCGCCGGCGTCACCGTCCTGCGCCTCGACCCGGTCGAGGTCATCGAGGGCACCACCCTCCAGCTCGACCTGTGGCGTGGCGAGGGCCGGGCGGAGGCCGACGAGCGCGCCGGCCGCGCCATGGTCCACGTCCAGGGCCTGCTGGGCCCGGACGGCGTGGTCACCGCGGTCCTCGGCGGCGGCCGCACCCCGGCCGAACGGGTCCGCCTCGTCCCCTGGGGCGACGAGCGCACCCCCGCCGCCGACCCGGCCGCCCCCTGGCCCGGCGTGCTGCCCTCCCCCTCCCCGGCGACGGTCCCGACCACACCGCTACCCGCCGCGGTGACCGACCGGGCCGGCCGTCCGGTGTCGGTGACCGCCCGCCACGAGCTGACCGAGCCGCCGGCCCGGGTGTCCCTGGACGGACGCCCCCCACGCCCCGTGATCGCCTGGGCCGGCCCCTGGTCCACCGACGACCGCTGGTGGACCACGCCGGGCCGCCGCGCCCGCCTCCAGGTCCTGCTCGAGGAGTCCGAAGAGGACACGGCAGCCGCGCTGCTGCTCACCCTGACCGACGAGAAGTGGACAGTAGAAGGGATGTACGACTAAATGCCGAGCCACCCGAGGGCCTGTCGCGAGTGCCGCACCCTGGACGGAAGCTGTCGCCAGTTCGTCATCGGGCACCCCGACCCGGTTTGCGTGGCCGGCTACAGCGCCAGGCGCGAACCGGTCAACCCCGACCTGTTCGGCCTGGACCTGCTGATCCCGGCGCCGCGTCGCTCCCCTGAGGACGTCCGAGCTCGCTGATGGGCTTCCACAACCCGCCGGTCAGCTGGTCGGAGCTGGAGCGCGTCCTCTCCGGCCGGCCGGCCCCGGACCAGGACGACGTCCGGGGGGACGGGGGCGACAGCCCGGCCTGGACCAGGCACCGCGAGCGCTACACCGCCCCCGCCGGCGGTGGCGCCCCCGGCCCGACCGACCTCGCCGGTGCCGAGGTCCGCACCCCCTACGCCGAGCTGCACTGCCACTCCAACTTCAGCTTCCTCGACGGGGCCAGCCATCCCGAGGAGCTGGTCGAGTCCGCGGCGCTGCTCGGCCTGGACGCGTTGGCCATCACCGACCACGACGGCATGTACGGGGTGGTCCGCTTCGCCGAGGCCGCGCGGGAGCTGGGCGTGCGCACGGTGTTCGGCACCGAGCTGAGCCTGGGGCTGGACCAGCCGCAGAACGGTGTCGCCGACCCGGTCGGCGAGCACCTGCTCCTGCTCGCCACCGGGACCACCGGCTACGCCAGGCTGTGCCGCGCGATCACCACCGGCCAGCTCGCCGACACCAGCGAGAAGGGTCGTCCGGTCTACGACTTCCACGAGGTCGTCGAGGAGACCCGGGGCGAGTGCGTCGTGCTCACCGGCTGCCGCAAGGGCGCCGTGCGCGCCGCGCTGCTGCGCGAGGGCCCGGCCGCCGCGTTCGCCGAGCTGGCGCGCCTGGTCGAGGCTTTCGGCCAGGACAACGTCCACGTCGAGCTGATCGACCACGGCCTGCCGCTGGACACCACCCACAACGACCTGCTCGCCGAGATGGCCCTGGAGCTGCGCCTGCCGGTCGTCGCGACCAACGCCGCGCACTACGCCCAGCCCAACCGCGGCGATCTGGCCGCGGCGGTGGCCGCCGTGCGTGCCCGCCGGTCGCTGGACGAGCTGGACGGCTGGTTACCGCCCGCCCCGACCGCCTACCTGCGCTCCGGCGCGGAGATGGCCCGCCGGTTCGCGCGCTACCCCGGCGCGGTGCACCGGGCCGCGATGCTCGGCCTGCAGCTCTCCTTCAGCCTCGACCTGGTGGCGCCGAACCTGCCGCTGTTCGAGCTGCCCGGCCACACCGAGATCAGCTACCTGCGGGAGAAGACCTACGCCGGCGCCCGCGAGCGCTACGGCGCGGAGGCGGACAACCCCAGGGCCTACACCCAGCTCGCCCACGAGCTCGCGGTGATCGAGGAGCTCGGCTTCCCCGGCTACTTCCTGATCGTCTCCGACATCGTCGACTTCTGCCGCCGCAACGGGATCTACTGCCAGGGCAGAGGGTCGGCGGCGAACTCGGCGGTCTGCTACGCGCTCGGCATCACCAGGGTCGACGCGGTCAAGTGGGAGCTGCTGTTCGAACGCTTCCTCGCGCCGGCCCGAGACGGTCCGCCCGACATCGACCTGGACATCGAGTCCGACCGCCGCGAGGAGGTCATCCAGTACGTCTACGAGCGCTACGACCGCCGACATGCCGCGCAGGTCGCGAACGTCATCACCTACCGGGCCAAGTCGGCGGTGCGTGACATGGCCGGGGCACTGGGCTACTCGCCCGGCCAGCAGGACGCGTGGAGCAAGCAGATCGACCGCTGGGGTCCGCTGAAGTCCACAGTAGACGATCATGACCACGACATCCCGGTGCAGGTGCTCGAGTTGGCCGGGCAGCTGGAGAACTTCCCGCGACACCTCGGCATCCACTCCGGTGGGATGGTGATCTGCGACCGCCCGGTGAGCGAGGTCTGCCCGGTGGAGCGGGCCAGGATGGACCGGCGCACGGTGCTGCAGTGGGACAAGGACGACTGCGCCGCGGCCGGCCTGGTGAAGTTCGACCTGCTCGGCCTCGGCATGCTCTCCGCGCTGCGGTACATGGTCGAGCTGGTCACCTCCCACCACGGCGTCGCGGTGAACATCGACGACCTCGACCTCGGCGACGCGAAGGTCTACGAGATGCTCCAGCGCGCGGACTCGGTCGGGGTGTTCCAGGTGGAGAGCCGGGCGCAGATGGCCACGCTGCCCCGGTTGAAGCCGCGCGAGTTCTACGACCTGGTGGTCGAGGTCGCGCTGATCCGGCCGGGCCCGATCCAGGGCGGTTCGGTCCACCCCTACATCCGGCGCCGCAACGGGCAGGAGGAGGTCAGCTACGACCACCCGCTGCTGGCCAAGGCGCTGCGCAAGACCCTCGGCGTCCCGCTGTTCCAGGAGCAGCTCATGCAGATGGCGGTGGACGTCGCCGACTTCAGCCCCGGCGAGGCCGACGAGCTGCGTCGGGCGATGGGCGCCAAGCGGTCCACCTACCGGATGGAGCGGCTGCGCGAGCGGTTCTACGCGGGGGCGGCCGGGCACGGCATCGACGCGGAGTTGGCGGAGCGGATCTACGAGAAGCTGATGGCGTTCGCCAACTTCGGCTTCCCGGAGAGCCACGCGCTGAGCTTCGCCTACCTGGTGTTCGCGAGCGCCTGGTTCAAGCTGTACTACCCGGCCGCGTTCTGCGCCGCGCTGCTGCGGGCCCAGCCGATGGGCTTCTACTCGCCGCAGTCGCTGGTCGCCGACGCGCGCCGGCACGGGGTGCGTGTGCTCGGCCCGGACGTCAACGCCAGCCTCTCCTACGCGACCCTGGAGGGCCCCGAGCCGGCGGTCCGCCTGGGTCTGGGCGCCGTCCGCACGATCGGCGACGACCTGGCCGAACGCGTGGTCGCCGAACGCGAGCAGCACGGCCCGTACCGGGACATGCCCGACCTGGCCCGTCGGATCACCCTGACCAGGGCCCAGATCGAGGCGTTGTCGACGGCCGGCGCGTTCGACTGCTTCGGCATCGCGCGACGTGCCGCGCTCTGGGCCGCGGGCGCTGTCGCCGCCGAACGCCCCGACCGCCTGCCCGGCACCACGGTCGGCGCGACCGCGCCGGCTTTGCCGGGAATGAGCCCTCTGGAGCTTGCGGTGGCCGACGTGTGGGCAACGGGCCTGTCGCCGAACACGTTCCCCACCGAGTTCGTCCGCGAGCGCCTCGACGAGCTGGGCGCCCTCCCCACGGGCCGGCTCGCGGACGTCGAGAGCGGCACGAGGGTGCTGGTCGGCGGCGCGGTCACCCACCGCCAACGCCCGGCGACCGCGGGCGGCGTCACGTTCCTGAACCTCGAGGACGAGACCGGCATGGTCAACGTGATCTGCTCGCGGGGCCTGTGGTCGCGCTACAGCCGGATCGCCCGCAACTCCTCCGCGCTGCTGGTCCGCGGCGTGCTGGAGAACGCGGAGGGGGTGACCAGCCTGGTGGCCGACCACCTCGAGCCGCTCACCCTCAGCATCGAGGCCCGCTCCCGCGACTTCCGCTGACGTGCCGCCAGCCGCCGCCCTGCCTTGCGGCGCGCAGAGAGAGCGGAGAGCGGCGACCGACAGCAGCCCTCGTTCGGCCTCGCCGAAGGTTCGGGACCGCCGCGGCTGAGAGCGGTCCCGCTCATCCAACCGGGTGAGCCACTGTGGCGGATGCGGTCCGGTGGTGTTCGTGTGGGCATGATCGTGCGGTGGTGCGGGCGAATGTGGTGACACTGGCGCGGCGGTCGTGCTGGTGCTGGGGCTTCTGCTCACCTGGGCGGAATGGGTGCGGTGGAATGCGATAGCGCAGTGGCTGGGGCCACGGGTTGGCTGGCTGCTGGGATGGGGTTGGCCGCCTTCCTGCTGGTGACCGCCGTGATCCGGTGGAAGGGCGACATCGCCCGAGCGCAACACGCGACCGCCAGACGCCGGTGAGGTACAGCGTGCTCTCACCCTGGACGATCCTTGCCTGGTCGATACTGATCCTGGTGGTCGGCGTGGCGATGGCGGTGTGGCTACTGACGGCCTACACCGGCGGGAACACCGAGGCCAACCGCGTGCAGCTCGATGCCATGCGCACCGCCGGAACTATCGTTGTCGGCACCGGTGGGGTCGTCGCCCTGTTGCTGGCCGCCCGCCGCCAGCGCGGCACGGAGATCGCGCTCAAACAGAAGGACCGCGACCAGGCCGTGCTCGACGACCACCGAAAACGAGTGCAGGAGCGTGAGGTCCGGCTCACCGCCCAACGCCTCCTCGCCGACCACCTCAAGCGCGGCGAGGACAAGTACGCGCCCCCAACCACCTTCTGGGAGGAAATCGACCTCGACCTCACCGGCGCCACCCCTCATCAACTTCACCCTCGAAGGCTGCACGCTCCGCAAAGCTGGTTTCTCCTCGGCGACCTTCACCGGCATGGCCAACTTCCGCTCGGCGAGGTTCGACGAACACGCCTTCTTCGAATCGACTGCCTTCAGCACGGACATCGTCTTCGAGGCGACGACGTTCACCGGCACGCCCCACTTCCAATCGGCGTTCTTCGCTGCCACCGGCATCCTCAGCAACTTCCGAGAAGCCACCTTCGTGGGGCGCGCCTACTTCGAAGAGGCCACCTTCGCCGGCGCCGCCGATTTCTGGCACGCCACGTTTGCTCACGGCGTCCCCCCGGAGGTTGCGTCCTACTGGTCCCTCGAGAAGAACCGCGAGCCGTGACCGGCTGCGTCCGGCCGCCCGAGGACGTGCCCTAGCCCGGTGCGCGACGACGCCGCACTGTCCAGACCGGACAGTGCGGCGTAAGCTGAAACCGCTACACCGTCCAGAGCGACACGCCGAAGATGAGCCCGTAGGCGGTCAGCGGCTCGCTGATCGGGGTGAACCACGACCTGTTCGGGATGCCGAAGACCTCACCGCAGCGCAGGTTTCCGTTCACGTCCAGAAACAGCTCCGAACCGATCGTCACGCCCTCGGCGCCGATGCCGGGCTGGAGCGCGTCCGGGCTGAACGCCGGGGAACCGGAGTCGCCCGGCTGCGCGCAGGACGAGGTCCGAGTCAGGCCACCGACCACGTTCCCCTCGAAGTTCACCGTCTCGTTGGTCGCCCCCACGAGGCCGCAGGTGACCCCCGAACCGATACCGGACTTGCAGATCAGACCGCCGGGCGCCGACGCACGGCTGCCGGTGACCGGGAAGATCTGGTTCGGGTCGGCCTCGTAGGCCTCCACCCACGGCCCCTGGACCCAGTAGCCCGGGTTGTCGTTGGCGATGATCGCGTGGTCCCGGTTGGGGAAGTTCCTGCCGACGACGGGGCCGATGAAGGTGCCGTCGGATCCGACGACCTGGCTGCTGTTGCCGAACACCGCGCAGTGCCCCGCGGTCAGCAGGTAGCCCCGGTTCCCGCTGCGGAGGTTGAACCCGGACGAGCAGGGGGTGTGGCCGATCCTGATGAGGTCGCCGGCGTCCAGGAAGCCGGCGGTGAGCCGCGGCGCCGTCGCGCCCAGCTCGACCCGAACCGCCTCACCGTGTCGGGCGACCGACCGCGGCACCGCGGCCTTCGAGTGTCCGGACACGACGGACACGACCACCGAGTTGCTCGGCTGGTCGACGTGCCAGGAGGCAAGGCCGGCAACGGCGTTCTCGTCATCGCTCGCGAGACGGTCCAACTCGCCCTTGATGGCGTTCAGCGTGTCCAGGCTGTGTCGTACGACCTTCGGCGTCGCCCCGGCCGAGCGCACCTGCGCGGCTCGGTCACCCCTGGTGACGCCGACGACGAGCGTGCCGGTGCCCTCGTCGATCCACAGGCCGCCGAAATCGGCCCCCAACTGCTTCCGCAGCGCGTCCCCGCGCTGCTCGCTGAGCCGCTGGCTGGCGAGCCGGCTCACCACCTGGTCCTTGCTCAGGCCGAGATCTTGCTGGACAACCGAGATGAGGTAGTCGTAACCGTTGCGCACGGGCGGCCGGTCCGCCTCGTCCGCCGGTCCTGACGCTGTCGCTGTCGCTGGCGCCGACAGCAGCGCCAGCAGACCGACGAGCGCGGCCGACAACACCCGCAACCGGGTGCGGCGCCGCCGGCTGTCCGTGATGAGTGGAGCTGACATGAGTCCTCCCCTGCCGACGATGGGACCGGCTCACGCTCGTCCGGCCGACTGGACGCCTACTGAACAGCGATTGGACGGCGTTCTCCGTGGAAGGACCTAAGATCCGAGCATGCCCGACTTCGAGATCGGGAAGGACGGGCTCGCCGTCATCGTGGTGGGCATCGACGGTGGCGAGCGCGCCCGCAACGCCGCCGCGTGGGCCACCGGCCTGGCCCGGCGCGAGCGAGCACGTCTCGTGCTCGTCTACGTTGAGCCGATCACCGGCCCCGCCTACTGGTCGCCGATCGGCATGGCGACGGCCGCGGAGGCCGCCTCGGAGTTCGTGCGTGAGCTGCGCGAGGACGCGGCCGCCTACCTCGACGCCTCGGGCGTCCGCTGGGAGCTCGTCCACTACCGCGGCGACCCCGCCCACGGCATCGAGGCCGTCGCCGAGGACCGCCGCGCCGACTGCATCGTCGTCGGCCGCGGCGGCGGGGTGCCGAAGACCCTGGTGAACGAGGCCCGCCGGCCGGTCGTGGTCGTTCCCTGACTACGGCGCGGCAGGCAGCAGGCCGTGGCGGACGAGGCGGCGCCAGCGGCGTTGGCGGTAGCGGTAGAGCAGCAGCGCGATGTTCGCGACCAGCGGGGTGATCCGGCCGGCGCCGATCTCGACGATGTCGCTGTAGCGGCAACGCCGTTCACCGAGCGACTCGACCCGCAGGGTGTGGTTCCAGGTGGTGATGAGCCCGCCGCGCTCCCGGGAGCGCATCGTGCGGGTCCGCGGGTCGACCTCGACGAGGTGGATCCGATGCCGCCACGCCGGGACCGCGTGGAAGAGCCAGAGCCGCGCGGTGACCACCTCGTCCTGCTGGAAGGGCTCTGTTCGCCCCGCCAGCGCCGGTATGCCGATGAGGCCCCGGATCACGTAGGTGAACGAGACCGGATGCCGCATGGCCCGCCAGACCTGCTCGGCGTTGGTGGGAAGCTCGGTCTGGACGTGGATCGTCCGCATCCTCGGCCTCTCGTGATCACTCGGGAGCCCCAGTGTGCGCGAACAGCCCGAGCCGTGCCACCGGTTTCCGGGCATCCGCCAGCACGGGCGACGCCACCTGCAATACGGCATCCGACTCGTCCAGGCCCACCGGGACGAGCGGGTTGCGCTCCCCGTCTCCACATCCAGCGCGGAATGGCGGCGCTCGCTGTCCTTCCGGCACACCGACAGACAAGTTTGGTCTACATTGGACGTGACGACGCCGTGGTGTCGGCACTGCTCGCGAGGGCCGCGGCGTTGGGAACGCTGGGGGGTGCTCATGCTCGAGTTCGTGCTCCCGCGCGTGGTCCGGTCGGAGGAGCCCACCACGACCTCGTCCGGCGCTGAGCTCGCCGCATAGGGTGCGGGTATGACGACCGAGACCGGAGAGGACTACCGCGACGCCGTCCTACCGGGCGTGCGGTGGAGCGATCGGCGCTTCGTGGGGTGCGCGTTCGTCGAGGCCGACCTGCGGGGGATGGTCACCAGCGGCTGCACGTTCGAGGACTGCGACTTCACCCGCGCCGACCTCGGCGAGTCGCGGCACACGTCGACGGCGTTCCGCAACTGCCTGTTCCGCCGCGCGACGCTGACCGACAGCGCGTTCACCGCGTGCAGCCTCCTCGGCAGCACGTTCGTCGAGGCCCGCTTCCGGCCGTGGACGATCACCGACAGCGACCTGACGCTGGCGAGCCTGACCGAGGCCGACCTGCGCGACACGGACCTGAGCGGCCTGCGCCTGCGGGAGACCAACCTGATGGGAGCGGACCTGCGCAAGACCGACCTCCGCGGAGCCGACCTGCGCGGTGCGCGCCTACAAGACGCCCGGTTCGACGGCGCCGACCTGCGCGGAGCGCGGCTCGACGCGACCGGCCTGACCCACGGCAAGCTCGCGGGTGCGCTGGTCGACCTGGACACGGCGATCGCCTTCGCGGCTGCGCACGGTCTGCGGGTGGGTTCCGCGGACCAGACCGCCTGAGTGCGGGCCGAGATCCGCGCCACCTCGTCCGAGCGGGTGGCGCGGGCGCCGGGCCCTCGTCAGGCGGGTGGGCGTTCGCGGCCGCTGATCTCGGCGATCTGCCCGCCGGCGAGGAGCTCGCCGACGGAGTCCGGGAGCAGGTACGCGGTGCCGCCGCCGGGCTGGTCGAACCAGGGGATCGCCGTGCCGATCAGCACCTGCACGGGCTGGCGCACCCGGTAGGCGTGGTACGGACGCTCCACCCAGTCCGGCACCAGCGAACGCTCCTGGAACGGCGTGCCCAGCGCGTACACCAGGTTCCCGTCGTCCTCGCCGAAGCGGTCGAACTCGGTGCCCGGCTCCAGCTCGACCATCCGCTTGCCCCGGAACAGGGTGAGCGGGGGCTCGCCCTGCATCGGGGTGATCGGCCACTCCTGGTTGGGCGGAGCGGCCGCCGGCGGCCTGGCGGCGGGGGCGACGAGGGTCGGTGCCGGTGCGGGCTTGGGCGGGGTGAACGACGGCCCGGGCGAGTCGGCGCGGTGGCGCTCCGACCGCGGGACGAAGCCCGCGTCCGCGGGGGATGAGTCGGGTGCCACGTCGGCGTCCTGGCGGGCTGCGCGGCGGCCCAGGCCGGGCTCCTCCTCGAACGTGGGCTCGTGCCGGGCGGCGCGGCGGCCTTCCGGACGGTCGAGGGCCGGGTCGGGCTGGTCGCCGTGGCGGCCGTTGGTGCCGTCGAAGCCCGGGTCCGGGTGGTCACCTGGGGTGAACGCCGGTCGGGCGCCGTGCACGCCGTTGGTGCGGTCGTGCCGGGGTTCGAACCCGCCCTCGGGGGCGGCGGCGCGGCGGCCGGCGGCGGGGCGGTCGGTGTCTGGGCCGCCTGCGGGCCGGCGGAACTCTCCCTCGCCCGGGCGGCCGAAGGCCGGGTCGGGGGCGTCGCCGTGGGGGGCGAAGCTGGGGTGGGCGCCGTCGTCGGAGCTGCCGCCGGGGCGGCCGAAGGGGGAGTCGGGGCGGCCGTAACCGGCGCCGGGGGCCTCCCCGCGGCGGGCCGGTGGCGAGTCGGGTCCGCCGCCGGGGCGGCGGAACCCGCCGTCGCGGCCTTCGCTCGGGCCGCCGAACGGGGTGTCGGAGCCGTCGGTGCGGCCGTAGCCGACGTCGGGGCCGCCGAACGCCGTGCTGGGGCCACCGGGGCGGCGGAACTCGCCGTCGCGGCCTTCGCCTGGGGTGCCGTACGCGGCGTCGGAGCCGTCGTGGCGGGCGAAGCCGGGGTCGGCTGGGGCGTCGGGGCGGGCGAAGCCGCCCTCGCCGGGCCCGGCGAAGGCCGTGTCGGGGCCGCCGCCTGGGCGGGCGAAGCCGCCTTCGGCGGAGGCGCTCTCGCGGCGGGGGAAGCCGGCGTCGGGGGCCGGGTGGCCCAGCTCCACCTCCGGACGGGAGTCGGCCGGGCGGCCGTTTCGGGGCTCGAAGCCCTCGTCCGGGAACGGGGAGTCGGGGCGACTGCCACCCCGGCGCGGGAAGCCCGCCTCGCGCTCCGGCCTGCCGTTGAACGCCGCCGGGGCCACCGGGGAGTCGATCCGCGCGCCACCGTTCGGCGCGGTCAGCTGGTAGGTGGGCATCGGGTCCGGCTCGGGGGTCTCCGCCAGGCCCGGGGTGAACTGGGTCTCCTCCAGTCCCGGCGAGCGCTGGCCCGGGGGCACGAACGCCTCCGCGGGATCACTCGCCAGGGCGAAGTCCGCGGGGTTCGCCGGCGCCGGCGGGACCGGGGCGGGCGCAACGGGCATCCCTGCCGCCTGCCAGCGGTCGGCGTCGAGCAGCAGCTTGCCCAGCAGGAACGCCGAGGCGTCGGCCACGTCCTCGAACATCGCGGGCGCGACGAACTCACGGTCGAACCAACCCACGCGCCAGCCGTCCTCGGTCTGGTCCATCGTCCAGGCCCGGCCCGCGGGCGGGCCGATGCGGTACGCCGTCGGCGGGATGCCCAGGTCGTTCAGGCGTGCCCGCAGGGTCTCCACGATCCGACCGGGCGGGCCGCTCGACGGTAGGGCGGCGGGTGGCGGAGCGGGCTGGCCCGGCGGCGGGGGAACGGGCATCGCGGCCGTCGGGGGGACGGGCATCGCCCTGGTCGCCGGGGCCGGAGGCACGCGAGGGGGCGGTGGGGCGCCGCCGCCGAGGAACGCGGCCGCGGCGGCGCGGGTGGGCTCGTCGACCGGCGGAACCTGGAAGTGGGACCTCGCGATGTGGTCGACCAACTCCGGCTCCGGCGGGACCTCGTGCTCACGCAGGTAGTAGTTCACCGCCGCCGGCCAGATCCAGGTGCCGTCGGTGTGGAACGCCACCGGCACCGCCGGCCGGCCCTCCGGGTCGAGGCGGTCGACGTCGTAGCCGCGGACGGGGCCCACCAGCGGGGCGTTGTCCAGGTAGGCGAGCACGTCGGCGGCGTCGGCAGGGGACAGCGGCGGGCGGTTGACCGAGGGGCGGCCGCCGTCACCGGGGCCGTCGAAGATGCGGGCGACGCGGAACCGCGGCGCGGGAGCGGCGGCCAGCCTGCGGCGCAGCCACTCGGGGACGTTGTCCTCGGTGCGCGGGAACAGCCGCATGTCGTCCGGGTAGGCCTGCGGCGGGGGCGGCTTCTCCCACGCCGGCTCCTCCCGGTCGTACTCGAGGTTATAACTGGACGGGTGATCGAGGCGGTACCTGGCGTTGAACCAGGTGCCCCGCCCGTCCCGGTACATCCCCCCACGCAGGCGCGCGAACAGCCCCTGCAGGTCGGGCGGCATCGTCCACGCCTCGCTACCGCCGTCGGCGTAGACGACCCGGCCGGTCGCCTCCGAGTAGCGTCCGACCGCCCGGTAGTCGACGGTCAGCTGCTCCCAGTTGTCGGGCGCGACCCGCAGCATGGCCAGCCCGATCTGCTTGACCAGGGCATCCTGCTCAGTCGGGGTTAGCTGGGTCGGTGGTGCCACGCTCACATCTTCCCTTGTCGGTCCGACAGCGGCTCAGCAAGCGCCGTGGGTGAGGATGTCGACAGTGATCTCCTCACCACATCCGCCCGCACATGTACGGGTGGCGGGTGCCGCCCTCGCCGCGCTCGGCGGGGTGGCGCTCGCCGTTCAGGGCCGAATCAACGGCCAACTCGGACATCTCATCCACGACGGCGTGTTCGCCGCTCTCATCTCCTTCGGGACCGGTACGATTCTGCTGGTCGCGGCCGTCTCCTCGACCCCGTCCGCCCGTGCCGGTCTGCGTCGACTCCGATCCAGCGTACGTGGTGGTCGACTGCGCGTCTGGCAGTGCCTCGGCGGCGCATGCGGAGCTTTCCTGGTGACAACCCAGGGCCTCACCGTGTCAATTCTCGGCGTCGCCGTGTTCACCGTGGCAGTGGTGGCCGGACAGGTCGTCGCGAGCCTGGTGGTGGACCGGCAGGGCGTCGGTCCGGGCGGTCCGCAGCCGGTCACCCCGCCCCGCGCGGTCGGGGCGCTCCTCGCGGTGGTGGCGGTGGTCATCGCGGTGTCCGACCACGGAGCGATCGAGGACGCGGGCGGGTTGTGGTGGGCCCTGCTGCCGGCGGTCGCCGGGCTCGGTCTGGCCTGGCAGCTCGCGGTGAACGGCCTGGTGCGGGTGGCGGCGGATCACGTGGTGGTGCCCACCCTGGTCAACTTCTCGGTCGGCACGATCGTCCTGCTGCTCGCGGCCGCGGTGGACGCGCTGGTCAGAGGTCTGCCGGCGGCGCTGCCGGGCGACTGGTGGCTCTACGTGGGCGGACCGCTCGGGATCGTCACCGTGCTCACCGCGGTCAGCGCGGTGCGGTTCACCGGGGTGCTGCTGCTCGGGCTCAGCTCGGTGGCCGGCCAGCTGCTCGGCGCCGTACTGCTCGACCTGGTCGTTCCGACCACCGGGGGGCTGACCGTCGCCGGGGCGGTGGGGACCGCGCTGACCATGGTGGCGGTGGGTATCGCCGCGATCCGCCGATGAGATGATGGCCCCCGTGACCGCGACGATCCTGGACGGCAAGGCCACCCGCGACGCCATCTTCACCGACCTGCGCAAGCGCGTGGAGGCGCTGGCCGCGCAGGGGGTGGTGCCCGGCCTGGGGACAGTGCTCGTCGGCGACGACCCGGGGTCGCACTCCTACGTCCGGGGCAAGCACCGGGCCTGCGAGAAGGTCGGCATCCGGTCGATCCGGCGCGACCTGCCGGCCGACATCGACCAGGCGCGGCTGCACGAGGTCATCGACGAGCTGAACGCCGACCCGGACTGCACCGGCTACCTGATCCAGCTCCCGCTGCCCGGACACCTCGACGCCGGGGCTGCGCTGGAGCGGGTCGACCCGGCCAAGGACTCCGACGGCCTGCACCCGACCAACCTCGGCAAGCTGGTGCTCGGCGAGACCGGGCCGCTGCCGTGCACGCCGACCGGGATCATCGAGCTGCTCAAGCGGTATGACGTGCCGGTCGCGGGGGCGAGCGCCACGGTCGTCGGGCGCGGGGTGACGGTGGGCCGTCCGCTGGGCCTGCTGCTCACCCGGCGCAGCGAGAACGCGACGGTCACCCTCTGCCACACCGGGACGAAGGACCTCGCCGCCGAGGTCCGCCGGGCCGACATCGTGGTGGCGGCGGCCGGCAACCCCGCGCTGATCACGCCGGACATGGTCAAGCCCGGCGCCGCCGTCCTCGACGTGGGCATCACGCGCACCGACCAGGGCCTGGTCGGCGACGTCCACCCGGACGTGCGGGAGGTCGCCGGCTACCTCGCGCCGATGCCGGGCGGCGTCGGCCCGATGACGGTCGCGATGCTGCTGACGAACACGGTCGCCGCCGCCGAACGGAGCTTGCTGGCATGACGACGCCGCACCGCCGCCGCCACCCCGTTCTTGCTCACATGCCGTTCGCCCTGGTCCTGGCGGTGGTGGCGCTGGGGTTAGTGCGGATCATCCTGTATCACTGGCGGCAGGGGACGGTGCTGATCGGCGCGGCGCTCATCCTCGCGGCCGGCCTGCGGGCGCTGCTGCGGGACGAGCAGGCGGGGCTGATCATGATCAGGGGTCGGGGAGTGGACGTGCTGACCTACACGGCCTTCGGCCTATGCATGATCTCGGTCGCCCTGACGATCGAGGGCGGCCCACTCGGCGACTGAGCTAATGTGAGCACGGGCCCGTTCGGCACTTTCGAGTCCCGCACGAGAAACCCGGTTCGGGTACACGCAATCTCCACGCAATTTTCTTGTGTTGAGTAGCTGCTCTTTTTCCACGCTGGATAACTCACCGTCACTCCAAGGCTATAGCCATCTCGGCTACCAACCTTACAGAGTTCTCCTCGGTCATGGCTACGCTGAGCAACTCCACGAGCACGCGGTCATAGACGGCAACCTCGGTCGGATCTTCAAGGAAGAGACTCGACGTTCGCCCTTCGATGAAGACACCCCCGGCCTATCGGAGAATTGCAGCCGCAGGAACGGCCCGTCAAGACCAGGGTGGCCGCCCACGGCGGTAGGGATCACGCGCAACGAGATGTTCGAACGTTCAGCAGCCTCGACGAGGTAGCGAAGTTGCTCGCGCATCACCTCTCGCCCACCGATCATGCTTCGTAGAGCGGTCTCCGCCACGATCGCGATGACAGTCGGACCGTTGACCCGGCGAAGGGCGCGCTGGCGATGAATGCGTCCTATCGATCGTTTCTTCGCCATTTCTGGAGGCGAGAGCAAATTGACCTCCTGGCAAAGTGCCTGGGCGTAGGGCATCGTCTGCAGGATGCCGGGGACCACCAATGCTTCGAAGCTCGCCAGAGCAGTGGCGCGGGACTCGAGAACCTTCAGCGTCGCGAGGCGGTCCTCGAAGGTCCCCTGGCGCTGCCACAGGCCTGGCTGTCCCGACTTCTTGGCCAGCGCGAGCAGCTCCAGCCGCTCCTCACCCCGCACCCGGTACAGCGTCAGCAGCGACGCCACGTCCTCGATCTTCCCCGGCCGTCGACCCATCTCGATCTTCGACAGGTGTCCCTGGCTGATCCCGATCCGGTCCACCACCTGGTTCAGCGTCATCCCCGCCGCCTCGCGCAGCCGACGCAGCTCCTCGCCCAGGACCTCGATCCGAACCGTTGACTCGTTGAGCGTCGTCATCATGCGGACATGATTCCGGCGCAAGCGCTCGCGGGAAGGCCCCGCGAGCAACTCCACCCGATGGTTGCGCACGTTGCCACGTCGGCAAACCCACAGTGGCAGGGCATCGCGCGCGAACGGTTGCTAGCCTCCAGGCACCGGTTTTCTCTTCTCAGTCGGGAGGATCTTCCCCGTGGCAAGCAAGGCTGCCGTCAAGGTCACCGTCACCGGTGCCGCCGGCCAGATCGGTTACGCACTGCTGTTCCGCATCGCCTCCGGGCAGCTGCTCGGGCCGGACACACCTGTCCGCCTCTCCCTGCTGGAGATCCCCCCGGCCCTCAAGGCCGCCGAGGGCACCGCCATGGAGCTCGACGACTGCGCCTTCCCGCTGCTCGCCGGCATCGACATCACCGACGACGCCAAGCGTGCCTTCGACGGCGTCAACGTCGCCCTGCTCGTCGGCGCCCGGCCCCGCACCAAGGGCATGGAGCGCGGCGACCTGCTCGAGGCCAACGGCGGCATCTTCAAGCCCCAGGGTGAGGCCATCAACGCCGGCGCCGCCGAGGACGTCAAGGTGCTCGTGGTGGGCAACCCGGCCAACACCAACGCGCTGATCGCCCGCTCGCACGCCCCCGACGTCCCCGCCGACCGCTTCACCGCCATGACCCGGCTCGACCACAACCGGGCCCTGTCCCAGCTCGCCGCCAAGCTCGGCGTCTCGGTGACCGAGATCTCCCAGATGACCATCTGGGGTAACCACTCCGCGACCCAGTACCCCGACCTGTTCCACGCCCAGGTCGGCGGTCGCTCCGCCGCCGAGGCGGTCGGCGACGACGCGTGGCTGCGCGACACCTTCATCCCCACGGTGGCCAAGCGCGGCGCGGCCATCATCGAGTCCAGGGGCGCCTCCTCGGCGGCCTCGGCGGCCAACGCGGCGGTCGACCACGTCCACGACTGGGTGCACGGCACCGAGTGGACCTCGATGGCCGTGGCCTCCGACGGCTCCTACGGCGTGCCCGAGGGCATCATCTCCTCGTTCCCGGTCCGGTGCGCCGACGGGCGGTGGGAGATCGTCCAGGGTCTGGACATCGACGAGTTCTCCCGGGAGCGGATCGACGCCTCGGTGGCCGAGCTCGTGGAGGAGCGGGACGCGGTCCGGAGCCTCGGGCTCATCTGATTCCCAGGTCGCGCATTAGCGTTTTGGGTCGGATAGCACCAGATAGCATGAACGTGGACTTACTTCACGTTACGTCGGCCCGTCATCGTCGATCTCATCCTCGACCGACCCGCACCAGCGGATCGAAGGAGGAGGGCCAGATGACTACCGAAGTAATCCACGCCGAGATCGTGTCGCTGTACGAAGGCACGACCCCGGTTCGTTCGCGCTGGTCCTACCGCGCCGACCAGCCGTACACCGTCACCGCCGCGTTCCAGACCGATCGCGACCGCTGGGTCGAGTGGGTGTTCTCCCGCGACCTGCTCGTCGAGGGGCTGAGCGGCCCGGCGGGTGTCGGCGACGTCCGGTTGCAGCCGGAGGCCGACGACGAGCTGTACCTGCTGGTGCTGGAGATCGAGTCCCCCGAGGGCTACGCCCGGCTCGAGCTGGACCACGACCGCGTCTCCGGCTTCCTCGCCGCGACGACCCGCATCGTCGCCCTCGGTGAGGAGTCCTCGCACTTCGACGTGGACGGGCTGATCGACGAGCTGACCAAGGTCTGAGCACCGAACCCCCCCCGGTACGAGGGAGCCTTCCGGGCCTGGACGCCCGGAAGGCTCCGTCGTGTCCGGACACGTTCGGGTCGTGTTCGGATCGGGTAAGGACGCACCGGCGCTGCCGCCCGAGTGGTACCCAGTGATCATGCGCAATCTCGTCGCCGTCCTGGTCACCGCCCTGCTCGCGGCCGGGTGCTCGGGGGCGCCCGCCCCGAGGCAGGCCGCCGCCGATGAGCACATGCTGACCGTCGACGGTCGGGAACGCGGCTACCTGCTGCACGTCCCGCCCGGAGCCGAGGGTCGGCTGCCGGTGCTGCTCGTGCTGCACGGCGGGGGTGGGAACGCCCGGCAGGTCGCCGGCCAGACCGGCTTGTCCGACCTGGCCGACGAGGCGGGCTTCCTCGTCGTCTACCCGAACGGCTCCGGCCGCACCTCGCTGCTGACCTGGAACGCCGGCGCCTGCTGCGGCTACGCCCAGCGCCAGGGGATCGACGACGTCGCGTTCCTCTCCGCGCTGCTCGACGAGGTGCTGGCCGACCAGCTGGCCGATCCGGAGCGGGTCTTCGTCACCGGCATGTCCAACGGCGCGATGATGTCCTACCGGCTGGCCTGCGAGCTCTCCGACCGCATCACCGGGATCGCCCCGGTGGCGGGCGCGCTGAACGTGACGCCCTGCCGCCCGACGCGTCCGGTGTCCGTCCTGGCCGTGCACGGCACCGCGGACGAGCTGGTGCCCTACGACGGCGGGCCGCCGGCCCAGCCCGCGCCGGGCAACGAGAGCTGGGTGAACGCCTCGGTGGCGGACTCGGTGGGCTTCTGGGTCGACCACGACGGGTGCCGGCGGCCGGCCACCGAACGCACCGAGGGCGCGGTGACCACGGCGACCTACGCGGGATGCGCCGAGGGCAGCGAGGTCGTGTTGCACACGGTGGCCGGCGGCGGGCATGCCTGGCCGGGCGGGCGTCGCTCGCGCTCGGAGGCCGACCCGGTGCCGCCCGAGCCCGACGCGTCCCGCCTGGTCGCCGAGTTCGTCACCCGGGTTCGGTGACGTTCCCGTCCGCCTCGTGCTCGACGACGCAGTCGGGACCGGGGAACACGAGGGTCTCCCGGCCGTCCGGGAAGCGGACCAGGTAGGGCGGTGTCCCGTCCTGCCCCCGAACCTCGACGATCTTCCCCCGCTGGTCGGGGATACCTACGTTGCGACCGTGGACGTGGAGTCGGTCGCCTACCTGCGCGTGCATCTGAGGACCACCTCCGTGAGCCAAGGGTAACTCTCCCTAGGCTGACTGTGATGAGCCAAGAAGTCGAACAAGCCCCAGTTGTCCTGGATCGGGTGAACGGCGTGTGCGGCGAGTTGGTGCTGCGGCGCGTCGGCGCGGATTTCGAGATCATCGCCAACGGGGTGTTCCTGATGGACACCCGCAACGGCGAGTCCGAGCGCCTGATGGTGGACGCGGCGGCGGAGCGCATGCCGGCCGGGGGGCGGCTGCTGGTGGGTGGGCTGGGTGTCGGGTTCTCGCTGCGGGCCGCGCTGGACCACCCGCGCGTCGGCGAGGTGGTGGTCGTCGAGCGGGAACCGACCGTGATCGAGTGGAACCGCGGGCCGCTGCGTGAGCGGCACGGGAACGCGCTCGCGGACCCGCGCGTGCGTTGTGTGGCGGCGGACCTGCTGGAGTGGCTGCCCAGGTCCGGCCAGCGGTTCGCCGGACTCTGCCTCGACATCGACAATGGTCCTGACTGGACGGTCACGGACGGCAACGCGACGCTCTACGGCGACGCCGGGCTCGACATGCTGGCCGGCGCGCTGGCGCCGGGCGGGGTGCTCGCAGTGTGGAGCGCCGGTGCGAGCGAGCCGTTCGCGAAGCGGCTCGAAACCCGGTTCGGTGCCGTGGAGGCGTTGCCGGTTTCCGTACCGCGAGGTGAGCCTGATGTGGTTTACCTCACCCGAAATGGTGTGACCAGCCGGGTGATCTGATCGATATCCCGAGTGCGGTAACTCGAATCGGGCGTGCGGCGACATTCCTGGGGTAACGGAGTGGAGGTGCGATCGATGCTTCGACGCCGACCGCACCGGACCGCGCGCAGCGTCCTGCTGCATCCGGCGACCGGCTGGCTTACCCTGGCAGTGTTGTACTTCACCGCGGCGGTGCTGAACGTGCTGCTGGCGGTGAACACAAACCGGCTGTGGCCGCTCTTGCTGGCGACGGTACTGGGGGTCGTGTCCGCTGGGTGCGCGTTGTGCGCCGGGCGGAGCCTGCGCGGGTGACTCACGCGGGCCACGCCCGCGTGCACACCCCGTTACTCGGGGTCAGTAGTGTTGGTGCGGTCCGCCGTGTCGACACAACGAGGTGCTGATGTCCGAAGTCCCCGGAAACGGGTCGCGCCTCGGGCCTCCAGGGGTCCAGCGGCGGGCCAACATCGCGCGGGTGAACGACGCCGCGCTCGGGGGCAAGGACAACTACGAGATCGACCGCGAGGTCCTCGCGCAGGCTCGGCGGGTCGCCCCGGAGGTGGCCGACCTCGCCGTCTCCAACCGGAAGTTCCTTCTCCGGGTCGTGCGGTTCCTCGTGGACCGGTGCGGGATCCGCCAGGTCGTCGACTGCGGGGCCGGGTTGCCGACCACCGAGAACACCCATCAGGTGGCCCAGCGCGTCGCTCCGGACACCGTGGTCGTGTACGTCAACAGCGACCCCGTCGTGTTCGCGCACGGCCAGGCCCTGCTCACCGAGAACGAGCTCACCCACTTCATCTCCGCGAACATCTTCCGGCCGGACGAGGTGCTCGGCCACGAGGTCGTGTACAAGCACCTCGACCTCACCGAGCCGGTCGCCCTGCTCCAGGTGGGCACGCTGCACCACTACCTCGGCAGCGACGGCGGCGAGCTGATGAGGCAGTACGTCGAGGCGCTGCCGTCGGGGAGCTACGTGGCGGTGTCGCACTTCTTCGACCCGGAGACGCCCGAGCTCACCCCGTTGGCGCGGGGTCTGGAGGAGTCGTTCCTGACCGGGCCGATGGCGTCGGGCCGGTTCCGCACCCGGGCCGAGCTCTCGGAGTTCCTGCCCGGACTGGAGATCATCCCGCCCGGGCCCGGCAAGCCGGCCGACTGGGAGCTGAGCGACCTCTGGTGGCCGGAGGGCCCGCGACTGCGCCCGCTCAACGCCGTGCAGCAGTGCATCGCCGCCGCGGTAGCCCGCAAACCCTGACTAGGACAGGGCTTTCCTGGCCACTACGATCGCCGCGTGACGGTCAGCCCGATGGCAGAACCACGTCGTCCCGTTCTGTTGCGTCCCTGGCAGCGGTGGACCGCCGCGGTCGGCGGCGCCGCGCTGGGGGTGGCCGGTGGCCTGGCCGTGTTCGTCACCGACAACGAGGTGGGTGCCACGGCGCTGCTGTTCCTGGGTGGGTTGGCACTGCTGATGAGCCTCACCGGCCGCGTACCGGACCGGATCGGCAAGGAGGGGATGTCCTACGAGGTGGTCGGCCCGGTCGAGCAGGCCGTGAAGAACGTCCTCGCCGACGAGGCCGTCCCGATCGCCACGCGGGAGGTGGTGGCCGAGGCCGTCCGCTACGAGTTCGACCACCGGGTGACGTCGAAACCGGCCCCCGGGCGGCAGCTCGAACTGTCCACTCGGGTCAACGCCGTCCTGCTGGAGTCCAAGGTCCTGCGCGCCCTGGAAGCCGTGGTGCCGAACGGAAAGGTCGTCGACCGCGGCGTGCCGGTGGCCGGGCTGGAGGTCGACGCGGTGGTGCGCGACGAGGGCGCCGCGGACCTCACCGGCGCGGTGTTCTTCGACATCTCCCCGAGCTTCGACGAGCGGCACGTGATGCGCACGATCGACCTGCTCCTGCCCGGGTCGCCGAGGACACTCGTGTTCGTGGAAGGCGCCTCCGGCGTGGCCTCGCCCGCCCTGCGGGACGCGGTCGCGCGGCGGGCCGCGGAGCGCTTTCCCGGGCGGGACCTCAGGTTCCTCACCGTCGACGAGAGCGGCGCGAGCGGCGAGCTGGAGCGGGAGATCGCCGCGGTGCTCGCCTAGGCCGTGCCCCAGTTCAGTGCCGGACCCGACGCAACGCCAGCAGCCCTTCCGGGGAGAACTCGTCGGACCGGGCCCAGGTCACGATCGCCTGCTCCTCCTCGCGGATCTCGGCGGCCAGGTCGGGAAGCCCGGCCGCCAGCTCGACGGGGATCCGCAGGACGCCGTGCTGGTCGCCGTGCAGGAGGTCGCCGGGGGCGACGTCGAGGCCGGCCACCCGGACGGGCACCCCGACCGCCGTCAGTCGCATGTGGGCACGGGCCACGCACAGGCCGGCGGCGTGCACGGCGAACCCCATCCCGCGCAGGTCCGCCTCGTCCCGCACCCGGCCGTTGGTGAGGAAACCGGAGATCCCGAGCGCCGAGAGCAGCGTCCCGTTGACCTCGCCGAGAAAGGCGCCGGCGCCGGGCACCTCGTCCAGGTCCTGGACCACCACGACGACCGGCCCCGGGACGGCCAGGACCGCCCGGTGCAGGTCCGCGACCGGCACCGAGTCCTCGCCCGGCTCTCGCGCCCGCATCGCCGCGGTGACCGCGGTGCCGACCAGCGTGCCGCCGGCGAGGCGGTGGACCGACCCGTCGGTGTATCGCTGCCCGTCGGCGCCGGCCGGCGTGCGGCGGAGCGCATTGCTCAGGGCCGGGGTGTCCCACGCCGCGAGCCGGGCGTGGTCGATCTCGCTCTCGGCCACCTAGCTCGTCCCCTCGGGAACGGGGAGGAGCGCGAGCGGCACGTGGTGCTGGCCCGCGTGCATGTCGCGGTCGTGGAGGGAGCCCTGCGGCACCGGCCGGGGGAAGGAGATCTTGACGACGTTGAGCGAGGGGATGCGGAACATGCGGACGTCGTCCGCGGCGACCCGGTACAGGTCGGCGACGACTGTCTCGTTGAGGAAGGCGGGGTCGGCGACGATCCGGTAGCCCGCGGCGTCCCGCATGAACAGCTCCATCGTGACCCAGAACGGGCCCGCGTTCTTCGACCGGACCTCGGCGGCGAGGTCGCCGATCGAGGGCGTGGCGCGGTCAGGCATGGGCGTGGTCTCCGTGTTCGGTCCGGAACATCGCCGTCGGGTCGCTGTCGACGACGTGGTTGAGCACGAACTCGTAGGCGGGGCCGCGCTCGACCTCGGCCGGCGAGGTGGCGAAGGCGAAGCTGGGGAGGTAGGGCAGCCCGGGGGTGGGCAGGTGCAGCATGAGCGGGTTCGCGACCTTGGCCACGGCGGTGGCGGTGGTCTGGGTAGACGCGTTCACCAGCAGCATGACGCCGACCTCGCGGGGCGGGGGGCCGCCCGGCTCGAGCTCACCCAGCACCGCGTTGTGGCCGTACAGGCGGAGGTCGAAGGCGTACTCGTCGGACCCGAGACCGAGCGTCTGCCGGACCCGCTCGATGATCATCGCGCGGAGGAACTCGGCCCAGGCGTCGAGCTCGGCCAGGATGCCGGGGTCGCGGATGGCCGAGAACGACATCGTCTCGTAGCCGGCGGCCCGCGCGCCCTCCAGCTTGATCGTGTGCTGGTCGGCGGGGTGGAACCGCGAGCCCTCGACCCGGACCCGGCGGTCGTCGAGCGCGACGTAGGTGGCGTCCCGGACGTCGATGGTGCCGGCGGGCTCGCGCATCAGGTACGGGTCGACGGTTTCGTAGAGCATGTGCGCCGCGACCGAGATCGGCGTACAGGCCGCCTCGGGGGCGAGCGGCTCGATCGTGAAACCCGTCGTGTCGACGGTGGCCAGCACCCCGCCGGCGACCGGGTTCGTGGTGCACTGCCCACCGCACTCGACGATCTTGGCGGCGTGCCAGGACGGGCCGGCCGGCATGCCCCGCATCAGCGGGTAGGCCGCGGCCACGGCCGTGTCGGTGGCGCGCCCGCAGAGCACGACCCGGGCACCCGCGGCCAGCGCCTCGACGATGGGCTCGTGGCCCATCATCCCGACGATGTGCTGACAGCTCTCGATCACCTCGGCGCCCAGCTGGCCGGAGGGGGCCAGCGGGTGGACCCGGCCCGCCCGCAGGTGCTCCTTGAGCTCGGCCGGGTCCTGCTCGCTGTAGATCCGCGCCACCGGCAGGGAGAGGTTCTCCTCCGCCTGGAGGTCCGCGACGATGCCGGCGACCCAGTCGACGCCCGCGTCGGTCCCGGCGGTGCCGCAGGACCCGACGACCAGCGGGATGTCGGCCCTGGCCGCGGCGGTCAACAGGATGCGGAGGTCCCTGGCCACGGCCGCGGCCGTCGTCTTGGCGGTGGCCGAGCCGAGGTAGTACGGGCCGGAGTCGGTCGAGCCGCCGTCGACGCTGATCACGTCGGCGCCGAGGGCGAGCCCGCGCTCGACGGTGGCCTCGCTGAAGCCGGCGCCGAGCATCCCGGTCGGCGCCAGAACCCGGACCGCCTCGAGGGGCTGGTTGCTCATGAATTCCCTTCCGTGGTCGGTGCGGCACGGCGCCCCTGGAGGACGAGGATGCGGCTGACGATGGCGATCGCGAGCAGCGTGACCAGCGCGACGTCGACCAGCATCAGCCGCCAGCCGGTCACGTCGACCATCGCGCCGACGACCGTCGGGCCGAGGAAGCCGCCCATCGCCCAGCTGACGTTGTAGAGACCGGCGTAGGTGCCCAGGACACGGGCGGACGGGGCGAGGTTCCACAGCACTACCGCCGCGTTGATGATGAACCCGCCCGCGCCGACGGCGGCGACCGACAACGCGACGATCGTGCCGAGCTGGGTCTGCAGCACCGTCCCGGCGACCAGGGCCGCGCAGAACACGCCCATCCCGGCCAGGATCACCTTCAGCCGTCCGACGCGTTCGGCGAGCATGGCGAGGGGGTAGGCGAGGAGGATGTAGGCGATCCCGCTGACCAGGGTCAGCCCCCCGGCCTCACCGCGGGACAGGTCGAGCGCGTTCATCCCGTAGGGGGTGACCAGCGAGCGGGAGGCGGCCCAGGCGCCGCCGAACGCCGCGATCGCGAGGATGACCAGCAGCCGGCTGCGGTCGCTGTCGCGGAGGATGTCGCGCATGGCGTCGCGAGCCCGGATCCGCCCGCTGCCGGCGGAGCTCGGGTCCGCGTCCTCGGCCAGCGCGGCCTGGTACCCCGGAGACCTGCTGTCCCGGACGGTGCAGCCCAACACCAGCACCGCCGCCAGCATCATCGCCGAGGGGATGAAGAACGCGCCGGTGGGATGATCGTCGACCACCAGCAGGCTGAGCACCGCGGCGACCACGATCGTCAGCGCCGAGGCGATCTTGACCACGGCGTTGGCGCGGCTGCGCCGCTCCGGTCGGACGAAGTCGGGCACCAGGGCTTCGGCGACCGGCCGGAACGAGTTCACGACCAGCGCGTAGCCGAACATGACCGCGACGAGCAGCGGCAACGACGCGGCGGCGAACGGGATCAGCAGGAAGATCCCCGCGGCGAGCGGCATCCCGACCATGAGGTAGGGCATCCGCCTGCCCCAGGAGGTCCGGGTGTTGTCCGATCGGCTGCCGATCCAGGGCTGGACGAACACCCCCAGGATGTTGTCCATACCCATCAGCAGGCCGACCACGGCCGCGCTGCCCAGCTGCGCCGTGAGCAGCGGCGGCACCTGGGCGTCGTAGAAGTTCCAGGTCACCTCCTGGGCGAACACCGCGAGGGCGACCAGGAAGGTGATCCGCCGTCCGGTGCCGGCGCTCTGCGTCGTCGCAGTGGGGCGCATGAGCGAGACCGTAGTTACGCTATAGCAAAACTGTCAAGAGAAGCATAAATCGCTCGCCATGGCTCCGGTATCCTGTGACGGTGGCCGACGACCCGCTCTCGACGCTCAGGAGCGACACGCTCGCCGACCGCGCCTACCGGGCCATCCGCGACGCGATCGTCACCGGGACGCTGCGCGCCGGGGAGAAGGTCACCGAGCGCGGTCTGGCCACCCAGCTCTCGGTCAGCCCGACACCGGTGCGCGAGGCCATCCGCCGCCTCGAGCAGGACGGCCTGCTGGTGCGCAAGGGCCCCCGGACCGTGGCAGTGTCGGCCATCGGCGACACCGCGCTGCAGGACCTGACCGAGGTGGAGATCGGCCTGCGCGGCATGGTCGCCCGCTTCGCCGCCCGCCACGCCACACCCGACCAGCTCGACGGCCTCGACGCGATCCTCGACGAGGCCGACGACCTGCTGATCCTCATCGTCCAGCGCAAGCAGGCCGGTGAGATCCCGCAGCGGCACCTCACCCAGCTGATGGACACGATGCAGCGGTTCAACGACACGCTCGAGGCGTGCGCCGGCAACCCGGTGCTGTCCCGCCTGCTGGACCAGGTCCGGGTGTTCTCCCAGGCCGAGCGGCGGGCCCTACGGCTGGAGCGGATCGCCCGTGACCCCACGTTCGGGCTGGACCGCTACGCCAGCCACCGCGCGCTCGTCCGCGCCCTCCGCGCCGGTGACCCGGCGGCCGCCGAGTCCATCCTGCTGGCCGACGCCCGCGGCGGCCTGAGCGATCTCCTCTACGCCCCTCAGCCGGCCGACGAATCCTCGCTGCCGACCTCCTGAGGCAGCAGGAGCGGGGTGGCGAGCAGAAGGACGCCGGAGAGCGTGATCGCGGCGAGAGGGCTGGTGAGCGTCGCGAGGACACCCCAGACCACCGTAAGCGCCGCCTGGGTGAGCCTGGCGCTGACGGTCCAGGCGCTGAGCACCCGCACGGTGTGCGTGGGCGGCGTGCGGCGCAGGCGTTCGGTCGCGTAGATCGGGTTGAACACGCCCATACCGGTGATCAGCAGGCTCTCCACGACGATCACCGTCAGGAGCCCGGGGATGCCGGGACCGGTGAAGGCGAGGCCGAGCGGGAAGACCGAGCGCAGCCAGCCGGAGACGACCAGCACCCGGTGCCGCCCGTACCGGGCGACCAGGCGCGCGGACAGGCGGGCGCCGAGGAGGCCACCGAGGGCGGGCACCCCGAACGCGAGACCGTACTGCCAGGCCGGGAACCCGTACTCACCCAGCAGGAGCACCGCCAGCAGCGGCGCCGTGGCCATGATCAACCCGCCGACCGCGACGGAGTTGAGGAACAGGCGTCGCAGGACGGGTTCGTGGCGGATGAACCGCCAGCCGGCGAGGAGGTCCACGCCGCGCATCCGGCCGGCGCTGGGCGAGGCGACGTCGCCGCCGCGGATGCGGAGCACCGCGAGCGCGGACACCAGGTAGCTGAGGGCGTTCGCGGCGACCGTGATGACCGGGCCGAGCAGCCCGATCAGCGCTCCGCCGAGCGGTGGGCCCGCCGCGGTCGCCGCCCACGTCGTGGCCTCGAGCCTGCCGTTCGCGACGAGCAGCCGGTCCCCGCGGACCAGGTGCTTGAGGTAGGCGCCCGACGCGGCGCCGAAGGCGATGGCAGCGGTTCCGGACACCACCGAGACCACCAGCAGTTGGGCATAGGACAGCAGGCCCAGCGGGTACGCGACCGGGACGCTCGCCACCGCGAGGAAGCGGACCAGGTCCATCGCGACCATCACCGGGCGCTTGGCCCGGTGCTCGACCCACGGGCCCAGCGGCACCGCGACGAGCGCCGCGACGGCGAGCCCGGCGGCCTCGAGCAGCGAGACGGCGAGCGTCGGCGCGTCCAGGACGGCGACCGCGAGGAGCGGGAACGCGCCGAAGGCGAGCCAGGTGCCGTACGTGCTCACCGCGTGGGCCGACCACAGCCAGTCGAACCCGGCCTCCAGTCTCGTGCTCACCCGCGCAGCAGATCAGTGGATGAGGCGAGAGATCAAACAACCGAGCCACAACGACCGGTTGTGGGATCTACGCTGGACAGGTGGACACCGAGGCGGTGCGCTCGTTCGTCCTGGCCGCCGAGCTCGGACAGCTGCAACATGCCGCCGACGAGCTGGGGGTGACCCAGCAGGCGGTCTCGAAGCGGATCGCCGCCCTGGAGCGTGAGCTGGCTGTCCGCCTGTTCACCCGTACCGCTCGCGGCGTGGAGCTGACGCTCGACGGCCAGGCGTTCCTCCCACACGCCCGGACGGTCGTCGCCGGGGTCGACCGCGGCATCGCCGCGGTCAGGCCGGAGGCTCGCGCCCTGCGGATCGACGTCCTGGGGTTCCGGACCGGACAGGCGGTGGTCCTGCACGACTACTGGTTGTCCCATCCCGGCACCGAGCTGGACGTGGTGGCCGTGAAGGCCGGCGACCCGCGGGAGGCGGTCGCCGCCGTCCGGGCAGGTGAGGTCGACGCCTCCTTCCGCACCGTCACCGACCCGGCCGCGCTGCCGCCCGACGTCGAGATGGTCCACGTGACCGACTTCCCGGTGGAGCTCCTCGTGGGTCCGCGGCATCCGCTCGCCGTAGCGCGCACGCTGACCCCGGCCCGGCTGCGCGGGCACCGGATCTGGGTGCCCGGCATCGCACCCCGCAGTGAGTGGGCGGAGTTCTACGACCAGCTCGCCGCCGACCTCGGCCTCCGCGTCGACGGGACCGGACCGAACTTCGGCATCGAGGTGCTCCTGGACACGCTCGCGGACTCCGCGGACGTCGCCACCCTCGTCGGCACCCGCGACCGCCTGGTCTGGCCGGCCAGCTACGACCTGCGGCGCATCCCAGTGGTGAACCCGACGATCGCCTACCCGCAGTCGCTGATCTTCCGCCGAACGAACCCGCACCCCGGGCTCGCGGCAGTCATCGACCACTTCGCCGGTCTGGCACCGCCGCGGGAGCCGACCTGGCTGCCGTCCTGGCCCAGGACCCCCGCTCGCCGAGGGTGAGGAAATTCGCTGGTGTCCGTCGCTACTGTCGCGGCATGACCGGCCTCCTCGCGATCCTCCAGCAGCGTCTCGGTGCCGCCTTCTCCGCGGTCGCCGCCGAACCGGTGGATCCCGCGGTGCGACGATCGCAGCGGGCCGACTTCCAGGCCGACGCCGCGCTCGCGCTGGGGCGTCGCCTGGGGCGCGTGCCGAGGGAGGTGGCGCAGGCCGTCCTCGCCCAGGACCCGCTGGAGGACCTGTGCTCGGCGACCGAGGTGGCCGGCCCCGGGTTCGTCAACCTCACCCTCCGCGACGACGTGCTGGCCGACCTGGTCGAGGCGATGCGCGCGGACGAGCGGTTGGGGGTGCCGAGCGTCGAGCCGGAGACCGTCGTCATCGACTACTCCTCGCCCAACGCCGCCAAGGAGATGCACGTCGGGCATCTGCGCTCGACGATCATCGGGGACGCCGCGGCGCGCCTGCTCGAGTGGCTCGGCCACCGGGTGGTCCGGCAGAACCACCTCGGCGACTGGGGCACCCCGTTCGGCATGCTCGTCGAGCAGCTGCTCGACGAGGAGTCCGCCGACCACTCCATCCGCGACCTCAACGCCTTCTACCAGGAGGCCAGGCGCAAGTTCGACGCCGACGACGGGTTCCGCGAGCGGGCCCGCCGTCGGGTGGTCGCCCTGCAGGCCGGGGACGAGACGACGCTGCGGCTGTGGCGCACGGTCGTCGGCCTGTCGGTGCGGTACTTCGAGGAGGTATACGAGCGGCTCGGCGTCACGCTCACCGCGGCGGACCTCGCCGGTGAGAGCCGGTACCAGCCCGTGCTCGGCGCGGTCGCCGACGAGCTCGACCGGCTCGGCCTGCTCCGCCGCAGCGACGGCGCGGACTGCGTCTTCCCGGCCGGCTTCACCAACCGGGACGGCGAGCCGCTGCCGCTCATCGTGCGCAAGGCCGACGGCGGCTACGGCTACGACACCACCGACCTCGCGGCGATCCGACACCGCATCCTCGACCTCCGGGCCACCCGCCTGCTGTACGTGGTCGGCACCCCGCAGCGTGAGCACTTCCAGATGGTCTTCCAGGCCGCTCGGGAGGCGGGCTGGCTCACCGACGAGGTCCGCGCCGAGCACGTCGGCTTCGGCTCGGTGCTCGGCGAGGACGGGCGCATGCTGCGCACCCGCGCCGGGGAGAACGTCCGGCTCACCGAGCTGCTGGACGAGGCCGTGGCCCGGGCGGGCGAGCAGGTCCGGCAGCGGCACACGGAGGGCACCGACGGGGTCGACCTCGACGCGGTGGCGAGGGCGGTGGGGATCGGCGCGGTGAAGTACGCCGACCTCGCCACCGACCGCATGAAGGACTACACGTTCGACTACGACCGCATGCTCGCCTTCGACGGCAACACCGCGCCCTACCTGCAGTACGCCCACGCCCGCGGCAGGGCGATCGCCCGGCGCACCGAGGACGCCCCGGGTGCGGTACGGGTGACCGAGCCGGCCGAGCGGGAGCTGGCGATCACATTGCTCGGCCTGGCCGACGTGCTCACCGATCTGGCCGAGACGCTCGAGCCCCACCGGCTCTGCGCCTACCTCTACGGCGTGGCCACCGCGTTCACCGCGTTCTACGAGCGCTGCCCGGTCCTGCGAGCCGAGCCCGCGACACGGGCGAGCCGGCTGGCGCTGTGCGAGCTGACCACCCGAGTGCTCGCGCTCGGGCTCGACCTGCTCGGAATCGCGGCACCGGACCGGATGTGATCAGACCTGGATGACCGACAGGACGTTGCCGGCGGGGTCGCGGAACCAGGCGATCGGCGGCCCCTCGGCGCGGAACACGCCCTTCTCGTCCAACTCCGGGTAGCGCTCGAACCGCACGCCGAGCGCGGTGAGCTGGTCCACCGCCGCCTCGACGTCCTCGACGACGAAGTTGAGCGTGGTGTACTCGGCCGGCCGGTGGTCGGGCTTCGGGTAGACGAGGGTCTCCCGCCCGTCCGGGAGGTGCAGCGTGAGCATGCCGTTCGCCTCGGTCACCCGCACCCCCAGCGTGTCCGCGTAGAACGCGCGGGCCGCGGGGATGTCGTCGACCGAGAACCCGCTGAACGCCCTGGTGAAGGTGAACACACTGCTCCTTCTCGTCGTGCCGGCTCAGCGGCCGGAGGCCGCTCCGGTCAGGCCGGCCCGGGACATCACGTGCTGCATCAGCGTGATCAGCACCTGCTTGGTCGACTCGCGGCCGCGGGCGTCGCAGAGCAGGACCGGGACGCTCGGGTCGAGGTCCAGCGCCATGCGGACCTCGTCCACCGTGTAGTGGTAGGCGTCGTCGAAGCAGTTGACGCCGACCACGAACGGGAGGCCGCGGCGCTCGAAGAAGTCGACGGCCGGGAAGCAGCTGTCCAGCCGGCGGGTGTCGGCGAGCACGACCGCGCCCAGCGCTCCTCGGGCCAGCTCGTCCCACATGAACCAGAAGCGGTCCTGACCGGGCGTGCCGAACAGGTACAGGATCAGCTGCGGGTTGATGGTGATCCGGCCGAAGTCCAGCGCCACGGTCGTCGTGTGCTTGGACTCCACGCCGGACAGGTCGTCGACCCCCGCGGAGGCCTCGGTGATGAGCTCCTCGGTCCGCAGCGGCGGGACCTCGCTCACCGAGCCCACCATCGTGGTCTTGCCCACCCCGAACCCGCCCGCGATGACGATCTTGACCGCCGCCGCGGAGACGTTGCGTTCAGAGTTTCCGGATTCCATCGAGAACCGCCTGGAGGACGTGGGGGCTGGGTGCCTGGGTCGTCGTCTGCATGGCCGACCGGTAGATCATGAGGTTCTGGGTGATCAGGTCGCTCAGGAGCACCTTCACCACCTGCAGGGGCAGGTTCACCGCCGCCGCGACCTCGACGACCGAGATCGGCTTCTGGGAGACCTGCAGGATCCGGAGCGACTCCGGCTCCAGGTGGTCGGCGTGCTCGCGCACGGCCACCACGAGCGTGATGAGGTCGAGCCCGATCGTGTCGGACCTGGTCCGCCCGCCGGTGACGGCGTAGGGACGGACCAGCGGTCCGGCAGCATCGTCGAACCACGCCTCCTGGTCGGCGGTCATGGCACCGCGCGACCCATTGCCTCACGCGGCCGGGCGGTGAGCACCGCGCCGACCCGCTTGACCATCAGGTTCATCTCGTAGGCGACCATCCCCACGTCCGCGGACTCCTCGGCCAGCAGTGCCAGGCACGCGCCCTGCCCCGCGGCGGTGACGAACAGGTACGCGTGGTCCATCTCCACCAGGGTCTGCCGCACGTGCCCGCCGCCGAAGTGGCGGCCGGTTCCGCGGGCGAGGCTCTGGAACGCCGAGGCGACCGCCGAGAGGTGCTCGGCGTCGGCCTCGCTGAGGTTGCCCGATCTGCCGATCAGCAGGCCGTCGGCGGACAGGACGACCGCCCGGTCGACGCCCGCGACCCGCTTGACGAGGTCGTTGAGCAGCCAGTCCAGCTCATTCAGCGCGGTGTTGGCCATTGCGCACGCTCCCCACAGTGTTCTCGCGGTTGGTCTCGCCGTTTCCGTCAGCTTCCCCCGGAGCCGGCTCCGCGCGACCCCGTCTCGTGCCCTGGACGAACGCCGACAGCCGGCTGCGGGCAGCGTCCGGGCTGTCCTCGGTCGGCTCCGGTTCCGACCAGGCCGCCACCGGTTCCTCCCGCAGCTGCGGCACCAGGTTCTGCTGGCGACGCCGCTGCGGAAGCGGCGGTCGGCCGGGCGTCGCCGGTGGCGCCGCCACCGGCTCCGGGGTCGGCACGACCGACGCCGGCGGGACGAACGACGGCATGGGTGTGGGCACCGGTGGGGTGGGCGGCTCCGGCTCGGCCACGGGCCAGGGCCTCGGAGGGGGGATCGGTTGGGAGGACTCCAGCGTTTCTTCCACCGGCCGTTGCGGCCGGAACAGGTCCTCGCCGGGCTTCGCCGCGACGACCGGGAACTCCGGCAGCGACTGGAGGAACGACGTGGGCATCGGCAGGACCGTCGCCGAGGGACCGGAGCGCTCGGCCGAGGTCTCGGCCGGCGTCGGCACCGGCACGACGGGTGCCGTCGGGGCCGTCCTGGGACCGGTGGTCGGTCCTGTCCGCGGGCCGGCGGCCTCGGGTGAGGGTGCCTCGGTCAGCAGGTCGGCGCGGACCAGCACGATCGCCCGGGTGCCGCCGTAGGCGGACTCGCGCAGGGTCACCGAGATCCCGTGCCGGGCGGCCAGCCGGGCCACCACGAACAGGCCCAGCCGGGGCTCGGTGGACAGCGCCATGATCCCGAAGTCCGGCGGCTGTTGCAGCATCTGGTTCAGCGACTCGATCCGGCCGCCCTCGATGCCCAGCCCCTGGTCCTCGATCTCCAGTGCGACGCCCCGGCCGACGACGTTGCCTCGGACCTCCACCCGGGACTCGGGCGGCGAGAACGACGTCGCGTTGTCGATCAGCTCGGCGAGCAGGTGCACGAGGTCACCGACCACCGGCCCGTTCACCGCGACCTGCGGCAACTTGGTGATCTTGACTCGGGCGAAGTCCTCGGTCTCCGCCGCGGCGCCGCGGGTCAGCTCGGTGAGGCTGACCGGGTTGCGCCACCGGCGCCCGGGCTGGCCCCCACCGAGGATGATCAGGTTCTCCGCGTTGCGGCGGGCGCGTGTGGAGAGGTGGTCGAGCTGGAAGAGCATCTCCAGCTGCTCGGGGTCCTCCTGCCGGCGCTCGGCCTCGTCGAGCACCTTGAGCTGGCGGTGCACGATGACCTGGCTGCGGTGGGCGATGTTGAGGAACACCGTCTTGGTGCCCTCCCTGGTCTTCGCCTCCTGCACGGCGGCGGCGACGGCCGTCTGCTGTGCCTTGTTGAACGCGTCGGCCACCTCGCCGATCTCGTCGGCGCCGTGGCCGGAGAGGCGGATCGAGTCGTCGACGGCGACGTCAGCGCCGGTCCGCACCTTCTCCACCAGCTCGGGCAGCTTCTTCTCGGCCAGCTGCAGCGTCTCGCCGCGCAGGCGGGTGAGCCGCTCGATGAGCCGCCGGGAGAGCCGGAACGCGAACAGCGACACCGCCGCCGCCAGCAGCAGGACGAGCGCACCGGCGATGATCGAGCGGACCAGTGTGGTGTCCACCCGGTCGACCGCGTTGGCGATGGTCGCGCGGGCCTGGGTGGTGAGCAGCCCCATGAGGTTGGTCGAGACCTCCTGGGCGGCGCCACGCCACAGGTCCTCGGAGATCGGGATCTGCGACCCGCCGCGCAGCAGGGTGTTCTCCACCGACACCAGGCGCTGCCAGGCCGGGCTCCCCTTGAGCACCGTGTACTGCCCGCGTGCCGCCGGCTCGACCAGCTTCATGCTGTTCTCGAGCTGGAGGTGGTAGGCGCTGACCAGCGACTGGTAGATGCGGAAGTCGTCGTCGGAGAGCCCGCCGCCGGCCGTGTTGGCCGAGGCCAGGGCGTCCGCGCGCTGCATCTGGTCGGCCGCGGTGAGCAGTGGACCGACGGTGATCCCCAGTTGGTGCACCGACTCGGCGTCCGGGCCGAACTGGGCCAGGCCCTGGGTGCCCTCGATGAACTGGTCGATGATCTGGTTGTAGAAGTCGAACGACTCGTCGATGCCGATCTGGGCACCGTCCACGCGTAGGCGCAGCTGCGGCAGCTGGGCGATGAGCGCGGCGAACTGGGTGGCGTTGCGCCGGACCGACTCGGGGGCGATGTCGCCGAGCTCGGTGAGCGGTCTGGTCACCTGCCCTACCAGCGCGTCCGTCTGGCCGCGCTGCTTGATCAGGTCGGCCTGGAACGTACCGAGGCTGGCCAGGTGCCGCAGGGTGAGCCGGCGCTCCTCCTGCAAGGAGATGATCAACGGGAGGGACGCCCGCTGGGTCTCGCTGGCCAGGGAGAAGTAGTTCCGCTTCGTCGCCGCGTCGTAGATCAGGTATCCCGCGCCCAGGCCGCCGGCCAGCAGGAATACGAGACACGGCACCAGTGCGATGGCCAGTACCCGCGTACGAATGGACAGGGTCCGGCCACGCCGGATGGAGGTCTTCTTCACCGCGGACCGCTTTCCGTTAAATCTGGCATTCGTTAGCTGGGCGCCGCACCGGAGTCATCCTCCCGACCCGCGGGGAACGGTAAACACCACACAGTCAGCAGTCAAATATGCGTTGTGACAAGTTACCCAACAGTAAGTCGGTGAGACCAAATACTCACCAAAATCGCGGAATAACCCGAGAGAGCAGTCTCTGTCCGTGTCTGAACAGCTGCCCAGGGTAGTGATCTGGCCCGGAGATGTGAGCAATCAGGCCTTGCGCGCCTTGGCGGCGGCCTTCATTTCCTTTTTGTGGGCCCGGACCTCGAGCAGCGAAGCCTGGTCGGTGATGTCGGCTACAGACAGGAACGTGCCCGCGCTGGCGTAGTCGCCGGCCGCCTGCTGCCAGCCGGGTGCCGCCAGGCCGCGCTGCTTGCCCAGCAGCGCGAGGAAGATCTTGGCCTTGCCGTCGCCGAAGCCCGGCAGCGCCTTGAGCCGGCGGAGCACCTCGGCGCCGTCCGGGTCGCCGGTGGTCCAGACCGCCTCGGCCCTGCCGTCGTAGGAGTCCACGAGCTCCTGGCAGAGGGCCTGGACGCGCTTGGCCATCGACCCCGGGAAGCGGTGGATCGCGGGTGGCGTGGAGCAGGCGGCGGCGAACTTCTCCGGGTCGTACTCGGCGATCACCCGCGCGTCCAGCGAGCCGATCCGGTCCAGGATCTTCCTCGGGCCGGCGAACGCGGTCTCGATCGGCACCTGCTGGTCCAGGAGCATCCCGATGAGCAGCGCCAACGGCTCGCGGTCGAGCAGCTCGTTCGACTCGGAGTCCGTGGTCAGCCAGGTCGCCATGCGGCTCATCATGGCACGCGGGCCGCGGGTGGATACGACGGCGAGAGTAGGCCGCCGGCGTGGTCTACGCCACAGGGTGCAGCGTGGATGTCGCGTTCGCGTTGACGACTTCACGAGCGCCGGCCCGCATGCTGACAGGCATGAGATTCCTGGTCTCCTTGCTGGTCGGTTCGCTGTCCATCCGGGTCACCCGGAACGTCCTGCGGCGCAACCGCCGCCTGCGCAGGCTGCTTTACCTGCCGCGATAGGTTTCCCGGGTGCTGCGACCTGCCTACCCGATCGAGACCGTCCGCCTGACCCTGCGCCCGTTCGTCGCCGAGGACCTCGACGCCCTACACGCCTACCAGAAGCTCCCCGAGGTGGCTCGCTACCTCTACAACGACCCTCGGGACCTCGCGGCCTCCCGGGAGGCGCTCAAGCGCCGGATGGCGGTGACGGCACTGGAGAAGCCGGGCGAGGTCCTGGTGCTGGCGGTGGTGCTCCGAGAGACCGGCGAGCTGGTCGGCGAGGTCAACCTCGGTTGGCACTCCGCGGAGCACCGTCAGGGCGAGTTCGGCTTCGTGTTCAACCCGGCCTTCCACGGCAACGGCTACGCCGGGGAGGCCGCGGTCGAGATGCTCCGCCTCGGCTTCGAGGGCCTCGGCCTGCACCGCATCGTCGGCCGCTGCGACGGTCGCAACACCTCCTCGGCGAAGCTCATGGCCAGGCTCGGGCTGCGCCGGGAGGCCCACTTCGTGCAGAACGAGATCGTCAAGGGCCAGTGGACGGACGAGATCGTCTACGCGATGCTCGAGGAGGAGTGGGCCGGGGCGCGCCCCTGACCCGCTCTCCGGGGTGGCTCCGGGGCCGGGACAGGGCTTTCCCGGATGGCCGCCCCACCCGCCGCCGCCAGGCTTGCGGCATGAGAAGAACGATCATCACGCTCACCGTCGCCGCCGCGCTCGCCGTCACCGGTGCCGGCGCGGCAGGGGCGGACACCACGCCGCCGCCGCCGCTGGACCCCGACGCGCTGACCGAGGCGATCGAGGGCCTGCCCAACGACGAGGCGAGCGGGGCGCTCCTGCAGGTTCGGGGTTCCGCGGGCCAGTGGGAGGGCACCTCCGGGGTGGCGAACATCCACACTGGTTCGCCGGTGCCGATCCGCGGGCGGTTCCGGATCGGCAGCATGACCAAGACCTTCGTCGCGACAGCGGCGCTCCAGCTCGTCGCCAAGCGCCGGCTCTCCCTTGACCGCACCGTGCAGAGCTACCTCCCCGACCTGCTGCCCGCCGACTACGCGCCGGTCACCGTGCGACAGCTGTTGACCTACACCTCGGGCCTGCCGGGTGTGCCGATCGACCACAAGGACCCCGACTGGTTCCTCGCCAACCGCTTCCGCACCTGGACCCCAGCCGAACTGTTCGACCTCGCGTTCACCGGCCGCGACATGCTCTTCGAGCCCGGCACAGAGCAGCGCTACGGCAACATCGACTACCTGGTGCTCGGCGCGGTCATCGAGCGGGTGACCGGCCGGCCCTACGGGGACGCGGTCCGGGACGGGATCATCCGGCCACTCGGCCTCACCGGCACCGTCGTGCCTGGCACCGACACGCAGATCCATGGTCCGCATGCCCGAGGTTACGAGGAGAACGACGGGACCTACACCGACATCACCGAGGCCAACCCGACCTTCCAGTGGGCGGCCGCCGAGATGATCTCCAACGCGCCCGACCTCGACCGGTTCCTGGTCGCACTGTTCTCCGGGCGGCTGCTGCCCCCGGCGCAGACCGCGCTGTTGTTCGAGGTCCCAAACGTGCCGGCCTACGACGGGGACACCAACCCTGCCAACAACCCGCGCGCCCACCTGGGGCACGGCCTGGCCAAGTTCGTCATGGGCAAGGTCGAGTTCTGGGGCAAGACCGGCGACCGGCCTGGCTACAACAACGGTATGGCGGCGACCCGCGACCTGTCCCGGCGCGCGGTGTTCTCGGTCAACACCCTGCACATGGGCGGCGAGGTGCAGCCGGAGATCACGGAGCGGATCATCGCGGCCGTGGCCGGCTTGGCGCGGCCGGCGGAGCAGCGATAGCAGTACGCGTGTACCGTTTGGTTGACTAGGGGCGAGGACGCGAGAGGAGCATCCCGGCACATGGCCAAGATCAAGGTCCAGGGGACGGTCGTCGAGCTCGACGGCGACGAGATGACCCGCATCATCTGGCAGTTCATCAAGGACAAGCTGATCCACCCGTACCTGGACGTCAACCTGGACTACTACGACCTGGGCATCGAGCACCGGGACGCCACCGACGACCAGGTCACGGTCGACGCGGCGAACGCCATCGCACGGCACGGGGTCGGCGTCAAGTGCGCCACGATCACCCCGGACGAGGCGCGGGTCGAGGAGTTCGGGCTGAAGAAGATGTGGCGGAGCCCCAACGGCACCATCCGCAACATCCTCGGCGGCGTGATCTTCCGTGAGCCGATCGTCATCTCGAACATCCCGCGGCTGGTGCCCGGGTGGACCAAGCCGATCATCATCGGCCGTCACGCCCACGGCGACCAGTACAAGGCGACGGACTTCAAGGTTCCCGGCCCCGGCACCCTGACCGTCACCTACACCCCGGCCGACGGGGGTGAGCCGATGGAGTTCGAGGTCGCGAACTTCCCCGAGGGGGGCGGTGTCGCGGTCGGCATGTACAACTACCGCAAGTCGATCGAGGACTTCGCCCGCGCATCCCTGCGCTACGGCCTCGAGCGCGGCTTCCCGGTCTACATGTCGACGAAGAACACGATTCTCAAGGCCTACGACGGCATGTTCAAGGACGTGTTCGCCGAGATCTTCGAGAACGAGTTCAAGTCGGAGTTCGACGCCAAGGGCCTGACCTACGAGCACCGGCTCATCGACGACATGGTCGCCGCCGCGCTCAAGTGGGAGGGCGGCTACGTCTGGGCGTGCAAGAACTACGACGGCGACGTGCAGTCCGACACGGTGGCGCAGGGCTTCGGCTCGCTCGGCCTGATGACCTCGGTGCTGATGACCCCGGACGGCAAGGTCGAGGCCGAGGCCGCACACGGCACGGTGACCAGGCACTACCGCCAGCACCAGGCCGGCAAGCCGACCTCGACCAACCCGATCGCGTCGATCTTCGCCTGGACCCGCGGCCTCGACGCCCGGGGCAAGCAGGACGGCACGCCCGAGGTCTCCGGCTTCGCGCACACGCTCGAGCAGGTGATCATCGAGACCGTCGAGAGCGGCAAGATGACCAAGGACCTGGCCCTGCTGGTCGGCAAGGACCAGGAGTTCCAGACCACCGAGGAGTTCCTCGCGACGCTGGACGAGAACCTGCAGAAGAAGATGGCCTCCGCCTGAGGCTTGAGCTGGACACGGACGGCGCCACCGCCAGCGGTGGCGCCGTCCGTGCGTCTGCACGTGCCGTGACGGAACGTCGCTTCCCGGCCGGGCCGTTGCATCCTGCGAGTGGTTCACGGCCCCGCTCGTTTCGGACCCGAGCGCCCTGGGCTATATCTGTGGCAGGCGCTGACGACGTCCGTTGGGAGCGGGTTCCATGAAGGTGCTGAACGTGAAGTGGAACGCCAAGCGGGTCCTGATCGCGTTGGCGCTCGGACTGTTCGTCTGGATGCTCTACGTGCAGGGCTCCGAGCAACGCGCCGTCCAGAGCAACGCCGAACCGGCCTCGGACACCGGCTCGGCCCCCTGCCGGGTGGAGGCCACCGTCGCCGACCTGAACGTGCGCTCCGCGCCCGCGGAGAACCCGGCCAACGTGGTGGACCAGCTCGCCGAGGGCGAGGAGGTCGACGCGACCACCGTCGTCCAGGACGGCTTCCGCAAGCTCACCGACGGCCGCTGGGTCTTCGCCGAGTACGTCCGAGCGGTGGACGGCACCGACTGCGGCTGACTCCGCCGGGCAACCCGGTAAGCCCCACTCCGCGTTCTGTCAGTAGGTGGTGGTCACGAGGGTCGCCACGTGGACCGCGGAGGACGAATGAACCCCAAGCTTGCCCGGGCGATGGTCGTGAGCCTGGCCGTCGGCGCAATCACCAGTGCCGCCATCGCCATCGGCGGAGGTTCTGCCGCCGCGCAGCCGCGGTCGGTGCCACCAGGGGAAGGCCCGGCGACGCCCACCTTCGAGCCCGGTAACGGGCCGTTGGTCCGCGAGTTCGTCGACGCGACCGGACGCGTGGTGGTGCGGGTGATACATGCCGACGGGGTGGTCGACGGCTCGGAGCTGATGTTCGAACTGGACGGGCTCGTCGAACGCCTGCCCGCCCGCTGAAGCCCGGTCCCACGAGGTCAGAACGCGAGCAGGTGCGGCCGGACGGCGTCGAACGTCGTCCGGCCAGACAGCTCACGGGCTCCCACGGACAGCGTGTGTCACCGGTCCCGGTCACGGCGGCCGCAACCACTCACAGGGGGAGGACGAATGTTCCACAGGCATGCCCGCACACTGGTCGCGGGTCTGGTCATCGTGGTGGCCACGAGCGCCGCCACGTTCGGTGGGAACCCGGCCTCGGCCGAACCGCGGGCGTTGCCGCAGCGAGGGGAACCCGAGGCGACGGTCACGTTGGTCACCGGTGACGTGGTGACCATGGGCGGCCCGCGAGGTGTCGACGTGCGGGCGGCGAAGGGGCGGGAGCACATCGTGTTCCACTCGCGCACCGATCCGGACGGGCACGTGCACGTGGTGCCGGGTGACGTGCTGGCCGACATCTCCTCAGGGCGGGTGGACGAGCGGTTGTTCGACGTGACCGGGCTCGTCGAGGCCGAGTACGACGACGCTCACCGCGACCGGTTGCCGCTGATCGTGGACTATCCCGGGCGGACGCCGCGGGCGGCGGGCGCGAGAACGGTTCGCGAGCTGCCGGCGGTGAGCGCCGTCGCCGTCGAGGCGGACCCGAACGCGGCGCTGTGGAACGGAGCCCTGGCGACGGCGAGGAAGATCTGGCTCGACGCACCGGTCCGCGCCTCGCTGGATTACAGCGTGCCGCAGATCGGTGCGCCCGAGGCGTGGGAGGCGGGGTTCACCGGCGCCGGCACGACGGTCGCGGTGCTGGACACCGGCATCGACGTCACGCACCCGGACCTGGCCGACGCGGTGGTCGGGGCGCAGGACTTCACCGGTGGCGAGAGCGGCACGGACGACCGATTCGGCCACGGTACCCACGTCGCGTCGATCGTCACCGGCGCGGGCGAGCGGTATCGGGGGGTGGCACCGGACGCCGCGCTGCTGAACGGCAAGGTGCTGGACGACGTCGGCGGCGGCTACGAGTCGTGGGCTATCGCGGGAATGGAGTGGGCCGCCCGCAGTGGCGTTGACGTGGTCAACATGAGCCTCGGCTCCAGCGGGTCGAGCGACGGCAGCGACCCGATGTCGCAGGCGATCAACTCCCTCACCGCGGAGACCGGAACGCTGTTCGTGGTCGCGTCGGGCAACACGGGCCTGAGCAACATCGGCAGCCCGGCCGCCGCGGACGCCGCACTGACCGTTGGTGCGGTGGACCGGGAGGACCAGCTCGCGGACTTCTCCAGCCGTGGTCCCCGCTCCGACGGCGCGATCAAGCCGGACCTCACCGCACCCGGGGTGGACATCGTGGCCGCGAGGGCCGCGAACAGCCAGATCGGCACCCCCGTCGGCGACCGCCACGTGTCGCTGTCCGGGACGTCCATGGCCGTTCCGCACGCGGCCGGCGCGGCGGCGATCCTCGCCGGGCGGCACCCGGACTTGTCCCCGGAGGCACTGAAGTCCGGGCTGATGGCCACGGCCGTGCCGAACCCCGACCGGCCGGCGGTCGACCAGGGCGCCGGGCGGGTGGACCTCGCCGCGGCGATGCGCAACCCCGTGGTGGTCTCCCCGCCGAGCATCGGCCTCGGCACGGTCCTGTGGCCGCACAACGACGACGAGCCGATCACCAGAACGATCACCTACCGCAACACCGGAACCGAGCCCGTGACGCTGAACGTGGCGGTGGAGGTCGAGGACGCCAACGGCGGGCCGGCCCCCGCGGGCATGTTCACCCTGTCCCACGACCAGGTGACCCTCGCCCCAGGGGGAAGTGCCGAGGTCGTGCTGACCGCTGACACCCGGGTCGGCACGGTGGACGGCGGCTACGACGGTGCCGTCGTCGCGTCGGTCGGGCAGCTCGCCCTGCGCACCCCGGTCACGGTCACGCGAGAGGTGGAGAGCTACGAGGTGACGCTGAGCTTCCTGGACGAGAACGGTGCGCCGACGAGCGACTACCTGGCCAGGTTGGTGGACCTCGACAACCAGACGGCGAGCTGGGTCCCCCTGGACGAGTCGGGCCCGGTGACTGTCCGGCTGCCCGTCGGCCGCTACTCCCTGGACGGAAGCATCAGTCGAGCTGATGGTGCGGCCGCCGTCCTCGTCGCGGAGCCGGGGATCAACGTGACGGGACCCGGCCGGTACGTCTTCGACCTCCGGGACGCCGTGCGACCGGGGATCACCGTGGACCGGCCGGAGGCTCGCTCGTTCGCGGCGAAGCTGTCGACGGAGGTCACGGCGGACTGGGGAACGGTCGGCGAACAACTGGTCGCCACGAGCCTCGACAAGATCGCCGTACTCCCGTCGAGAACCAGTGCGCCGGGACGGTTCAACGTGGCCCTCGAGACCCAGCTGGCCAGGCCCGACAGCTCGGGGCAGGGCTTCCACGCCAGTCCGTACCTGTACAACGTGCGGCACCGCGATCGGAGCGGTGGTGTCCCGGCGGACCTCACGACGCACGTGGGCGACCGGGAGCTGGCCACGGTGCGCGGGGAGTACGCCGTGGGACTGCCCCACTACACCGGCCGCCGGGAGTTCTACGTCACCATGAACTTGCCGGCGACGCTCACCGAGTACTACTCACCGAACGAGCCGTGGTACCCGTACTTCGAGGAGCTCGCCCCCGACTCGTTCAGTACCGACACGGTCTTCCGGGCCACCACGCCCGTCGTGTACCGGCGGGGCAGGACCGTGACCGAACGCTGGAACGTCGGTGTCTTCGGGCCCAGCCAGCCGCCGATGGCGAAACCCGCCGAGGCGTCGTGGCGACAGGGCGACGCCATCCAGCTCAGCATCGGGTTGCACAGCGACCAGGACCCCAGGCGGGAGGGTTGGTCGGTTCTCGGCTCGGGCTCGACCCAGGTGTACCGGGGGGACGAGCTGATCCACGAGGAGGGCTGGCACGGGTACGCGGTGTTCCTCGTGCCGCCGGGGGAGTCGCGCTACACGGTCAGAATGGTCGACGAACGTCCGAGCACCTTGTCCACCAAGATGAGTTCGGAGTGGACGTTCACCTCGGACACCACGCCGGCCACGGAGTTCACGCCGCTCCCATTGCTCGCGGTGCGGTTCGCGCCGAACCTGGACGACCACAACGCGGCGAAGGCGGGCAAGCGGTTCCGGTTCCCCGTCTACGTCCAGCGCAACGGCTCCGCCACCCCGGACGGGGTGAACAGGCCCGCGGTCGAGGTCTCCTACGACGACGGCGCCACCTGGAAGCCGGTGCGGTTGTCCGCCGACCGGAGCCAGTGGGTGGCCGAGGTCGACCACCCGAAGGGCGCGACGTTCGCGTCGCTGCGGGCGTCGGTGTCCGACGCCGACGGCAACACCGCCAAGCACACGATCATCCGTGCCTACGCGCTGAAGTAGTCGGCGCGCGCCGGGGCGGGCGGGCAAATCGCCTTGCCCCGGCGCCGGTCACCTGCGAGGGTCCGGGCGTGGACGACGCGCTGCTCACCGACCTGCTCACCGCCAGCAACCCGCTGCCCGAGGAACTCGACGAGCGGCTCGCCGCCCAGCTCGCCTTCGTCGTCGAGGTCGATCGGCTCAAGACCGTGCTGCGGCAGTCGCCGCTCGCCGCCGCGGCGCGCCGAGAGAACGACGCCGAGCACTCCTGGCACCTGGCGCTGATGGTGATCCTGCTCGCCGAGTACGCCGACGAGCCCATCGACGTCGGGCACACGATGGCGCTCGTCGTCGTGCACGACCTGGTCGAGATCTACGCGGGGGACACCCCGCTCTACGACACCGTGGGCGCGGCAACCCAGGAGGCTCGCGAGCGGGCGGCGGCGGACCGGCTGTTCGGGTTGCTGCCCGCCGACCAGGCGACGCTGCTGCGCGGGCTCTGGGACGAGTTCGAGGCCAAGAGCACGCCCGAGGCGCGCTTCGCCAAGGCCCTGGACCGGCTCGAGCCGCTGCTGCTCAACTGGATGGCCCGCGGCGGCACCTGGCGCACACCCGGGGTCACCGCGGCCGTCTCCCGCGCCCGGACCTCGGCGATCGCCGAGGCCTCGCGGGCCCTCGGGGCGGCCGCCGAAGCGATCATCGGCGAGGGCGAACGCCGTGGTTGGGTGGCCTCCGAGGCCTGACCTGGACGAGCTTGTAACAGCCGGCCCACAGCTGGGTTAAACCCGTGCCCCCAGGTGACGGTCGGCACACCGAGGGGATACGCTCCCTCGCGCAGTACCGATCGGACTAACGAGGCCCGGCACACCCACCACCGTCGGTAGGGTTTTGCCTGGTCTGGGCTTCCCGATCGGGCTACCTATACGGCGATGAGCGCAGGAGGCGCACCAGTGCGCGACCGAGTTGCCCGGAAGGTCATCCACCTGGCGGCTGTGACGAGCAGGCTGGTGCTGCCCGTCGTCCTGGTCCCGGTCGTCCTGGTGGCCGGTGCGGGTGCCGCCTCGGCGAACGCCACCGCGACGCCGGACGTCGCCGCGGCCAGTGTTCCCTTCGGTCTCGGTCCGGTCGGCATCGTCGCGGTCGTGCTCGGCTTCGGCGGACTGCTCGCCGGGCTGCTCCGGCACCGCCGCCGGGGCGGTGTCGTGCCCAGCGCGGTCACCGTGCCGGTCGACGCCAGCGGCACGCTGCCCGTGCTGGACCAGGCGCCCATGGTGGCGCCGACGGCCGAGCCCTCCGCCGGGGAGCGCGTGGGCTGACGCCCGCGTCGCGCGGCGGTTCTGGGAGAATTCGCCCGTGTCCACGCAACCAGAGCAGCGGCCGAGGGTCCTTTCCGGGATCCAGCCCACCGCCGACTCGTTCCACCTCGGCAACTACCTCGGCGCGGTGCGCCAGTGGGTCGCGCTCCAGGACACCCACGACGCGTTCTACTGCGTTGTCGACCTGCACGCGATCACCGTCGAGCACGACCCCAAGCTGCTGCGCAGGCGCACCCGGGTCTCGGCCGCCCAGCTGCTCGCGCTGGGGATCGACCCCGAGCGGGCCACCCTGTTCGTGCAGAGCCACGTGCCGGAGCACGCGCAGCTCGGCTGGGTCATGCAGTGCCTCACCGGCTTCGGTGAGGCGAGCCGGATGACCCAGTTCAAGGACAAGTCCGCCAAACAGCAGGCCGAGCGGATCACGCTCGGGCTGTTCGGCTACCCCGCGTTGCAGGCCGCGGACATCCTGGCCTACCAGGCCTCGCACGTGCCGGTGGGCGAGGACCAGCGCCAGCACCTCGAGCTGACCCGGGACCTGGCTCAGCGGTTCAACTCCCGGTTCGGCCGGACCTTCGTGTTGCCGGAGCCGTTCATCGTCAAGGACGCCGCCAAGATCTACGACCTGCAGGACCCGAGCGCGAAGATGAGCAAGTCCTCGTCCTCCCCGGGCGGCATCGTCGAGCTGCTGGACGACCCGAAGGTCTCGGCGAAGAAGATCCGCTCGGCGGTGACCGACACCGGGCGGGAGATCGTCTACGACCCGGAGAACAAGCCGGGCGTGTCGAACCTGCTGGTGATCTACGCTGCGCTGACCGGCCGTCCGGTGGGCGAGGTGGCCGACGAGTTCGCCGGTAAGGGCTACGGCGACCTGAAGAAGGCGGTCGGCGAGGTGCTGGTCGAGTTCGTGACGCCCATCCAGGCCCGGGTGCGCACCTATCTGGACGACACCGCCGAGCTGGACAAGATCCTGCGGCGGGGCGCGGAGCGGGCGCGCGAGGTGGCGTCGGTGACGCTCGCCCGTGCCTACGAGCGGCTCGGGTTCGTGGTCCCGGCCGCCGGCTGACCAGCGGGTGGGGATCAACCGGGCTAGCGTCTTCCCGTGGGAGACAACGACTCGTTCCTGAGCCGGCAGCGTTCCCGGCGGCGGTGGCTGGACCACCTGGTCCGGGCGGGTGAGGCGTACACCGAGCGGTACGGCAACCACTACGCCGCGGCGATCACGTACTTCAGCGTGCTGTCGCTGTTCCCGCTGCTGATGGTCGCGTTCTCCGTTCTGGGGTTCGTGCTGGTCGGCAACGACGCCCTGCTCACCGACCTGCGTGAGGGCATCGCGAAGGCCGTGCCGTCCGGCCTCGTCAAGACGATCAACGACGTGATCAACGAGTCCCTCAGGGAACGCAGTGCGATCGGCGTGTTCGGGCTGCTCGCCGCGCTCTACTCAGGCCTGGGCTGGATGAGCAACCTGCGCGACGCGCTCACCGCGCAGTGGGGCCAGGAGAACAAGCAGCGGCCGTTCCTGCGCACGATGGGCTCGGACCTGCTGTCGCTGCTGGGGCTGGGCCTCTCGCTCGTCGTCTCGTTCGGACTGACGCTGGCCGGGTCGGGCCTCGGCACGCTCGTGCTGGGCTGGCTGGGCCTCGACGACGACGCGTGGGCGCGGTTCCTGCTGACCGTGGCGACGGTCGTGCTGGCGCTCGCGGCGAACTGGCTGGTCTTCCTGTGGGTGATCGCCTACCTGCCCCGGGAGCGGGTCGGCACGAGGTCCGCCCTGCGCGGCGCGGCGGCGGCCGCGGTCGGGTTCGAGGTGTTGAAGCAGGCCTTCACCGTGTACCTGGCACTGGTGACCGAATCGCCGACGTTCACCGTCTTCGGCCCGATCATCGGTTTACTCGTGTTCGCGAACTTCGTGTCGCGGTACCTGCTGTTCATCACGGCCTGGACGGCGACGGCGTCGGACGCCCGCCGTGGGACGGTCGTGCCGGCGCCGCCCCCGGCCGTGATCAGCCCGGTGCTCGCCGTGCGCAAGGGGCCGACGGCGCGCGACGCGGCCACGCTGTTCGGCGCCGGAACCCTGTTCGGCCTGCTCTGGTGGCGCCGCCGCCGCTGAGCTCTCGCTCAGCCGGCCGCGGCGCGGTTGGCCCGCGCGATGCGGGCGCGCCGCCGGCGCAGCCACATGCCCGCGGTGACCAGGACCGCGACGCCCGCCAGGACCACCAGGGGGAGGCCGACGTTGCCGAACGCCGAGCGCTCGGCGTCGGCCTGGGGCGTCGACTCGGCCGCCGCCTGCTCGACCGGCTTGGTGACCTGCTCGGTCGCCTGCTGCCTCGCGTCGTCCGGGCTGGGGTCCTGCTTGGGCTGCACCTCGGGTGCCTTGTCGACCAGCTGGCCGACCGGACGGGCACCCGAGCCGGCCAGCGTGAAGCCGTAGTCGAGCAGCTTGCGGCCCTGCTCGGACAGCGGGTCGGGGTTGCGCTCGCCGCGCAGCAGGACCACCGCGAGCCTGCGCCCGTCACGCTCAGCGGCACCGACGTAGGTGTGGCGGGAGTCGTCGGTGAAGCCGGTCTTGCCGCCGAGGAAACCCTCGTAGCTGCCCAGCAGGTCGTTGTCGTTGTCGATCTGGAAGCCGCCGCGGCCGGCGTAGCCGGGGAACTGGATCGACGGCGTGGTCGCCGCCTTGGCGAACTCCTCGTACTTCATCGCCGCGCGGAAGATCAGGCTCTGGTCGTAGGCGGAGGTGGTCATGCCCGGACCGTCCAGCCCCGACGGGGTCGCCGCGCGGGTGTCCAGGGCGCCCAGCTCGGCCGCCACCGCGTTCATCTTCTGCAGCGCGACGTCCACACCGCCCAGCGCGCGGGCGAGCGCCCAGGCGGCGTCGTTGCCCGAACGCATGATCAACGCGTGCAGCAGCTGGTCCACGGTGTACTGCCCGCCGGGACCGATGCCGACCTTCGTGCCCTCCTGGTCCGCGTCCTCCTGCGTGCCGGCGACCTTGGTCTCCGGCCGCAGCTCGCGGATGACCACGATCGCCAGCAGGTTCTTGACCAGCGACGCCGGCCGCTCGCGTGCGTGGGGGTCCTTGGCGGCGAGCACGTCGCCGGACTCCAGGTCGGCGATCACCCACGTCGCGGCGTTGATCCCGCCCGGAGGGTTCGGTGCGCCGTCCGGCTGGACGATGCCGCAGTCACCCATTCGAGGTCCCCCGACCGGGTCGTCGGGGATCGGCAGGGGCTCGGGGGACGGGCTGCCGGGTGGCGGCTCCTCCGACGTGTCGATCGGCGGCGGGGGAAGCGGGCGGGCCTGGCAGGCCCCGCGCTGCTCCTCGCTCTCCGGCTGCGCCTTGCGGGCCTGCCGCGCCGAGGCCGATGCGCCTGGCGTGGTCACCAGCGCAGCGATGACCAGGGCCAACAGCGACACGACGAAGGCGGGGACGAACCTGGCGGTTGCGTGACGCACGGGGGCAGCCTAAGCCCCGAGTCGACGCCCCCTGCCGCCGACCCTCCGGGCGGTCACGACCGGGAAGAACGACGCGAATCCCTCCTCAGGGTGAATCGTAGGTCGCTCGAGGCGGGTGCGGCGAAGGTTGACATCCCCGTCCGAAAAGGGGGGCCCTGGGGATAAATTGGTTCGAGCACCAGCCACAGGGAGCCGCTATGAGCGCACAGGGTGCCGGACAGCAGCAGGGCGCGAGGTCCCGCCAGCAGTCACGGCTGTTGGCACTGCTGCGCGACGAGGGGCCGATGTCCCGGGTCGCCCTGGGGGAGCGCCTCGACCTGCCCCGGGCGAAGCTCGCCGGTGAGCTGGCCCGCCTCGTCGACACCGGCCTGGTCGAGATCGGCGGACCGGCGGCGAGCCGCGGCGGGCGTCGGTCCACGCTCGTCCACCTGTGCGACGACCTGCGGTTCGTCGCCGCCGACGTCGGCGCGACCTCGGTCAACGTGGCGGTGACCGACGGCCGGTGCGAGGTGCTGGCCAGCGAGAGCGAGGAGTGCGAGGTCCGGCTGGGACCCACGCCGGTCCTCGGGCTCGTCGTCGACCTGGCCGCCCGGGTCCTGGACAAGGTGCCGGGCCGGCTCGTCGGCGCGGGCATCGGCCTGCCCGGGCCGGTCAGCTTCCGCGACGGCATGCCGGTCGCGCCGCCGATCATGCCGGGCTGGGACCGCTACCCGGTGCGCGACGAGCTCGCCGGCAAGTGGGGCTGCCCGGTGACCGTCGACAACGACGTGAACGTGATGGCGCTCGGCGAGCGGCATGCCGGCGTGGCCCGCTCGCTCGACGACCTCATCTTCGTCAAGGTCGGCACCGGCATCGGCTGCGGGATCGTGCTCGGCGGGAAGGTCTACCGCGGGGTCGCCGGCACCGCGGGCGACATCGGCCACATCCGCCTGGACGACTACGGGCCGGCGTGCGCGTGCGGTGAGGTGGGCTGCCTGGAGGCGTACTTCGGCGGCGGGGCGCTCGCCCGGGACGCGCTGACCCTCGCCCGCAGCGGCCGCTCGGCGATGCTGGCGGAGGCGTTGGAGCAGCGCGGCAAGCTCACCGCCCAGGACGTCGGGGAGGCCGCGGTCGCGGGTGACTTCGCCGCCGCGAACCTGGTCCGCGAGGGCGGCCGGCGGCTGGGCCACGTCGTCGCGTCGCTGGTGAGCTTCCTCAACCCCGGCATGGTCGTGATCGGCGGCGGGGTGTCCCGACTCGGCCACCCCCTCCTCGCCGAGGTTCGCAGCTCGGTCTACCGCCGCTCCCTCCCGCTCGCTACCGGCAACCTCCCGATCGTCCTGTCCGAGCTGGGCGAGCTCGCCGGCGTCACCGGCGCCGCCTGGTCGGCCACTGACCGCGCCTTCAGCGTCTCCTGACCCTGTCTCCTGACCCCGTCTCCTGGCCTCATCGCACTCGAAGTCCTCGACGCATCGAAGCCGTCTGGTCACGCTGCGCACAACCTCCCGCCGCCGTGCCCCCCTCTCGGGTCGCCCGTCCCATTGGTCCAGACATCGGACACGTCTTCGCGGCCCTGCTTCGTATCGAAACAGCAACACTTTTGACTATCGCAGGCGAAAGATAAGCCTGGAGGTTGCGCCAAACGGCCTATTGCATCCCTTATGGGCCCTAAGAGACGCTTCCCTGTGAGTTAGAGCACCGACTTTAGATCGGGCCCTCAACGAAGTGGAGCACCGGTGGGCCATAGCCGCCCTGTGGACCAGGCTGGTCTGCGGCGAGGGAACCTCGCGTTGCTCGTGCGCACCCTCCGGGAGCACGGCGCGCTGTCCCGTGCCCAGCTCGCCGTCCGCTCCGGGCTCTCCAAGGCCACCGTCTCCAGCCTCGTCGCCGATCTCGAGCTCCGCGGGCTCGTGCACTCGACCGGGGTCTCGGCCGGCGGGCAGGGCCGGCCCGGCCAACTCGTCGACCTCCGGGCCACGAGCGCGTGCGGCATCGGCCTCGACGTCCACGTGGGTCACGTCGGCGCCCTGGTCACCGACCTCGCCGGCGACCCCATCTTCAGCCGCCGGGTCGCCTGTGACGTGCCGGCGATGGGTCCCGAACGGGCCGTGGACCAGCTCGCCGAGCTGGCCGGTCAGGCGCTCGCCGCGGCCGCTGGCACCGTCGGTCCGCCGGTCGGGGTCACGGTGTCGGTACCCGGCCTGGTCGACACCGGCACCGGCACGGTCACCTTCGCGCCCCGACTGCGCTGGCGCGACGTCGCGGTGGCCGACGGGCTCGCCGCGCGAACCGGGCTCCCGCTCGAGCGCATCGCCGTCGACAACGACGCGAACCTCGCCGCCCTCGCCGAGCTGGCCGCAATGAACGCCGAGCCAGGCGAGCACTCGGCCGACCCGGTGGCCGACCTCGTCTACCTCACCGGCGACTTCGGCATCGGCGGCGGCGTGATCTCCGGCGGTGTCCTGGTCCGCGGCTCGGTCGGGTTCGCCGGGGAGATCGGCCACATGGCGATGGACCCGCTCGGGCCCTACTGCTCGTGCGGGCGGCGCGGCTGCTGGGAGACCCAGGTCGGACTGGGGGCGCTGCTGCACGCCTGCGCCGACCCCGACGACCCGGTCCGCGACCCCACGCTCGACCTCGACCAGCGGATGCGGGTCATCCGCGCCCGGGCCGCCCAGAGCGACCAGCGGACGCTGGACGGCCTGCACCAGATCGGCTCGGCGCTCGGCGTGGGCGTCTCGATCCTGGTCAACCTGCTCAACCCGGCGGTCGTGGTGCTCGGCGGGTACTTCGCCGCGCTACCGGAGTGGCTGGTCGAGCCCATCCGCAACCAGGTCGTCGCCAGCGTGCTCGCGCCGGGCGCGGGCGGGGCGCGCGTGGTCGGCTCGCGTCTCGGCTTCACCGCGGCCACGGCGGGCGGCGCTCTGGTGGCGCTGCGCCGCGTGCTCGACGACCCCACTGTCGTACCGCCGACCCAGCGAGAGAACGAGGAGGCGCCCGCGTGAGTGAACCTGGCGACGTGCTGCTGACAATGACCGGGATCGTGAAGACGTTCCCGGGCGTGCGCGCGCTGGACGGCGTGGACCTGGAGGTGCGCGCCGGCGAGGTGCACTGTCTGCTCGGCCAGAACGGCGCGGGCAAGTCGACCCTGATCAAGGTGCTCGCGGGGGCGCACCAGCCCGACGGCGGTGAGATCACCTGGTTGGGCCAGCCGGCCACGCTTGGCTCGCCGGTGGCCGCGCTGCGGATCGGCATCGCGACCATGTACCAGGAGCTCGACCTGGTCGAGGGCCTGTCGGTGGCGGAGAACATCTTCCTCGGCCACGAGCCGAGCGCGTTCGGGTTCACCCGGCGCGGCCACATGCGCGCGGAGGCCCGCAAGCTCATGCGGCGCCTCGGGCACCCGGAGATCCCGCCCGGCCGGGAGGTCGGGGTGCTCTCGGCGGCCGGTCAGCAGCTGGTGTCGATGGCCCGTGCGCTCGCCCACGACGCCCGGCTGATCATCATGGACGAGCCGACCGCCGCGCTGGCCGCCGACGAGGTGGACAACCTGTTCCGCGTGGTCGCCGACCTGACCGCCGAGGGCGTGGCCGTGGTCTACATCTCCCACCGCCTCGAGGAGATCCGCCGCATCGGCCACCGGGTCACCGTGCTCAAGGACGGCAGGACCGTCGCGTCCAACCTGGACGCCGCGACGACGCCGACCTCCGAGCTGGTCAACCTGATGTCCGGGCGGATGGTGGAGACCGTCTTCCCGACCCGGGAGGAGAGCGCCGACCGGGGCACCGAGGTGCTCCGGGTCGAGGGACTGACCAGGGCCAGCGAGTTCGCCGACGTCAGCTTCACGGTGAACGCCGGCGAGATCGTCGGGATCGCGGGCCTGGTCGGCGCCGGGCGCAGCGAGGTCCTGGAGACCGTGTTCGGCGCGCGCAAGGCCGACAGCGGCACGGTCACCGTGAACGGCAAGCGGCTCAGGCCGGGCAGCGTGACCGCCGCGGTCCAGGCCGGGATCGGGCTCGCCCCCGAGGAGCGCAAGAGCCAGGCGCTGCTGCTCGACCAGTCGGTGGCGAGCAACGTGATCCTGGCCAGCCTGCCCGAGTACGCCCGGATCGGGTTCACCGACCGCGGGCGGGCGCTGCGTGACTCGCGGTCCACCCTGGAGCGTCTCGACCTGCGGCCGGCCGATCCCCGGCGCGAGGTCCGCACGCTCTCGGGCGGCAACCAGCAGAAGGCCGTCGTGGCCCGCTGGCTGGTCCGCGAGTGCAAGGTGTTGCTGCTGGACGAGCCCACCCGCGGCGTCGACGTCGGGGCGCGGGCAGAGCTCTACCGGCTGATCCACGAGCTGGCCGCCGCCGGGGTGGCGGTACTGCTGGTGTCCAGCGAGGTTCCGGAGGTGCTCGGTCTGTCCGACCGGGTGCTCGTGATGCGTGAGGGCCGCCTGCTCGCCGAGGCGCCGGCGAGCGAACTCACCGAGGCGGCCGTGCTCGACATGGTCATGGAAGGTAGCGAGGTGATGGCGTGAGCGACGTCGGTGAGAAGTCCACAGTGGAGAAGGTGGACCCGCCGGACAACGCGGGTGGGCCGCTGGCCGGTCAGGAGCCGGTGACCACCGGGCCGACCTCCGGTGCGCGCACCCCGAGCGGGCTGCGGCTGGACATCAGGCTCACGATCCTGATCGGGGTGTTGATCGCCCTGTGCGTGGTCGGCTACGTCAGCCAGCCGGAGACGTTCCTGTCCGAGAGCAACATCTCCACGATGCTGCGCCTCGCGGCGGCGATCGGCGTGGTCAGCGTCGGCATGACCTTCGTGATCATCTCGGGCGGGATCGACCTGTCGGTCGGCTCGATGGTGGCACTCGCCAGCGTGTGGATGACGACGCTGGCTACCCAGTCCTACGGGCCGTTCGTGATGGTGGTCTGCGCGCTGGCGGTCGGCGTCGGCGCGGGTCTGATCAACGGCCTGCTGATCGCCTACGGGCGGCTGGTGCCGTTCATCGCCACGCTGGCGATGTACGCCTCGGCCAGGGGGCTCGCCGAGCGGCTCTCCGGCCGCAGTACCCAGGTCGTCACCCAGCAGGGGTACCTCGACTTCTTCCGCGGCGACTTCCTCGGCATCCCCGTGCTGATCTGGATGCTCGCCCTGGTGTTCGCGGTCGGCTGGGTGCTGCTCAACCGGACCACGTTCGGCCGGCGCACGTTCGCCGTCGGCGGCAACGCCGAGGCCGCTCGCCTCGCCGGCATCAACGTCAAGCGGCACACCGCGATGGTGTACGCCATCGCCGGGCTGTGCTGCGGAATCGCCGCGCTGATGGTGGTCGCCCGCACGACATCGGGTGCATCGACCAACGGCATGTTCTACGAGCTGGACGCGATCGCCGCGGTCGTCATCGGCGGAACGCTCCTCTCGGGCGGACGCGGCACCCTGATCGGCACCCTGATCGGCGTGCTGATCTTCACCGTGGTGAACAGCATCTTCACCCAGAACAACCTCGAGACCGACATCCAGAACATCGCCAAGGGCGTGATCATCGTGGTGGCGGTGCTGCTGCAGTACGGCACGACCCGCACCAGGAAGACCTGACCTTCCGCCCGTTCCCATCCCCCGATCGTCCGCACCGGACTTGAAGAAAGTACAAGGGAGTACCCATGACCGACCCGTCCCTGGCTCGCCGCCGGTTCCTCTTCGGTGCCTCCGCGCTCGGCGCGGGCGCCCTGGTCGTCGGCTGCACGTCCAACGAGCCCGCCAACGCGGGCAACCAGCAGCAGGTGGCCGGCGGTGGCGGCGACAACGCCCAGCCCGGCAAGGAGGTCACGATCGGCTTCTCCGCGCCGGCCGCCGACCACGGCTGGATCGCCGCGATCACCAAGAACGCCCAGGCGCAGGCCGACGCCTTCGAGGACGTCACGCTGAAGGCGACCGAGGGCACGAACGACGTCAACCAGCAGATCGCGCAGGTCGAGACGCTGCTGAACAGCGATGTCGACGTGCTGGTGATCCTTCCCCACGACGGCAAGGCGCTGACCTCGGCCGGCCAGCAGGCCATGGACCAGGGCATCCCGGTGATCAACCTGGACAGGATCTTCGACAGCCCGCTCGCGTACCGCACCTGGATCGGCGGCGACAACTACCGGATGGGTGTCAACGCGGGCAACTACATCGCCGAGCAGATGAAGGCGAAGAACATCTCCAACCCGGTCATCGGCGAGGTGGCCGGGATGGACAACCTGCCGTTGACCCAGGAGCGGAGCAAGGGATTCAAGGACGCGTTGCAGCGTCAGGGATTCCGGGTCGGTCCGCGGGTCGCGGCGCAGTTCACCGCGGAGACCGGGGAGGCCCAGACGGCGAACCTCCTGCAGGGCAACCGGAAGCTGGACGCCCTGTGGAACCACGACGACGACCAGGGAATCGGTGTGCTGGCGGCTATCGAAGCGGTCAATCGCAGCGAGTTCATCATGGTCGGCGGGGCCGGCTCGAAGAACATGATGAACAACATCAAGTCGGACAGTGGCGTCGTCAAGGCGACCGTTCTCTACAGCCCCTCGATGGCCTCGACCGCGATCTCGCTCGCGCGGCTGCTGGGTCAGAACAAGGGTGTGGCGGACTTCGCCGAGCACGAGATCCCCGCGTCGATCACCACCTACTCCGCCGTGGTGACCAAGGAGAACGTCGACGACTACATGGACATCGGCTTCGACTCCTAGATCCCTGGCGGGACATCGGTGAGCGAGTGCGAGTGACAACGGAGGATTTGCGATGACAGAGGGCAGCGGTGGCACGATCGGGGTCGGGATGGTCGGCCACGCGTTCATGGGTGCGGTGCACTCCCACGCGTGGCGTTCGGCGCACCGGTTCTTCGACCTGCCGGTGGTTCCCCACCTTGCCGTCCTCGGCGGCCGTGACCTCGGCCGAACGAAGGCAGCAGCAGCCAAGTTCGGCTGGGCCAGCGTGCAGACCGACTGGCGCGAGCTGGTCAACTCGCCCGACGTGCAGGTGGTCGACATCTGCACGCCGGGTGACTCGCACTGCGAGATCGCCATCGCGGCCCTGGCCGCGGGCAAGCACGTGCTGTGCGAGAAGCCGCTGGCCAACACGGTGGCCGAGGCCGAGAAGATGGCCGCGGCCGCCGCTGACGCGTCCGCGAACGGGGTTCGCTCGATGGTGGCGTTCAACTACCGTCGGGTACCGGCCATCGCCTTCGCCCGCAAGCTCATCGAGGACGGCCGGATCGGCACGGTCCGGCACGTCCGCGCGGTCTACCTGCAGGACTGGCTCTCCGACGAGAGCGCGCCGATGACCTGGCGCCTGCGCAAGGACAAGGCAGGCTCCGGATCCCTCGGTGACCTCGGCGCCCACATCGTGGACGCCACGCAGTACCTGGTCGGCGACCTGCTCACCGGTGTCACCGCGGTCACGAACACCTTCGTCCACAAGCGACCGACCGAGGGCGGTGGCGACCTCGACGACGTCACCGTCGACGACGCGGCGCTGTTCCTCGGTCGGTTCGCGGGCGGCGCGCTCGCGAGCTACGAGGCCACCCGGTTCGCCCTCGGGCGGAAGAACGGGATGCGCGTGGAGATCAACGGCTCGCTGGGCAGCCTGGCCTTCGACTTCGAGTCGATGAACGAACTGTCCTTCTACGACGGTTCGGATGGCGAGGCGGCGGGGTTCCGGCGCATCCTGGTCACCGAACCGACCCACCCCTACGTGGGCGCGTGGTGGCCGCCCGGCCACCTCCTCGGCTACGAGCACACGTTCACCCACGAGGTGGTCGACTTCGTCCGTGCGATCGCGGACGGAACCGACCCGGCGCCGTCGTTCGCGGACGGCCTGCAGGTGCAGCGGGTGCTCGAGGCGGTCGAGCAGAGTGCCAACCAGGGCTCGGTATGGACGGACATTCCGACCGGAGGACTTTCGTGAACGACTACACACCGCGTCCCGAACACAAGTTCAGCTTTGGGCTCTGGACCGTCGGCTGGCCGGGCGTCGACCCGTTCGGCGTCGCCACCCGTGAGCCGCTGGACCCGGCCTACACCGTGGAGCGGCTCGCCGAGCTGGGCGCCTACGGCGTCACCTTCCACGACGACGACCTGATCCCGTTCGGCGCGGGTGACTCCGACCGATCCGCCCGGATCGCGAGCTTCCGCAAGGCGCTGGACAGCACCGGCCTGGTCGTGCCGATGGCCACGACCAACCTGTTCACCCACCCGGTGTTCAAGGACGGCGCGCTGACCTCGAACGACCGGGACATCCGGCGCTTCGCGCTGCGCAAGGTGCTGCGCAACATCGACCTCGCCGCTGAGCTCGGCGCCAAGACCTACGTCCTGTGGGGCGGTCGCGAGGGTGCGGAGTCCGGTGTCGCGAAGGACGTGCGCGCCGCGCTGGACCGCTACCGCGAGGCGCTGAACATCCTCTGCGGCTACGTGCGGGAGCAGGGCTACGACATCCGGTTCGCGCTGGAGCCGAAGCCGAACGAGCCGCGCGGGGACATCTTCCTGCCCACGATCGGGCACGCGATCGCGTTCATCGGTGAGCTGGACGAGCCGGACCGGGTCGGCCTCAACCCGGAGGTCGGCCACGAGCAGATGGCCGGCATGTCCGTGGTGCACGGGTACGCCCAGGCGCTGTGGCACGGCAAGCTGTTCCACATCGACCTGAATGGCCAGAACGGCCCGCGCTACGACCAGGACCTGCGGTTCGGCAACGGCGATGTGAAGAGCGCGTTCCTGCTCGTGGACCTGCTCGAGCACGGCGGCTACGACGGCCCCCGGCATTTCGACTTCAAGCCTGCGCGTACCGAGGACGAGTCCGGGGTCTGGTCCTCGGCGAAGTCCTGCATGCGGAACTACCTGATTCTCGCGGAGAAGGCCAGGGCGTTCCGGGCCGATCCCGAGGTGGCCGAGGCCCTGCGCGCCGCCCGGGTGGACCAGATGTCACTGCCGACGCTCGCTGATGGTGAGTCACTCGCCGACCTGCGCGCCGAGGAGCTCGACCTGGCCGAGGCGGCCGTTCGGGGAGCCAAGGTGGAGCAGCTGGACCAGCTGTTCCTCGAGCACCTCTACGGCACCCGCTGACTTGTTTGTGGCGGCGTCGCCTGACCGGCACGTCAGGCGACGCCGCGAACACGGAAAGGAGTTCTTCCCTTCTCGCGGTCCCCATTTCGGTGAGAACAAGGAGAAAAGTACCAGTGCGAGGGAACAGTCCGAGTAGGAATCAGTTAAAAACACCTGGGGTGAGACGAGGACTACGCGCCGTCTCGCGCGCCGCCGTCGCCGGTCTGGCTCTGGCCACCGGCCTCGGCCTCGCGGCCGCCCCTGCCGCCGCACATGAGGACCCCACCGTCCTGGTGTTCTCGAAGACCGCCGGCTTCCGGCACGACTCCATCCCCGCGGGCATCGCCGCGATCCGCGCGCTCGGCGCCCAGAACGGCTTCGCCGTCGAGGCGACCGAGGACGCGAACGCCTTCACCGCGGAGAACCTCGAGCACTACGCGGCCGTTGTCTGGCTGTCCACGACCGGCGACGTGCTGAACGCGGAGCAGCAGACCGCGTTCGAGAACTACATCGACGGCGGCGGCGGGTACGCGGGCGTGCACGCCGCTTCCGACACCGAGTACGACTGGCCGTGGTACGGCGAGCTGGTGGGTGCCTACTTCAAGTCGCACCCGGCCATCCAAGAGGCCACTGTGGACGTCGAGAGCCACGACCACCCCTCGACGGACGAGCTGCCGAGCACCTGGACGCGCACCGACGAGTGGTACAACTACCGCTCCAACCCGCGCGCGGACGTGAAGGTCCTGGCCACGCTGGACGAGTCCAGCTACGACCCGGGCGCTGACGCGATGGGTGACCACCCGATCATGTGGTGCCACACCCAGGGTGAGGGTCGCTCCTGGTACACCGGCGGTGGCCACACCCAGGCCTCCTACAGCGAGCCGGAGTTCCTGAACCACCTCGCGGGCGGCATCCGGTACGCGGCCGGCCTCGAGGAGGCCGACTGCACGCCGGGCACCGACCCGGAGGAGCCGCCGGTCGACGAGGACTTCGACCAGATCACGCTGGCCAAGGGCGAGGCGAGCACCGGCGAGCCGATCGCGATCGCCGTTCTGCCCGACCGCAGCGTCATCCACACCTCGCGTGACGGCCGGGTGTTCCTGACCACTCCGGACGCGAGCACCAAGCTCGCCGGGACGATCCCCGTCTACAACCACGACGAGGACGGCCTGCAGGGTGTGGCGGTCGACCCGAACTTCGCCGAGAACCGCTGGGTCTACCTGTACTACGCGCCGCCGCTGTCCACCCCGCCTGGCGACGCGCCGGAGAACGGGACGGCGGAGGACTTCGCGCCGTTCAAGGGCCACAACCAGCTGTCCCGGTTCAAGCTGACCGAGGAGGGCACGGTCGACCTGGCCAGCGAGCAGCAGATCATGCAGGTCGCGGCCGACCGGGGAATCTGCTGCCACGCCGGTGGTGAGATCGACTTCGACGGCGAGGGCAACCTGCTGCTGTCCACCGGGGACGACACCAACCCGTTCTTCTCCGACGGCTACACCCCGATCGACGAGCGGCCGGACCGCAACCCGGCGTTCGACGCGCGTCGTACCTCGGCCAACACGAACGACCTGCGCGGCAAGCTCCTGCGGATCACCGTCGGGGAGGACGGCAGCTACACGATCCCCGAGGGCAACCTGTTCGCGCCGGGCACCGAGAAGACCCGCCCGGAGATCTACGCGATGGGCTTCCGCAACCCGTTCCGGTTCGCAGTGGACCGGGAGACCGGCTGGATCTACCTGGGTGACTACGGGCCGGATGCCGGAGCGGCGAACCCGGGTCGTGGGCCGGGTGGCACGGTCGAGTTCAACCTGATCAAGGGACCGGGCAACTTCGGTTGGCCGCTGTGCGTCGGCGACAACGTGCCGTACGTCGACTACGACTTCGCCACCAGCACCTCCGGCGAGCCGTTCGACTGCGCCGCCCCGAAGAACGACAGCCGGCACAACACCGGCCTGGTCGACCTGCCTCCGGTGCAGCCGGCCTGGATCCCCTACGACGGCGCCTCGGTGCCCGAGTTCGCACCACACATCAGCGAGTCGCCGATGGGTGGACCGGTGTACCGCTTCGACCCGAACCTCGACTCGCCGACGAAGTTCCCGGAGTACTTCGACGGGAAGAACTTCGCCTACGAGTGGGGCCGCGGCTGGATCAAGACCATCGACGTCGGCCAGAACGGCGAGCGGGGCGCCATCAACCCGTTCTTCGACTCGATGGAGCTCTCCTGGCCGATGAACATCGAGTTCGGTCCGGACGGGTCGCTGTACGTGCTGGACTACGGCGACACCTGGTTCGGCGGCTCCGAGGCGTCCGCGCTGTACCGGATCGACTACACCAAGGGCAACCGCACGCCGCGGGTGGAGCTGACGGCGGACAGGACGTCGGGTCCGGCTCCGCTGACCGTCCGGTTCGACCCCGCCGGGACCTCCGACCCGGACGGCGGTGAGCTCACCTACGCCTGGGACTTCGACGGGGACGGCACCACCGACTCCACCGAGGAGGCTCCGGTCACCCACACCTACAGCGAGCCGGGCCAGTACACCGCCTCGCTGTCGGTGACCGACCAGAGCGGGCTCACCGGCGTGCGCAGCGTGGTGATCACCGCGGGCAACACGGCACCCACGGTCGAGCTGACCATCCCGGTGAACGGCGGCTTCTTCGGCTACGGGGACACCGTGCCGTTCGAGGTGACGGTGACCGACCCGGAGGACGCCTCGATCGACTGCTCGCGGGTCATCGTCGAGTACATCCTCGGCCACGACTCGCACGGCCACCCGCTGTCGCGGACGAGCGGGTGCGAGGGTGAGATCGTGACCCCGGCCGACGAGGGCCACGGGATGGACGCCAACGTGTTCGGGATCATCAACGCCCGCTACACCGACACCGGCACGCCCGGGGTGCCCGCCCTGACCGGCGACGACGAGGCGGTGCTCCAGCCGAAGCTGAAGCAGGCCGAGTTCTGGACCGAGAACAGCGGTACCCAGATCGTCGACCACGCCGGCGCCAGCGGCGGCAAGCGGGTCGGCCACATCGAGAACGGTGACTGGATCAAGTTCGACCCGGTGAACCTGACCGGTGTCGAGGCGATCGGCTACCGGGTCACCTCCGGCGGGGCCGGCGGCACCATCACCGTCCGCAAGGACGCGGTGGACGGCCCGGTGGTGCAGACCGTGCAGGTGGCCAACACCGGTGGGTGGGACACCTACGCGGACATCCCGCCGGCGCCGATCACCGACCCGGGTGGCTCCGGTCCGCTGTACCTGACGTTCTCCGGTGGTGGCGGCGGTCTGCTGGACCTCGACACGATCAACGTGGTCGGTCCCGGTGTCGCCGGCGGCGGCACCGACCCGGAGGAGTGCCAGCCGACCTCGCCGGAGGCGGGCTACCGCAGCCTGTTCGACGGCACCGCGGCCAGCCTGGAGAACTGGGTGCAGGCCGGGCCGGGCAGCTTCTCCCTCGAGGAGGACTGCACGATCAGGTCGACCGGCGGCATGGGGCTGCTCTCCTTCGACGAGGAGTTCAACGCCTACAGCCTGAAGCTGGACTGGAAGGTGTCCGGGGACGACAACTCGGGCATCTTCGTGGGTTACCCCGACCCGGGCAACGACCCGTGGGTCGCGGTGAACCAGGGCTACGAGATCCAGATCGACCCGACCGACGCGCCGGACCGCACGACGGGCTCGGTCTACTCGTTCCAGTCCGCCGACATCCCCGCCCGGGACGAGGCGCTCAAGCCAGCCGGCGAGTGGAACAGCTACGAGATCGTCGTGGTGGGGCAGACCATCCGGGTCTACCTCAACGGGGTGCTGATCAACGACTTCACCAGCACCGACCCGGCGCGGGACCTCACCCAGGGCTTCGTCGGGATCCAGAACCACGGCAACGGCGACGACGTGTGGTTCCGCGACATCCAGATCAAGGAGATCGTGGACCAGACCGCGCCGGTCACCACCGCCACCTTCGCCCCCGCCGGGCCGGGCGGCTGGCACCCGGGCACGGTCCCGGTCCAGCTGGCCGCGACCGACGAGGGCGGGCAGGGCGTCACCAAGATCGAGTACAAGCTCGACGGCGGCCCCTGGACCACCTACACCGGCACGGTCAACGTGACCGGCGACGGCCAGCACACGGTGCTGTACCGGGCAACGGACCGGGCCGGGAACGTGGAGGCCGAGAAGGCCGCCACGATCAAGATCGACGGCACGAAGCCGACGCTGATGGTGGCCGGGGTGGCGGACGGCCGGGTCTACGGCGACGCGACCGACCTGGTGCTGTCCTGGCACGCCGAGGACGCCACCTCGGGGCTGGGCACGGTCACCGGCGCACTGGACGGGGTGAGCATCCCGTCCGGGCGGGCGGTCGCGCTCTACCAGCTGCCGCTCGGGCTGCACGGGTTCTCGGTGTCGGCGACCGACGTCGCGGGCAACGTGCAGGCCCAGACGCTGTCGTTCGCCACGACGACGTCGCTGCGGGACATCGACCAGCTGATCACCCGGTTCCGGGTGACCAACCGGTTGACCCTTTCCGCGTACAACCAGCTGTCGAACCTGCTCACCAAGGCCCGCAAGGCCGAGGCGAACGGCAACGACGCCAAGGCGGTGCGCTTCCTGGGCACGTTCGTGCAGCTCGCCATCGACGAGACCCTCGTCGGTGACGCGGACGTGCGGGCGGTTCTCGAGCGCGACGCGGAGGCAGTCATCGACAGCATCGAAGGGGTGGCGGTGCTGCCCCAGGCGGTGAACGCACGATGACTGGGTGATCAATTCGGTGGGCCGGCGGTCCGCGCCGGCCCACCGATGCCACCCGTTCGTGGATGGAAAGGGTTTCGCAATGAGGGCGAACGAACCGACCGGACTGTGGTTGATCGGCGCACGGGGCTCGGTGGCTACCACGGCCGTGACCGGCCTGCTCGCCCTGCGCGCCGGGCTCGTCGAACCGACCGGCTGCGTCACCGAACGCGAGCCGTTCACCGAGATCGGCCTACCGAGCTGGGAGAACATCGTCGTGGGCGGCCACGACGTCGTGACGACGCCGCTGGCCAAACGCGCCGAGCAGTTGGCCGAGTCGGGCCTGATCCCACCCCGCGTCCTCGCCGCCGTCACGGCCGCCCTCGAGGCCGCCGACACCGAGATCCGCGACGGCTACCACCCCGCCACCCACACCGGCTCCCAGGCGGAGGCCGCCGCCCGGCTGACCGCCGACATCGAGTCCTTCCGGGACCGCAACGGCCTGGCCAGAGTGGTCGTCGTCAACGTGTCCTCGACCGAACCCCCTGTGCCCCCCGTGCCCGCACACGAGTCCTTACCCGCCCTGGAGGAGGCCCTGGCGGATCCCACCAGGACGGTCCTCCCGCCCAGTTCCCTCAACGCCTACGCGGCGTTACGCGCCGGCTGCCCCTTCGTGGACTTCACCCCGTCCCCCGGCATGCGCCTACCGGCCCTCCACGAGCTGGCCGAGGCCGCGGGTCTGCCCTACGCCGGCTCCGACGGCAAGACCGGCGAGACCCTCCTGCGGACGGTGCTGGCTCCCATGTTCACCGCGCGAGCGCTGCGGGTGCGGTCGTGGGCCGGCACCAACCTCCTCGGCGGCGGCGACGGCGCCAACCTGGCGGACCCCACGCAGGCCAGGGGCAAACTGGAGTCGAAGGCGCGTGGCCTCGCGGCCCTGCTCGGCGAGGGCGTGACAGCCCCGCTGCACATCGACAACGTGCCCGACCTGGGTGAGCAGAAGACAGCCTGGGACCACGTGTCGTTCGAGGGGTTCCTCGGCGCGCGGATGAGCCTCCAGCTGACGTGGACGGGCCTGGACTCCGCGCTGGCGGCTCCGCTGGTGCTGGACCTGGCCCGCCTCGCCGCCGCCGCCCACGCGGCGGGGGAGAGTGGCCCCCTGGGTGCCCTCGCGTTCTTCTTCAAGGACCCCATCGGCAGCGACGAACACCGCTTCGCCCAGCAGACCCAGCACCTGACCGACTGGGCCCAGTCCCTGACCCATCCACGACGGGACGAGCTGTCCACAACTGCCGGCGTAGCCGGAGCGGGTGAGAGCACAGGTACCGGGCAGCCGCCCGGGCCCGGGGGTGCGGCCGGGGACAGCCGGGAGCCCGGCGCCGGGCAGGACGAGCAGGCAGGGCCGGATCGGTGAACGCCCTCCTCCAGCTCGTCCGCGCGCCGGCGGCGCTGACCGTGCTCGGCGACACCGTCGCCGGGGCGGCGGCCGCCGGGCGGCCCCTGCGCGGGCGACGCCTGCTGCTCCCGCTGTCCTCGGCCGCCTTCTACTGGTCGGGCATGGCCCTCAACGACTGGGCCGACCGCAAGCTCGACGCCGAGGAACGGCCGGAACGGCCGATCCCGTCCGGGCGGGTCACCCCGCAGGGCGCGCTCGCGGTCGCCGGGGGGCTGACCGCGGCCGGGTTCGGGCTGGCCGCCGCGGGGGGCGGGCGTGACTCGGTCGCGCTCGCCCTCCCGCTGGCCGCCGCCGTGTGGACCTACGACACCCTGCTCAAGTCCACGGCCGCCGGCCCGCTCGGCATGGCGGCCTGCCGCACCTTCGACGTGCTGATGGGCGCCGGCGCCGCGGGGCTCCGCCCGGCGCTCCCGGCGGCGGTGGCGATGGGCACCCACACGCTCGGGGTCACCGCGCTCTCCCGCGGCGAGGTCCACGGCGGCTCCCCGGTCACCGCGGCGACGGCGCTCGCGGGGACGGCCGCTGCCACCGTCGCGGCCGTCGGTGGTCGGGCCCGGTCCGGGCGGCACCGGCTCGGC
>NZ_MSIE01000052.1 GCF_001921205.1 Actinophytocola xanthii | reverse complement strand
GCTTCGCGGAGGCCGCGCTCGGTCGACGCGCTCGACTCGGCCTGCTCGACGCGGGCCGCCGCGGCAGTCAGCTCCTCGGCGATCGCGCCGCGCAGGGCGCTGGCCTCGGCGAGGACCTCGGCCAGCGGCGCGGCAAGGCGGGCAGCGGCCTCGCCGAAGCCGGCCGTCGCCTCGGCGAGCGCGGTGTCGGCGGTGGGCGGCTCGCCGAGCGCCTCGGCGAGGGCGTCCTGGGCGGCGGCGAGCTGCTTACAGGTTCTGCCTCCGGGCCAGGCGCGGTCGGGGCAGTAGGCGAACGGCCTGCCCCCCTTCGGTCCCGGCGGCGGCAAGGGAGCCCGACACCTGCTGAAACCGCACAGTCCTGCCGCGTCCAACTGCACTTCGATCACGATCTCCAGCGTAGTAGAGGGATATATAACCCTCAGACCGGGGTTATGGTTTCGAATACAGAACCTAACTCGGCTACAGAAGTGAGCTTTTGTAGCCAAGCTGGTAGCGTGCCGGCTGTGAGCGCGACAGAGGTCGAGATCGCGGCCGCCACGGGGCCGTGGCCGGGAGCGGGGGACCCACCGGGCCTCCTGGACGCGGTCAGCGCCTGGCTCGACGGCTACGGCAACCCGGGCACGCGCCGCACCTATGCCGAAGGGCTGGGCCTGCCAACCGGAGCGACCGACCTGCGCGACTGGATCTCCCCCGCGGCGGCGCGGTCGGTCATCCTCCCCGGCCACGACGACCCGGAGACCGACCGCCGCTGGGCCGGCGCGGTCCGCCGCTACGCCGCGGCGGTGGGTGCGGCCCCCGCCGCCGAGGGAATCAGGACTCCTCCGCCGGCACCCCGCGGCAGGTTCCGCGCCCTGCACTGGTTCCGCTGGTGCGCCGCCCGGGGCGTCGACCCGCTCGCCGCGACGTCCACGCACATCAAGACCTGGCTCACCGACCTGGACGAGGCCGGCGCCGCTGTCGCCACCCGCGACCGGATGCTCGCCACCGTCAAGGCGCTTTACACCCACCTCGCCGACACCGGCCTCGTCGCCGGGAACCCGGCCGCGCTCAACCGCCGCCGGCTCGGGCTCGTCACGCCCCGCGGGAACACCACGACCACCGTCGTGCTCACCACCGGCCAGGTCCGCGCGCTCCTCGACGCCGCCGCCGGGCCGCGGCGCGGCGCCGGGCCGCTCGACACCGCCCGCGCCCGAGCCGTCGTCGGACTGTTCACCCTCGGCCTACGCGTCTCCGAGCTCTGCGACCTGGACCGATCCGACCTCCACGTGACCCGTGGCCGCCGCGCGCTCCGCGTACGCGGCAAGGGCGGCAAGACCCGCGTCGTCTACCTCCACGAGGCCGCCGAACGAGCATTGCTGCACTACCTGCGCCTGCGCGAGCACACCGGCAGCACCGAGACCGCCCCCGCCCGCCCCACCTCCGGCGGCTTCACCGGCCCGCTGCTGGTGACCCGCACCGGCGGCCGGTACCGCCGACAGGCCGTCTGGCAGCTGCTGCGCCGCCTGGCGGCCGCCGCCGGCGACCCCCTCCGGGACGTCGCCGCCGTCATGCACCCGCACGCGCTGCGACACTTCTACGTCACCACCGCCGTCGAGGCCGGTGCCCAACTCGTCCACGTCCAGGCCGACGTCGGCCACACCAGCGTCGACACCACCGAGCAGGTGTACAACAGCGCCGCCCGCGACCCCGCACGCAGCGCCGTCGACCTCGTCGGAGACGCCATCAGCTGAGCCACAGGCGGCTCGATACGCTGACCCCGTGACGCTCGACAGCGAGCTCCCGAAGCAGGCGCGGCGTGGCGCGCCGCGGCCTGCCGTCGTCCCCGCCGGACCAGCGAGGAGGTGACACCGTGAGCGTCCGCCTCCCCTCCGAGGACGACCCCGACACCCCCGGCCAGGACGCCGACCTGCTGGACCAGCCCGACCGGGGCGAGCCGACCGAGGACGGCGAGGTCGAGCTCATGGTGTCCCGCTGGCGAACGACGCCGCCGGCCAGTCCTACCGACGCCCGCCTCCTCGAGGCCGTCACCGCCACCGTCGCCGCCCCCCGGGACCGTCGCCGTTTCCCCAAGCTCACCGCCGCGGTGGCCGCGAGCGCCCTGCTCGCAGTCGGCGGCATCACGGCCGCCGCGGCCCACGCCGGACCGGACAGCCCGCTCTGGCCGATCACCCAGCTCGTCTTCGGCGACCTGGCCGAGTCCCGCACCGCCGCCCAGAGCGCCGACGACACCCTGCGTGAGGCCAGGACCGCCGCCCACGACGGTGACGCTGCCGAGGCCGCGCGCCTCCTGGCCCGGGCCGACGACCTCACCAACCGCGTCGCCGAGCCGACCGTGGCCAACCGCCTCCGTGAGGCCATCGCCGACCTCCGGCATCTCCTCGACCGCGACGCGGAACCGATGAGCCGCTCCGACGCCGAGGGCGCCTCGCGCACCCCCTCCTCCGCCGGCTCCGACAGCCGCCCGGCCACCGCCGACAGCCCCGAGCCCGATCCCCGCAGCCAGGAACCCTCGATCCCGTCGGGCCAGGGCAGTCTCACCACCAGCCCGTCCCCCGAGTCGCCGGGCGAGACCCCGCAGATCTCGCTGCCGCCCGAGACCGCCCCACCCAGCGAAACCACGGAACCGGACCTCAGCACCCCTTCCTCGTCCCCGTCCGCCCTGCCCGACTCCTCGCAGCCACCTACCTCGAAGTAGCTCCCGAGAACCGGCACTCGCTCCTCCGTCCGGCCAGGCCGCTCCAGGAACGCATGTAACGCACAACGCTGCCAAGGGCCGCACGGGCTGCGCTGTTCGGGCTACCGCGCGACGCCCGAATGTCGGTATTCCAGCGCAGTTCTGCGCCGGACCCGTCGCGCGGCGGGTCTCGGTGCGATTCACCTGCGTTCGGCGTCGCGGAAGCCCCCCGCGCGGCGGCGGACCGTCGAGGTGCTCGACGAGTGGTGTCCTTCCCGGCCCCTCCCGGGAAGGACACCACGGCTCAGCCCACCGGCGTGACCAGCGTTCCCTCGGTCAGGAAGCGCTCCAGGTTCTGGTAGGCGAGGTCGGCCATCGCTACCCTCGTCTCGCGGGTTCCGCTTCCGTTGTGCGGGAACAGCACCACGTTGTCCAGGCCGAGCAACGCCTCGGGCACGGTCGGCTCCTCGGCGTAGACGTCCAGCGCGGCACCGGCCAGTCGGCCCTCGACCAGCGCCGACACCAGTGCCGGCTCGTCCACGACGGTTCCGCGGGCGATGTTGACCAGGTAGCCGTCCGGGCCCAGCGCCGCCAGGACGCGGTCGGACACCAGCCCGCGGGTGCCGGCGCCGCCCGAGGTCGCGACCACGAGCACGTCGACCTCCTCGGCGAGGGCCTCCGCGGACGGCGCATAGGAGTACGCCACCCCGGACACCTCGTGGCGCGAGTGGTAGGAGATCTTCATGTCGAAGCCCTCGAGCCGGCGGGCGATCGTGCGGCCGATGCTGCCGAGACCGAGGATGCCAACCCGCTTCCCGTGCACCCGGGTCGTCAGCGGGAAGTCCCAGCCGCCCGCGCGGACGAACCGGTCGGCGGCCGACAGCCGGCGCACCACGTCCAGCAGCCCGCCGACGGCCAGGTCGGCCACGCAGTCCGACAGCACGTCCGGAGTGTTCGACACTGCCACGCCCCGCGACCGCGCGAGGTCCACATCGGTCTCCTCGTAGCCGGCGCCGAAGTGGACGATCGCGCCGAGCCCCGGCATCAGCTCCAGCTGCGCCGCGCTGACGCCGTACCGGGAGCTCGTCACGGCCGCGACGACCGAGTCGCCGTCGGTGGTGAGGAAGTCCGGTCGCTCGAACAGCCGCACCGGCTCGTGGCGGGCCAGCGCCTGCTCGAGCCGCGGCGGCAGCGGGCATACCTGCAGCACAGTCTTCGGGGTCACCCCTCCGTGCTACCAGCGTGGCGGCGTGGGGTCGAACCCGGGGTGGTGGCCGCGGTAGTAGGCGGTGTCGTCGCGACTGGTGATCCCACAGGTCAGGTACTGCTCGTGCAGGCGGGCGAGCGCGTCGCGGTCGAGTTCCACGCCGAGGCCCGGCGCGGTGGGCACGGCCACCGCGCCGGCCTCGAACCGCAGCGCTCCGGGGACGATCACGTCCTCGTCCTGCTCCTTCCAGGGCCAGTGGGTGTCGCAGGCGTAGGTGAGGTTGGGCGTGGCCGCCGCGAGATGGGTCATCGCGGCCAGGCTGATGCCCAGGTGGGAGTTGGAGTGCATCGACAGTCCGAGGCCGAACGTCTCGCAGGTCGAGGCGAGCGCGCGGGAGCGGCCGAGACCGCCCCAGAAGTGGTGGTCGGACAGGATCACTCGCACGGCGTCGGCTTCGACCGCGGGCCGCACGTGGTCGAACGCCACGACGCACATGTTGGTGGCCAGCGGCATCGGCACCGCCCGCGCGACCCTGGCCATGCCGGCGATGCCCGCCGTCGGGTCCTCCAGGTACTCGAGCACCCCGGCGAGCTCGGTACCCACCTTGACCGAGGTCTCCACCGACCATGCCGCGTTCGGGTCGATCCGAAGTGGACTGTCCGGGAAGGCCGCGCGCAGCGCGCGGATGGCGGCAACCTCCTCCTGCGGCGGGACCACGCCGCCCTTGAGCTTGAGCGCGTTGAAGCCGAACTCGTCGACGATCCGCCGGGCCTGGGCGACGATCTCGTCGGAGTCCCGGGCCGCGCCCCAGCGGTCCTCCTCTGCCCCGGGGTGCCCGGCCCACTTGTAGAACAGGTAGGCGCTGAACTCGACCCGGTCCCGGACCGCGCCGCCGAGCAGGTCGGTGACCGGGCGCCCGACGGTCCGCCCCTGGATGTCCAGGCAGGCCACCTCGAACGGGGACAGCACGCGGTCGGCGGTCGCCGACCGGACCATGCCGCTGGTGCCGTCACCACCGGTCCCGGTCTCGGGCAGCAGCCGCACGCGCCGGGCGATCTCCTGGACGTGCCAGGGGTCAACACCGCGGAGCTCCTCGGCCGCGCGGCGCAGCCGGTCCAGGTGGACCGCGTCGCCGTAGCTCTCGCCGAGCCCGGTCACGCCGTCCTCGGTGACCACCTCGACGACGGCGCGCAGCGCGAACGGCTGGTGCACGCCGACCGCGTTCAGCAGCGGCGGGTCGTGGAAGGCGACCGGGGTGATCCGGACCTCGCGGATGCGGTCAACCGGCATGGCGGAACACCCTCTCCTGTTCGGTGCGGGAGCCGACCAGCCCGCAGCGACAGTATCCCGGCGATCACCCGATCGGGGAGGAGGAGAACCCGAGTGGAGATTGTGGGCATGCGCTCCGTGAGCGAGGCTGACAACCGCCGGCGTGGGAGAACGGGAGGACGCCGTGGCGAGCGAACTGCAGAAACGGAAGATCGGCAGGGTGTTCGAGGCCTTGGACCGGAACGCCGACGGCCTGCTCGAGGAGACCGACTTCGCCGCGCTGACCGAGCGGTGGGCCGAGCTCGGCGACGTCGGCCCCGGCTCCCCGGAGCACGTCCGGTTGATCGTGGTGATGATGGGCTGGTGGCGCACGCTGCTTGCCGCGTCGGCCGGGACCGCACTGGACACGGTCACGATGGACGACGTGTTAGGCGTGATCGACGACCTCGGCGAGCTGCGGAACCCGGTCACCGCGACCGCGACGACCCTGTTCGACGCGGTGGACGAGGACGGGGACGGCCTGGTCACGGCGACCGAGTACCGCAGGATGATCGAGGCGTGGAGCGGCCGCAGCACCGACACCGACGAGGTCTTCCCACTGCTCGACCTGGACGGCGACGGTTTGCTGTCGCGTGCCGAGTTCGCCGAGCTGTGGACGGACTTCTGGGCCGGTGACGACCCGAGGTCGCCGGGGAACTGGGTCTTCGGCCGGTTCGAGCTGCCGGTTCCGCAGTACCAGTGACCGCGGAGCCGGGGCGCGACGAGTGCTTCGCACGGGCGCTACAGGTCGGTCTGCGAGCAGGCCAAACGGCGTTTCTGAGCGGCGGAAGGGGGTAGTCACAGGCCAAGGAGGACGACATGAGCTCGATAACCGACGTCGGCGCGGACAAGCCGGCCGCCGACAAGTCAACCGCCGAACTCGTACACGACCTGACCAGCCAGTTCAGTCACCTGGCCCGGACCGAGATCCGCCTCGCGGTGCGCGAGGTGCAGGACAAGGCCAAGCACGCGGGAATCGGTTTCGCCAGCATCGGTGCGGCCGGTGTGCTCGCGCTCTACGGCGGCGGCGTCGTGCTCGCCGGCCTGGTCATGCTGCTCGCGATGGCCGTTCCGGCCTGGGTGGCGGCGATGATCGTCGGTGCCGTGCTGTTGGCCGGTGCCGGGATCGCCGCGCTCGTGGCGCGGGGCCAGCTCCGCAAGGGCTCCCCGATGCCGTCCGAGGCCGTCGAAAGCGCCAAGGAGGACGTGCAGGTGGTCAAGGAGGCCGTGCGGCGATGAGCGACAAGCGGCAGCAGGACCGCATGGCCATGCCGGGCGGTGAGCCCACCGACGAGGACCTGCGCCTGGACGTGGAGCTGACCCGCCAGGAGCTGGCCGAGACGGTGGCGGCGCTGACGGAGAAGGCGGACGTGAAGGGGCGCGTGCAGTCTGCCGCGCACCGCAAGGCCGAAGCCATCCAGACCAAGGGCGAGGAGCTGGTCGGCAAGCTCCCGGAGCCGGTGGCCACCAGGGTCGCACCCGCCTGGCGCACGATGTCGACCCGACCGGCGATTCCGCTGGCCGTGCTCGCCGCGCTCATCGCGTTGCTCACCGCGTGGTCGCGCCGCAGGTCCTAGTACACCAGGCCACGTCCGCACAGCCCTCGGTCGCGGTCTTCGTGCCCAGCTCGCCACCCGCCGCTGGCCGCGCCGCGCGCCCTCGGGAGCGCGGTGTCGGCCTTACGGCACACGCGGCCAGCCCTGCCTGAGCACGCCGTGGGCGTTGGCGGGTGTCAGCTCTCGACCGTCAGGCAGAACGGGTGTCCCGACGGGTCGGCGAAGACGTAGAAGGACGGCGGGGTGTCCTCGAACCGCCGCGCGCCCAGCTCGACGGCCCGGCGCTCGCCCGCGTCGAGGTCCTCCACCAGGATGTCGAGGTGTGCCTGCTGGGGGGCCTGCGGGTCCGGCCAGCGCGGCGGCGTGTAGCCAGCGACCTGTTGGAACATCACGCTCTTCCCGTAGCCAGCGGCCATGGCGCCCTCCGGCCCCTCGTAGGTGATCTCCATCCCCATCAGGTCCGCGTAGAACCTCGCCAGCCCTGCCGCGTCGTCCGTGTCGATCGTGACGGCGAACAGCGCCAGCTCCGGGCCGACGCCGTCGCGCTGGCACAGGTCGAACGGGTGGCCGGCGGGGTCGGCGAGGGTCACCCAGGTGGGCCCGTCGGCGAGTCGGGTCGCGCCCAGCCCGACGGCCCGCTCGGCGGCGGCCTGGTAGCCGTCGACGAGCAGGTCGAGGTGGAGCTGCTGGGGTTGCTCCTGGCCGGGCCACTTCGGCGGGACGTGGTCGGGCGCCAGCTGGAAGGCGACCTCCTGTCCGTCCGAGGCGCGCAGCGCGATCCAGTCGGGCTCCTCGTGGGCGATCGTCCACCCGGTGAGCGCGGCGTAGAAGTCGGCGAGCTTCCTGATGTCCGGAGCGTCGATGGCGACCAGCTCCAGCTGTCCCGTCACGGTCATGGACGCATCATGCCGGGCGGCACCGACAGGTTCCGGACGCAGCCGTGCTCACCAGGGGACGGTGCCGGCGACAGCGTGGGCGTCGTCGCCGGCGAAGTGGGCGTTGGGTCCGTCGGCGGGGAGGAGCGCGAGGCGGACGGGGACCTCCGCGCCCTGTTCGACCGTGCGGACGCCGTCGCGGCCCGGGGGGAAGTTGTTGAGATCGGTCCCGACCAGGCCGGGGTTGGCGGCGTTGACGAGAATTCCCTTGGGGCGCAGCACGTTCGCATACAGGACGGTCAACGCGTTGAGCGCTGCCTTCGACGCGCTGTAGGCCAGCAGGTGCTGGCTGGACACGAGGCTCGTCGGGTCGGTCAGCAGGGTCAGCGACCCCAGCGGGCTGGACATCATGACGATGCGACCTCCCGGCGGCATCAGCGGAACCGCCGCCCTGGTCACCGCCGCCACGCCGAACACGTTCACCTCGAACGTGCGACGCAGCTCGTCGGGGCCCAGGGCAAGGGGGTCGACCCCCCACTCGACGGCCACGCCCGCGTTGTTGACCAGGACGTCGAGCCGGCCGCACTCGTCGGCGACCGTCCTCATCGCTCTGTCCACACTCGACTGATCGGTCACGTCGAGCTGGACGAACCGCACGCCCAGCTCGGTCGCCGCCGCCCGGCCGCGCTCCTCGTCGCGCGCGGCGAGGTAGACCTCCATCCCCTCGGCCGCCAGGCGGCGGACGATTTCCTTGCCGATTCCCTTGTTCGCACCGGTCACCAGTGCCACATCCGCGTTGTTCACGGCTCCAGTTCATCCGTTCGGCGCCCGCGCCGGAAGGACCGGCTGGGTCGAGCGATATACCCTGGGGGTATGGCCGATGTCGAGCTGCGCGAGCTGCGGTACTTCAGAGCCGTCGCGACCGAGGGCAGCCTCTCCCGCGCGGCGGCGACGCTCGGGATGGCCCAGCCCCCGCTGTCCCGAGCGATCAGCCAGCTCGAACGGCGCCTCGGCGTCCGCCTCCTCGACCGGGACAACCGCGGGGTCTCCCCCACCCCTGCCGGTGAGACCCTGCTCGCGGAGACCGCGCGAGTGCTCGACGCGGTGTCGGCTGCCGTGCACCGCACGCGGCGCGCGGCGCGGGCGAACCCCACCCTGGTCGTGACGGCCAAGCCGGGTGTGGCCTCGACCGTGCTGCCCAGGGCCGTCGACGCCTACCGGGCGCTGCCGGCGGCCGGCGAGGTGGAGATCCTGGTCAGCGGGTACGGCGAGCAGGCGGACCTGGTCCGCGCGGGCGAGGTGGACCTCGCGCTGATCGGTTCGCCGCTGCACGGGGCGGGCCTCGACGTGGAACCGCTGGTCGGCGAGCCGCGGGTGGCCGCGCTGCCGGCGGGCCACGCGTTGGCCGACGGGAGGGCGCTGACGGTCGCCGACCTGCACCGGGAACCGATGCCGCAATGGACCGACTCGACGCCGGAGGAGGTTACCTACTGGAGCGGACGGGACACCGTGCCCTCGAGCGCGCCGCTGACCGGTCCACCCATCCGGGACAGCGCCCAGCTGGTGGAGGTCGTCGCGCTCGGGCAGGCCGTCGCGCTGGTCCCGGAGTCGCTCGCCAGGGCCAACCAGCGGCCCGACATCGTCTACCGCCCGGTCCGGGACGCGAGTCCCTACGTGGTCGGCGTCGCCTGGCTGGCCGGCTCGCGCGATCGGCGGGTGGCCGACTTCGTCCGCGCGGCGAGCACCCTGGCCGACCCCCTGGCCGAGACCGCCTGACCGCGCGGAGGACGCCTCAGCGGGAGGCCAGCCGCGGCAAGGCGCCGACGAGGCCGCAGGCCACGGCGCTCACGAGGTACAGGGCGATGTTCCACCAGGTCAGGTTGAGGGGATCGCCCGTCCCGCCGAACACGCGCGCCACGATGCCGAACGCGGACAGCGCGGTGAACGCAACGGTCGCCACGGGGGCGAGGGCGGTGGCGGCCCCGCGCAGGGCCGCGACGGTCAGGACGGCACCGAGGCCGGTGTGCACGATGCTGAGCAGCGTGCTCACACCGAGCACGCCGAGCATGCGCTCCGGCCGCTCCGGGCCGAACTCCTGGAAGCCGACCGTGATGAAGCCGATCACCGCGAGCACCAGGTACATGATTCCGAGCACCAACATGACCAGGCGCGCCGGCGGGACCACCCGCCGGCGGTCGGTCGTCGACTCCGAGTTGGACATGTGTCCCCTTCCCTCGTCCTGCCAGGGGACATGCCCGGCGCACCCGAGCTGAAACCCGGCAATCCACCGGCCGCACGAGAACCACTTCGGGGAAAGGCGCGAAATTTCTTTGGCCCGCAAGCAAGACAGCTCGATACTGGGTTCGAATGAAACTCCGGCGTCGCGCTGTGAGTGGGCCGGCGTGGCGCCGGACCTCACGGTGCCGGGGATCGCTGGTGGCCCTCGCCCCGCTGGGACGCGCGCCAGCGAGGCGAGGGACGTCGCGGGCCAGTGACTCGGGGAAACACCTCGCGTTTGTCAGTTGTCCACCAAATGGTTCTGTGAGCGGTGATTTCTAACCGCTAGCCTCGGTGGACATGTGGCGACGAGTGCTGGTCGTGGTGTCCCTGCTCGCGATGACCGTCCTGGCGGCACCGACCGCCGCACATCCGCAGACGCTCTCCTATGGCGCCTTCCGCCTGGTCAAGGCCTCCCCCGCGGTCACGGCCGCGCCGGAGATCATCCTGCCGGACGGGTACACGCGCGTGGCCGGGGAGAAGTTCCAGGTCCCCAGCCGGGCCGAGTACTACTCCTTCGTGGAGGGACCGCGGGCGACGTCGGTGCGGGTCGCGGTCCGCTGGCCGGGGGTGGACGTGGCGGCCGTGGTGTCCGGGAAGTCCCGGCTACCGCTGACCCGCGAACCGGACGGGACGGTCAGCTTCACGATCCCCGTCACCGGCGCGAACACCAACGCCCTGCAGAACACCCTCCAGGTGTGGACCTTCCCGAGCCCCTCGACCGCCAGCGGCGTGCACTGGCGCATCGAGCACAACGACCGCGACCGGGTCGCCGGCGTGTGGAACTCGGTGGCCTGGCCGGCGGCGGCCACGAAGACCTTCATCCACCTGCTCGTCGCCTGCGACGCGATCCTGCGTGACTCGGGGCTCGCGGGCGAGGCCCAGCGGCGCGGCCACTTCTTCTCGCTCATGGGCTTCGAGACCAACAACACCCTGCACTCGGACAACCCGCCGCACTGGCACCTGGCCTACTACCCCGGCCTGACCTACTCCGCCCCCCGCGCCCACGTGCCGCACTTCTGGATGGACTCCACCGGCAAGACCTTCTACAACGGCATGGACGTCCAGGGCGAGGGCCGAAGCCGCTACTACGCCGGCGATCCCGCCCCGATCGAGGACGCCGAGGGCAACCTGGTGGTCACCCTGACCATCCGCGCGGACGGGGGCCTGGACATCGAGCCGCCCAACGGCCCGCTCTACTCGATCACCGCGCCCGGCGGCGCGTTCACCGAGAAGGTGCACGTCCACCGGGACGGCCGGCCCTGGCGCTGGTTCGGCGGCACCGACGACGTCAAGAGCGGGCTGATGACCCTGCGGGCCGGCAGCCTGGCGCCACCGGCCCACAAGGAGGCCACCGTCTACTGGTACGACGAGCTCACCGGCGTGATCGAGAGCGTCACGCGCTACTAGGGCACGTCCGCACAGCCCTCGATCGCGGTCTTCGCGCCCTAACCCTTGGTCGCGAGCAGCTGGTCGAGGAACGCACGGTAGCGGCGCAGGGCCACCCGCAGCTCCTCGGTCTCGCCGGCACCCTCGCGCCACTCGCCCTCGAGCTGGCGCTTGTGGTCGGCCACGATCTCGGTCAGCGCCCTCATGACCTCGCCGACCAGGTCGTCGGCACCCTGCACGGCCTGCTTCGGGTCGTCGACGAAGTCCGCCTGCAGCTCGCGCCACCGGGCTCGGAAACGCTGTACGTCCGCGGCGCCGAACAGCTCGGCGCCGGAGTCGTCCTCCGGCGGCGACGGCGGGACCGCGGTCGGGGCGGGAACTGCCCGAGTGTCGGTCTCGTCAGCGGCGTTGGGGGGCGGGGTGTGGGGGTACGGCTGGGGCTGCGCCGCCTGCGCGGGTGTGCCGTAGGCGACGCCCACAGGCGGGGTCGCCACCTGGTCGACGGGTTCCTGGGCGGTCTGCTCCCGGGCGGGAGCCGGGTCGTCCTCGCGCGTCTCAGCGTGCCGCATCGTCGTACCTCCGGTCCTCGTTCCCGCTCGTCGACTCGCCACGGTCGGCTTCGGTGTCGGCGGTGTGGCTCGCCTGCTGCTCGGAGTCGACGCCGACCAGCGAGACGAAGATCTTCCGGTACTCGACCATCGCCGTGCGGAGCTCCTCGGTGGTGGCCTCGGCCCGCTCGTGCTTGATGCGGATCTCGTGCGCGGCGCGGTAGTGGGGCACCGCCGTCCCGTGCTCGACCGACAGGTCCTCGGCCTGCTGCTCGAACTCCTCGATGGGGTAGCCGCGCTCCCGCATCACGGTCTGCACCAGCGCCTCGGCGCCGACGACCGCGTCGCCGGGCCGGTCGACGAACTCCTCCTGGACCAGGCCCCACTGCTCGGCATACCGTTCCCGCGCCCCGTCCGGCAGCGGCCGGAGCTGGAGTCGCGCGTGCCGCTTCTCCCGCTCGATGAGCTCGCGCTCCGCCTTGCGGCGGTCACCGGTCTCGCTGACCCTGCGGTCGTACTCTGGGCCGAACCGGTCCCGCAGCTTGCGGCTGTGCATCCGTTGGCTGACGAACCAGCCGACGACGGCCAACACCGCCAGCACGACGATGACCAAGGCGATGATCGCTCCCGTCGACATCACGCGCTCCTTCCTCGGACAGACGTGGTCGAGCGAGGGGAGAAGTGCCCGTGCGTGTCGACCGGGAAACAGCGGCGGCGTGAGGTTGCGACGTCCGGCGCAGCGGCCTGCGCCGGGTGGCCCATCAGCCGATCGTGACCAGGGCCTGTACCGGGAGATGGTCGGAGGGGAACTCCCCGCCCGCGGAGAACGTGTTGATCGCGGCGGCGCGCACGCTCACCCGGCCGCGGGTGAGGATCCAGTCGATCCGGTCGCCGTCCGGGCGCAGTGGCCGGTACCCGTGCCAGGTGGAGTGGACGGGGGTGCGGCGCTCGGCGGCGGTCCGCCACGTGTCGGCCATCCCCGCGCTCAGCAGGTCGTAGGTGGCCGACCGCTCCGCGGGGGCGTTGAAGTCGCCGGCGAGCACGACCGGAACCCCGAGGCTGAACGTGGCGATGCGATCGCGGATCAGAGCGGCCGCCCGACGCTGGGGGTACTCGGACTGGTCGAGGTGGGTGTTGAAGACGACGAACTCCACACCGGTGCGGCGGTCGGCGAACCGGACCCAGGTCACCATCCGGACGATGCCGTTGCCCCAGCTCTTCGAACCGATCACCTCAGGGGTGTCGGAGAGCCAGAAGTGGTCGAACTCCAGCGGCTCCAGCCGCCGTGTGTCGTAGAAGACGGCCATGAACTCGTCGCGGCTGCCGCCCCCTCGGCCGACCCCGATCCACTCGTAGGCCTCGGGCAGGTCGCTGTCGACGTCCTTGAGCTGTCCGTAGAGGCCTTCCTGCGTGGCCAGCACGGTTGGCTGCTCGCGGCCGAGCAGCTCGGCCACGACCGGCCGCCGCCGCTTCCAGGAGTGCGGCTCGCTGGTGGAGGCGAACCGGAGGTTGAACGACATCACGTGCAGCTCGTCCCCGGTGGCCGGCCCGATCACCGGACGGTCATCCTGCCGCACGGCGGCCCTGTCGACCGGAGCAGGCAGGGCGAGCGGGAACGCGAGCCCGACGAGCACCGCGGCGATCATGATCAGTGGGCCTTTGGCTCCACTGTGGACGCGACGGGACATCGGGTCTCTCCGTCCAGGCAAGACGTCTCGAGTATAGGGGATCTACTCCGTCCACCGGGGAACATTCGTCGCCGGCCAGGCCTTGCACCGGACACAGGTACCCCACCGAGGAGAGGGCGGCACCATGCCAGGAGAGATGAAGACCCCGGGTCCCGACCACCCGATCACCGTCGAGCCCAACCCCGCGCGGGTCACGGTCCGGGTCGGCGACAAGGTCGTGGCCGACACGACCTCGGCCCTGAGCCTGCGGGAGTCCACCTACCCCGCTGTCCCCTACATCCCGCTGGCCGACGTGGACCAGACGCTGCTGCGGGCCACCGACACCAGCACGCACTGCCCGTTCAAGGGCGACGCGTCGTACTACAGCCTCGCCCTGGCCGACGGCGAGCTGACCGATGTCGTGTGGACCTACCGGGAGCCGTACCCGGCCGTGGCCGAGATCGCCGGGCACGTCGCGTTCTACCCCGACAAGGTCGAGATCACCGAGTCCGCGTAGCCGGCTCACCGGGGTAGCGCGAGCAGGTCCTCGTGGTGAACGGTCACCGCGAGCTCGCCCGCCTCGGCCGCCGAACGACGCCGCCGCAGGTAGTCGGCCACGTCCAGGTCCGGCTCCTGCTCGGCGGCGGCGCCCACCCAGCCGTGCAGCCACTGCTCGGTCAGCAGCCGCTGCTCCGGCCCGAGCCGCCACGGGCTGGGGCGCCGGTGGACGAGCGCACCGGCGCGTTCGAACGCGGCCGCCGCGGCGTCGACGGCGTCCGGGCCGAGCAGGCGGCGGCCGTCGACGGTCCGCCGCTGGTGGTCGTCGAACGCGGCGGCCACCGCATCGTCCAGCGGGTCCGGCGGGGCCAGCTCGGCCCCGCCGGTCACCGAGAGCGTCAGCAGGGCCGGACAGCCCGCCTCGACGCAGGCCGTGGCCAGTCGGTCGACCTCCTCGGCGGTGAGCAGGTCCAGCAGCGCCGAGGCGGTCACCAGCGACGTGCCGGCGAGGTCCCGCGCGGTCAGGTCGGTCACGTCCCGCAGGTCGGTCTCGACGGCGGCGGGCACGTCGCGCGCGGCATGCTCGAGCAGGACCGGGTCGCGGTCGGTGAGGATCCAGTGCTGCGGCCCGGGCATCCGCGGCGCAAACCAGCGGCCCATCGACCCGGTGCCGCAGCCGAGGTCGCGCACGACGACGCGCTCGGTGCCGCCGAGCCGGTCGAGCAGCGGCCCGAGCAGGCCTCCGTCGCGGGCGTCGGCGTCGGCGGCCTCGCGCATGGCGAGCCATTCGGGGGCGAACTGGCTGGTCACGTTGCTCCAGGAAGTCGATTGCGGCGTTCGTAGAACCGATCCGAGCCGGGGCTCGTATTGACCATACGGAACCAGACTCTGGGAGGACGCGTGGCGGGACTGACGGCATCACCGGTGCGGACGCTGGCGGCGGGCGCCGGCGGGCAGGTCGTACTGCTCGCCGTGCTCGCGGTCACCGCCGGGCTCACCCCGGCCGCCCTGGTGGCCGGGCTCGGCTACACCGCGGTCGGGTTCGCGGCGCTGACCGCCGCCGCCCGGCGCTTCGGCGTGACCGCGCTGGGTCCCGCCGACCTGGTCACCCTCTCCCGGTCCGCCCTGGTCGGCGGGGTCACCGCGCTGGTCGTGGACGGCGACGCCCCCACCGCGCTCGTCGTCGCGATCGCGTCGGTCGCGCTGGCCCTGGACGCGGTGGACGGCCGGGTGGCCAGGCTCACGGGCACCATGTCGCCGTTCGGCGCGCGCTTCGACATGGAGGTCGACGCGTTCCTGATCCTGGTGCTGAGCCTGTTCGTCGCCCGCGAGCTGGGACCGTTGGTGGTGGCGATCGGGGTGATGCGCTACGCGTTCGTGGCCGCTGGCTGGGTGCTGCGCTGGCTGCGCGCCGACCTGCCGCCGAGCCTGATCCGCAAGACCGTCGCCGCGGAGCAGGGCATCGTGCTCGCCGTGGCCGCCTCGGGGCTGCTCCCGGACACCGCCGCCCTCGCCGTCGTCGGGTTCGCGCTCGCCACGCTCACCTGGTCGTTCTCCCACGACATCGGCTGGCTGTACCGCAACCGGCCGGCCGCCGCGGTGCCCGAGGCCGAGCTCAGCACCGCGCGGCGGGTGGCGCGCCGGGTCGCGACCGGTCTCGCCGCCGGGCTCGTGCTGGCCGCGCTGCTCGCGCCGAACGACCTGGGCCGGTACACGGTCACGGCGTTCACCCGGCTCCCGGTCGAGGCGATCCTGGTCGCCGGGATGGTGCTGGTGCTGCCGGCGCGACCGCGGCGGTTGGTGGCCGCGACCGCCGGGATCGGCCTCGGCCTGCTGACGATCATCAAGTTCTTCGACCTCGGCTTCAACGAGACGCTCGCCCGCCCGTTCGACCCGGTCTTCGACTGGAGCTTCCTCGGCCCCGGCGTCGACTTCGTCCGGACCTCGGTGGGCGACGTGGGCGCGACCCTCGCCGTGGTCGGCGCCGTCGTCCTGGCGCTCGCGGTGGTGGTGCTGATGATGCTGTCGGTGCTGCGGCTGAGCCGCGTCGTCGTCGACCACCGCCGCGGCTCCACCCGCACGGTCACCGTCCTCGGGCTCGTCTGGGCCATCTGTGCGATGTTCGGCGTCCAGTTCGCGCCGGACACCCCGGTGGCCGCCCGCAGCGCCATGTCCAACGCCTACCACGACCTGCGCCAGATCCGCGCCGGGCTGCTCGACCCGCAGGCGTTCGCCAGAGAGGCCGCCGACGACGACTTCCGGCACACCCCCGGCGACCAGCTGCTGACCGCGCTGCGCGGCAAGGACGTCCTGATCACGTTCGTGGAGAGCTACGGGCGGGTGGCGATCGAGGACCCGGAGATCGCCCCGGAGATCGACGCGCTGCTCGACTCCGGGACCGACCGCCTGCGCGCCGCCGGCTTCGACTCCCGCAGCGCCTTCCTCGAGTCCTCCACCTCCGGCGGCGGCAGCTGGTTCGCCCACGCGACCCTCCAGTCCGGACTGTGGATCAACAACCAGCGGCGCTACGACGCGCTCACCACCGGGGACCGCCTGACGCTGAGCAACGCCTTCCGCCGGGCCGGCTGGCGGACCCTCGGGGTCGCGCCGGCGATCACCAGGGACTGGCCGGAGGGCCGCTACTTCGGCTACGACCACGTCTACGACGCCTTCAACGTCGGCTACGAGGGACCCCGGTACGCCTACGCCAAGATGCCCGACCAGTACACGCTGTCGCACCTGGAGCGGGCCGAGCGGGACAAGCCCAACCGGCAGCCGCTGATGGCGGAGATCGACCTGGTCTCCTCGCACACGCCGTGGGCGCCGCTGCCCACGCTGGTCGACTGGGACGAGGTCGGCGACGGCTCGGTCTTCGACCCGCAGCCCGCCGCCGGGAAGCGCTCGAAGGACATCTGGCCCGACCCGGTCAAGGTCCGCGCGGCGTTCGGCGACGCCATCCACTACTCGCTGGAGACCCTGGTCTCCTACGTGGAGACCCACGGCGACGACGACCTGGTCCTGGTCGTCCTCGGCGACCACCAGCCCGCGCCGATCGTCACCGGCAAGGGCGCGAGCTGGGACGTCCCGATCACGATCATCAGCCGCGACCGGGCCGTGCTGGACCGGGTCACGCCCTGGCGGTGGCAGCCGGGCATGAACCCGAGCCCGGACGCGCCGGTCTGGCGGATGGACACCTTCCGCGACCGCTTCCTGACCGCGTTCGGCCCGCGGTCCGAGGCGGCCCAGCAGGTGGCCGCGCGCTGAGCGGGTCAGGTGTTCGCGCGGATCCAGCGGTGGGCCGAGCGCGCGACGCGCTTGAGGGCCGAGCGCTCGCCGAGGTAGTCGCCGGCCATCCCGACGACCGGCAGCATGCCCAGGGCCTGGTGGTAGAAGCGCCCGTGGGGACGCTTCTCCAGCTCGTCGTAGATCGCGAGGAGCATCCGCCCCTGCCGCCACAGCCACTTCGCCGCCGGTTTGAGCCCCGGCCGGCCGCCCTTCGGCTCCTCGACCGGCTCGCCGTCCCCGGTGACGTCGCGCACGACGGCGGCGTCGGCCGCGTCGTCGCCCTCCCCGACGGCGACCTCGTGGCTCAGCCGCCGGTCGAACAGCACCTCGGCCAGCAACCGGACCCGGGTCGCCCGGTCCTCGACGCCGTGCTCGGCGGCGATCGCGCACAGCAGCAGGCCCTGGCCGGCGGAGCCGAGGATGTTCTGCAGCGGCAGCCGGTCGCCCAGCGCGCCGGCCAGCCCGGTGACCGAGGCGGCGAGGGCGGTCACCCGACCGACCCGGCTGACCCACCAGTGGGAGCGTTCCTCGACCGAGAGCCTGGCCCAGCTCGCCGAGCCCGGCCAGCGCACCCGCGCGAGCCGGGCCTTCGCCCGGTCGAGCAGGCCGTGATCGATCTCGGCGTCGTCGCGGCCGACGTCGAGGTCGAACGGCTCGTCGCTCTCCCTGAGCCGGCCGACCATGGGCTCGCAGCCGCGCACGAACCGCCGGAGCACGGCGGCGACGCGTTCGTCGCTGATGACCTCCGCCACGTCACCACCGTCCCAGGAACGGCGACTCTCCGCTCGACGAGCCATCGGGTGACCACCGTGGGTGGCGGTGTGGACTCGATCACGGGTCGGATCGGGCCCGATCCGTTTGGTTTTCACTCTGTGGTGTAAACCCGAACGCGTGGGAGCCGAGCGGGGCATGGATGTGGACGAGGTGGTGGCCGGCCGCTACCGACTGACCGAGCGCGTCGGCGGCGGCGGCATGGGCGTGGTCTGGCAGGCCCACGACGAGCGGCTTCGACGCACGGTCGCGGTCAAGGAGGTCCTGTTCCCGCCCGGGCTCGACGAGCCCCGGCTCGAGGAGGCCCGGCGCCGGACGATGCGGGAGGGGCGGATCGCGGCCAAGCTGCACCACCCCCAGCTGATCGCCGTGTACGACGTGGTCGAGGACGAGGGCCGGCCGTACCTGGTCATGGAGTACATGCCCTCGACCAGTCTGTCCCAGCTGCTCGCCGAGCGGGGCACGCTGTCGCCGCTGGAGGTGGCCCGGCTTGGCGCCCAGGCCGCCGCGGCGCTCGCCGCCGCCCACGCCGCCGGGGTCGTGCACCGCGACGTCAAACCGAGCAACATCCTCGTCGGCGACGACCAGACGGTGAAGATCACCGACTTCGGGGTCTCCCGGGTGGTCGAGGACGCATCGCTCACGGCGACCGGCACGTTCGTCGGCACGCCCGGCTACCTGGCCCCCGAAGCCGCCCGCGGCAAGCGGGTCGTCTTCGCCTCCGACGTCTACTCGTTCGGAGCCACGCTCTACACCGCCGTGGAGGGCTCCTCGCCCGCCGGCACCAGCGACAACCCGATGGCGCTGCTGCACCGGATCGCGTCCGGGGACATCATCCCGCCCAAGCAGGCGGGCCCGCTGACCGACATCCTCACCCGCCTGCTGGACCCCGACCCGGACCGGCGCCCCACGATGGAGCAGGCCCACGAGGCGCTCGCCGAGATCGCCGAGGGGCGTGCCCCGGCCGCCGCTCCCCTGCCGCCGGTCGTGCCCCCCGCCGAGCCGTCGGCGCAGCCACGGCCGGCCGAGGAGCCCGCGACCGAGCGGGTGGTACCCGCCGAACCGACCACCGGTGCCCGGAACCGGCGCCGGCTGCTCGTCGCGCTGGCGGCGCTGGTCGTGCTGGTCGCGGTCACCACGACCCTGGTGCTGATCAACAAAGGGGACGACGAGCGGACCGCGGACCGCGGCGGCAACCCGGCACCGGCCGACACCTCCCGCTCGTCGGAGACGTCCTCGGCGGCGGGATCGACGTCGGAGCCCTCGAACACCCCGTCCCGCACCGAACAGCCGGCGAGCTCACCGGCCACCCCGCCCGCCTCCTCGCGGCCGGGACCGAACAACCCGCCGGGGAACAAGCCGCCGGGGAACAAGCCGCCGCAGAACAACCAGCCCGCCAACAACCCGGCGGCGGCCGTGGTGAGCTACTACCAGCTCGTGCCGGGCAACACCGCCGAGGGTTGGACCCGGATGACACCGCGGTTCCAGAACTTCCCCGCCCGCAACCGGCAGAACTACGAGAGCTACTGGAACAGCGTCAGGTCGGTCCGGGCATCCGGCGCGAGCGCCAACGGCAGCACCGTCGACGTGACCGTGGACCTCGTCTTCAAGGACGGCCGGGGGTCGCGCGAACAGCACCGCTACACGTTGGTGAACCAGAACGGCCGCTGGCTGCTCGACACCGTGGACGTGCTGAGCGCTCGCCAGTACCGGGCCGACTAGGGCGCGTCCTCAAAGTCCCGGTCGATGGGCTTCGTGATCCAGGTCGTCGCTGGCAAGGCGGAGGGCGGGCCTCGTACCGGGTCGTACTTGGCCTGTCCGACAACGCGGCCAGCGGCGGGCTGGGCGCGAAGACCGCGATCGAGGGCTTTGAGGACGTGCCCTAGCTCGGCCAGGACGCTCCCTAACCCCCGCCGGTGACGGTCGTCAGCTCCTCGGCGAGGTCCTCGACGCGGTCGTCCACCGAGTCCACTCGCTCCAGGGCGTCGCCGACGTGTTCCTGGATCTCCTCGCTCACGTCCTCGTACTGGGGCGTCGCGGGCCGGTTCCGCGCGGTGCGCAGGCTGTGCTTGAGCACCTCGAGGTACGGGAACTGACGGCCGAGGTCGAGATCGCTGTAGAGCGAGGCGATCGTGGGGCCGAAGCCGGCGGTCTGGAACAACCGACGCTGGTTGTCCTTGCTGGTGAGAAACTGGATGAAGTCCTGGGCGGTGCGGCGGTGGGTCGAGCAGCTCGAGATCCCGAGGTTCCACCCGCCGAGCGCACTCGGCCCGGGCAGCGACGCCACCCCGAACTTGCCGCTCACCGGGGAGTTCCCGTCCTCGAGGCGACGGTAGGCGTACGGCCAGTTGCGCATGAACACCGCGCCGCCCTGCCGGAACGCGTCGAGGCTGCGCTCCTCGTCGTAGCCGAGCGCGGTCCGCGGGATCCACCCGTCCTCGACGCCGCGAGCGAGCATCTCGATCCCCTCGCGCGCCGCCGGCTCGTCGACCACCACCGAACCATCCGGCGCGAGCACCTCACCGCCGGCGCCCCAGATCCACTCGACGGCGTTCACCGTGAGCCCCTCGTAGCGCCCGAACTGGCCGACGTAGCCAGCCAGGTCCCCCTCCGCCAGCTCGTCGGCCACCGCGGCCAGCTCCGCCCAGGTGGTGGGCACCTGCTTGCCCGCCTTGTCGAGCAGGTCCGTGCGGTAGTACAGCAGCCCGGCGTCGGTCCGCCACGGCACGGCCCAGAGCCGGCCGTTGACGGTCACCGCCCGCACCGGCTCGCGCAGGAACAGGTCCACGTCCAGCTCCGCGCCGTCGAGCGGGACGAGGTAGCCCGCCTCGGCGAACTCGGTGGCCCAGATGACGTCCAGCGTCACCACGTCGTAGCACTGCTCCCGGAACTTCTCGGGGTCGGCGACGGCGAGGTCCTGTGCGCGGGCCCGCAGCTGGGCGCGGTGGTCGTCGGTCGCGTAGGACAGCTCGACGAACGTCACGCGCTCGTCGCTGCCGCGCACGTCGTTCCAGGCCTTCACCAACTGCTTGATCTGGCGGTTGTTGCTGGTGTCCGGACCGTCGGTGAACACGATCGGCCCTTCCTGGTCGAACCGGGCGGCGGGGTCCTGCCCCCGCGCGCAGCCGGTCAGCACGAGCAGTACCGCCAGCACGAACCGCGGGCCGCACCACCTCCGCACGGTCATCGCCGCCCACCCCACAACACGGTCGCCACGCTCTCCAGCGCGGTGTCGATGTCGGCCATGTTCCTCACCTCGTGACACGCGCCGCCGGTCTCCTGCGTGATCTCCCGCCACTGCCTCGAGTCGCAGACCGACGCCGCGAACGCGATCAGGAACACCGGTACCGGCTCGCCGGCGGCCAGGACCTCGACCAGCTGTGAGTGCCCCACCTCGTTCCGGCTGCCGTCGGCGACGACCAGGATCGCGTCGCCGACCTCAGGGGACGCCGGCCGGCCCGACCTGAGGGCGAGCACCGCCGCCTCCAGCGTCGGGTACAGGCGGGCCGGCCGCCCGCTGACGCTCACCCTGCTCAGGCTCTCCCGGGCCCGTTGCGCCGTGCCGTCGCCGATCGACAGCAGGACCTGGTGGTCGGCGCGGCCGCCGTGCCCCTGGGCGAACTCCCACAGCCCGACGCGGTCGCGGTCCCCCACCGAGCGCAGGGTGCGGAAGACGGCGTCGGCCGCGGCCTCCAGGCGCGACCCGCCGAGCTCCGGGAGCCGCACGGACATGGCGGTGGACACGTCGACGAGCAGCTGCACCCGGACCGCCCGCCGCGCGTCGTGGAACGCCTGGACCACCGCTGGCACGTCGACCTTCTCCAGACCCAGCCTCGCCGGCCGGTCCTGGGGGGCACCCTCGTAGTCCACGGTGTCCCCCAGGCGGTCGCGGAACCGGGCCCGCCGCAGCGCCGCCTGACCGTCCGGGCCGACCAGGTACTCGTGGAACGAGCGGACTGCCCGGTCCCTGGCCGGGTTCGTGGGGAGTTCCCGCCAGGAGACCGCGACGAAGGGGTGGTCCAGGTAGGGGGTGCCGATCCGGGGGTAGGTGATGTCCAGCGACCCGCTCGTGCGCGGCGCGCACGGCGCGCCGGGCGGAGCGTCGCCCTCGTTGTAGTCGGCCGCCGCCTTCTCCGACACCAGTACCGTGCCCGAGGCACCGGGGTGCTCCCAGGTCGAGCAGAGCAGGTCACCGCTCTCGTCCCCGGCCACCACCGACAGCTCCACCTGGTGCAGGGTGTTCGGCGCGCCGCGGGCGGACAGGGCCTCGGCGTCCAGGCGGCGCTCGAGCGCCGTGCGGTACAGCACGATCGTGGCGGTGAGCCCCGCCCCGGAGGTGATCGGGCTCGGCCGGTGGTACCGCCGATCCGAGGAGCTCGCGTTGTCCTCGGCCGTCTCGAGCACGCTGGACCAGGTCGCCGGCTGCACGGGCGGGTCGGGGAGGTCGCCGGGCGGTCGCGGCCGGGCCAGCACCAGCGGCGAGAGCGCGATCGGCCCCCAGTCCTCCAGCACCATCTCGTCGTGACCGCTGAGCTGTAGTGCCCGGACTGCGGCGTCGAACTCGAAGCCGGAGTCGGGCAGCAGCACGTGCGGCTCGGGGCCGACCTTGTGCACGTCCTCGCGGCCCGACCAGCCGCGTCCGATCGCCTCGATCACGGACTCGGGCGCGCGGGCCACGGTGACCTGGACGCTGACGCCCTTGCACCCCCGGTCGTCCTGGGTGCTGCGCTCGAACTGCTCGGCCAGGTCCCGGAGCACCCGGCTCTTCTCCATGGACACGTTCACGTTCAGCTGGACCGGCACCGCGCACCGGCCGCTGGGTGGAAGGGCGGCGAACACGTTCCCGGTGGTGCCGCCCACCAGCAGCAGCAGGGTCAGTGTGAGGGCCGTGACCGGGAGGCGGGGAAGCCGGCCGCGCAGCGGAACGCGCTCGCGCCGGTGGCGACCGGGGTGCGGTCGGGGTCGCCGGGGCACCTCGTGGTCGTCGGGGAGGCAGACCCAGGCGACGGTCCTGGTCTCCTTCTCGGCGACGGCGACCTTGCGGTAGATGCGGTGGTCGACGGCGGGGTTCTGGCTGACGACGTTGGTGAAGAAGTCGTCGGAGGTGATCAGGGCGAGAACTCCGCTGGCGTTTCTGAGCTCCCCGCGCAGAACCGCGGAATCCAGCAGGCGGCAGGCGTGCACCACGGCGGGGCTGGAATATCCCTGCCGGTCCCGCAGCACTTCACCCGAATGTATGACAATTTTGAGCCGGATCTTCGCCTGCTCGTCGGCTGTCGCATTGTGCTCGCGCAGGCGGGCGGCCAGCTCGGTGGGCAGGCACTCGACCAGCCGTGCGCTGGACACATGTGCCGGAACCAGCACGAGCATCCCGTCGCCGCGGTCCTCCGTGCGGCAGCCGGACCACGGGAGCCCACAGTGGTGGAATGCCCGGTGCACCGCGGCGCTGAGGCCTTCCCGGACCTTTGTCTGGTGCGGGCCGTCCCGGGCACCGAAACCTTCCACGTCCACCGCGATGATCGTGTGGTGCATCGCGTTCGCCAGCCCTCCGGCCACCCCCAGCACAGTACTCGGGAATTCCCGAGTACTTCGCGACTGAGTTTAGGGCGCTTCCGCACAGTGCCGGTCGATGGGCCGAGGGCTGTGCGGACGCGCCCCGAAGCGCCCCGGGCCGGGGGCTAGCCGGCCCGGGGCCGGAGGCGGACCGGCATCCGCCCCCGTTTCGGGGTCATTACTCCCGCAGGGCGGCGGCGACCGCGGCAGCGTCGGTCGCCAGCACCGCCCGCGCCTCGGCGTTCGGCACCAGCAGCGGCAGCGCGGAGCCGAACGCCGTCAGCCACCGCACTGCCAGGTCGGGCCGGTCCCGGACGACCTCCCGGTGCGCCTGGTCCAGCTGCGCCTCGAGAACCAGCGCGGCCAGCCAGCCGACCTCGTTCTCCGCCTGGAGCCGGTCGAGCATGGCCTGCAGGTCGGTGACCGAGGTGGCGATGGTGAAGACCACCGTCCGCTCGCCCACGTGCCCGGCCCCGTCCGGTGCGCGCACCACGAGGGTGTGCTCGCCGAGCGCCAGCCGCGGGAACGCGAGGCGGGTGCCCGGCGCCAGTGGAGCACCGTCCAGGGTGGCGGTGACCTCGCCGGGACCGGACGCCTCGTCGGACACCGTCCAGTCCACGACCCGGTCCTCGCTGTGGCCGTAGGTCAGTCCGTCGACCACCCCGGTGACCGCGACCGCGGGAGCCGCGGTGTCGACCTTCAGCTCCGCCCTGGCGACCGGCGAGGTGTTCCCGGCGCGGTCGACCGCGCGGTACTCGACGACGTGGCTCCCCTCGGCGCCGACCCGGAACGGCTCGGCGTAGCGGGTCCACGCGCCCTCGTCGACCCGGTACTCGGTCGCGGCCACGCCCGACCCCGTTCCGTCGTCTGCGGTCAGGGTCACCGTGGGCGCCGCGGTGTGCCAGCCGGACTCCCCCGGCTCGGGTGAGACGGCCGCGGTGACGGTGGGCGCCGTGCTGTCCACACCGGACACCCGGAACCAGTCGAAGTCGACGGTGACCGGCCCTCTGGTCTGCTGCGGCCCGATCGCCATCAGCCCGAACCGCGGGTCGGGGATCTCGTTGGTGACGGCCTCGCCCAGCGGCGTCCACTCGGTGCCGCCGTCGCTGACCCAGCCGGTGTAGGTGTTGCCGGCCTTGGTCAGCCGCAGGTGCCACCAGCCGCTCTCCGGACCCGTGCCCAGCGTCACCGAGCGGTTTCCGCCGTTGCCGAACTGGCCGTTGTTCTCCGAGACCAGCTCGGCGCGTAGGTCGACCGTCGAGCCCGGCCCGTTGACCGACACCACGTCGAACTTCACGTAGTCGTCGTCGTTGCCGTAGACCATGAAGCCGGCCAGCTGGTACCGCTCGGCGAGCGGTGCGCGCATCCGGGTCTCCAGCGTCCAGTCACCGCCGGGCGCGGTCTGCAGGACGAAGTTGTTCGGGTTGTCGTTGGCCGCGCCGTTGATGTCCCCGGGCAGCGTGTCGATGCTGAGCACGCCCTCGTCCATCCGCATCGAGGTCAGGCTCGGGCGGACGACGGCGTCCCAGCGGCAGCCGTCGAGCCGGTCGGCGGAGAACTCGTCGCCCCGGTCGACCGGTGCCTCCGGGTCGGCGCACTCGATCGGCGGCATCGGCGGGACCGTCGCGACGACCCGCACCGAGGCCGCCTTGGCGCGCCCGGCGCCGTCGGTCACCGTCACCGTGGCCGTGTAGGTGCCCGGCTCGGCGTAGGTGTGCGTCGGCGCGGCCTCGGTCGAGGTGCCGCCGTCACCGAAGTTCCACGCGTAGCGCAGCGCCGTGTCGCCCTCGGGGTCGACCGCGTCGGTGGTGAAGTCGACCTCGAGCGGTGCCGCGCCCGAGGCGGGTGCGGCGTTGACCGCGACGTAGGGCGCCGCGTTCACCGAGACGCCCTTGCCGACGAAGTCGAACGAGTCCACGGTGAACTGGTTGTCGGCCGTGGTGGTGAACACCGCGTGCAGGTCGATGGTCCCGCCCGGGTCCGTCACCGCCACCGGGGGCAGGGTCACGAAGCCGTCGGTCCGCGGGACCGGGATCGTGGCCACCAGCGCGCCGGTGGGCGACCCGGCCCGCAACTGGATCGAGCCGCCGTCGGAGGCCCCGTGCACCCGCGCGGTGACCCGCTCGATCTGGTGCAGGTTGACCGGCTCGAAGGCGATCCAGTCGCCGTTGGACACCTCGCCGACCCGTTTGCCGGCCCCGGCGGCGGGGTCGTTCTGCACGACCACCCCGGTGGCGGAGTCGTGGTGCTCGGCCTGCTTGTGCTTGGGCTGGAGCACCGCGAGGTCCCGCCCGGTCAGCGCGGGCTGGCCGCCCGCGCCGGCGTCGGTGTAGGTCGCCTCGGCGGTGTAGAACACGTCGGCATCGGCGTGGCCCTCGTCCGCGAGCGTCGCGAACTCCCCCTCGCAGGCGCGGATCGTGTCGGTGAGGTGGTCGTGGGCGTCGTGGCCGAGCGACACCCGCAGCGTCGCCTTGGCGCAGTCGGTCTGCTCCTCGGGGTCGGTGACCGTGGCGCCGAAGGCGACACGGTCACCGAAGTCGAAGAACCCACCGTTCACCGGCGCCGCCAGCTCGACAGCGGGTGCGGTGTTCCCGACGGTCACCGAGACGTTGGCGAACCCGGTCTTGCCGCCCGGGTCGGTGACCGTGAGCTGCACGTTGAATCGACCGTTCTCGGTGAACACGTGGGTCGGCTCGGCCTCGGTGGAGGTCGACCCGTCACCGAAGTTCCACGAGTAGCGGACCTGCTCCCCCTCGGGGTCGGCCGACGCCGCGCCGGAGAACCGGACCTGCAGCGGCGCCGCCCCGCTGGTCGGGCTGGCCGTGGCCCTCGCCACCGGCCGCCGGTCACCGCGGGTGTAGTCGATGCGGTAGACGCCGGAGTCCGGGTTGTCCCGGCCGTAGCCGCCACCCCACTCGACCACGTACAACGCGCCGTCGGGGCCGAACTTCATGTCCATCGGCGCGAACGGGACATTGCCGACGAACCAGGGGTCGATGTCGAGGATCCCGCCCTCGGCGTCCCGGTGGAACAGGAAGTTCCGGTTGCGGGCCCACTCGTAGAAGAACGCCTTGCCCTCGTAGAACTGGGGGAACTTGGTGTCGGACTGCAGGTCGGGGTCGTAGTCGTAGACGGGGCCGGCCATCGGGGCCTCGCCGCCCTCGCCCAGTTCGGGGAAGGCGTTGCCGTTCGCGCCGTTGCCGTACCAGACGGTCGCAGGTTTGGCCGCCGGCAGGGTGGTCAGGCCGGTGTTGTTGGGCGAGTTGTTGACCGGGTTGGCGCAGTCGAACTTCGGCCCGGAGGCGTTGGTGGCGAAGTCGAAGTCGTTGAACGGGATTCCGTTGGCCACGCAGTACGGCCAGCCGTAGAAGCCCGGCTCGCTGATCACGTTCCACTCGACCAGCCCGCCCGGCCCGCGGTTGGGGTTGTCCGCGCCCGCGTCCGGTCCGTAGTCGGCCAGGTAGAGCCTGCCGTCGGCGGCGATGGAGAACCGGAACGGGTTGCGGAAGCCCATCGCGTAGATCTCCGGGCGGGTCAGCTCGGTCCCGGGAGCGAACATGTTGCCCGCCGGGATCGTGTAGGTCCCGTCCGCCTCGGGGTGGACCCGCAGGATCTTGCCCCGCAGGTCGTTGGTGTTGGCCGAGGTCTTCTGGGCGTCGTACAGGTCCCGGCCCGGCCGCTCGTCGATCGGCGCGTACCCGCTGGACTGGAACGGGTTGGTGTCGTCGCCGACGCCGATGTAGAGGTTGCCCCCAGGTCCGAACTCGAGGTAGCCGCCGGTGTGGCCGGGCTCCTCCCGCCGTGAGGCCGGGATCTCCAGCAGCACGACCTCGCTCGCCCGGTCCACCACGTCACCGGTGACGGTGAACCGGGAGACCCGGTTGACCTCCTCGGCGCCCGGTGGGGAGTAGTAGACGAACATGTGCCCGGTCGCGGCGAAGTCCGGGGAGAGCACCAGCGAGGTCAGCCCGTCCTCGCCGCCCTCGTAGACCGGCAGGTCCAGGGCGGTGGTGATGGCCGCGGTGTCCGGGTCGTACATCCGGATCTGGCCGAGGATCTCGGTGAAGTACACCCGCCCGTCCGGTGCGACGTCCAGCGAGGTCGGGGCCTTGGTGGTGTCGTCGAGGACGACCTTCTCGAACGCGGCGTCCATGGTCGCCGAGCAGTCGGCGGGGATCGCGCCGGCCGCCGTCTGGATGCCGCCCAGCACGTGCTGGCGGAACAGCGGCTCGGAGTAGGAGGAGATCGCGTGGCCCATCGCGGTGGCCCAGACCCGGCCACCCTCGGCCTCGCGGCACCAGGAGATCGGGTGGTCGGTCCCCATGGCCTCGGGCCCCGGGTCGTAGGTGCTCTCGTCCACCTCCAGCAGGGAGTGCACCTTGCCCCGCATGGTCGGGTGGAAGTTGTACCACTCCTCCGGGCGCTGCCAGCGGTCCGGCAGGTCCTTCGTGGAGGCGTGCACGTCGTCGATCCGGTGCGTGGTCGCGGTGAGCCCGCCGGCCGAGTGCGCGGTCATGTGCGCGCCCCCGTTGACGAAGTCGTCCCACCACGGGAACTGGGACTCGATGTTCATGTCGGTGGCGTTGTGCACGGCGGCGATGCCGCCGCCGTTGTTGACGTAGGTGCGCACCGCCTGCCGCTGGGCGTCGGTGTCCCAGACCATGCCGCCGTTCTGCACCATGACCACGACGTCGAAGGTGGCCAGGTCGGCGTCGTTGAAGATCGCCGAGTCCTCGCTGTGCACCACCTCGAAGTGGTGCTCGGCGCCAAGCTGGGTGATCATCTCGACGGCGGCGGGGATGGAGTCGTGCCGGTAGGCGCCGGCGGCGACCTTGGTGAACAGCAGCGCCCGGAACTCCGGGTCGGCGTGGCCGGGGTGGGCCGCGGCGGCCGGCATCAGGCCGACCGTGACCGCGCCGGCCGTGAGCACGCTGAGGGCGGTTCGCAGAAGGGGTCTGTGCATCGTTGCTCCCGTTTCGCGTGGGGTGCCCCGCGGCGTGCCGGCGCCGTCGGAGGACGGGTGTCAGCTGGTGCCCATCACCGCCCGCAGGTGGCGCAGGCCGGTTCGGGCGAGGTCGTCCTGGGTGGGGGCGAGCGGGCGCCAGATCGACGCCGCGGTCGCGATCGTGGCGTTCTCGCCGGTGAACGACTCGACGCAGAGCGGGCCGGTGTAGCCGGCGTCGTCGATCGCGGCGAGGATCGCTGGCCAGTCGAGGTGGTCGGCACCGGGGGCGCCGCGGTCGTTGCCGCAGACCTGGACGTGCGCGATGCGGCCCCTGGCGGCGCGGATCGCCCCGGTGAGGTCGGCCTCCTCGATGTTCTGGTGGTAGAGGTCGAGGGCCACCCCGCAGTTCGGCAGGCCGTCGATCGCCTCGAGGGTCTGCGCGACGGTGTTGAGCAGGCTCGTCTCGTAGCGGTTGAGCGGCTCGACGGCGACGGTCACCCCGGCACTCGCCGCGTACTCCAGCACGGGGCCGAGGTTCTCGGCGAGCTCGGCGTAGGCGGCTGCCCGGTCGGCTGCCGACATGCGCCAGGTTCGACCGACCGAGGCGTAGGCGGGCCCGGCGATCACCGGTGAACCCACCACGGCCGCGGCGTCGACCACCGAACGCAGGTACTCCTGGGTGGACTTGACGGTCATCGGGTCGGCGCGGACCAGCTCGCGCCCGGGCGGCATCACCAGGCACACGGTCGCGCCGAGGCCGTGGTCGCCGAGCACGCGGGCGGCCTCGCGCGGTGTCCAGTCCCCCACGTTCTCGACCGGCAGCTCGAGCACGTCGAAGCCCCAGCCGGCGACCCTGGCGGCCAGCTCCGCCAGGGTCGGGTCGGTCAGCGGGGAGGTCCAGACCCAGGTGTTGACCCCCACGGGGTGCTGGTTCACTGCCAGGGCCCCGGGTATCCGGGCATGTCCTCGCAGCCGCACATCGCGTAGTGCAGCGGCGGCATGTCCTGCGCCACGTAGTCCGCCACGTCGGCGTCGGTGATCCGCGGCTGCGGGAGCACCCACTCGCTGGGCACCTGCTCGCCCTTGAGGATCCGCAGCGCGGCGATGATCGGGGTCCGCCACTGGTAGGTGGGGTAGGTCGGGGCGACCGCGGTCAGGTCCTCGTCCACCCACAGGCGCAGGAAGTCCTGCTGGTCCTCGCCGACGAACGCGGGCACCTCGACGCCGGCGTCCTGGAACGCCTCGACGGCGGCGACGGCCGTCGCGCCCGCGTCCATCCACACACCGTCGATCTCGCCCTCGCGCTGGAGGTAGTCGGCGACGATGCTCTTGGTCTTGGCCGCGTCGCCGTCGGTGAACTCCACGCCCACCACGTCGAGCTCGCTCTCGCCGAAGATCTCGTTGGCCGCCGCCCAGCGCTGCTCCAGCACGTCCACGCCCGGCAGGATCCGCAGGGCGAGGATCTTGCCGCCGGGCTGGACCTGCTCGGTGAGGAACTCCGCGCCGTCGGCGCCGAAGGCGAACCCGCCGATGGGGTGGATGAACGTGACCGGGCAGTCGGTGTTCACGCCGCGGTCGAACACGATCACCGGCACCCCGGTGTCACAGGCAGCCTCCACCGCCGGCGTGAGCGTGGCCGTGGTGTTCGGCGAGATGATGATCGCGCTGCAGCTCTGGCCGCTCAACGACTGGATGTCGCTGATCTGCTTGTCGTCCTTGGCCTCCGCGTCGAGCACGGTGAACTCGGTGATCTCGGGGTGCAGCTCCACCTCGCGCTGCATGGTCTTGAAGCCGACCTGCCGCCACGGGTTGTCCACCGCGGCGTTGGAGAAGCAGATCGTGTAGTTCCCGCCCGGCTTGGCGTACTGGGCGGTGTCGACCAGCTCCGGCTCGAGCATCTGCTCCCACGGCCGGTCCGCCGGGCCCTCGGGTTTCGCGTCGCGGAAGGCGAGCTGGCGCTCGTACTCGGCCTGGTCGAAGAACTCCGACTTCGCCGCCTCGCCCGTCGAGGTGTCGCCGCCGGGCGCGTTCTCCTCCGGCAGCTCGCTGGAACAGGCCGCGAGCACCAGGGCGGCGACCGCCGCCATCGCGGTGAGGATCCTGGTCGGGGTCATCGATCTCCTCGGGCTCTCGGGGTGGGGGGCTATCCGGAGGCTGTCGCGGGTTGCTTGGTGGTCGTGCGGGTGAACCGGTGTCGCAGCCCGACACCCAGGGAGGCGTAGGCGACGGCGCCGATGATGATCACGCCCTGGACCGCCGACTCGAGGGCGCCCGCGACGCCGAGCAGGTTCAGCAGGGTGAACAGCGCCTCCAGCGACAGGGCGCCGGCGGTGGCGGCGACGACCGACCCGCGGCCGCCGCCGAGCAGGACTCCGCCCAGCACGACCGCGGTGATCGCACGGAACTCCAGGCCGGCGCCGACCTGGGCAGAGACCCCGGCGAAGCCGCCGAGCAGGATCGCGGCGACCGCGGCCAGCAGACCGGAGAGCACGAACGCCAGCAGTCGCAGCCGGTTCACCCGCCCACCGGAGAGCCGGACCGCCTGCTCGTTGTCGCCGACGGCGACCAGCGCCCGGCCGGTACCGCCGCGCATGAACAGCACCGCCGCCGCCAGGATCGCGAGCAGGATCAGCACCGACCACGGGACCTCGCCCAGCAGCGGCACGTCGACCGCGCCCCGGCCGAACTCGCGGAAGCCCGGCGACAACGCCCCGCGCGGGGCGCCACCGGTCCACAGGAACACCGCGCCGTCGAGCACCAGCAGCATGCCCAGCGTGACGATGAACGAGGGCACCAGCAGCACGGTGGTGACCAGCCCGTTGACCAGCCCCACGAGCAGGCCGAACGCCAGCACGAGGAGGATCACCCACGCCGTGGCCGAGTCCTCGCCGTCGATGAGCCTGGCCGCGATCACCACACCGGCGGTGACCAGGGCGCCGACCGAGAGGTCGAACCCGCCGGACACGATCACGAAGTACTGGCCGATCGCGAGGATCATCAGCGGCGCGGCCCGCTTGAGCAGCGCGAGATAGCCCTCCGGCGAGCTGTAGGCGGGGCCGGCGATGGCCAGCCCGACCAGCAGCACGACCAGCACGACCAGGACGGGCGCGGTGCCCTCGGCCAGCCGCGGACGGAAGCTCACGACTGCCTCCTCACCGTGCGTCGGGCGTAGAGGGCCACCGCGGTGACCAGCACGACGCCCCGGACGACGTCCTTGAAGAACGGGTCGACGGCGAGGTCGTCGAACACGGTGTCCAGCGTGGCCAGAATGAACACGCCGCCGATCGTGCCGACGACGCCGCCGCGACCGCCGGCCAGCAGCGTGCCGCCGAGCACGACGGCGGCGATCGACTCGAGGTCGAAGCCGGCGTCCGTGCCGACGTACGGGGCACCGGACCCGAGCCGGCTGGCCAGGTAGATCCCGGCGAGCCCCGCGGCCACCGAGCACAGCACGTGCGCGGTCACGATCGTGCGGCGCGTCCGCACCCCGGAGAGCCGGGCGACCTCGAGGTCACCGCCCACGGCGTAGAGGTGGTAGCCGGGGCGGGAGCGGGTGAGCAGCCACCAGCACATCGCCGCGATGCCCAGCATGAGCAGCGCCGCGACCGGTACCGGACCCACCCGGTCGTAGCCGAGGTGCTGGAAGGTCCGGGGCACCTCGCCCGCGGGTCCGGTGTAGTTGTGCTCGAGGTAGCCGCGCAGGACGAGCGCGACGCCGAGTGTCGCGATGAACGCGTTGGCCCGCAGGACGGTGATCACGAGCCCGTTGACCAGGCCGACGACCGCGGCGACGGCCAGCGCGAGCAGCACGCCGGGGACGATCATGCCGGCCTGGCCGGCCATGGTCTCGGCGGCGACCAGCGAGGTGAGGCCGACGAGGTAGGCGACCGACAGGTCGAGCGAGCCGGCCAGGATCACGATCGTCTGCCCGATCGCGACCAGGCCCAGCGCCGTGGCCCGGGTGAAGATGTTGAGCAGCCCCGCCTGGTCGAGCAGCACCCCGCCGCGCAGCGCGACCAGCACGCTGCCCACGACCAGCAGCACCGCCAGCGCGAGGTAGACCACGACCGTGGGCGTGAACGCGAAGCCCCGGCTCCTCGTCCGGGCCGGCACCGTCCGGACGGGCAGGGGCTTCTCCTGGACCGTCACGCGACCTCGCCCACGCCGTGCCCCGTCGCCAGGGCCATCACCGCCGTCTCGCTCGCCCCGGCGGGCAGCTCACCGGCGAGCCGGCCGTCGTGCATCACGAGGATGCGGTCGCTCATGCCGATCAGCTCGGGCAGCTCCGAGGAGATCATCAGCACCGCCACGCCCCGGTCGGCCAGCTCCCGCAGCAGGTGGTGCACCGCCTTCTTGGCGCCGACGTCGATGCCGCGGGTCGGCTCGTCGGCCACCAGCACCGCCGGGTCCACCGCCAGCCACTTGGCGAGGACGACCTTCTGCTGGTTGCCCCCGGACAGGAAGCGCACCTCCTGGTGCTCGTCCCGGGCCACGACGTTGACCGACTCCAGCAGCGCGGCCAGGTCCACGGCGGCCCGCCCGCGGCGGGGCGGGAGCGCGGAGCGGCGCACGAGCAGGGCGTTGTCGCGCACCGACTGGCGCAACGCGAGCCCCTCGCCCTTGCGGTCCTCGGTGACGAACGCGACGCCCTGCCGCACCGCCCCGCGCGGACTGGTGATCCGGGTGGCCACCCCGTCGAGCTCGAGCGTCCCGCTGGTGAACGGCTCGACGCCGAACACCGCCCGTGCCAGGGCCGACCGGCCGGACCCCTGCAACCCCGCGACGCCCACGATCTCACCGGCGCGGACCTCGAGGTCGACCTCGCGCACCCGGGCGTTGCCGGCGCCGCGCAGCGCGAGCCGGACCGCGCCGAGACCCGCCGGGTCGGCGCGCTCGGGGTAGAGCGTGCCCAGCTCGCGCCCGACCATGTGCCGCACGAGGTCGGCCGAGGTCAGCTCGGCGGTCGGCGCGCAGGTCACGAAGGCGCCGTCCTTGAGCACGGTGATCCGGTCGCTGAGATCGAAGACCTCACGCATCCGGTGGGAGACGTAGAGGATCGCGATGCCGCGCTGGCGCAGCCGGCGCACGAGGTCGTAGAGCAGCTCGACCTCGTGGTCGGCGAGAGCGGCGGTCGGCTCGTCCATCGCCAGCACGCGGGCGTCGGTGGACAGCGCCTTGACGATCTCGACGACCTGCCGCTGGGCGACCGGCAGTGCGGACACCGGGGCGGTGGGGTCGACGCCGTCCTCGCCGAGCCAGTCGAGCAGCCGCGCGGTCTCCTCGACCATCCGCCGGCGGTCCACCCGCAGCCGGCGCACGGGCTCGCGCCCGAGGTACACGTTCTCGGCGACGCTGCGGTGCGGCAGCAGGGTGAACTCCTGGTGGATGATCGCGATGCCGGCCCGCTGCGCGTCGGCGGGCCCGGCGAAGCTGTGCTCGACACCGTCGATCTCGATCGACCCGGCGTCCGGGCGGTGCACCCCGGCGAGCACCTTGAGCAGGGTCGACTTGCCGGCGCCGTTCTCCCCCATCAGCGCGTGCACCTCGCCGCCGCGCAGCTCCAGGTCCACCCCCCGCAGGACGGGCACGCCGAGGAACGACTTGCTGATCCCCGCGAGTGTGATGGTGGTCCTCACCGGGCCGACTCCCTGCGCGTGGTGGCCGGGTTCACGGCGTCACCTCGACCCACTCCCCGTCCCCGGCGGCCGAGGACAGGACGGCGTCGGTGACGCGGACGGTACGCAGGCCGTCGGCGAAGGTGGGTAGGCCGGCCGGCGCCTCGCCGCGGATGGCGGCGTAGGTGTCGGCGACGAAGGCGTCGAAGCAGTCCTGGTATCCCTGGGCGTGACCGGCGGGCAGGCGCACGTACCGTGCTGCCGACGGGTGCAGTGTCGCCGGGTCGCGCAGTAGTACCTGCCCGCCGGCACGCCGGCCGGCCCAGAGCCGCTCCGGGTCCTCCTGATCGAAGGCGAAGCTGGCGTCCGTGCCGGAGATCTCCAGGTGCAGTCGGTTCTTGCGGCCCGCGGCCACCTGCGACACGACGAGCGTGCCGACGGTGCCGGCGGCCGTGGTGAACAACAACGCGGCCAGGTCCTCGGTCGGCGGGACCTGCTGGGTTCCGCGCTCGTGCACGACGGCGGTCCTGGCGCTGAGCCGGGTGATCCGGTCGCCGGTGACGAACTCGAACAGGTCCGCCCAGTGCGAGCCGATGTCACCGAAGGCGCGGGAGGCACCGCCGAGGCCGGAGTCGACCCGCCAGTCGTCGTCGGTCGGCCGCGACAGCCAGTCCTGCAGGTAGCTGCCGGTCACGGTGGCCACGGTGCCGGCCTCGCCGGCCGCGAGCCGCGCCCGCAGCTCGCGCACCATCGGGTGGAACCGGTAGACGAACGGCACGGTCGCCACCCGGTCGACCGCCGCCGCGGCGAGCCCGGTGGCCTCGGCCAACCCGGTGGCCAGCGGCTTCTCGCACACCACGTGGGCTCCCGCGGCGAGCGCTGCCGCCGCCACCGGCGCGTGCGTGGCGTTGGGGGTGCAGATGTGCACGACGTCGACACCGGCCGTGCCGAGCAGTTCGGCGACCCCCGGGTAGCCGCGCTCGGCGCCCACCGCGCGGGCCGCGGCCGCCGCCCGGTCCGGCCGGGAGGCGGTGGCCGCCACGACGGTGGCGCCGGCGCGCCGGGCCGCCTCGGCGTGGACCCGCCCCATGAAACCCGCTCCCACCACCCCGACCCGCAAGGTCACGGGCTCCGAGTCGACCCGCTCACCAGGGGCTGTTAGGTGGGTCACAGACATACGGCGAACGTAAACGGAACTTCTGGCGCGTGTCAATCAAAAGTGGTTCATGGAAGGCCTACGCTGGCGTTTCGTCGGGCAGAAGCGCCCGCGTTGGGTTTAATTGGGGAGTGCAGGACCGGCAGACGTACCCCCCGACGGCGTCGACCGGGACGTCGAACGGCACGACGTCGCCGGGTGAGCTGCTGCGCCTGCTGCGCGACGGCCAGGCCCGTACCCGGGCCGAGCTCGCGACCGAGACCGGACTCGCCCGCTCCACGGTCCGCTCCCGCCTCGACGCACTGATGCACGCCGGGCTCGTCGCCGACTGGGGCGACGCCGCGGCCACCGGCGGCCGGCCGGCGAGCCGGTTCGTCTTCAACGCCCGGGCCAGGCTCGCTCTCGCCGCCGACGTCGGCGCCACCCACGCGACGGTCGCCGTCGCGGACCTCACCGGTGAGCCGCTGGTGACCGAGAAGCTGACGCTCGACATCGCCGACGGCCCGGACACGGTGCTCGGTGTGCTCGCCGACACGTGGCGGCGGCTGCGCGTCGAGCACGGGCTGACCGCGCCGGTGGCCGGCGTCGGCATCGGTCTGCCCGGCCCGGTCGAGCACTCGACCGGGAAGCCGACCCATCCGCCGATCATGCCCGGCTGGAACGGCTACGACGTGCCGGCCAGGGTGCAGGCAGACTTCCCGGTCTCCGTGCTGGTCGACAACGAGGTCAACCTGATGGCCCTCGGCGAGCACGCCCGCTGCTTTCCCGGCGAGCAGAACATGATCTTCGTGAAGGTCGCCACCGGTATCGGCTCCGGTCTGGTCAGCAACGGCCAGCTGCACCGCGGCGACGTCGGTGCCGCCGGCGACCTCGGCCACATCCTGGCGCCGAGCGCGGGGGACGTCCCGTGCCGGTGCGGCAACAGCGGCTGCCTGGAGGCCGTCGCGAGCGGCCCGGCCGTCGCCGCCAGGCTGCGGTCGGCCGGCATCGACGCCACCACCAGCGCCGACGTCGTCGCCCTCGTCCAGGCCGGCAACCTGGTCGCCGGCCAGCAGGTCCGCCAGGCCGGCCGGGACATCGGCGAGGTGCTCGCGGCCGGGGTGAGCCTGTTCAACCCCTCGGTGATCGTCGTCGGCGGCTCGCTGGCCCAGGCCGGTGAGATGCTGCTGGCCGGCGTCCGCGAGTCCATCTACCGGCGCTCCCTCCCGCTCGCGACCGAGCGGCTGCGGATCGTCCCCTCCCACGCCGGCCCGAACGCCGGCGTCCTGGGTGCGGCGGCCATGGTCGTGCGGCACGCCCTGTCCCCCACCGTTCTCGACCGCGAGCTGGCCTGAGGCACGGCGCGGTTCGCGCGGTCTCGCGCCCCGTACCCGGGGCGGACGCCGCGAGAGCGGCGAGAGGGCGCGGTGAGAGCGTGGGCCCCCATGCTGATCAACGGGTCGGGCCACAGCGTTGAGCGGAGGTTCACCCATGGGCGAGTCCGGTGCGGGGCAGCGGGCGGACGAGCAGGCGGCCGTGCGGGTGGTGGTGGCCGACGACCAGCCGGTGATCCGCGCCGGGCTCCGGGCTGTGCTCGGCGCGGTCGAGCGGATCGAGGTCGTCGCGCAGTCGCCAAACGGGCGCGTCGCCGTGCGCGACGCACTCGCCCACCGTCCCGACGTGCTCATGCTCGACCTGGACCTGCGGGAGCTGGGCGGTGTGGCGACCATTCGCGAGGTGCTGCTGCGCGCACCCGGGACCGGGGTACTGGTGTTCAGCGCGGCCGAGGACGACGAGGCCGTGCTCGGCGCCGTCCGTGCCGGGGCCCGTGGCTACCTGCTCAAGACGGCGACCCACGGGCAGATCGTGCGGGCCGTCGAGGGCGTCGCGGCCGGCGAGTCGATCTTCTGCCCCCAGGTGGCGACGCGGATGACCGCCCTGCTCTCCCGGTCCACCGAGCCCGACGGCCACCCGTTCCCGGAGCTCACCTCGCGCGAGCGGGAGGTGCTGGCGCTGCTCGCCGACGGGATCCCGAACTCGGCGATCGCCCGCGCGCTCCGGCTCGCCGCCAAGACGGTGAGCAACCACATCTCCAACATCTACGGAAAGCTCGGCGTGGCCGACCGGGGCGAGGCGATCGTGCTGGCCAGGGACGCCGGCCTCGGCCGCGCCACCGCCGCCCGGTAGCCGGGCGGCTCAGCCGGGCAGGCTGCGCGGGAGCGGCTGCCGCAGGGGCCGCACCACGTGCAGCCGTCCGGCCGGGGCCCGGTCCACGGCAACCCGGGCGAGGGCGACGACGTCCTCCTCGGGCAGCGCGGCGCCGTGGGCGGTGGCCGCGGCGAACCGCTCGGTACCGAGGCGCTCGGCGATCCCGGCCACCGCGGCCTCGAGCAGCTCCGCGTCGACACCGGTCGGCCGTACCGCCGCGCCGCTCGCCGTCACCGCCCCGTGCAGCGTGGCCGCCGCGACGTCGTCGCCGAACCGGGTGAGCAGGATGACCGCGGTACGCAGCACGCCCCACCGCTGGACGCGGTGGTTCTGCCGGCTCCAGTAGCCGATCGTCTCGAGCACCAGCCTGGCGGCGCGGTACGGGTCGTCGTGCCTGGTCGTGACCGCGGCGGAGGCGCTCAGCGCCGCGCCGGGAATGTAGGCGTTGCCGCAGGCCCGCCCGACCTCGTTGGCCCGCTCCAGAATCGCCAGGGCCCGCTCCGGGTCGCTGTCGCGCAACGCCACGCCGAGGACGCAGTCTGCCCAGGCGATGGCCGTCGGGTTGCGGGTCGCCATCGCGAGCTTCTTGGCCCGTCGGGCGACCGACACCGCGTGTGCGGTGGCGCCCAGGTACGCGTGCTGGAGCGCGCCGCTCGCGGTGACGTAGGCGGCGCACTGGTCGTCGCCGGCCCGCCCGGCGAGTTCGGCCACGACCGCGTACAGGTGCGCGGCGTCGGCGAGCCTGTCCTCGAAGGACGCCACCCTGGCCAGGACCCACAGGGGGAAGCGGCGTGCGGGATCGTCCCGCACCGGTACCGCGTCCAACCCCCGGCGGGCCAGGTCGGTCGCGGCGACGAGGTCGCCGCTTCGTGCGGCGCCGGCCGCGGCGACGGCCAGCGCGGCGGCGAGCCGCGGGCCAGGGCTCCCGCTCGCGGCACCCACCGCCCGGTCGGCCCAGCCGTACAGCTCGGAGGGCCCGTGGGTCGAGGTGAACCGCAGCAGCGCGGCGGAGAGCCGCACGGCGATCTCGGGTTCCGCGGCCAGCGCCCGGGTGTGCGCGCCGCGCAGGTCGTCGAGCAGGCCGGTGACCCGCTCGGCCCACGCCGCCTCGTCCGGACCGACGAGGCCGGACGCGGACCCCTCGGCCACGGCGAGGCAGAGTGCGGTGTGCCGGCCCAGCAGGGCCTCCAGCCGCCCGGTCCGGGTGAGCCGCTCGCGTCCGAAGATCCGCAGGGTCTCCAGCACGGTGTACCGGGTCGGCGCCCGGTCGGTGTCGGCGACCAGCATGGACTTGTGCACCAGGTCGGTGACCACGTCGACCACCTCGGCCGGGCCCAGCTCCTCGTCGGCCGCGACGGCCACGGCGTCGTCCAGCGTGAACGAGCCGACCAGCACGCTCAGCGCGTCGAAGACGGCCTGCTCGCGGGGGCTGAGCAGGTCGTATGACCAGGCGACGACGGCGCCGAGCGTGCTGTGCCGCGCCTCGCGCGTCCGCCTGGGGCTGTGCAGGAACTCCAGGCGCCGCTCGAGCCGGTCGCCGATCTCGTCGAGCGACATCGACCGCAGCCTGGTGGCGGCCAGCTCGATCGCCAACGGCAGCCCGTCGAGGCCACGGCAGATCTCGACGACCGCGGCGACGTTGTGCTCGCCGAGGGCGAAGGTCGGCAGGGCCGCCCTGGCCCGGTCGGTGAACAGCTCCACCGACGGGATCCTGGCGACCAGGGCCGGGTCCTGCCCCGCCGCCGGCGGCGGTACCGCGAGCGGCCGCACCGGAAGGACGTGCTCGCCCTCGATCCCCAGCGGCTCCCGGCTGGTGACCAGGACCGTGAGCTCGGGACAGCCCCTGGCGAGCGCCGTGACCAGGCCGGCCGCGGCGTCCAGCACGTGTTCGCAGTTGTCGACCACCAGCAGGGCCCGCCGGGACCGCAGGAAGTCGACCAGGCCGTCGGTGACGTCGGCGCCACGCGACTCCCGCACGCCCAGGGTCGTCGCCAGTACGTCGGGCACCAGCCAGCCGTCGCGTACCGCGGCCAGCTCGCACACCCACACGCCGTGCGGGAAGTCGGCTCGCAGGGCGGCCGCCACGCCGGTCGCCAGCCGGGTCTTGCCGACCCCGCCGGTCCCGGTCAGCGTGACCACCCTCGCGCGGGCGAGCGTGCGGCGCGCCGCCTCGACGTCCGCCGCACGGCCCACGAGCTCGGAGAGCTCCGACCGGAGGTTGCCCACCTGCTCCCGCGTCGCCCCGGCCGGCCACGACGCGGCCGGCGGCACCGGGTCCGCCCGCAGGAGGTGCTCGTGGTGGCGGCGCAACGCCGGCGACGGCTCCACCCCGAGGTGCTCGACCAGGTGCCGCCGGAACCGCAGGTAGACCTCGGTCGCGTCGGCCTGGCGACCCGACCGGTGCAGTGCGGTCATCAGCAGCTCCGTCGCCCGTTCCCGCAGCGGGTGCTCCACGGCGAACGCGTCGAGCTCGCCGACCAGCTCGGCGTACCGACCCAGGTCCATGCCGGCCGCGAACCGCTCCTCGACGGCCACCAGCCGCAGCTCGGCGAGACGGATCGCCTCGTACCGGCAGAACTCCTCGTCGGCGAACTCCGCGTAGGCCGGACCGCGCCACAGCTGGAGCGCCGTGGTCAACCGCTCCACGGCCCGCTCGGGCCGGGCGAGGCGCTCCGCTGCCGCGTCGGACAGGGCCGCCTCGAACCGGACCGCGTCGATCGCCGAGGGCTCCACCCGCAGCAGGTAGCCGGGTGGCTCGGTGACCAGCGCGGCGCCGCCGCTGTCCTCGAGTGCGGCGCGCAGCCGCCACACCTGGTTGTGCAGGTTGCGCGGGGCGGTGTCCGGGGCGTCGGCGCCCCACAGGATGTCGATCAGGCGGTCGGCCGGGACGACCGCGTTCGCGTTGACGAGCAACGCGGCCAGCAGCCGCCGCCGACGCCCGCCGGTCAGCGGGACGCTCACGCCCGCGTGCGTCATCGCGAGCGGTCCCAGCACCGCGAACTCCATCCAGCCCCCAGCCGCCGCGCACCGTCACCGACCGGCGGTCCTCGGGGCCGCCGGTCCATCCCCCAGGTTCGTCGCCGGGGCCCGAGATGTGACGGCATGCGGCGAGCTGTCACGGGACGGCCTCCCGGAGCAGCTCGTCGAGCTCCTCCAGCGCCGCGCGGCCGCCGGCCGCGGCGTACACCCCGGAGACGTTGAGGACCACCTCGTCGACGCCCGCGTCCCGGAACTCCGCCAGCTGCTCGGCGAGGTGGCCGGCTGTCCCGCTGAGGAACGCCCCGCCCTTCACCACGGCCTCGGCGGCGGCCGTCAGGTCGGCGCGGTCGACGGCCACGCCCGCTCGGCGGAGCATGTCGGCGTAGTGCGGCATCCGCAGGTGATGGGTGTGCGCGGCCAGCACCAGCTCGCCGACATCGCGACCGGACCGTTCCAGAGCCGTCGAGACGACCGCGACCAGCCTGGGCACCGGGCGCGCCCTCGCCTCGGCCCCGGCCCGCAGCGCCGGCACCACCACCTCGCGCAGGTAGGCCGCCGGGGTGAGCCAGCTGACGGCCACGTCGGCCACCTCTCCGGCCAGGCGCGCCATTGCCGGACGGAGCACCCCCAGCCCCACCTCGACCGGCGGGCTCGGCACCGACGGCAGCCGCGCCAGGCAGGTGTAGTACTCCCCGCGGTGCTCGACCTCCTCGCCGGCCAGCAACCCGCGCACGACCGTCAGGTACTCCCGGGCCGCGCCCAGCGGGCTCGCGTAGGGAGCGCCCAGCAGGGCCTGCTGGAGCACGCTTGCCCCGGGGCCGAACCCCGCCACCACCGGGTGTCCCGCCGCGACCGCCAGTGCCTGCGTCTCCTGGGCGGCGGTGAACGGGTGGCGGTGGGGCATGAGACGCACCCCGGTGCCAACCGGTACCCGGAAACCCGACGCGGCGGCGAAGGCGACCGTCTGGTGCGGGTCACCACCGTCGCCCTGGGCCAACCACAGGCGCAGTGCCCGGCTCCACTGGACGAACGCCGCGAACGGCAACGTCCTCTCCGGTCTGCAGTGGGCGAACGGCACGAGAACGGAATACGTGGTCATGGAATCCTCTCCGACCATCCTCGAAGGACCGCGATTCTAGGCGTCGTCAACCGCATCCGACCCGAGTGCGGAATCTCGGTCAGCCCGGGGAAATCTCCCGCCCTACCCGGGAAATCTCCCCTACGTCCCGGGATGCCCGGCCGACCTAATGTGACATTCCAACAGGCGTCACTCGGATAGCGACCCGAGAAGAAACGCGGGTGGCTCGACAAGCCAGGAGAACCCCATGCAGGACGTCGGCCCGGAGATCATCATCTGGGACACCACCTTCGCGTGCCCCCTCAGGTGTGTGCACTGCTACTCCGAGTCGGGCCGGCGGCCGTCCCGGCAGCTGCGCGATCCGGCGGACATGCTGCGCCTCGCGGACGCGTTCATCGCGCTGAAGCCGAGTGTCGTCTCGCTCGCCGGCGGTGAGCCCCTGCTGATCAGGAACATCCTCGCGATCGCCGAGAAGCTGTCCGCGGCGGGGATCTCGACCTGCATCTACACCAGCGGATGGCTGTTCGACGAGTCGATGCCGGACAAGCTCGCCGAGGTGTTCAACCAGATCAGCGTGAGTGTCGACGGGGCCTCGGCGGAGACGCACGACCGGATCCGCGGTCGCGCGGGCTCCTTCGACCGGGCGTCGCGGGCACTCGAGCTCCTGGACCAGGCGGCGAGGCGCCGGGTCGACGAGGGACGCAGGCCACCCGCCTTCATGCTCGAGTTCGTGGTGATCCGCAGCAACTTCGACGAGATCGAGCGGTTCGTCGCCACGATGAGCTCGCGCTATCCCCGGCTCAAGGCCATTTCCTTCAACGCCGCCGCGCCGTCGGGGCTCGGCAGCGGTGTGGTGTTCGGCGAGACCGAGCTCCTGCACGACGACCAGCTGGAGCTGTTGGTGTCGGCGGAGTTCCGCGCGCGGCTACAGGACGCCGCGGGCGAGGAGATCAGCGTCAGCACGACCGACAACCTCGGTCTCGTCCGGCCCCCGTCCCGCTCGCGCCACCGCGAGGAGTCGTCGGTGATGCAGGTCGAACCGGACGGGGCGGTGCGCTGGATGCCCGTCTACGAGGGGTCGGTCGGCAACCTGCTCGAGGAGGACCCGTACGTGGTCTGGAGCCGAGCGATGGACCGGTGGACCGACCCGTTCGTCGTCGAGACACTCGCGCCGGTGCGTACCGTCCGCCAGTGGGCGGAGGCCGTTCGGCGGCTCAACGACCGGTTCGGCGCGGAGGCCGACCGCGAGCGGATCGAGCGGCGGGCCGTCCCGCTGGCCATCGTCCCGTCCCGGTCGTGATCGCCGAGGACTACCCGCCGTTCTGCGTCGCCGACCCGGTCTACTTCGAGCGCCCGGAGATGCTGGCCGACGAGGACGAGCGGTTCCCGGTGACCGCTCTGCCGGTGCCCGCCGGCTGGCTGCGGACCGAGTCGGGTTGGTACGTGCGGCTGTGCCCGGCGGAAGTGACGCCGCCGCCGGTGGGCTGGCGCGTGGACGTCGCCGTGGGGCTCGAGGACATCGGCAAGGCGGTGGAGATCGTGTGGGGTTACTGCGTCGAACGGGAGATCCCGTTCGACCTCGTCCGCAGCACCACCGCGGCCCGCGAGCTGAACGCCGACCACGCGGACCGGTTCCGCAGCGGCCGGCCGATCACCCTCCACCCCGGTGACGACGCGGCGCTGACCGACGTGCTGACCGAGCTCTCCCTGCTGCTGGGCGGGACGGCGGGCCCGCGGGTGCTCGGCGCACTCGTGCACGGCGAGGGGCCGTTGCACGTCCGGCACGGCGGGTACGACGAGGACAGCCGGCCCACCAACGCGGTCTTCGTCCCACCGCGGGGAGTCGCCCTGCCCGCTGTCCTCGCTCGCGACCTCGAGGCGCTGCGGCAGTCGAGGACCGAGGAGCTGCCCTACCGCGTGCTCAGCGCGTTGCGGCTGGGCAACGGCGGCGGCACCTACCTCGCCCAGACCCGGTCCGACGGACGGCGGGTCGTGGTCAAGGAGGCCCGGCCCCATGCCGGGCTCGACCGCCGCGGCCGCGACGCCGTCGCCCGGCTCACCCGGGAACGGAACGCACTCGACCACCTTGCCGGCCTCGGCTGTGTCCCCCAGGTCCGGGGTTACCGTGTCCTCTTTGGACACCACTTCCTCGAACAGGAGTACGTCGAGGGGACCAACCTGTTCGCCTGGAGCCTGAGCACCCCGTTGACCACGGCGGAGAACGCCGCTCGCGGCGCGGCCGAGTACACCCGATGGGCGCTCGACGCACTGGACGGAGTGGACCGCGCCCTGCGGGAGGTTCTGGCACGCGGGCTGCGGCTGGGCGAGCTGAACCCGCGCAACGTGGTCGTCCGCCCCGGCGGGGAGGTCGTGCTGGTCGATCTCGAGTCCGCGACCGGCCTCGACGACGACAGCGCGCCAGCCCACGGCGACCCGGAGTTCAGCGTCCCGGCCGGGCTGACCGCGACCGAGGCGCACGAGTACCTGCTGAACGGTCTCCGAATGGCGGTGTTCCTCCCGGTCGGCCACACCGACCCGGTGAAGCTGCCGACCCTCGTCGCCGCGATCCACCGGTACTACCCGGTGCCGGACGGCTTCGGCGACCGCGTCCTGTCCGGCCTCCTCCCCCGCGGCCGCCCGGAACAGCGCGACACCGCCGCCGAGCTGTTCGCCGAGCTCCCGCTCAGTTGGCCGGAACTGCGGGAGTCCCTGGTCCGCGGAATCCACCTTCCGTCCACACCGGATCGCGTGGACCGCCTGTTCCCGGGAACGCCGACCGGCCCGCGCATGCTCGGCGGACACCCCCTCGGCTATGGCGCCGCCGGCGTGCTCCTCGCCATGCACCGGGCGGGCGCCGAGGTACCCGACTGCTACACCCGGTGGCTGGTCAGGGCCGTCCGCCGGGACGGGAACCCGCTGCCCGGCCTGTACGACGGCCTGCACGGCGTGGCGTACACACTGGACCTGCTGGGGAACCGGCAGGAGGCCCTGGACGTCCTCGAACGCTGCCGCCCACTGGAGGACACCCGGTCCGGCGACCTGTTCGGCGGGCGAGCGGGAGTCGCGCTCAACCTGCTGCACTTCGCCACCGTCACCGGGGACGGCGACCTCGCCGAGCGGGCCATGCGCCTGGTCGACCAGCTGGGCCAGGAGGACGACCCGCTGCCCGCAGTTGCGGGCCGGCCGGCGCCGGTCGGACTCCTGCACGGCCCGACCGGGCTCGCCGCGCTCTTCTGCCGGGTGCACGAGCTGACCGGCGACCCCCGTTACCTCACCCTCGCCGAACGGGCGCTGCGCCGGGACGCGGACCGGTGCGACACCTGGCCGGAGGGGATCGTCCTCCTGCGACAGTCCAGGACGGCCTTGCCGTACCTGCACGGCGGGAGCTGGGGCCTCGCCTTCGTCCTACCGCACCTGATCGAGCACCGTCCGCGCGAGCGCTGGTCGACGTTGCTCGCCGGGATTCGCCGCACCTGCGACCACGTCTACGTCCAGCACGCCGGGCTGTTCCGAGGACGGGCGGGGGCCATCGCCACGCTGGCGACGCTGGACCGGCAGGCCAACCGGGCCGCCATCGACACCCAGGTACGGCTCCTGTCCTGGCACGCCCGGACTCACCTCGGGGAGGTCGCCTTCCCCGGCTTCCGGATGCCCCGGCTGTCGACCGACCTCGCCACCGGTTCGGCCGGTGTGCTGCTCGCCCTGTCCGCCGCGTACGAGGGGGCGCAGGTCCTGCCCCATCTCGGACCGCGGCCCCACGCCCGACCCACGACCCGGGAAGGAGGTGAACATCATGATCGAGATTCTCGAGCTGCAGGAACTGGAGGACGACTCCGTGGCCCTGTGGCCCTGTAACACCAGCAGCACCGCCAGCGGCCGCCTGGAGAGCTGAGCGAGCCCGCTCGACGACGGGCTGAGCGGCCGGGACTACACCACCCGGCCGCTCAGCTCGCCCAACCCGGCGAGGCGGGTGTCTCGCAGGAAGGACGATGCGGCCATGAGCCGGCCCCAGCCCGGTCCGCTCTTCGTCGAGAGCCTGGACCGGCTCGACGACGACGCGACCCGCTTCCCCCACGCCCGCGACGCCGCTCCGCCGGGATGGTGGCGAGCCGAGCAGGGCGGCTGGGTCCACCTCGAACCCGAGGACACCCGGCTTCCCGACCAGGGCTGGAAGATCCACGCGTCGGCCGTCGGCTCCCAGGCCGCCCGGGTCGTGGCGGAGGTCTGGGACTACTGCGTGCGGCGCGGCATCTCCTTCAAGTTCCTCCGCAGCCAGGCGATGCTCTCGCGGCTGAACGGGAAGTCCGCCTCCCGCACGTCCAGTGGCAAGCTGGTGACGATCTACCCGGCGGACGAGCACACGCTCGAGCTCACGCTCAAGGAGCTCTCCGAACGGCTGCGAGGAGTCGTCGGTCCGCACATCCTCAACGACCTGCGCTGGGGCGAGGGACCGCTGTACCTGCGGTACGGCGGGTTCCGGATGCGGTACTGCTTCTCACCGGCCGGCGACCACGTACCGGCCGTGGCGCGGCCCGACGGCGTGCTGGTCCCCGACCTGCGCGGCACGGCGTTCCGGACGCCCTCCTGGGTGCGGATCCCCGCCTTCGTCCAGGCCCAGGTCGAGGCGGCGCGGGCGGGCAGCGGCGGTCCCCTTCCCTACCGGGTGGAGAAGGCGCTGCTGTTCAGCAACGGCGGCGGGGTCTACCGGGCGGTGGAGAGGTCCGGGCTCGGGCGGACCGTCGTCCTGCGGGAGGCACGTCCGCATGCCGGGCTCGACATGGACGACGCCGACGCCGTCGCACGCCTGGACCGCGAACACGCGATGCTGGACCGGCTCGCCGACCTCGAGTTCGTTCCCCGGGTGCTCGGCCGGTTCCGCCACTGGGAGCACCACTTCCTAGTCGAGGAGCTCGTCGAGGGCGAGCCGCTGCACGAGGCGATGGGCAGGCGGCACCCGCTGCTCCGACCCGACCCGACCGACGCGGAGCTCGCCGAGTACAGCGCCTGGGCGAACGCGACCTTCGAGCGGATCAGGACCGCCGTGGGCCGGCTGCACGAACGCGGCGTCGTCTTCGGCGACCTCAAGCCCGGCAACATCATGGTCCGCCCGGACGGCCGGGTCTGCCTCGTGGACTTCGAGACGGCCTATGCCCTCGGCGAGGAGAACCGGCCGACGCTGGTGACCGAGGGTTTCAGCGCGGACTGGGCCCGCGAGGGCACGGCGGCCGACGACTACGCCCTGGCGTGCATCCGGCTCGCGATGTTCCTGCCGTTCACCGAGCTGCTGCGGTTCGCGCCGGAGAAGGTCGGACAGCTGGTCCGGCTGGCTGAGGAACGCTTCGCGGTACCCGCCGACTTCGGGTCCTACCTGCGGTCGCGGCTCACCCCGCCGGGCGCCCTCCCGGCCCATCAGCTCGACTGGCCCACCGGCGCCGAGGGCTGGGACCAGCTGTTCACCGGCATGGCCGCGGCGATCGTGGACAGCGCCACCCCGGGGCGGGAGGACCGGTTGTTCCCCGGGGACGCCCGGCTGTTCGACCGCCAGGCCGCCGGTCTCGCCTTCGGCGCCGCCGGGGTGCTGCACGCGCTGCACGTCACCGGCCACGACCGGTACCCGGAGTTCGACGACCACGTCGAATGGCTGGTCCGGGCGGCTCGCCGCACCCGCTGGCCCCGTCCCGGACTGTTCGACGGCCTGGCCGGCACCGCCGTCGTCCTCGACGAGCTGGGCCGCCACGCCGAGGCACTGGAGACCCTGGACCGCCTGCGGAAGATCGACCTCACCGGTTGCGGCATCGGGCTGTTCGGCGGCCTCGCTGGTGTCGGGCTCACCCTGCTGCATTTCGGCGAGGACGCGACGGAGATCGGCGAGGAGCTCGCCGCCGGACTGCGCACGAACGCGGCCTCGGCCGGCCTGATGCACGGCTGGTCCGGTCCGGCGCTGCTGTTCACCCACCTGTTCGACGTGGACGGGAACCTTGCGTGGCTCCGGCACGCCCGGACCGCGCTCGCCCGCGACCTCGGGCGGTGCGGCGTGCCACGAGGCCGCCGCCTGCAGGTCAGGGACGGCGAACACTGGCTCACCGGGCTCGAGCGCGGCAGCGCGGGCATCGGCATCGCGGTCCAGGAGTACCTCCGCCGACACCACGACCCGCACCTGGCCGCGGTGCGCGAGCTGGTCCGCGACGGGCTGGACACCGAACTGCTGCTGACCGGCGGCCTGCTCACCGGTCAGGCCGGCGTGCTCCTCGGCACCGCGCACCTCGGCGCCTCCCCCGCCCGGCACCTGCGGATGCTCGGGGCACATGCCGTACGCCACCGGGGGAACCCGGCGTTCACGCTGGACGGGATGCTGAGGCTGTCGATGGACCTCGCCACCGGCACCGCCGGCGTTCTGCTGGCCGTCCACACCGCGGTGCACGGCTGCCCGGCGCCGCTGCCCGGCCTGGGCACCCGGTCGTGAGCGCGCCGGACAGCCTGCTGCGCAACCGGGACTTCCAGCTGTTGGTGGTGGGCCAGGGCCTGTCCATGCTGGGGACGAGCGCGGCGGTGATCACGTTGCCGCTGCTGGTGCTGGCCGCCACCGGGTCCCCGCTGCGTGTCGGGCTGGTCGAGGCGGTCTGGACGGGCGCGACGGCGGTGGCCTTCCTGGCGGCCGGCCCGATCGCCGACCGCTTCGACCGGCGCACGGTGATGCTGACCTGCGAGTGCGGTCGGGTCCTCGCCAGCGCGGCGTTCGCCCTCGCGATCTCGCTTGGCTGGGCGACGATGCCGGTCCTGTTCGCGGCCGGTGTGGTGTTCGGGCTGCTCACCGCGCCGCACAGCGCCGCCGGGCTGGCGGTGCTGCGCACACTCGTGCCCGAGCGGAAGCTCGGCACCGCGCTGGCGGTCAACCGGGTACGCGCTCACGCCGCGGGCCTGCTGGGGCCGGTCCTGGGTGGCTTCCTGTTCACCGTGCACCCGAGCCTGCCGTTCTGGCTCAACGCGGCGTCGTTCGTCGTCTCGGCATCCAGTGTGTACGCCCTGCGTTCGACTGTGGATCCCGAGGAGCGGGCCGAGGCGCGGTGGTGGGCCGCGGTGCGGACCGGGCTGCGGTTCGTGTGGCGGGATCGGGCGCTGCGGTCGCTCACGCTGATCGCCTCGGCGCAGAACTTCGCCATCGAGGGTGTCTCGCTCACCGTCGTCGTGGCCACTGTGGACCACGGCGCCTCCAGCGTGACCGTCGGCGTCCTCTACGACTTCTGGGCGGGCGGAGCGCTGGTGGGAGCGGTGCTGGCGCCCCGCGTCATGGACCGCACCTCGCACCGCCGTACGCTGCTGGGCGGGTCGGTGCTGTGCGCGCTGGTCGTCCCGTTGATGGCGGTGAGCCCCAGCCCGGTTGTGCTGGCGCCCCTGCTCACCCTGTGCGGCGCGGCGGTCGCGGTGTCCAGCTCGGTCATCGTGCTGGAACAGGTCGTGCGGACACCCGACCACCTGCAGGGCAGGATGAACAGCACGGTCGGCCTGGTGCTGATGGTGACCCCCGCGGTCGGGGCAGCGGTCGCCGGCCTGCTGCTCGAACGCCTCCCGGCCGAGCTCTCCTACCTGTGCTTCGGCGCACTGCTCGCCGTCCTCGCGGCGGCCACCGCGAGGGAGAGCCGCTCCGTCTGGCCGCGCCCGCCTCACCCCTTCGCCGCGAACTCCTCCGCGGCGGTCTGAACGAGGCGTCGCGACTCCGGCGGCTCGAGCGCCACCGCCTGCAGGCGACGGAAGTGGTCGGCGTAGCTGTTGACCGTGTCCGGCTTGTCCAGGTACATCGCGTCGGCGTGCATCCCCACGTAGACGAGGTCGCGGGCCATCTCGTGGTCGAAGCGGAACATCGTGAAGATGTTGGTCAGCGACGCGTAGGAGCGGCTGTCGAACGGGACTACCTGGAGCGTGACGTTGGGCAGGGCGGCCACCCCGGCGAGGTGGCGCAGCTGTTCGGCCATCACCGGCGGGCCACCGACCTGGCGGCGCAGCGCCGACTCGCTCAGCACGAAGGTGAACCGGGCGGCGTGCTCGCGGTGCAGCAAACGCCGACGTTCGGCACGGACCCGGAGGGTGTCGGTGACCTTCCGGTCGGCCGGGTCGACACCCTGCCCGTCAAACATGGCCCGGACGTAGGTGTCGGTCTGCAGAATGCTCGGCACGACCTCCGAGCAGACGTTCATCACCTCGGTGGCGTCGCTCTCCAGGTCGCGGAAGGCGCGGAACCAGCGGGGTCCGACGTGGACGGTGCTGCCGGTCGGCCGGCCCCGCTTCGGCCTCGCGGCGCGGGCGAGGTCCCGGCACCAGAGCCGGTCCTTCTCCGACGCCTGGTAGAGGTCGAGCAGCACGTCCAAGTCGGACCTGTCGATGCCGATCTTGCCGGACTCCACCCGGCTGATCTTGTTCGGTGCCTTGCCCAGCCGCTCGGCCGCCTCGTCCTGGGTGAGGCCCGCGATCTCGCGCAGTCGCAACAACTCCGCGCCCAGCAGCCGCCGTTGCATGCTGATCGATCTCGGGTTGGTCATTGCGCGATCCTCGCACAGAAAACCACGCTCAGTGATCAGAAGAACGTCACTCGATTCGGTGGTCGTACAAGCTGGAAATCCGCGAAATCGGGAGTGGGCAGAAGCAGATGGACATATTCGAAGAATGCGGGAATTACGCACTGATTTTCGTCGCCGGCCCGTTTCACGCTACCCGGGGGTGACGTGGTTGCGGGTCGCGAGCACCGCTAAGCGAACGCGGTTGGGCGCGGCGGTCTTCGTCATCAGGTTGGCGACGTGGGTCTTCACCGTGGTGATGCCGACGTGCAGGGCGTCCGCGATCTCGGCGTTGGAGCGGCCGGCCCCGACCAGCGCGAGGACCTCGCGTTCTCGTTCGGTGAGGGTGGCCAGCAGGGCGGCGTCCGGCTCGGCGTCGGCCCGCCTCGCCGCCACGGCCGCGCGCACCACGCGGGAGAGCACGTGCGGACTGAACACGGCCTCGCCCGCCGCGGTGCGCCGCACGGCCGCGAGCAGGTCCGCCGGCGGGGTGTCCTTGGCGAGGAAGCCGTGGGCGCCGGCGGCGAGCGCGGGGTAGAGGTGCTGGTCGTCGTCGAACGTGGTCAGCACGAGGACCCTCGTCGAGGGCTGGGCCGCGACGATCCTGGCCGTCGCCGTGGTGCCGTCCACGCCGGGCATCCGCAGGTCCATCAGCACGACGTCCGGGCGCAGTCGGGTGACCAGCTCGGTCGCCCGGTGGCCGTTCTCCGCCTCGCCGACCACCTCGAGGTCCTCGGCCGTGCCGCACAGCATGCGCAGCCCCGCCCGCACCAGGTGCTGGTCGTCCACCAGCAGCACCCGGATCACGGTCGTTCCGCGGGGATCGCGGCGGTGAGCTCCCAGCCGTTCCCGGCGGGTCCGGCGCGCAGCGTGCCGCCGAGCAGCTCGACCCGTTCCCGCATGCCGACCAGGCCGAGCCCCGTCCCGGACACCGGCTGGGCCCGCACCCCCCGGCCGCCGTCGTCGTGCACCCGGATCCGCACGCCGTCCTCTCCCATCAGGACCGACAGGGTGATCCGCGCCCGGCGGCCCGCGTGGCGGAGCACGTTGGTGATCGACTCCTGCACCACGCGCAGCACCGCCAACCGCCGCATCGAGTCGAGCCGGGCGACCTCCGGATCGATCGTGCTGTCGACCTGGTGCTCGGCGGCCCTGGCGCGGTCGACCACCTCCAGCAGGGCCGCGCCCAGCGCACCCGGCTCGACCGGCGCCACCCCCGCGGGACCGGTCGCCGGCGCCCGCAACGCGGTCATCAGCCTGCCCAGGTCGGCCAGCGCGGACCTCGCCGTCTCGTGCGCCTGCGACAGAGCCACATCGACCGGCTCGTTGGCGCCGCCCAGGGCGTGCCGGGCGGCGCCGACCTGGATCGCGACCGACGCCATGTGATGGGCGACGAGGTCGTGCAGCTCGCGGGCGATCGCGGCCCGTTCCGCCGCCCTGGCGTCCCGCACGTCCTGGTCGCGCTGCCGCTCCACCCGCACCGCCACCCGCAGCACGGAGCGAACGTAGCCACCGAGCAGCACCGGCGGGCCGGTCAGCACGACAATCGACGCGGTGGACAGCACGGGGTGGTAGGTCGGCAGGTAGATCAGGACCTGGGCGAGGACGAACCCGCCCGTGCCGACCCACCGCCGCCAGCCGCCGCACCGCAGCCACAGCTCACCGACGGCGACCAGCGCGAGGACGAACAGCATCGGCATGACGACCGGCATGGTCGCGGTGTCCGCCCCGCGCACGCCGAGGACCAGCAGCACCGACTGGACCAGGGTGACGGCGAGCGGAAACCGCCCGCCGAACAGCGTCGCCGTCGTGGCGGCCATCCCGAACAGCCAGTCGCGCCCGGTCGTGGGCTGCGGTCCGTGCAGCACGGTGAGGTAGGCCGGCGACAGCAGCAACGGCAGCAACCTCACCGGCGCCCACAGCAGCACCGGTGACCTGCTCCTGATCCGCGGCGTCACGCCCCGACCCTAGAAGGGGCGCGCCGGTCTCGCCTCCTCCCTCGGTAGGAGGCGGCCTCCGCCGGCCGGTCGGAACTCCGGCCGGGAGTGGGACCCGGACACCGGCGGCGGCCGCCACCGTCGAGGGCATGACACCTCACCCCACCCGTCGAGCGCGCCGCTGTCTCGCCGCGGCCGCCGTCGTCACCGCGTCGGTGATCACTCCCGCGGCCGCGACCCCCGGGCCCGCGGTCTCCTGGCAGCCCTGCGCGGACAACCCGCGGATCGACTGCGCCTCGGTCCCGGCGCCGGTCGACTGGTCCCGACCGGACGGGGAGACGATCTCGGTCGCCGTCGCCCGGCGGGCCGCCACCGAGCCCTCGCAGCGGCGCGGCGTGTTGGTCTACCTGCCCGCCGGGCCGGGCAGCTCGGGCGTGGACGCGGTCGTCGACGACCAGTGGTTCGGGCTCCTGTTCCCACCGGAGATCGCCGCACGGTTCGACGTGGTCGGTTTCGACCCGCGCGGCGTGCAGCGCACCAGCCCGGTCCGGTGTGACGCCGCAGTGGTCGCCGAGCTGGACCGGCCGGCACCGCGGTCGCGGCGCGAGTTCGACGAGCTGCTCGAGGCGCAGGCCGCGGTCGGCACGGACTGCCGGGCGAGGACCGGCCCGGTGTTCGACCACCTGGACAGCACGCAGAGCGCCCACGACGTGGACGCGATCCGCGCCGCGCTCGAGGTGGACACGGTCGACCTCTACGGCCTGTCCTACGGCACGGTGATCGGGCAGAGGTACGCCGAGCTGTTCGGGTCCCGGCTGCGCACCCTGACCCTGGACGCCGTCTACGACCACGGCGCGAGCCCGGACCGCTTCGACGTGACCGCGGCACTCGCCGCCCAGGAGTCGTTCGATCGGTTCCTGACCTGGTGCGCCGACACCCCGTCCTGCGAGCTGCACGGCCGGGTCGTCCGGCGGATCGTCGCCGACCTGTTCGCCGCCGCCGACGAGGGCTCCCTCGTCGACCCCGCCGAGCCGGACCGCCCGCTCGACCCGACCGCGCTCACCGACCGGCTCGTCTCGCCGTTGACCAGGCCCGACCTGCCCGACGTCGCGCACCGGATCGCGGTCCTCGCCGGCCTTGCGGCGGCGCCAGCCGCCGCCGACGCCCCGCCGGCGTCCGGGGAGGCCGCGTTGCCGATCTTCACGGTGTGCGCCGACACCCGCGTCGACGCGACCAGCTGGGAGCACCAGGTGGCACTGGCGCGGGCGTAGCGGCGGGTCGCGCCCGACGTCCGCTCGGCCGCGTTCGGCAAGCCGAGCCTGTGCCTCAACCCGCCGGTCCCCGCGACCAACCCACAGCACCCGCTACACGCGCCCGACGCCCCGCCGGCGCTCCTGCTGAACTCCCGCTACGACCCGTCCACGCCGTACCAGGGCGCACGCCGCGTCGCCGACCAGCTGCCGGAGGCCGTCCTCGTCGTCCACGACGGGTTCGGCCACGGCGTCGCCAACCGCGTCGACTGCACCCGGCGGGCGTTCACCCGGTACCTGCTCGAGCGGGCACTGCCCCCGCACGACCTCCGCTGTCCCTGATCGTCACCGGTAGGCTCCTTCCCCGTGAACCCCCCGAATCCGCTGGACGCCGTCGCCGAGGTGGTCGCCGGGTTTGGCATCGGGGCCCGCCGGGTTCGGGAGGCCGTGGCGCTGCTGGCCGAGGGGCCGCGAACCCTGGACGAGCTGGTTCGCGAGTGCGCGCTCCCCCGCCGAACCGTCGAGGCGCTGCTGGCGGCCGCGCGGCCCGACCTGGACGGGAACCCGGAGGCCGGCGCCGCGCTCCGGGCCGACCGGGCCGACGCCTACCGGGAGCGGTTTGCCACCGCCGCCCTGCTCGCGACCCGTCCGGCCGACCCCTTCGCCGCCCAGCTGGCCGCGCATCCCGAGCTGCTGGCGGCGGCCAGGGCCGACATCGCCGCGGCGCCGGCGGCCAGGGCGGCCCTCGACCACGTGTCGGTGACCGCGGAGACCGTCGTGCGCCGGGCGCTCTGGCTCGCCGGCACGTTCGACCTGCCAGGCGCGCGGCTGCTCTGCGTCGGCGACCACGACCTGACCTCGCTAACCGTCGCCGCGCTCGTCCCCGAGCTCGCGGTGACGGTCGTGGACCTCGACGAGCGGCTGCTGGAGTTCGTCGAGGACCGGGCGGCCGCCCGCGGGCTGGACGTGCGGTGTCTCTACGCCGACTTCCGGTTCGGGCTCCCCGAGTCCGTCGCCGGATCGGCCGACCTCGTGCTGACCGACCCGCCCTACACCCCGGAGGGCGTCCAGCTGTTCCTCGGCCGCGGCGTGCAGGGCCTGCGCGACCGGACCACCGGCCGGCTGGTGATGGCCTACGGGTTCAGCCCCGCGCACCCGGCGCTGGGGATGAAGGTGCAGCACGCGGTCGGGGAGCTGGAGCTGGTGACCGAGGCGATCCTGCCGGCGTTCAACCGCTACCACGGCGCGCAGGCGGTGGGCAGCGCGAGCGACCTCTACGTCTGCCGGCCCACCGCCCGCACCCGCCAGGTCCTCGACCGCAGGCTCGAGCGGGCGGCCGTGCGCATCTACACCCACGGCGCCCAGTCCCTCGAGGGCGCCGCCCACACCCTCGACCCTGAGGTCGCCGAGGCGGTCACGACGATCGCGTCGGACGGGGCACCGCCGGTGCTGGTCGGCCCGGGCTGGCCGCGGCGGGACGGGGCGAGCGCGGTCGAGCTGTCCCGGGTGCTGACCGCCGGGCTGCCGGCCGCGTCGGCGCGACCGGCGACCGTCGCCGTCGACCTGGCCGAGGACCCGGGGCCGTGGCTGCTGCGCACGCTGCTCGCGGTCAACGCCGAGCGGGTGGCGGTGCTCGTGCCGAACAACCACCCCGACCTCGGGAACGCGGCGGCCCAGCACGCGCTGAGCGACCTACTGGCGGCGAAGTACACGCTGCGGCTGCGCCGCAGCACCCCCACCCCCGCCCACGCCGTCGTCGAGGCTCGCGCCGTCGGCGCTGGTTCCTCGCCGATCGCCCACCACCTGCTCACCCGCGCCCACGGCCGGACCGGCAACGTCTGGCGCGAGGCGCTCGTCCGGCACGCCGGTAGGGCACTGACCAAGAACGAGGCCCGCGCGGCGGTGGCGGCGGCGGTCAGCCGGCCAGCGTGGCTGGAGGTCCGACTGGTCGACCTGCCCCGGCACGCCGTCCGCGGCCTGCTGGCCGAGGCGGAGGCCGGCGCGAAGGCACCGGCCTGAGGCGTCCGGCGCCGGCCGCTCGGTACGATAACCGTCCGAGAAAGACGCGCCGGGCCAGGCGTTTCCGCACCGAGCGAGGCAGATGAGCCGCTACCTGGAGATCGGCACCGAGATCGCGCGTCGGATCCAGGCGGGCGAGCTGCCCGCCGGCACCGAGCTTCCGGCGGTGCGGAGCTACGCCCAGGAGACGGGAGCGACCTCCTCCACCGTCGTGCGGGCCTACCGGTACCTCGCCGAGGCGGGCGTCATCACGGTGGCCGACCGGCGACGGGCCCGCGTCGCCTCGGACGGGGTGATCGCGGCGGCGCGGCTGCTCGAGGCCGATCGGGTGTTCCGCCTCGCCGGGAGCGACGACCCCGCGCTGCAACTGCTGCTCGACCACGTCGGGCCGGCCGTCGCACCGGTCGGCAGCCGCGGCAGCTTCCATGCGCTCCGCGCGCTCGGCCGGGGCGCGGCCGACGGCGCCGCGATCCACCTGCGCCACCGCGACGGCGGCTACAACGCTCCGTTCGCGCGGGCGCTGCTGCGCGGCCGCGACCCGCACCTGCTGCACCTGTGGCGTCGCGAGCAGGGCCTGCTCGTCCCGGCCGGCAACCCGAAGGGCATCACCGGTCCGGCCGACCTCGCCCACTCGCTGGTCGCGCGGCGGGAGCCGGGGGCGGGCACCCGGGTCCTGCTCGAGCAGCTGCTCATCTCCCACGGCGTGCGGCCGGCCGACGTCGCCGGGCCGGAGCTGGGGTCGCACCTGGAGGTCGCGCTGGCGGTCGCAGCCGGGATCGCCGACGCGGGGCTCGGGCCGCGGGCCGGCACCGCCGGGCTCGGGCTCGACTTCGTGCCGCTGGTCTGGGAGTCCTTCGACCTCGCGCTGGGCGGCGCGGCGCTCGGGGCGGCCCGCCCCCTGCTGACCGCGGTGCGTGAACCCGAGGTGCGGACCGCGATCGAGGAGCTCGGCGGCTACGACCTCAGCCGGGCGGGCACGCTCGAACGCCTGGCCGACGGGCGGTAGCGCTCAGCGCAGCCGCTTCCCGGTCTCCGCGCACGAGTAGCCGCCCAGCTCCTCCACCCGCTCCCGGAACTCCGCCCGGTCCAGCAAGGTCCACAGTGGATGAAGCTGCGGGCTGTCCACGTCCTCGGCCCGCAGAACCAGGTCGTAGGGCTCCTGGGCGACCGGGACGAAGTCGAGGCCGAACGCTGTGGCCGCGGCCTGGATGCCCAGACCCGCGTCCGCCCGGCCCGCGGCGACGGCCGCCGCGACGGCCAGGTGGGTGTGCTCCTCTCGGGTGTAGCCCGTCAGCCGCGCCGGGTCGATGCCGCGCCGGGACAGCTCGTGGTCGAGCAGTACGCGGGTACCGGCGCCCCGCTGGCGGTTGACGTAGCGCACCTCGGAGCCGACCAGGTCGGTGATCCCGGTGAGCCCCAACGGGTTCCCCTTCGCCACGATCAGACCCTGATCGCGGTGGACCAGGCGGATCACGGCGACGGTTCCGTCCGGACCGAACAGCCTGTCCACATAGGGCAACGTGTACGCACCGGTCGCCGGGTCGAGCAGGTGCGAGCCGGCGACGTGGCAGAGCCCGTCGCGGAGGGCGGCCAGGCCGCCGAGCGAGCCCACGTTCGAAGACACCAGCGTGGTCAGCGGGTCGGTCGCGCGCAGCGCCGAGGCCGCCAGGTCGAGGACGAGGTCGTGCGAGCCGGTCGCCACGATCGTGCGTTCGATCTCGCCCAGCCCGCGCAACAGCTCCACCGGCACCCGCTCTCCGGCGTGGTGTCCCTCCACACCGGAGGGCACCACGAGCAGGCCGTCCGCCCGCACCAGCGAGGTGAGGACACCGGCACCGCGCGGCAGCGGGGTGGCGACGACCCGGTCGCGCACGCGTCCCAGGCGCACCCGCACCCAGTCGTCCGTCCCGATGGCCGAGGGCAGCTTGCGGGCCAGCCAGGCCGTGGTCGAGGGACGCTCCCGCGGCGCGGCGCCCTCCAGCTCGGCCAGCAGGGGGGCGGCGAAGATGTCGAAGGTGAGCGCGGCCGAGACCGGGTAGCCGGGCACGCCGACGACGGGGGTCCCCGCGACGGCGCCCAGGACCACGGGGTGGCCGGGGCGCACGGCGACGCCGTGTACGGCGAGGGTGCCGGCGCCGGCCACCACCCGGGCGGTGTAGTCGTCCCGGCCGGCGCTCGACCCGGCGATCAGCAGGACCAGGTCGGCCGCCGCGGCGGCCGCGACAAGGGCCTCGGTGATCCGTTCCGGGTCGTCCGGGACGATCTCGGCCACCCTGGCCGAGCACCCCGCCTCCCGCGCCTGCGCGGCCAGCATGAGCGAGTTGGTGTCGGGGATCTCGCCGGGTCGAGGCTCCACGCCCAACGGCCGGATCTCGTCGCCGGTGGGCACGACGACCACCACCGGCGCCCGGCGGACGACCAGCTCGAGCGCACCGGCCGCGGCGCAGGCGGCGACGTCGACCGGACGCAGGCGGTGCCCCTCGGGCAGGAGCAGCTCGGTCGCGCTGATGTCCTCCCCGATCGAGCGCACGTGCTGGTAGGGCGGCACCGCGGCACGCAGCTCCGCCCCGCCGTCGGCGGTCCGGTGCACGTGCTCGCGCATGACGACGGCGTCGAACCCGACGGGCAGCGGGTCGCCGGTGTCGACCACCTCGAACTCGTCCGGGGCGAGCAGTACCGGCCTGGTCTCGGTCGCGCCGACCGTCCGCTCGGCGCGCACCGCGATGCCGTCCATGGCCGAGGCGTCGAACGCCGGCGAGGACCGCAGTGCCCACACCGGCTCGGCGGTCACCCTGCCCACGGCCTCCGCGACCGGCACCACCACCGCGTCCACCGCGGCCGGGCAGCCGGCCGCCACCCGAGCCGCCCGCCAGGCCTCGTGGGCCTGCGCGACGGGAACGTCGGAGACGAACGGGCTCGCGGCACTCATCGGTACAGGACCACCTCGACCTCGGTACCGGCGTCCAGGCCGGTCGCCGGTTCCGGGACGGTCAGGTAGCCGTCGGCCCGGGTGAGCACGGACAGCAGCGCCGACGGGCCGAACAGCGGCTCGGCGACGCCCTCGCGCACGGTCACCTGCACGATGTCGAGCCGCCCTGCCGCCGAGGCGAGGTCGCGGCCGAGCCTGGCCCGGGTGCTGGACGGCGGCGGTGGGGTGTCGCAGCCGGCGAGCAGCCAGACCAGGGGCACGCCGACCTGTCCGAACACGACCAGTGCCGACAGCGGGTTGCCCGGCAGGCCGACCAGCGGTACCCCGCCGCAGTCGGCCAGCAGCGTGGGTTTCCCGGGCTTTATCGCGAGGCCGTGGCACCAGATGTCGCCGACGGCCGCGACCGCGCCGGCCGTCTCGTCCCTGGCGCCCACCGACGACCCGGCGGAGACCACGACGAGGTCGGCCTCGGGCAGCACCTCGAGCAGGCGTTCCTTGAGCGCTCCCGGCTCGTCGGCGACGATGCCGGCCGGTACCGGTTCGCCGCCGGCGTCGGTGACCAGCCCGGCGAGCGCGGAGGCGGTGGCGTCCCGGACCTGTCCGGGGGCGAGGTCCACGGTGGACGGCGGGACGACCTCGTCGCCGGTGGAGATGATCGCGACCCGGGCCCGGGCGTGCACGGCCACCGCGGTGACCCCGGCCGCGGCGAGCAGGCCGAGGTCGGGCGCGCGCAGCGGGCGACCGGCCGGAACCAGCACCGCGCCGGCGGCGACGTCCTCGTCCGCGCCGACGACACCGCCGCCGGGCGCGACCGGCCGGGTCACCTCGACCGTGCCGGGCAGCGTCTCGGCGGTGTACTCCACCATCACCACGGCGTCCGCGCCCTCGGGCAGCACCGCGCCGGTCGGCACGGCGACGCAGCCGCCCGGGCGGACGGCGACCTCGGGTGCCGCCCCCATGCGGACGGCGCCCAGCAGGTCCAGGTAGGACGGCAGTCCCTCGGAGGCGCCGAAGGTGTCCGCAGCGCGCACCGCGAAACCGTCCACAGTAGAGCGTTCGAAGCCCGGTAGGGGCGCCGGCGCCGGTACCGGCTCGGCCGGGACGCGGTGCAGCGCCGCGGCGAGCGGGACGTGCTCCACCGCCGTCCGTCGGCGCGGCCGGAAGCCCGCCCGTGCCTCGGCGACGGTACGGGCGGTGAAGAACTCCCGCCCGCTCACCGTCCCGGCTGTTCGGTCGAGCCCCCCGGCCGCGGTTGGGGACGGGCCGCGGCGGCACCCCTGTCCAGGCCGAGCACGGAGACCACCGGGCCCAGCGCCACCTGCCCGAGCCCGCAGATCGAGGTCTTGCGCATGGCCTCCTCCAGTCGCAGGATCTGCCCGCGCTGGGCCTCGTCCAGCTCGGTTGAGCCGGTGTCGAGCACGCCGCGCAGCAGCTCGTGGGCCTTCGTGGACCCTACCCGGCACGGTACGCACTTCCCGCAGGACTCGTTGCGGAAGAACCGCAGCACGTTGGTCGCCGCGGCCAGCAGGTCGGTGCCCTCGGCGAGCACGACCATCGCCCCCGAGCCGAGCATCGTTCCCGCCTCGGCGAGCGTGCCGAAGTCCAGCGGGAGGTCGAGCTGGTCGGGGCCGATGAAGTTGGACGAGGCGCCGCCCGGCTGGACGGCCCCGATCTCGGCGCCGTCGGGCACCCCGCCGGCGACCTCGATCAGCGAGCGGACGGTCGTGCCCATCGGCACGCAGTACACGCCGGGGTTGGTGATGTGGCCGGAGACGGCGAAGAACTTCCAGCCGACCGAGTCACCCAGGCCCTGGGCACGCCACCAGTCGGCACCGCGCTGGAGGATCACCGGCACGTCGGCCAGCGTCTCCACCGAGTTGATCAGCGTGGGCCGGCCGTGCAGGCCGTAGTTGCCGGGGAACGGGGGCTTGTTGCGCGGCTCGCCGCGGTGACCCTCCATGCACTCCAGCAGCGCGGTCTCCTCGCCGAGGATGTAGCCGCCGGGCGAGACGAACACGTCGAGCTCCAGCCGGCGGCCGCTGCCGCAGGCGTTGGGGCCGACCACGCCGGCCGCCCGCAGCGCCTCGATCTCGGCCCGCAGCACGCGCTCCTCCGGCCCGTACTCGTGCCGGATGAACACCCAGCCCTGCTCGGCGCCGACGACCGCCATCCCGAGCAGCAGCCCCTCGATCACCAGGTGCGGCTGGTCGGCGAGGATCTGCCGGTCCTTGAACGTGCCCGGCTCCGACTCGTCGGCGTTGCAGACGACGTACTTCACCCCGCCGGGATCGGCCGCCGCGACCAGCTCCCACTTCTTGCCGGTGGGAAAGCCCGCGCCGCCCATCCCGCGCAGACCCGAGTCGCTGAGCGTGGCCACGACCGAGCCGGGATCCAGCTCCCCGGCGAGCAGCGCCCGCAGCGAGGCGTACCGCTCCCCCACCCCGGAGCTTGCCGGGTAGGGGTCGTTGGGCCAGGGCTCGACCCGCCGCCCGACGGTGGCCTCGCCGACGCCGCCGGTTCGCGCGGCGTCCACCAGCGCGTCCACGTCGGACAGCGCCACCGGGTGCTCGTTCACGTCGGCGGCGGGGGCGACGTCGCAGCGCCCGAGGCAGGACACCTCGACGAACTCGACGTCGGTGTCCTGGCCGTAGCGCTCGCGCGCCGCCGCGATCCGCTCCTCGCCGCCCCGCAGCCAGCAGGACAGGTCGTGGCAGACGTGCAGCGCGACCTTCGCCGGCGGGCTGGTGCGGAAGTGCGGGTAGAACGAGACGATGCCCTCGATCTCGTACCGGGGCCGGCGCACCTCGCGGGCCAGCTCCTCCAGCTCCTCGCGGGGCAGCCAGCCCAGCCGCGCCTGGATCGCGTTCAGCGCCGGGATCAGCGACGGCCCGGGGAACTTCCCCGCCCGCGCCTCCACCCCGGGCACCCATCGCGCCCGCGCGCCCGAGGCACGTTCCGAACTGAGCGTCATTCGCCAACCCCTGCCGTCGCCGTCGACTCCACCCGCTCCGCGCCCAGCGCCTCGACCTGGACCGCGCAGAACTTGAACTCCGGGATCTTGCCGTAGGGGTCGATCTCGTCGATCGTGAGCAGGTTGGCCGCCGCCTCCCGGAAGTGGAACGGGATGAAGCAGTTGCCCAGCTGCTCGCGGTGCGAGATGCGGACCCGCAGCTCGATGACGCCCCGTCGCGAGCGCACCCGGACCATCTCCCCGTGCGCGAGCCCGCGGTCGGCCGCGTCCTTGGGGTGCAGGTAGACCTCGGCGACCGGCGAGATCGTGTCCAGCGCGTAGGACCGCCTGGTCATCGAACCGGTGTGCCAGTGCTCCAGCAACCGGCCGGTGTTGAGCACCAGCGGGTACTCGGCGTCGGGCAGCTCCTTGGCCGGCAGCCACTGCGCCGGCACCAGGTGCGCGAGCCCGTCGTCGGTGTTGAACCGCTCGTCGAACAGCACGACCGTGCCGTCGGAGTGCTCCGGGTCGGCGTTCGGGTACAGCTTCCCGGACAGCCCGAGGTTGTCGTAGCGCAGGTTCGCGTACGACGGCATCAGCGACACCATCTCGTCGAAGATCTCGCTCGCCGAGGAGTAGTTCCAGTCCAGGCCGACCCGCTGGGCGATGTCCTGGACGATCTCCCAGTCGACGCGGGCCTGGCCCGGCGGGTCCATGACCTTGCGTCCCAACTGGACCCGGCGGTCGGTGTTGGTGTAGCTGCCGTCCTTCTCCAGGTAGGAGGAGGCGGGCAGGATCACGTCGGCGAACTCGGCGGTCTCGGTCAGGAAGATGTCCTGCACCACGAGGAAGTCCAGCGCCCCGAGCGCCTTGCGCACCTTGTTGATGTTCGGGTCGGACAGGAACGGGTTCTCCCCGAGCATGTACATCCCGCGCACCCCGCCCGGCTTGAGCACCGAACCGATGATCTCGGTGACCGTGAGACCGCGGTTCGGGTCCAGCTGGGTGCCCCAGGCCTGCTCGAACCGCCGGCGGGTCGCGTCCCGGTCCACCCCCTGGTAGTCCGGGTAGAACATCGGGATCAGGCCGGCGTCGGAGGCGCCCTGCACGTTGTTCTGCCCGCGAAGCGGGTGCAGGCCCGTGCCGGGCCGGCCCACGTTGCCGGTGATCGAGCACAGCGCGATCAGGCAGCGGGCGTTGTCGGTGCCGGTCGTGTGCTGGGAGATGCCCATCCCCCAGTAGATGACGGCGGCCCCTGCCTCGCCCCAGACCTTCGCGACCTCGCGGATGAGGTCCGCGTCGACCCCGGTGATCTGCGCGGCCCGCTCGGGCGGGTAGTCCGCGACCGTGCGGGCCAGCTCGTCGTAGTTGGACACCCGGGCGGCGATGAAGTCGCGGTCGATCAGCCCGAGCCGGATGACCTCGTGCATGACCGCGTTGTAGAACGCCACATCGGTGCCGGGTTTGACCTGGCAGTGGTAGTCGGCGTGCTCGGCGACCGTGCTGGCCCGCGGGTCGACGTAGATGATCTTCGTGCCGCGCCGGCGGGCCTGCTTGAAGAACGAGCTCGCGACCGGGTGGTTCGCCGTGGGGTTCGAGCCGGTGATGATGACGACGTCGGCGTTGGCGACGTCGCTGTAGGTGGTCGACACGGCGCCGGAACCCACCCCCTCGAACAGCGCGGCGACCGAGGAGGCGTGGCAGAGCCGGGTGCAGTGGTCGACGTTGTTGGTGCCGAACCCGACCCGGATCAGCTTCTGGAAGAGGTAGGCCTCCTCGTTGGAGCACTTCGCCGAGCCGAAGCCGGCGATGGCCCCCGGGCCATCGGAGGCGTGGATCTCCTTGAGCCGCCTGGCGACCAGGTCGAGGGCCTCCTCCCAGGTCGCCTCGCGGAAGTGCGGCATGACCTCGTCGTAGTCGACCAGCCCGCCGGGCTTGCGGCGGCCGTCGCGGCCCTTCTTCTTCTCCCGGCCGCCGCCGCTGCGGTTCCCGCCCTCGACCCGGCCCCGGTCGTTCTCGCCCCGGACGTCGGCCGAGAGCGGCCCCTTGGGATAGGACGAGTCGACCCGGATCAGCGGGACGGTCAGGCGCTGCGGGGAGGCGGCGTAGTCCCAGCCGTAGCGGCCCTTCACACACAGCCGGCTCTGGGACCCCGGCTGGTCCCGCCCCTCGGCGAAGGAGATCGCACCTCGGGAGCGGTCCACGTAGTAGGTCAGCGCGCAGCCGACACCGCAGTACGGGCAGACGCTGTCCACGGCGTCGAGCTGCTCGCGCGGCTGGATCGGGATGTTGTTGATCGCCTTGTTGGTGATGGCCCCGGTCGGACAGGCCTGGACGCACTCGCCGCAGGTCACGCAGGAGCTCTGGCCCATCGGGTCGTCCAGGTCGAAGGCGATCCTGGTCGAGTAGCCCTTGCCGGTCCGGCCGATGACGTCGTTGCCCTGGATGTCGTCGCAGGCCCGCACGCAGCGGTCGCACAGGATGCAGGCGTCGTGGTTGACGTCGATGACCGGGTTGGAGGAGTCCTGGCCGCGACCGGAGTCACAGGGCAGCTCGGTGGTCTCCCGGGCGACGTCGAACCGGTCGGCGAGGTCCAGCAGCAGGTTGTCGCCGGTGGTGGTCTGCTTGGGGTCCTCGGCACGCGGCGGCTGGTCGGAGACCAGCAGCTCGGTCAGCGTGGCCCGGTTGCGCCGCAGTTCGGGGGTGTCGGTCTGGACGGTCATGCCGTCCTCGCACGGGCGCACGCAGGCGGCGGTGAACACCCGGCCGCCGGTGTCGACCACACACATCCGGCACACGCCGACCGGGTCGTAGCGCTCGTTGTGGCACAGCACCGGGATGTCGACGCCGACCTCCTTGGCCGCGTCGTAGATCGTGGTGCCCTCCGGCACGGTCACCGAACGCCCGTCGATCTCGGCGGTCACGGTGCGGACCTGGGTGACCGGGTCCTCGAGAGTCGTCATCCTCGCTCCGTCCCTCACTTATTGCATACAGCATACCGTCCCGCTGGGGCGCTAGTGGAACGTCTACGCCTCGAGTAGGAGATCCGCCAGGTCGGCGGGGTCGACCCGGCCGTCCTCGTCGAGCCCGCGCGCCACGTAGTAGCCGGCCACCATCGAGCGCAACCGGTCCGCGGTCAGCGCCGCGCTGCGGCCCGAGCCCAGCTCGAGGGGGGTCTCCAGCATCCGCGCCGGCAGGGTGTCGTCGGCCGCCGTCGCGCCCTCGCGCAGGTTGAACGCGCGTTTGGCCCGCACGATCCGCCGGGCGGCCACCCGCAGCTCGCCGCCGTCCAGGTCCCATCCGGTGACGAGCCCGAGCAGCCGAGCCCACTCCGGAAACGGGTCCTCGAACACGCCGCGCAGGAACTTGCACAGGATCATGGAGTCCATCACCGCGGCCCGGTCCTCGGTGTCCACGGCCGCTGCCACGTGCGCGACACCACCTTCGAGCCGGTCCAGAGCGCCGGAGAGGTCGGCCTCGTAGGCGCCGGAGCGGTTGTGGTCGGCACCACGGGCGTTGACCGCGAGCCCGAGCGCCATGGCCTGCAGCGTGCGCGGCTCGTAGCCTGGCAGCTCGAGGCCCTTGACCTGGGGCGCGAACGCGATCGAGCCCTGGCCGACGGCCTCGGCGGCCCGGCGCGAGCCGTGCGCCAGCAGTTCGCCCAGCCCCGGCTCGCGGGCCCCGATGGCGTCCAGTGCGCGTAGCAGCGCCGAGCCGTCGCCGAACCGCAGCCAGGGCTCGTCGATCAGGCCGCGCTCGGCGCACTCCATCGCCCAGGCGACCGTTCCGCCGGCCGAGATCGTGTCGATCCCGAGCTCGTCGCAGCGGGCGCTCGCGGCGAACACGTCGTCCGGGTCGGACACCCCGCACAGCGGACCGAGCGCGAAGACGTTCTCGTACTCCATGCGCTGGCTGCCGCCGCCCTTGCGGGAGTAGATGTGCTCGCAGCCGATCGAGCAGGACGCGCAGCTGTTGCGGGCGACCCCGCGCAGCTCGTGCAGCTCCTCGGCGGCGAGCGCGGGTGCGCCCTCGAAGGTGGCGGCGGTGAAGTTGCGGGTGGGCAGGGTGCTCACGGCGTTGAACGCGAGCAGGTTGGCGAGCGTCCCCAGCTCCCGGTACTTCGCGGTCGCCGGGCCGAAGCTGCGCTCGCGCAGGTCCCGGGCGGCCGCCAGCACCCCGGCCTGGTCCGCGACCCGCACCCGGGCGGCGGCCCGGACGAGCACGGCCTTGATGTTCTTGCCGCCGAGCACGGCTCCGAGCCCGCCGCGGCCGGCGTGCCGACCGTCGTGGCTGATCGTCGCGAACCGCACGCCGCGCTCGCCGGCGGGGCCGATGGCCGCGGTCCGCCAGCCGCGCCCGAAGCGCTCCTTCACGGCGGTCTCGGCCTCGGCGGCCGGGAGCCCGGCGAGCTCCGGGGCCGGTTCCAGCCGCACCTCGCCGCCGTCGACCAGCAGCACGGACAGCTCCTCGGCCCGGCCACGTACGACGATCGCGTCGTGCCCGGTGAGCTTGCCGGAGATGGCGAACTGGCTGGAGGCGAGCGCGTCGGTGAGCAGTCCGGTCAGCGGCGACTTGGCCACCACGGCGAACTTCGCGCTGGTCGTGAGCGGCGTGCCGACCAGCGCGGAGAAGACGAACGCGAGCGGCGCCGCCGGGGCCAGCGGATCCACCCGCGGCGGGGCGAGCCGGTGCATCAGCCAGGTGCCGAGGCCGACCCCGCCGAGGTAGGACCGCAGCACCCGGTCGTCCAGCTCGAGCGGGGTTCCGGTGGCCCGGGTCCCGCGCACGTCCACGACCAGGGCCCGTCCGAAGAATCCACCAGGGGCCATGTGTCTACTGTATGCCTTATCCGCCGGCGTCCGCCGAGAGGAACGCGACGCTGTCCCCCGCGACGAGCGGGAGCCGGTCGTCCCTGGTCACCTGGTCGCCGTTGACCGCGGCGACGATGTGCCGGTCCAGGGTGAGGCCGACGGCGTGTGCCGCGGCGCCGATCGTGGCCGCCCGGACGCCACGCGGGCGGTGGCCGCCGCCCCGCGCCAGGGCCCCGAAGCACTCGACGGTGACCTCCGGCAGCTCCCGTTCGCGCGCGGCGGCGTAGTCGTCCGGGGTGTTGACGTTGAGCACCGAGTCCAGCGCGGGGTCCAGCCGCGCGACGGCACCGTCGGCGAGCAGGTCCTCGTCCTCGAGCCGGGTGACCGCGCAGTGCTGGAAGATCATCCCCGGCCGCAGGTCGCCCTCGGCCAGGAGCCGGGCGACCAGGCCGGCCAGGCTCGTCCGGTAGGCCGCCGCCAGCGGCTGGCGGAAGCCCCGGGCGACCGGCAGCACGACGTCCACCCCGTCGGTCAGCTCGCGCAGCACCCGGCGCACGAAGGCCGGGTGCAGGAACGGCAGGTCGGTGGAGCAGACGAACGCGCCCCGCGCCCGGTCGGCCACCGCGGTCAGCCCGACGGCGAGCCCCTGCATGGGACCGCGCCCCTCGACCGGGTCCTGGACCACCGCCACCCCCGCGGGCAGCTCCGGGAGCTCCTGGCCGGGCGCGGCCACGACGACCACGGGCCCGTCCACCGTCCGCGCGAGAACCGCCGTCGCCCGGTACAGCAGGCTCGACCCGTGCCACTCGAGCGCCGCCTTCGGCCGGCCCATCCGGGACGACCGTCCACCCGCGAGCACCACACCGGCCGCAGTCCGCATCTTCCCGATCGTAGCCAGCCCGCGACACGAGGGCGCCCGTCGCCGGCCTACTGTGATAGCGGCCGTTGATCGCGGCGCGGGTTCCAGGCAGTCTTGGCGCGTCCCCCTTCGTCGGTCCCCAGGAGACGCGATGCCGCTCGCCCACGACCTCCCGGTTCAGTGCGAGCCCGGCCACAGCGGTCGATTACACGCAACCGATCGGCGTGCGCGGACGTGTGAAACCACGTGAGCGGGAGTTCGGGCAGGCGTCTGGGGGCGCTGGCGGCCGCGGTCGTCCTGGGAGCCGGGATCGCGGCCGGCTACGTCCTCACCGTCGACCCGCCGGCGGCCGGGGTCGACCGGACCGCGGCACCGGGCGGCAAGGCGGTCGCCACCAGCAGCGCCCCCGCTCGCCCGCCGAGCAGCCCGAGCCCGCCTCCTCCCCCGGACCCGATCCTGCCGTTCAACGCCAAGCTCACCACCCAGGACATCCCCACCCCCGAGGGCGGGGTCCGGCCCGGGGCCTGTAGCGGTGCCCTGATCGCGCCGGACTGGGTGATCACCGCCGGCCACTGCTTCCGGGACCTGGGAGGAACCCGGATCGGCGGCCCGCCCCCGTTCACGATGACCGTCGTCGTCGGGAAGCTGAAGGACAGCGACCCCGGCGGCCACATCGCCCAGGTCGTCGACGTCCGCCAGTCCCCGGTCAACGACCTCGCCGTCGTCAGGCTCAGCTCACCAGTGGCGGACATCACCCCGCTCGCCCTCGCCGACACCCCGCCGCCGGTCGGGCAGCAGCTCCAGTTCGCCGGCTGGGGGTCCCTCTCCGCGACCGTTTTCGGCCCCTCCGACCACCTCAAGCGGGGACGGTTCACCGTCGCCTCGATCGGCGAGACCACCATGGAGGCGGTGCCGGTGGCCCCGCGCACGGTGGAGAACAGCCCCTGCCCCCAGGACTCGGGCGCGCCGTTCTTCGTCTCCGACGACAACCGCACCGGTCTCCTGGTGGCCATCGTGAACAGCGGGCCTCCCTGCCCCCAGCCCGGCCGCGAGGTCATCGCCCGGGTCGACGTCGTCGCCGACTGGATCGCCCAGCAGACCGGAAACGCGGCCCGGTAGCGACACCCCCGTCCCACAGTGCGGTTGGTGGTGTCGCCGCGCCCCGTCGTGTCGTTCAATGCCGGGCATGACGACACGACGTACTGCCATCGCGGGCATGGTCACCGCGCTGCTGCTCGGGATGTCCTCGGCCGCCGCCGCCTCGTCGGACACGGCCGTGTCCTCGGGCCCCAAGGCCGACCAGGTGCCGGGCGAGCTCTGGAAGCGCACCGAGCTCTACTTCGGCGGCAACCGTCCGGATGGGACGGAGATCACGCCGGCCGAGTTCGAGCTGTTCCTGGACAAGGAGGTGACGCCGGCCTTCCCCGACGGTCTCACCTGGATCGAGGCCCACGGTCAGTGGATGGGCGGCAAGGAGGACTCCTACCAGCTGATCGTGCTGTACCCGCGCGACGACCGTGGAGCGAACCGGGAGATCGAGGAGATCCGGTCCGACTACAAGCGACAGTTCGAGCAGCAGTCGGTGCTGCGGGCCGACAGCACCGATCGCGTGTCCTTCTGACCACCGTTGGTGAGAGTCGCTCCCCGGCCAGGGAACCCGCTCCCTCGGCCGTGAGTGTCGTACTCCGGGGGAAGCCACGAGACGGCCTGTATGAGGGAGCAGCGGGGAGAACTAGGGCGCGTCCTCAAAGTCCCGGTCGATGGGCTTCGTGATCCAGGTCGTCGCTGGCAAGGCGGAGGGCAGGCCTCGTACCGGGTTGTACTCGGCCTGTCCGACAACGCGGCCAGCGGCGGGCTGGGCGCGAAGACCGCGATCGAGGGCTTTGAGGACGTGCCCTAGGCAGCCTCCACCGAACAAGAAAAGCTCCCTACACTCCCCCGGCTCCCTCGCACAGGCCGTCCCTAGCGCCACAGCGTCGGGGTCAAGAGTGGCGAAGCCATCGCGCAGCGACGCCGTCAGGCGCTCTTGAAGCCGACACTGTGGCGTTGGACCATTCCCGGCCGAGGGAGCGGCTCAGTACTGCCGGACGGGTGGACGAGTGGCTCTCACCAGGTGGGACCATTGGCCACGTACTGGACGCCGCGCCTACGCTCCCGCTCGAGACCGCGCTGGTGGCGGTCTCGCGATCATGTGCGTGGAGGAGAAAAGCAATGGCTCGGAAAACCCCGTTGGCCGGTCTGGTCGCGGTGGCGGCGCTGCTCACCGGCTGCAACGCGGCCGCCAACTCGCCCGACGAGGGCGGCAGCAGCGGTACCGGGGACGGGAACGGGCCCTCGCTCGTACTGGTCACCCCGAACCCGGTGGGAGTCAACGACTTCCTCAAGCTCGCGGTGGAGGGCATCGAGAAGGCCGCCGAGGACAGCGGCGGCACCCAGAAGGTCTACCAGAGCACCGATCCGGCCTCGATCCAGCAGAACGTCGTCGCCGCGGTGCGCGACGAGCCGGACGTGATCGTCGCCGTCGGCTTCAACTTCGCCGACGTGGTGGCCCAGCAGGCCGAGCAGCATCCCGAGCAGCAGTTCCTGTTCGTCGACTCCTGCACCGAGAAGACCTACCCCAACGTCACCTGCGCGGTGTTCCGCGAGTACGAGGGCGTGTTCCTCGCCGGCGCCGAGGCAGGGCTGCTCACCAAGTCCAACAAGGTCGGCGCGATCGTGGCGCTGGACACACCGCAGTTCCGCCGGTACTCCACGCCGTTCGGCGAGGGCGCGAAGCAGGTGAAGCCGGCCGCCTCGCTGAGCCCGCTGTTCATCGGCGGGTCGAACCCGTTCAACGACCCCGGCCGGGCCAAGCAGCTCACCGCCACCCTGGCGGCACAGGGCGTCGACTACGTGATGGGCGCGGCTTCCGCGTCGGGCAACCTCGGGGTGTTCGAGGCCGCCAAGGAGCGCGGGATCTTCGCCTTCGGGGTGGATGCCAACCAGTGCCCGGCGAGCCCCGGCCAGGTCGTCGACAACGTGATCAAGCGCACCAACGTCGTGATCGCCGACGGGGTCGCGGCCATCCTGGACGGCGAGCAGGGCGAGACCCGTTCCTACGGGGTCAAGGAGGACGGCATCTCGCTGACCGGCCTGCAGCCGGAGGTCGAGTCCTCCCAGTGCGTGATCGCCGACCACCCCGACGTGCTCGAGCAGGTCGGCAAGCTGCGCGACGACATCGTCGCGGGCACGATCAGCGTTGATGACCCAGCCCAGTCCTGACCAGCCGCCCGCCGTCAGTCTCCGGGGGATCGTCAAGCGCTTCGGCGACGTGCTCGCCAACGACCACGTCGACCTGACCGTGGCCGCCGGGGAGATCCATGCGCTGATGGGTGAGAACGGCGCCGGCAAGTCCACGCTGATGTCGATCCTCTACGGGCTGCTGCGCCCGGACGCCGGGACCATCGAGCTGGCCGGCCGGGAAGTCTCCTTCGACTCCCCGGCGCGGGCGATCGCCGCCGGGGTCGGGATGGTCCAGCAGGGCTTCGCGTTGTTCGACTCGATGTCCGTTGTGGACAACGTGGTCTACGGGGCCGAGCCGACCCGGCGCGGTCTGCTCGACCGCCGGGCCGCGACGGCCGCGGTGCGGGAGCTGATCGAGCGCCACGAGCTCCGGCTGCGGCCCGGCGACCGCGCCGGGGACCTCCCGGTCGGGTCGCGTCAGCAGGTGGAGATCCTCAAGCTGCTCTACCGGCAGGCGCGGGTGCTGGTCCTGGACGAGCCGACCGCGGTACTGACCCCCGCCGAGGCCGACCGGCTGTTCGTGGTGCTGCGGGAGCTGGCCGCGGACGGGCGCACCGTCCTGCTGGTGACCCACAAGCTGCACGAGGTGACGGCCGTCGGTGAGGCGGTGACCGTGCTGCGCGACGGCCGGGTGACCATGACGGCGCCGACCCGGGGCCTGGACCAGGGCCGGCTCGCGGCCGCGATGACCGGCCGTGAGGTCGACCTGGACCGCGTGTACCCCCCGGGCCGGCCGGGTGCGGAGGCCCTGACGGTCCGCAACCTGACCGTGCGCCGCGGCGATCGCCGCGTGCTCGACGACGTGTCGCTGACCGTGCGGGCCGGGGAGATCGTCGGCGTCGCCGGGGTCGCCGGCAACGGGCAGACCGAGCTGGTCGCGGCGATAGCCGGCCTGCTCCCCGCCGACGGGACGGTCCGGTTGGGCGAGCGGGACGTCCACGCGCTCGGGGTGCGGGAGCGGCGAGCGGCGGGGCTTGCGCACGTCCCGGAGGACCGGGGCGAGGTCGGCGCCGCGCCGACGGCCCGGCTCGCGGACAACCTCGCCGTCGGGTTCCACCGCCGCCCGCCGCTGCTGCGCCGGGGTCTGCTGCGCCCCGAGGCGGTACGCGACCACGCCGAACGGATCGTCACCCGGTTCGGCGTCCGCGCCCCGGGGGTGTCGGCACCGATGCGCACGCTCTCCGGCGGGAACCAGCAGAAGGCGATCCTCGGCCGGGAGCTGGCCCAGGAGGCGCCGGTGCTGGTGGTCGAGCAGCCGACCCGGGGGGTGGACATCGGTGCGGTCGTCGGAATCCACACCGAGCTGGTCGCCTACCGCGACGCCGGCCACGCGATCCTGCTGGTCTCGGCCGAGCTGAGCGAGGTCCTGGGCCTGTCGGACCGGGTCCTGGTGATGTACGAGGGCCGGGTGGTCGCCGAGTTCGCCAAGGACGAGGCGGACGCGGAGGCGATCGGACTGGCGATGGCCGGGGTGACCGCGCCGTGAGGGGTCTGCGCACCACCGCTCTCGCCGTGCTGGCCGCAGCCCTGCTCGGTGCCGTCCTGCTCGCCGCCACCGGGGCGAACCCCCTGGTGGCCTTCGAGTCCATCGTGGTCGGCGCGTTCGGCCCGGACGGTCTTCCGGACACGCTCGCCTACGCCGTGCCGGTGGCCGGGATGGCCACCGCACTCGCCATCCCGCTGCGCGCCGGCCTGGTCAACCTCGGCGGTGAGGGCCAGCTCGTGCTCGGCGCGATCAGCGCCGTGGCGGTCGGGTTACAGGTGCCCGGGGTGCTCGGGATAGTGGCGGCGCTGCTCGCGGGCGTGCTGGCCGGCGCGCTCTACGCGGCGTTCGCCGCGGTGTGCGAGACAGCTCTCGGCGTGCCGCTGCTGGTCAGCACGCTGCTGCTCAGCTACCCGGCGGTGTCGCTTGCCGCGTACCTGGTGCGGTTCCCGATGCGCGACCCCGGGTCCAGCCTTCCGCAGTCCGAGCAGCTGCCCCCGGACGTCCACCTGCCGGCGCTGGCCGACACGGGCCTGACAGCCGGCCTGTTCCTGGTCCTCGCCGCGGTCGTGGTGTACGCGGTCGTCGACGCTCGGACACCGGCCGGCTTCGAGGCCAGGGTGACCGGCTGGGGACCGAGGTTCGCGCAGTACGCCGGGATCGACCGGCCACGACTGACCGTCCGGCTGCTCGCCTGCTCGGGCGGGCTCGCCGGGCTGGTCGGCGCGGTGGTCGTGCTCGGGTTCCCGTACCGGTTCATCGACGGCGCGCTGATCACCCCGCAGTACACCTGGATCGGTCTGCTGGCGGCGCTGCTCGCCGCGGCCAGCCCGCTCGGCACGCTGCTCGCGGCGCTGTTCTTCGCCGCGCTGACCAGCGGCGGGTTCGCCCTCGAACGGGCCACCCAGGTCCCCCGCGAGCTGACCGCCGTCCTGCAGGCGGTGCTGATCATCTTCCTGGCGGCGGCGACGGGGCTGCTGCGCGGCCGGAAGGGAGCCGCGTGATGGACGCCGCGTTGTTCGCCTCCGCGCTCGGCGCGCTGACCCCGATCCTGTTCGCGGCGCTGGCCGGGGCGCTGTGCCAGCGGGCCGGGGTGTTCAACATCTCGCTCGAGGGCACGATGCTCGTCGGCTGCTTCGCCGGTGTGGCCGGGAGCTGGTACGGCGGCAGCGTGTGGGTCGGGGTGCTCGCCGCCGCGCTCGCCGGGACCGCCTACTCCCTCGTGCTCGCGGTCGGCACGATCACCTTCCGGGGTGACGCCGTCGTGCTCGGGGTCGCGGTCAACCTGCTCGCAGTCGGGCTCACCAGCTTCCTCGTGCAGACCGTCTTCGGCACCCGCGGCACGTTCAGCGACCCGGCACTGGCCGGCCTGGACCCGCTCACCGTTCCGGGCCTGTCGGAGGTGCCGTTCCTCGGGGAGGTCCTTTCCGGACACTCGGCACTGGTCTACCTCTCGTGGCTGGCCGTGCCCGTGCTGGCGGTGTTCCTCGGCCGGCATCCGTGGGGCCTGCGGCTGCGCGGTGTCGGCGAGCGCCCGGAGGCCGCGGCGAGCCTCGGTGTCCCGGTCGACCGGTACCGCTACGGCGCGATCCTCGCCGCCGGTGCGCTGTGCGGGCTCGCCGGCGCCCAGCTCGCCCTGGGCAACGTGACGTTGTTCTCGGAGAACATGACCGCCGGCCGTGGCTGGATCGCCGTCGTCGCCGTTCTCCTTGGCCGGGCCCTGCCCTATGGGGTGCTCGCCGCGGCGGTCCTGTTCGGACTCGCCGAGGCGGCCGGATTCCGCTTGCAGGGCCTCGGCCTCCCCCAGCAGGCCACGGACGCCGCGCCGTACGTGGTGACCCTGGTGGCGCTGTTCGTGTTCAGCGCCCGCCGGACCGTGAAGAGGAGCACATGACCGACTTCCTGCCGATCACCAAGATCCCCCGGACCGGGCTGCCCGCGCACGCGCTCGTCGTCGGCGACCCGGACCGGGCGAGCGCGGTGGCCGAGCTGCTCGACGGGGCCGCCCTCATCGGGCAGAACCGGGAGTACCGCACGTTCGCCGGCACCTGGCGCGGCGTTCCGGTCGTGGTGTCCTCGCACGGCGTCGGCGGCGCCGGGGCGGTCTGCCAGTTCGCTGAGCTGGCCGAGGCCGGGGTGCACACGTTCGTCCGGTTCGGCACGGCCGGCGCGCTGCGCGCGGACATCGCCGACGGCGACCTCGTCGTGGCCGAGGCCGCCGTCCGTGACGACGGCGTCACCCAGCAGCTGATCCACCCGGAGTTCCCCGCCTACGCCACGCCGGAGGCGGTGCTGGCCCTGGCCGGCGCCGCCGCGGCACACGGTCTTCGGGCGCACCGGGGGGTGGTGTGGACCCGGGCGGCGTTCAGCCCGATGGTTCTCCGGCTGCCCGTCGCCGACTACGTGGCGGCCCGGGTCATCGCGATCGAGATGGAGCTGTCGACGCTGCTAGTGTTCGCCGCGCTGCGTGGCCTGCGGGCCGGCGGCGTGCTGGTGATCGATGGAAACGCCGCGGTGGACAACGACAACCCGACTGGCTACAACCCGCACCGGCAGGTGGTGACCGACGCGGTCGCGGCCGGCAGCCGCGCCGCCCTGGACGCACTTGTGGAGCTCACATGAACTCGAACTGGCGGGACGCGGCCGAACGAGTCGCGGCGACCCTGCGCGCGGACGCCGCACAGCGGGAGCGGACGGCGGCCGAGCCGCGGGCGGAGGTCGCGCTGCTGCGCGAGTCCGGCCTGCTCACCCTGCTCGTGCCGACCGACCGCGGCGGGTCCGGCGCCGGCTGGCTCGCGGCCAACGAGGCGGCCCGGATCGTGGCGGCCGCCGACGGGTCGGTCGGGCACCTGCTGGGCTACCACTACCTCCAGCTCTGGCGGACCGAGCTGTTCGACCGCCCGGAGCTGGTGGAGCGGTTGCAGCGGGGCACGGTGAGCGAGGCGTGGTTCTGGGCGGGGGTCAGCAACCCGCTCGACGCCGACCTGAAGCTCAGCCCGGTCCCCGGCGGGTACACCGTCGACGGCCGCAAGTACTTCGCCACCGGCGCCAGCGTCGCCGACCGCCTCGTCGTCAGCGCCACCCGCGGCGACACCGGCGCCAAGCTCACCTTCGTCCTCGACGCCAGGGCCGAGGGCGTGTCCTACCTCGGGAACTGGGACAACCTCGGCCAGCGGCTGACCGCCAGCGGCGGTGTCGAGTTCACCGGCACGCACGTGCCGGAGGAGGACGTGCTCGGCGGCCACGAGGAGCCCGGCGCGCTGCGCGGCTCGCTCGCCGCCATCGGCTTCCAGCTGATGCTGACCCAGGTCTACCTCGGCATCGCCGAGGGCGCGCTGGCGGAGGCGGCCGAGTACACCAGGACCAGGACCCGACCCTGGGCGCTGTCCGGAGTGGACTCCGCGACGGCCGACCCGTACATCCTGGCCGGGTACGGGGAGCTGGTCGCCCGTACCCGCGCGGCGGCCGCCCTCACCGACATCGCCGCGGCCGCCCTCGGCGCGGCGTTCGAGGCCGGCACCGACCTGACCCCCGAGCAGCGTGGCGAGGCGGCGGTGGCGATCTCCTCGGCCAAGGTCGTGGCCACCCGGCTCGTCAACGACGTCACGACCACGGTGTTCGAGTTCGTGGGGGCCAGGGCGACCGCCAACTCCTACGGGTTCGACCGCTTCTGGCGCAACGCCCGCACGCTGACCCTGCACGACCCGGTGTCCTACAAGGCGCGGGAGGTCGGCGCGCACTTCCTCACCGGGGACCACCCCGAGCCGACGGGATACAGCTGATGGACGAGCCCACCCTGGCGCACAGCGTCCGGCTCACCGACGACGGCGTGCTGATCCTGGACCGCCGGGTGTTTCCCGCCCGTCGGGAGTGGGTGCGCTGCGCGACGGTCGAGGACGTGGCCAAGGCCATCGAGGACATGGTGACCCAGTCCTCCGGGCCGTACTTCGCCGCGCTCTGGGGCATGGTCCTCGCCGCCCGCGAGGCGGCCACCCGCCCCGACCCGCTGGCCTACCTGCGGCAGGCCGGCGAACGGCTGGTCGCCACCCGGCGCACCAACAACCACCTTCGCAAGGCCGTCCATGCCGTGCTGTCCGCCGTGGACGAGGCGGACCTGGTCGGCTCCGCCACGGCCGGCGCCCTCGCCGGCGACGAGCGGTACCGGTCACGCAGCCGGGCGCTGGGGCGGCACACCGCGCGGCTGCTGCCCGACGACGCGTCGCTGCTCACCCACTGCTGGGCGGACCTGTACCTGGTGGAGCTGGTGCGGGCGGCCCGGGAGAGCGGCCGGACGTTCACCGTCCACTGCACCGAGACCCGCCCGTACCTGCAGGGTGCGCGGCTGACCGCCGAGACGCTGGCCGAGATGGGCGTGGAGACGACCCTGATCACCGACGGGATGGGTGCCGCCGTGCTCGCGTCCGGGCGGATCGACGCGCTGGTCACCGCGGCCGACCGGGTCACGATGGACGGGCACGTGGTCAACAAGATCGGCACGCTCGGCCTCGCGGTCGCCGCACACGCCTACGGAGTGCCGTTCCTGGCCATGGTGCAGGCCCCCGACCGGCTCGCGCCGACCGCGGCCGACGTGCCGATCGAGTACCGCTCCGGCGCGGAGGTGCTGACCGCGGCGGGCGTCGTGCACCCGGCGATCCGCGGGCTCTACCCCGCCTTCGACGTGACCCCGCCCCGGTTCGTGAGCACGGTGGTCACCGACCGGGGCCCGTTCGACCCCGACCAGCTGGTCGGATACCACGAGCAGGAGTGAAGGACACAGTGCCGACGAACACAGTGCCGGCGATCACCGCCGAGTGGGTCGTCCTCGACATCGAGGGCACCCTCACCGCGACGAGCCAGGTGCACGTGGTGCTCTACGACTACGCCCGGCCCCGACTGGGGCCGTGGATCGAGGCGCACCCGGACGACCCGGTGACCACCGCCGCGGTCGCCGAGACCCGTGAGCTGGGCGGGCTCGCCTCGGACGCGGACACGGCCGCGGTCGTGGCCGTGCTGCACGGCTGGATGGCCCAGGACCGCAAGGCCGCCCCGCTGAAGACCCTCCAGGGCCTGATCTGGCAGCGGGGCTTCGCCTCGGGCGAGCTCACCACCGAGCTGTTCCCCGACGTGACCCCGGCCCTGCGGGCCTGGCACGACGCCGGTCTGCGGCTCGCCGTGTTCTCCTCCGGCTCGGTACCCGGTCAGGTCGCCTCGTTCTCCCGCACCACCGAGGGCGACCTGACCGGCCTGTTCCGCGAGCACTTCGACACGGTCAACGCCGGGCCGAAGCGGGAGGAGCCCTCGTACCGGACGATCGCCGAGCGGCTGGGCGCGGAGCCGGATCGGATCGTGTTTCTGTCCGACGTCCCCGCGGAGCTGGACGCGGCGCGGTCGGCCGGGTGGCGGACGGTCGGCGTGGCCCGGCCGGGCGAGCCGTTCGGCGACGCCGACTTCGGCCCGCACCCGACGGTGGCCTCGCTCGCCGAGGTCTCGGTGGAGCCGGCATGACCGAGCTGGCGGCGGCCGGCGCGGCGCTGGCCGGGGAGGCCGCCCGCTACGCCGGCATGGGGTGGATGCGCGGGACCTCGGGCAACCTCTCGGTCGTGCTGGGCCGGGACCCGCTGCGGCTGGCGGTGACCGCGAGCGGGCTGGACAAGGGCGAGCTGACCGCCGAGGACGTGGTGGTCGTGGACGGCGAGGGCGCCGCGGTGTCCGGCGGCGTGCCGTCCGCGGAGGCCGGGCTGCACGCGCGGATCGCGGCGGTGGCGGGGGCGGGCGCCGTCGTGCACGTCCACGCGCTCGCCCCGGTCCTGGCGGCGCAGCGGTGGCCGGACGGGGTGCCGCTGCGCGACCTGGAGATGCTCAAGGGCTTCGGTCGCGCGGCCCATGACGACCTGGTCACCGTCCCGGTGATCCCCAACGGGCAGGACATGCGGGTGCTCGGGGACGCGTTCGAGCGGGGGTTCCGCGCGGACACGCCGGCGCTGATCGTCGCGCGGCACGGGATCTACGTCTGGGGAGGCGACCTCCGGCAGGCCAGGCACCGTCTGGAATGCCTGGAGTGGTTGCTCAGGTTCGTCCTCGAGACGAGGATCGACGGTGTGGGAAGGGATGTGCGATGACGCTGCTGACCGTGTGGGCGGACGACGACCCGACCAGGGAGTTGCTGCGGACCGAGGAGGGCGAGGAGATCGCCGCCGAGCTCAAGGAGATCGGCGTGCGGTTCGAGCGGTGGCCGCTGGTGGACGAGCTGCCAGCCGAGCCGACGCAGGAGCAGGTGCTGGAGGCCTACGCCGACCGGGTGCGGCGCGTGGTCGACACCGAGGGCTACGTCCTGGTCGACGCGACGCGGATGACCCCGCAGGACAGTCCCGAGTGGGCGGAGCAGGCCGCGCAGGCCCGGCAGAAGTTCCTGGCCGAGCACACCCACGACGATGACGAGGACCGGTTCTTCGCGCGTGGGTCCGGGGTGTTCTACCTGCATGTGGGCGGCAAGGTGTACGCCGTGCTGTGCGAGGCCGGCGACCTGCTGAGCGTGCCGGCCGACACCACCCACTGGTTCGACATGGGAACCCGGCCGGACTACGTGGCTATCCGCTTCTTCCACGACGACGACGGCTGGGTGGGTGCCTTCACCGGCAACCGGCTGGCCGACACGTTCCCGGACTTCGACGCCCTGACCGCGTCCCGCTGAAACACCCCCGGCGGAGGATCGTTTCCCGATAGCCTGCGGCCGTTTGAAGATCACGACCGCAGGAGGTTAATCGTGAAACGTTCTCATGGGGGAGTCGCCGCGGCGGCACTGGCCGCGGTGGCCGTGGTCGCGACCGCGGTCCCGGCATCAGCCGCGATCACGGTCACGGACCTGGGTGCCTTACCGGGCCACACCTACAGCCAGGCGACGTCGGTCCGCGACGACGGCGTCGCGGTCGGCTACTCGACGTCGGCGGGTGGGTACAACCGGGCCGTGGTGTTCCGCTCGTCCGGGGTGACCGGGCTCGCCACCCCCGGCAGACACAGCGAGGCCCTCGACCTCAACGACGCCGGCCTGGTCGTCGGGTGGGCGGAGCCGGCCACGAGCCAGTGGCGGGTGCCGGTGTGGTGGGACCAGTCCGGTGCGCTGCACGAGCTCCCCGGCTACGCCGGTGAGGCCCGCGGCACCAACGAGGCGGGCGTGGTCGTCGGGTTCCTGAACTTCCCCGACAGGTCGGCGGCGCGGTGGGAGAGCACGGCGGCCGAGCCGGTCCGGCTGGCCACGCTGCCGGGCGGTGAGAACGACAGCATCGCCTACGACGTCAACAACGAGGGCGTCGTCGTCGGGTACTCGCGGGGTGCCGACGGCGTCCGCCACGCGGTCCTGTGGGACGCCGCGGGGGCGGTCAGCCAGCTCGACACCCCCGCCGGTTTCCCGGAGTGCTTCGCCTACCGGCTCAACGACACCGGAGACGTCGTCGGCTCGTGCTTCGCGGGCAACGACCGCGTGGCGGTCCGGTGGAACCTCACCGGTGCGGCGACCGTGCTCCCCACGCTTGGCAGGCCCTACAGCGAGGCGAGCGGGGTCAGCGACGCCGGCACGGTGGTCGGCAGCGCCAACGACGCCGAGGGCCGTGCCCACGCGGTGCGCTGGAACGCCAACGGGACGGTCACCCGGCTCGTCCCCCTGTCCGACAGCCACGGCATCGCCATGGACATCAACAACAGCGGCACTGTCGTGGGCTACAGCCACTTCAGCGGGACCTGGTTCCAGGCCACGAGCTGGCGCAACGCCGGCTGATCCGGCGTCCGGCTGGTCACCCGTCGCCGGGTGACCAGCCGGTGCGCTCAGCGGCCGAACCAGGTGAGGTCGGGTTCGGCCACCTCGATGTTCTCGGCCACCCGGATCATGTCCTCCCGCGTGGGCGGGGGCGTCCGGCCGGCCTGCTGGCCGGTGCCGCCCTGGACGGTGAGCCGGCGGCCCTGCCCCAGGTCCACGACCAGGACCCATTCCGTCCGGTTTCCCGGGCGGGCTTCCAGGCCGCCCTCGGTTCGGCTCAGGTACGCCGGCCGGCCGGCGATCTCCAGGCGCTCGCCGTCCCGCGGGACGCCCGAGCGAGTCTGGGTGCCCACGTGGGCGGCCACGAAGCGCTGGGCACCGGCGCCGGGGTCGGTCTTCTGCTCGGCCATCACGCCCGCCTCCCACTCCGTCGCCGAGTTGCCGGCGACGGTGAGGTCCTGTGCCACCATGCCCTCGGGCAGCCAGTTCAGGCGCAGCGGCGCGCGTAGCACGGCCGGGTCGGGGCGGACCGAGCGAGCGATCCGGAGCAGGTCCTCGTCGGACAGGCCGACGCCGGGGGCCACGAGCGCGAGCGTGGTTCGCTCGTCGGGCTGCCAGACCAGCATGTTCCCGCCGTACTCGCGTCCGGGCCGACCGTTGATGTCTACCTCCTCGGGTCCGGAGCCGGTCCGGGCCGGCCTGCCGTCCTCCCCCAGCGTCACGGGGGGCAGGTGGGCGGCGCCCTCGTCGGGCCGGGCCGCCGTGGCGTAGAGGCCGATGTTCCCGTCGCCGGCGAGGAAGCCGGTGCCGGGGTCCAGCGGCGCGCGCGACCAGATCCGGGTGACGCCCGACTTGGCGGCGAGCGCGTCGCTCAGCGGTCCGACGCGGGTCCGCTCGACCATCCCCTCGGGCAGCCAGGCCGGCGCGAACCGCAGGGCTACCGAGCCCAGGTCGGGGGCAGCGCTGTCGGGTCGGGTCGTGCTCGTGGCGGTCGACGGGTCCGCCACTCCCCCACCTCGGTCGGGTTCGCGCAGGACGGCGGGCACGGCGACCGCGACCGCCACGGCGGCGGTCACCGCGGTCACCGCGGTCAGGCCCCTGGCGGTCCGGCGTCGGCGGGCGTAGCTGGCGGCCCGGCTGGGCAGGGCGGCGCGAACCCGCTCCGCGGGCGCGGCCCGCCGCTCCTGCTCCCGCACGGCCTCCCGGATCACCTCTCCGATCTCATCGTCGATCTCGCTGTTCACAGGCACTCCTCGAGGTTCCGCGCCCGCTCGGCCGGCATCGCGGCGCGCAGCGCGGCCAGCCCACGGGAAAGGTAACTGCGTACGGTTCCGGCTCGACAGCCCAGGAGGGCGGCGATCTCCTCGTCAGGCAGGTCCTCGTAGTACCGCAGGGCGATGGCCGCGCGCTGCTTCGGCGGGAGACCGGCGATGAGCCGGTGTGCGATGTCGCGGTCGTCCACGGCGCCGGTCCCGTCGGAGGTCGGCGGGGCCACCCCGTCGAGGGTCTCGCGCGGCAGGAACACCAGATGCGCCGCCCGACGCCGTCGCCAGGAGAGGAACTCGTTGACCACCATCCGCTTGACGTACGGCTCCGGGGCGTCGAGCCGGCCGATCCGCGACCACCGGGCCTGCGCCCGGACGAGGACCTCCTGGGTGATGTCCTCGGCCAGGTGTGGGTCCCAGGTCACCACGGTCGCGTACCGGACCAACGCGTCCAGCCGCTGGGCGACGAACTCCTCGAAGGTCACGGCACCACTCCTGGGCAGGTCGGGACAGGCCAACCCTGACACGCATCGAACGGGCCGATCTGTTGCGGGACAGGCCGCGGACGTGTGCCGCCGCTACCGCGCCGACTCGAGCAGCGTGAGCAGCAGGCCTTCCTTGCTGGACCAGGGGCAGATGCGGACGACGTCGCGGTTGGTGGCAGTCATGACCGCCTCGGCGACGACAGCGCCGGCGAGCGACTGGCGGGCGCGGTGCCGGGAGATGCCGGGAAGCCGGGCCCGCCGGTGCGGCGGGAGCGCGGCCAACCGGGGAATGCAGGCCTGGACGTCGGTGAGGCGCAGCCGCGACGGATCGGATCCCCGGGCGTTGGCGAGCTTCGCCAACTGCTGGAACACCTTCGAGCAGCCGATCGCCGGGCCGTCGGCGAAGGCGGCCAGCACCTCGTCCGGGACGGCCTCGGTAATGCCGCGGAGGAGGTCGGCTCGCATGCCCGGGACGCGCTCGAGGCTGTCCAGCCCGGCGCGGGTGAGGGTGCGGGCGCCGAGCGGCAGCGACCCGGCGAACGCGGGGCGGACCTGGTCGCCCTGCGCCAGCTCGATCGTGCCGCCGCCGATGTCGAGCACGCCGAGCGGGCCGGCGGAGCCGAGCCAGCGGCGCGCCGCGAGGTAGGAGTAGCGGGCCTCCTGCCGGCCCGACAACAGCCGCAGCTCGACCCCCGTGCGCCGGGCCACCGCGGAGACCACCTCCTCGGCGTTGGCCGCGTCCCGCACGCACGAGGTCGCGTAGGGCACGAACCTCGAGACCCGGACGTCGCCGAGCCGTTCCTGAACGCCCCGCACGGCCTCCACGACGCAGTCGATCCCGGCCGCGTCGATCCGGCCGGCGGGGTCCAGCGCCTGGTCGAGCCGCAACCGCACCTTGTGGGACACCAGCGGACGACGCAGCGTCTCGGGGTCCCGGCCGACCACGACCAGGTGCGCGCTGAAACAACCGACATCCAGCACGGCGGCTGTCGTGCGTTCCTCCACAGAACCTCCTCACGGGACAACCGGAATGCCCGCCTCGGCGCACCCGAAACGTCGTGTCCAAACCTCGGGACCGGTGAAACCTCGGTGAACCCTCATGAAACCCGGATGAACCCGGCGGCGCACATGCTTTGCGCGGTCGTGGCGACCAGCGCCACGCTGACGAGAGGACGGACGTGTCCATCAGCCAGTCCCAGCCCGCGGTCGTCGCGACCGGGCTGCGCAGGGCCTTCGGCGACCAGGTGGTGCTCGACGGCATCGACCTGGAGGTCGCCGAGGGGTCGGTCTTCGCGCTGCTCGGCCCGAACGGCGCCGGGAAGACCACCGCCGTGCGCATTCTGTCCACCCTGATCGGGGCGGACGGCGGTGAGGCTCGTGTCGCGGGTCACGACGTCGCCCGCGAGCCGCACGCCGTGCGGGCGGCCATCGGTGTCACCGGCCAGTTCTCCGCGGTGGACAACCTGCTCACCGGCGCGGAGAACCTCGTCCTGATGGCGGACCTGCACCACCTCGGCCGCGGGGAGGGACGACGTCGCGCCGCCGAGCTGCTGGCGCGGTTCGACCTGGAGGACGCCGCGCACAAGTCGGCCGCGACCTACTCCGGCGGTATGCGCCGGCGGCTGGACCTCGCGATGACCCTGGTCGGCGACCCGCGGGTGATCTTCCTCGACGAGCCGACCACCGGCCTCGACCCGCGCAGCCGCTGCACGATGTGGGAGATCATCCGCGACCTCGTGGCCGGCGGTGTGACGATCTTCCTGACGACCCAGTACCTGGACGAGGCCGACGAGCTGGCCGACCGGATCGCGGTGCTCGACCAGGGGAGGCTCGTCGCCGCCGGTACCCCGGACGAGTTGAAGCGCCGGGTGCCCGGCGGCCACGTCCGCCTCCGGTTCACCGACGCCGCCGAGGTCGAGCTGGCCGCTCGCGCGCTCGGCGGGTCCGCCGACGAGGACGCGCTCACCCTGCACGTGCCCAACGACGGCAGCGTCCGGTCGCTGCGGGCGCTGCTCGACCGCCTCGACGACGCCTCGATCGAGGTCGACGCGCTGTCCGTGCACACCCCCGACCTCGACGACGTCTTCTTCGCCCTCACCGGCCGCCCGAGCACCGAGAAGGAGAACGCCCGATGAGCACCCGCCCGATGACCACCCGCCCGATGAATACCGTGCCCCACCCCGTCCGCGACGCGGCGACGATGCTGCGCCGCACCCTGCGCCACCTCGCCCGCTACCCGTCGATGGTGATCATGACGTTGGCCATGCCGGTGGTGTTGCTGCTGCTGTTCGTCGGCATCTTCGGCGGCGCGCTGAACACCGGCCTCGGCGGCGGCACGCCGGGGCGCGGCTACGTCGACTACGTCGTCCCCGGGATCCTGCTCATGACCGTGGGGTACGGCGCGACCATGACCGCCCTGGCGGTCAACCGGGACTCCACCGAGGGGATCATCGCCCGGTTCCGGACCATGGCGATCTCCCGCGCCTCGGTCCTCACCGGACACGTCGCCAGTGCCCTGGCCAGGACGATGGCCAGCTGTGCGCTCGTCGTCGCGGTAGCCCTGGCGCTGGGGCTGCGGCCGGCCGCCGACCCGCTCGACTGGCTCGCGATGGTCGGAGTCCTCGCCCTGCTGGCGCTCGCGCTCAACTGGCTTGCGGTCGCGGTCGGGCTCTCGGCCAGGAACGCCGAGGGTGTCGGCGGTTTCACCGTCGTGGTCCAGGTCCTGCCGTTCGTCAGCAGCGCGTTCGTCACGCCCGACTCGATGTCGGGGGCCGTGCGCTGGTTCGCCAACAACGAACCCTTCACCCCGGTGATCGACACGCTCCGCGGGCTGCTGCTCGGAACCCCGGTCGGCTCCAGCGCCGGCCTGGCGTTCGCCTGGTGCGCGGGCGCCGCAGTGGCCGGCTACCTCTGGGCCCGCGCGGTGTTCAGGAGGGATCCGAGGCAGTGACCAGCTCGCGCTCGCGAAGCGCGGCCATCGCCGCGGGGCGCAGCGCCCCGGGGGCGAGGTCGGCGTAGGACGACACCGCCTCGGCGTACGCCGACCCGTCGGCCTTCTCGGCGACCCTGGTGGCACGGGCGGCGGACATGGTCGGCTGGAAGTTCCGGGTGAAACGGAACCGGTGTGCGAGCGCGATCATCCGCACGCCCACCCGCCTTTGCCCGCGGGCGACCTCCGCCATGCCCAGGGCCAGCAGGAGCGCGCCGCAGATGGGGAAGTTCGAGTAGGACGACGGCGCCGCGACGGTCGCGGCCGCTCGGAGCAGGAACGGCAGCTCGTGGACGATCTCCTCGACCAGGTCCAGCCGCCTGTGGTGCGCGTGGGCGACCACGGTCACCGCCCTGGCCTCCAGCGACCACCAGTCGCCGCCGTCGTCCGGGCGGGCGTCGCGGCGCTGCCGGTCGGTCACCCGACGCCACAGCCGCAGGCCCGCCTCGACCTGGCCCCGGGCCAGGAGGATCTCCGCGCGCACTGCGACGTCGAACATGGCCATGCTCAACGCCTTGTCCGCGCCGGCGCGCAGCGCCTGGTCGAGCCCGCGCTCCGCCTCGTCCACGGCACCGCGCTGCAGGTCGGCGAGCACCATGACCCACCGCGCCCTGGCGGCCGTCGTCCACGCGCCGACCTCGTCCACGACGGCGAGGATCTCGCCGACGTGGTGGCGTGTCTCGTCCGGCAGGTCGGCCCGCAGGCACAGCTCGCCCATCCGGGAGTGCGCGGTCGCGAGGAGCACCGGGACCGCCAGGCGCTCGAACGCGCCGAGTGAGCGCCGGGCCGCCGCCAACGCGCCCTCCAGGTCGTCGGCGGTCTCCCGAAGCTGGCTGACCACGCCGTTGGCCAGCCCCGCCACCAGCGGCTCGGCGCTGCCGCACAGCGTGTCCAGCGCGGACAGGTCCGGCGCAGGGGCCACCGCACGCAACACGACGTCCAGGGCCCGGGGCATGGTGACCGGCGGAGCCTGGGGAAGCCGGCGCAGGGTGAGCAGCGAGCGCGCCGCCCCCGACCCGTGCAGGAGGAACGCGCTCACCGCGGCCAGTACCGCTGCCGTCCTGGTCACCTCGACGAACACCGGCTCGGGTCGGAAGTGGGAGAGCACCCAGGCCGTCTCCTCACCCAACGTCGCCATCCGCCCGAAGTTCGACTCGACCGTCCACAACCCGGCCAGCGCGGCGGACGCCGCCGCCACGGTCGCGCCGTCCCGGCGGTCGATCCCGTACCGCAGCGCCAGGACGAGGTTGTCCTGCTCGGCTCGGATCCGTGCCACCGTCGAGACGAGCTCACCGCCGAAGACCGACTCCTGGTGCGCGAGCCCGAAGGCCTGGGCCCAGGCGAGAAACCGGCCCGTCACCTCCTCGGTCTCGCCGGCGTCGGCACGACGGGCCGCACTGAACTCACGCACGGTCTCCAACATCCGGAAGCGGACCCCCGCGCCGGTGTCGCTCACCCTGAGCATCGACTGGCCGACCAGCTGCTCCACCACCCGCAGGGCGTCCTCGCCGACCAGGTGTCGCGCGGCCGCGCCGGTGAACCCGCCGGGGAAGACCGACAACGCCCGCATGGCGGTGCGCCCGGCGGCGTCGAGGAGGTGCCAGCTCCAGTCGATGACGGCGTGCAGGGTCCGGTGCCGCTCCGGCGCGTCCCGGGACCCGCCGCGCAGCAACGCGAACCGGTCCTCCAGGCCGCGAGCGATCTCGCCCACCGACATGACCCGGACGCGTGCCGCCGCCAACTCCACCGCGAGCGGCAGCCCGTCCAGGTGACCGCAGAGCTGTGCGACGACGTCGGCGGGCAGGTCCACACCGGACCGCGCCGCCCGCGCCCGCTGGCCGAACAGCTCGACGGCCGTCGCCGGCTCGAGCTCCGGCAGCAGGTACACCGACTCCGAGGAGATGCCGAGCGGGGCGCGGCTCGTCGTCAGCACCCGCAGGTCGGCGCACATCGCCACCAGGGCCCGCACCAGCTCGGCGGCCCCGGCGACCACGTGTTCACAGTTGTCCAGCACCAGCAGGGCAGGGCCCGGCGCCAGGACGTTCACGATGCCGGCCAGGCCGTCCGTCGGGTCGCCGCGCCCGACCGAGGCGAACCCGGGCTCGCCGACGTCGAGGGCGGAGGCGACCTGGTGGACGACGTCCTCGTCTCCCGCCACCCCCGCGAGCTCGACGAAGCACACGACCCGCTGCTCCGCCCGCCGGCTCACCACGTGCGCGAGCCGGGTCTTGCCCAGCCCGCCCGCACCGACGATCGACGTGACGCGGGAGGTGCGCAGCAGCTGCGCCACCGCGCGGACGTCCGCGTCCCGGCCGAGCAAGGCGTTCGGCTCGTGCGGCACGCCTCGGCGGACCAGGGGTCGCTCGCCCTGGAGCAGCTGGTGGTGCACGGCGCGGAGAGCGGGACCGGGGTCGCTGCCGAGCTCCTCGCGCACCGCGCGGCGGTACGCCTCGTACCGGTCCAGCGCGGCGGCCGGTCCCACCGTCGCGGCCTCGCAGCGAAGCAGCTCGGCCAGGACCTCCTCATCGCGCGGGTACTCCCCCACCACCTCGAGGAGCAGCTCCAGCGCCTCCGCGCGCCTGTCCAGCCGGGACAGGGCCAGCGACCGCTCGCGCACGAGCGAGCGGTACGTCGAGGCCCGCGCCGCACGCAGCATGGACAGGGGGTCGCCGAGCTCGAGGTTCACCTCCGGCGGAGTGGACCACAACGCCAGACCGGCCTCGGCGTGTTCGAGCGCCGCGGCGTGGTCGCCGGTGCGCGCGCAGCGCACGCTCGCCGCGAGTCTGACCAGGACGGCCGCCGCGTCCACCTCGTCGGGCCCCAGGGAGAGGCGGTAGCCGGAGGGTGTGCTGGCGATGATGTCCGCGCCGAGGCTGGCTCGTGCGTGGGAGACGAGGACCTGAAGTGCCTTGGCCGGGTGCACCGGCCGCTCGTCCGGCCACAGCTCCTCCACCAGCCGCGCGGTGCTGGCGCCCGCCCGCAGGTCGTCGGCGAGAAGCGCGAACAGGTGACGCAACCGGGGCCGAGTGATCTCGCTGCCGCGACAGCACGCTCGCGACAGCAGGGCCAGCTCGATGGTCACCGGACCAGGCTAGCGCCGGCCCGGTCGGCTCAGGCTGGGTCGGCTCAGGCTGGGTCGGCTCAGGCTGGTCCGGTCAGGCGATGCCGAGGGGGAGGCCGGTGGTGGTGGTGTGGGCGAGGCGGGTGCGCAGGGTGCCGTGGGCGGCGACGGCGGCGTAGTAGGCGGTGCGGCGGCGGGCGGCGCATCCCTCAGCCTGCGCGGTGGCGGTGGCGGGGGCGGGGGTGGGGTTGGTGGTGTGGACGGTGTTCAACGCGTCGCGGAGCAGCACGGTGGCTTCGGCGCGGAGCTGGGAGATCCGGGACTCGGTGACCCCCAGTTCGGCGGCGAGTTCGGCCATGGGCCGCTGGTTGAAGTAGTAGGCCTCGATCACCGTGCGGAGCCGGGCA
>NZ_MSIE01000051.1 GCF_001921205.1 Actinophytocola xanthii | reverse complement strand
CACGCCAGTTCACCACACCATGAAGATCTCAAACACGCTCTGAGCGGACACGTCACCGGTGTCCGACGCGTCGTCGGTGGAAGGGACTGAGCCCGGCCCGGACGCCGTCGCCGGGCGGACGACGGTCACGGTCGAGGGGGTCGCGTTCGCCTCACCGTCGTCACTACCGGCATTGTAGGCGGCGACAACAGCCGCGATGAACGCGGCAATCACCGTGGCCGCCGCGGTGACGAAGGTTCCCCGCCGGGTGATGCGCGCGGCTTGAACCGTGGGGTCGACGTGGTCGCGCTGGCCTCTGCGCATTCAACGGTCCTTCCGGTAAGAATCGATCTTGCGGTGCCAGGGCGCTGCGGCTTGCCGACACGAAAAACTGGTACACCCTACAAGGCAGAATTCGATCTATGGCGGCAGCGCGGCAATGTGTCGGTTTGACCGGATTGCGCCGAGACTGGCCCTACCCACTGCCCTTTCGTACCTGGCACCCGTCGTTCGGCTCGGCGAAGTTGAGGGCACGGACTAACGGAGGCCATTCATGGAAGAGATCGTGCGGAATGCCGTGTCGGAGGTCTGCCGCGCCGACCCGCATCTGGGTGCGGAGTGGCACGAGCTGCTCGGTCTGTCGACGCCCAGCGCCGACGATGCCCGGTGGACCGAACTCCTCGCCCGCATCGCCGAGGTGGCGGACAGTGTCGGCACGCCGACGGAGGGGCTCGGGCAGGCAATCGTCGACAACGGTGACGTCGAGGAGTTGCGGGCCGCGATTGCCTCCGTCGTGTGGCCGGAGGTCGCGGAGCCGGCCGCCGTGGCGGAGAGCGAGCAGGGCCCGGAGGGTATCGCCGCCGAGATGGCGCAGGAAGACCCGGATGCCTGGAACACCTACCTGCGCACGAACGGAGCGTCCTGGGACGGCAACGACGAGAGCTGGCCGGCTTTCGTCGAGTGGTTCCTGTACTACGCGAACGAGCAGGGCGTCGGCGCGTCCGCCCGCACGTTCTGCGACTACGCGACGGCGAACGGACCGCGTGAGGTGCTCGCCCAGTACGGCGTCACGGTGGCGGCACCGGCCACCGCGGGCGAACCCGGGACGGCCGCACCCGAGATGACCGTGGACCAGGCCGTCGCCGCGTTCGGCCCCGACGTGTTCGCCGAGTTCCGGAAGCAGAACCCGGAGCTCGCCGACATCAGCGACGAGGAACTGCAGGTCATGATGGCCGAGGTGCTCGCCAGCCAGGGCGCGTGACGCGCGGACAGCACAGAACGGAGAACACTCACGATGTCATACCCGGATCCGAGGGCGGCACTTGCCGCGATCCTGCAGAACAGCAACGCCGGACGGAACGCCATGCGAGCGGTGGGCCGGAACAACGGCGGCGGTGGCAACGCCAGCGGCGTTGTCGCGTCTCACGTCGGGCCGCGTCCGGTGACCCAGACCCGCATCCTCGAGGAGTGCGGCCAGACCCTGATCGCGCTCTGGGAGCAGTCGCGTGCGCATGCCGTGCTGCTGCCGTCGCCGGCGACGCGAGGACTGGTCCTCCCCGGCGGCAACCCACAGACACCCAAGAACGAACAGGGTTGTTGGATCTTCCACAACACGGTCAGCGACACCTTCCGCGTGGAGACCTGGACCGGCGGGAGCACCCGGGACAGCTGCACCCCCACCGCACCCGCGCCCCAGGCGAACGAGGTCCTGGTGGTGGACTTCCACACGCATCCCAACGTCGGGCAGGAGGGGTACCTGGACACCCCGAGTCCCGCCGACATCGCGGCCGTCGGTACCGCCGTCACGGGCCTGGTCCGCAGCCACGGCGGTTACCACTGGTTCGGCAAGGCGATGCCCGCCTAGAGCACGCCGCGCGAGCACGTCGTTCACCTGGACCGTCTCCCCAGCCCCGCCCGCGCAGCCGGCGGGTCGAGGCGCGACAGGTGAACGACGCTGGCGAGGAGGGTGGCGGCGAAGACCACGACGTAGACATTGCCCAGAACGAAGGCGACCGGGCCGGTGTCGAGTGCCGGTTGGTGGTTCGGTGGTGGCACGGCGAGGGCGAGTACGGGGGGAACGGTCAGCGGCACCAGCGCCGCCGGCAGTATCCACACCGGACACCGCGGCCTCGCGGTCGAGCCCAGGGCCAGCGTGACCAGGAACGCGCCGAGCGGAAGGAGCCACACCCAGTGGTGGCCCCAGGCCCAGGGCGAGACCGCGGCGGCGCACAGCCCGCACAGCGTGAGTGCGAGCAGCTCCTCACCCCTTCGGCTGGCCCGGGTCGCCACGACGATCGTGCAGGCCGTCACCGAAGCCGCGAGCATCAGCCACAGGGACGCCGATCCGCCCAGTCGTAGGACGAGGCCGTGCAGGGACTGGTTCTGCGGTGCGGCGGCGTCCGCGTACACCCGGCTGGCGTCGAGGAACGTCCCGGTGATCCAGAACCTGGTGGAATCGGTCGGTAGGAGCGCGAGAAACCCACGACCACGGTCGCCAGGAAGGTGCCAGCAGCCGTGATCGCGGCGCGGAACCTTCTCGTGGCCACCAGGTACAGCACGAAGAACATCGGGGTGAGCTTGATACCGGCCACGAGGCCCAGGCCGACGCCCTTGCTCCGCCGGTCGTCCGGCCGGAGCAGGTCCCACAGGATGACCGCCAGCAGCAGCAGGTTCACCTGACCGATGTGGATAGTCGTGCGCACGGCCTCCGTGGCGACGGCCGCGCTGGCGGCCACCAGGACCAGGGCGACCGGCGCTCGGCCGAGGGTGCTCAGCGTCCTCGCCGCGGCGAGGACGGCCAGGGCGCAGTTTCCGATGAGGACCACGAGTTTGGCCGCAGCCGGGGCGAGGAGTGCCAGCGAGGTGAAGAGGATAGCCGCCCACGGCGGGTAGGTGAACGGTAGGCCGTGTGCCAACGGTCCCGCATACAGGGGATCGGCGTCGAGTACCGCGCGACCGCCGTCCCGGTACACCCACAGATCCACCGGGACCACCCCGAACGCTCTGATCACCACCACCAGTCCGAGCGAACACACAGCGATGCTCAACGCGAGCCGGACTGCCCGCGGAGCCGGCCGACGCCGCAGGGCCCGCTGGCCCGGAAGGCTCAACCCGGCTCGCTCAATGCTCTACTCGGGTGGAGCTGACCTGGCCCGTGCGTGGGGTGCGGCACCATCCGGGCCACCCCTCGGGCGGTGCCTACCAGGTCCGCGACAGGGCGTTCCGCTGTTTCGAGCACGTCGAGATGTCGGCATCGTCGGGTGGGGGGTTAACAGCCGCGCGGCACAACCACTCGTAAGAGTGGCGCGATCCGCCCGCGGGGCGTCCGCCTCGACATGGTGCTCGCGGGTGTCATTCGTCGCCGAGCAGGGTGATCTTGCTGGTTGTGATGATCAGCGCCTCGTCGTCGACGGGGTAGGCGTTCGTCACCGGCTGGTCGGAGATGTAGCTGCCTCCGGTGGCGTCGCCCGTGCGGGGGTCGACGAGCCGCAGCCAGCGGGAGTCGTCCGAGGCACCCGTGACGAGGCGGTCGATACCGGTCACGCGCTCCGCGACCACGGCGCCGTCGTCGGTGATCCACGCCTCTTCGGCGGTCCACGCCTTCTGTCCGGTGGTGGTGTCGTAGACGACGCCGTCGAGGAAGAGGAACCGTCCCCAGGACTGCTGCAGCTCCCGTCCCTGCCGTTGCACGTACGTGTCGGCGAGGGTTCCTCTCCAGTCCAGCCTTGTCACCTCGCCGGACTCCAGTGTCAGGCTCAGCAACGTGACCCGGTGCCGGCCGCCGACCTGTTCGGCTTCTCGTCTCGCCGTCATGAGGACGCGGGTGGAGTCCAGTGCGGGGACCAGGTCGCAGTCGACGGCGGGTGGGCTCTCCTTCCAGCGAACAGGTGTGCTGGAGGCGGCAACCGTCAGGGCCGAGCAGTCGGCCACCCCGTTCGGCACGGTCGCCGCGCCCGTCGCGAGGGGGTTGCCGGTGCTGGTGTCCTCCACGACAGTCGTCACGAAGGTGTGGGTCTTGACCGAAACGAGACTCCAGGTCGCGATCATGGCAGTGGCATGTGGCCCGAAGTCGCCCTGTCGGATCACCGGGATCAGTGTGGTGTCGCGCAGCGCACCTGGTGGTCGAACGGGTTCCGCTTTTATCCGGAAGTTACCAACCCTGTTGATGTTCGGAATCGTCCACACGGGAGCGCCATCGGCGATGGCGAACGCCGTCAGCGAGCCGCCAAATTCCGGAGGATCCACCGCGCTCAGAACGACGCCAGCGTCGAGGTCCACTGCCACCAGGGTGTGCAAGGGAAAACTGCCCAGACCCTGCTTTTTGGTCCACACTGGATCGCCGTCCGCACCAGTCAGAATGAGTTCGCCGCCGACGCTCGCCACGACGCCATCGGGTACGAGGCTTGCTCGACGCTGCAGGTCGACGGTGCCTGCTTGCTGGACGCCGCCGGTCCTTCGGTTCACCACCGTGAGCTGTCCTGGGCCGGTGGTGGTGTCAACCAGGAGCAGTCGACCCTCGTCGTAGTCGAGTAGTGCACCGGCAGTGATGTCGGTCGTCCATTTGACACCGTTGCCCTGCTTCGCGCGCCAGGCCGGATAGATCAACACGGCTCCGGCGACGAGGACGACGGTGAACGCGGCGACGATCGCGAGCACGATGCGACGACGTCTGGAGGTCAGCACGGCGTAAGGTTAGAGCATCGGAAAAGACAGTTATTTGTCCACAGTGAACCGTCGATTCCAGTGGTGTGGTTTCTGTCCGGTCGTGGGTGCCCCGGGTTTTCGAGGTTCGGCTGGGGGAGGTCAGGAAGCTGAGGGGTCGCCGGGCCGAGGCTCGTCAGGGGTGGCATCCTCCTGTGCGACGGGGGGCGGCGCGTCCTCCGTACGGCGCCAGGTGAGCTTCACCTTGAGGTGCCCGTCCACGCCCGTTCTGGCGATCACCGCACCGGCCTGGGCGTTGAGCTTGACGCCGAACTCGACCTCGACGTCGTCCGGGCGCACGTCCATGTCGCGGAAGCTGGCCAGTGCGACCGAGGCGGCCTTGCGAACGTGAGCGAGCGCGCCGTCGAACGAGGTCGACGCGGACCTGATCAGGTCCCCGGCTCTGGACACCGGGCCGATCTCCGGCTGGTCGAGGTCGACCTCGACCAGCACGTCGTTCTCGTCGTCGACGGGAAAGCTCATCAGGTCGGGCATGGCGGCTCCTCGGCTGTGTCCGGTGGTACGAGCGGGCGGACGCTGGCGTCGTTGTTCGGGTCGGCCAGCAGTTCGCAGAGCCGGTCGGCCAGCTCGTCGTTGTCCAGGCTCGACGGCTCGTCGGTGCCGGCCATGCGGTCCCACGGCGGCGCGCCACCGGGTCTGGACAGGGTGAGGCCGACGACGCTGGTACGGGTCAGCGCGAGTGGACCGTCCAGTGTGTCCCCCAGCGGGACCAGCCGGTGCCAGGTGTCGTCGAAGCCCTCGGGCACCTCCTGCCGCGTCCCCTCCGGCAGCGACCACGCGGCCAGTCCTCCCGTGCTGAGTGCGGCGAACTCCTCGACGTCGGTCGGCGGGTTGGCCGGCAGCGCCTTCCGCCACCGGAGGACCAGGGCGCTGCCGTCGCGGTTCACCCCGAGGTACCCGTCGTCCTGTTCGTCGGTGAGGTCGCCGATCCTCGTGACGACCCGGCCCGTCCCGGTGTCCCAGGCGGTGATGCTGGCCGGACTCCCCGCCGGGCTCTCAACGGCCGCGACCGTGCCCCAGTCCAGGCTCGTCTCGGCGTCCTTGATGTTCTCCGCCAGCTCGCGGCGGCCCGGCACCGGGCCCAGCTCGCCGATCGACAGCGCGTACCGCTCCGGCCGCGTGCCGGTCGAGTCCGGGATGAACTCCCGTACCACGGCCGACGTGCCACCGGGCCGCAACCACATGCCCGTCCACCAGCTGCGCCAGGGGACCCGCAGCGGCGTCCACTCGCGGCCGTCGCTCAGGTCCCACCGCCGGATCGTGTTCTCGCTCGACTCGACGGTGGTCCGGTCGCGGCTGCCGGGGAGCACCGCGGCGACCACCTCGTCGGCCGGGTCGATGCCGATCATCGAGACGAACGTGCCCGCACCGCCGAGCGGGGTGGCCACAACGACCTTGTCGGCGTCGAGGTCGTAGACCACCAGGCAGGTCACCATCTGGGCGGCACTGCTCACGGCGCACGTGCCCGAGGTGTTCGGGTCGGGTACCGGCAGGCCCTCCTTGTCCACCGGGGCGTCCGCCATCCCCTCGGAGAACGCCGGGAGCACGGTCTGCACGAACGCGACGTACCGGCCGCTGCGGCTGACCACCACCTGGTGCGCGACGTCGTGCCGGTTGAACAGGGCGCTCAGCGGCGTGGACCGCACCCGCTCACCCTCGACGGACCACACCACGACCTGGTTGGCGGAGTTCGTGGTGACCACGCGCGTACCGGCACCGCTGATCTTGGTGGACATGCCCCTGGCGAGCCGGCCGACCTCCTCCATCCCGGTGCCGCCCGTCGTACTCGGCGTTGGTGGGGACCGGTTGGGGTCGACCATGGTGTAGTCGGGCAGCAGCCGGTCGGTGCCGGGGTAGTCGTGTGGCTCCCGGTATCCGAAGTCGACGTCCGGGTCGGTGCGGTAGGCACGCAGCCCCAGCTGCAGGGAGCCATAGCTGTCGTACGGCTCCAGCTGGGCGGCCTCCTCGGCGAGGTCCGCGGCGGCGAGGCCGCCCCGCTGCCGCGCGGTCGACTGGACGGTGGCCAGCACGGCCACCAGGACCACCGTCATCACGAGCGCGGTGCCCGCCCACCTGCGCCGCCGGCGCTGACCGCTCAGCGCCAGGAACTCCCGCTCGGCGGCGGTGAGATCGACCGGCTGGCGCGCCGCCCACCGGTTCGCCTCCCTCAGGTCCAGTCCGGACAGCAGCCTGCGTGGCGTCTCACCCTCGGTGCGCCAGGTGGCCATCCGCTGCCGGAGGTTCTCCTGCCAGACGCGGAAGTCGCGGAACTCCTCCGCGAGTGCCCGCAGCCGCGGCCAGTGTGCGATCAGCGACTCGTGGGCGAGCTCCACACCTGGTCGTGACCCGCCACGCAACACCAACAGCCGCGTGCTGGCCAGGCGCTGCGCGATGGCCCACTGGGCGTCGTCGAGGTCGTCGCGCTGGGCCGTGCGCCGTACCCACGGCTCACCCTCTGGCAGCGGCCGGACCAGCTGCAGCAGCAGCCGCCTCGCGTGCTGCCTGGCGAGCGGGTCCAACGAGGTCCAGACGTCCTGCGCGTATCCCGCCAACGCTCCGTGCAGACCGCCGAAGCCGTCGTAGGCGTCGTGCCGCAGCAGGCCACCCCGCCGCCTCGCCCACAGCTCGGTCAGGGTGAACTGCAGCAGCGGCAACGAGCTCGGCGCGCTCTGCACGTCGTCGAGCAGCCGCTCGACCAGTCCTTCCTCGTAGCTGACCGTGCCCACCCCGGCCAGCGGGCCGGTGACCGCGCCGCGCAGCTGCGACCTGGTCAGGTCGGCCACCGTGACCACCACCCAGCGCGCGGCGATCTCGAGGACCCCCTGGTCACCCAGGCTCGGCCCGAGGAACGTGTCCCGCAGGTTCAGCAGGACCGACCACGCCGCCCCCGGGCGCGTGGCCGAGACCAGCACCCGGGTGAACGCGGCCCGCTGGGCGGTCGGGACGTCGAAGACCTCCTCGAACTGGTCTACCGCCACCAGCAGCCGCTGGCCGCGCCGCTCGGTCAGCACGGCCCGGACGACGTCGGCCACGCCGCCAGCCGCCAGCCGGTCGACCAGGTCGTCGACGCGGGCCAGCCGGTCGTGGGCCGAGGCGTCGGGAGCGAGCAGGTGGTCGAAGGCGGCGGCCAGCGCGTGCAGCGGCGTACTGCCGTCCGACGGGCGCAGCACCAGAACCACCTGACCGGGTTCCTGCCGCAGCACGGGGAGCACACCCGCATGCAGCAGCGAGGACTTCCCGACGCCCGAGGGCCCCACCACGCACACCACGGGCGTGGTCCGCGCGAGCCCGGCGAGCTGTGCGGTCTGCTCCTCGCGGCCGAAGAACAGCTCGGCGTCCTCCTCGGCGAACGGCCGCAGGGCCCGGAACGGCGGCCGACGCTCGATCACCTCCGCCAGCTCCGGCCAGGTGTCCAGTACGGTGGCGACGGTGATCAGGTAACCGATCTTGGGCGGCGCGCCGCGCACCCGCCGGGCCACCATGCCGATCGCCGCGTCCAGGCCCGGCGCCCACACCGGCGACCCCGAGAAGCCGGGCTCGAGTGTGGACTCCCGGCCCGGTTCGGCGTTGATCTCGACCCAACCCGTGGCGACCGGGCCGCCCCGGCGGCCGTACACCCAGCTGCCCAGCTCGAGGCCGCGCGGGAACCCGACCATGACCAGCTGGTCCGAGGTGACTCCGCCGGACCGGACCAACACGAGCGGCGCGGCCTCCGGCGGCGGCGGTTCGAGCAACCGGAGACCGGCGACGTCGCCCCGCAGCGCCTCGTCGACCGGTGCCCACGCCGCGACCGCGGCCGAAATCCGACGCCCCGGGGCGAGCAGGGGGAAGTCGACCTCGATCCGGACGTCACCGCCGGGTGACGGCCCGTCGGCGGGCACTCCGAGCACCTCCGCGACCACGTGCGTCGCGGTGAGCACCGCACGCGGCCCGACGAGAAACCCGGCGCCGCGGGGCGTGTCGGCTCCCCAGATGCGGACCACCGCCGCCTCCAGCGGAATCCGGCGCGTGCCGCCCACCCGTGCCCCCAGAACCACCAACGATGTCGTGACACGCTACCGCAGCGCGGGCGCGCGCTCGTTCGTCAGAGGGTCCAGGTCAGGGGCGCGGTGGGGTCGGGGGTGTACGCGCAGAACGTGCCGGTCCTGACCGCCTGCTGGAGATGTCCTCCGAGGACGTGGTCGTGGTCGCCGATGTGGCCGATGGCCGACTTGATCGCCTTCGTCACGGCCGATCGGGCGCGTTCGGCGTCCGAACGGGGTTGTCGGTCGCGACCGCCGAGGCCGAAGGCGGCCGTCAGCTGGTCGGCGATCGCCTCGAGCTCGCGGCGTACCGACTCGGTCCGGCCGTGGTCCCCGAACGACTCCGCCTCGCGCAGCTCCTCCTCCAGCTCCGCGGCCCGACGCCGGTACGCCGTTCTGGCCTGTTCGTCGAGAACGGGGCCGGTGCCGGCCGAGGGCACACCCTGTTCCAGGTCCCTCGGGGCGGCCAGGTCGAGAACGTGGAACTCGCGTCCGGGCTCGGCGAGCAGCCGGCACAGGTAGTGCAGGCCGATGCGGTCGCGAACCCGGGTCGGACCGGCGGAGTGCTGGACCGTCCAGTAGTCACCTTCCCGCCGGAGTACGGCCGACCGGGGTCGCGGGGGAGGGAGCCGGACGGGCGGCTGGAGGATCTGCCGGACTCCCAGGGCCCGCATGGCCGTGTCCGCCTGCCGCCGGAGCTCGGCGGCGCGATGCCGATCCTCGGCCCGCCCCCGGGCCTCGAGGCAGTCGGCGAGCGTGGCGCGGGCCTGGGCCGCGAAGAGCGGCGCGCCGATGCGCTCGCTGGTCGCGACCGCCTCGTCGAGATGGCCCACCGCGTCGCTCGGGCGGTCCATCGTCATGGCCAGCAGCCCGAGGTAGTAGGAGACCGGTCCGCCGCAGCCGACGCCGACCTGGTTGGCCCGGACGAGGTAGGGGGCGTGCGGCAGCAACAGCTCGTAGAGCACCACCGCGTGGGACCGGGAGCCGACGCGGTGGCAGATCGCCGCGAGGCAGCTGATGTTCACCAACCAGGTGAAGTCCCGGTGGACCCTGGAGAACCCGTCGGCTCCCTGCCGCTCCAGCTCGATCGCGGCCTCCTCCGGGCGTCCGGTCTCGGCCAGGATGAGCGCCAGTGCGGTGCGCAGCACCGACACGGCCGGCGCCCGCTCGATCAGCTGGCGGGCGAGGAGCTCGACGTCCTCGGTGCGGCCCTGCCAGAGCTTGAGCAGGCTCTTGGCGGCCATGTACCACCTGTCAATGCCGGGGTGGTTGACGCGCCGCCCCAGCGCCAGGCCGTACTCGGCCCAGCGTTCCGCTTCGGCCAGGCGGCCCGCGATGTGGGCCTCCGTGGCCCGCAGGAGCGGCACGTGCCACTGCAGCTCGGTCATCCGGTTCTCCCGGACCAGCTGCTCGAGGAGGTGGATCTCCGCGCCGTAGGCGGCGATGTCCCCGAGCTCGAGCAGGTTGGCCAGCCGCAGGACACGACCGCAGGCCAGCAGGTCGCGGTCGTCGATCTCCTCGGCGAGCTCGACGATGCCCGTGGCCATGCCCAGCCGTTCGGGCGCGGGCGCGGATCCCCAGATGGCGATGTGCCGGTCCAGCAGCACCCAGCCGAGCACCTCCGGATCGCCGGTCCGCTGGGCCAGCTCGACAGCTTCCTCGCCGAGCTCCGCGCGGCGTTCCGGAGCGGAGGTGAGCACCAGTGCCTTGGCCAGGCGCGCGAGCAGACGTGCCCGGAGCTTCACCTCGTCCCCGGGCAGAGCCTTCAGTGCGGTCCTCAGCAGACCGACCTCCAGGTTGTCGAGGACGCCGAAGGCGTAGACGTTCCCGACGGCGAGCGCGGCCCTGGCCAGGCACTCGGGGGCACCGGCCCGCTGGGCGAGGAGGGCGACCTCCTTGAACGTCTTCCGCGCCGCGGCCGAGTCCTCTGTGGCCAGCTGGGCGTCGGCGAGCTCGAGCAGCAGGTCGCACCGGCGCACCGCCGAGGCCGGCGAGCTCTCCTCGAGGATGGTGGCCGCCCTCGCGAAGAGGGTGACCGCTTCCTCGTAGGCGAGCGCGTGCATCGCCTGGCGAGCGGCCTCGATCGTGTACTCGAGCGCCCTCGTCGGGTCCGTGCCGGCCTCCCACAGGTGGTGGGCCACCTGGGCCGTGTGCGGCGAGAGGTTGTCCCGATGCCGGCGCTCGACGGCCCGGGCGGCGCGCGCGTGCAGGTCCACGCGACGTCCGGGGGCCAGCCGGGAGTACAGCGTCTGCCGGAGCAGGGCGTGGACGAACCGGAACCGCGCCGGCGCCCAAAGCTCCCTGACCAACACCCGGGCGCGGACGGCCTCCGCCGCCTGGGCCGCCGTCGCCTCCTCCGGCCGTTCCAGCACAGCGCTCAGCACCTCGAGGTCGAAGTCCAGGCCCAGTACGGCCGCCACCTCCAGCATCTGCCGACACGGGTGGGACAGGCGTTGGATCCTCCGGTTGATCACCGCTGTCACACCGCCGGGCACGGCGAGGCTCGCCGGCAACCCATTGACCATCGGTCCGTCGAACAGGCCCTCCCGGTCCGCCAGCAGACCCGCCAGCTCCCGGACGAAGAATGGATTACCCCCGGTCGCGGCACGCACGGTCTCGGCGGCGCTGTCGCTGAGCTTGAGGCCGCTGATCTCGGCCACGAGCTGGCCGACGTCCTGTTGGGACAGACCGCCGACCCGGAGGTGCTGGCACCAGGTCTGCTCGCCCAGCAGCTCGGCCATGGGATGGTCGGCGTCGATCTCCACATCCCGGTAGGCCCCGAGGATCAGAATCGGAGAGGTGCGCAGGTCCTGCGCGACGAACCGGAGCAGCCGCAGCGACGACGCGTCGCTCCAGTGGAGATCGTCCAGGACGACCACGACGGGCCGGGAGCGACAACACTCCCGCAGCAGCCGGGCCACCTGGTCGAACAGGCGGAACCGCTCCTGCCCGGCGGTGGCGAGGGGACCGGGGGAGTGCCGCACCACCGTCGTCACCTCGGACACCAGGTGGTTCATCTCGTCGGCGGCGACGGCCAGGTCGTCCACGATCGGGTTACGGTCGCCGTCGGTCAGCGAGCGCAGGACCTGGGACCAGGGCCAGAACCCCGGCACGCCTTCGCCCTCCCAACAGCTGCCCCAGGCCACGGCCGCCCGCCGCGACCGCGCGTAGTCCCAGGTCTCCTCGGCGAGCCGGGTCTTTCCCACACCGGGCTCGCCGGCCAACACGGTCAGCCCACCCCGGCCCGCCACGGCGTCGTCGACTGCCAGGCGGAGGGTGTGCAGGACGTGTTCCCGACCCACGAGAATATGTCTATTGCCCGCCGCGTCCATCGCTCCCCATCTTCCCACCGGCGGTCTGCGCACCCAAACGGGTGAACCTTCTCGGAATAGGCCGCCGGTGGGGCCGGAAGTCACGATGTGACGCCGGTATTCACGCCTCGGTGGGTGATGGCTCATCAGAACACACCGAGGGGGCGGGGATGAGCGAACAGACCATGTCCGACGAGACGAAGACCGAAGAAAGCAGGATCGAGGAGAAGAAAGCCGACGAGCAGCAGGGTAAAAGGCGGCGGTGGCGATTCCGAGTGGACGGGCTGCGCGCGGAATGGCCAATTTCTGGCGGTCTGACATTGGCCGGAACCGGCATCATCGCGGCCGCGATCGTTGTCGTCGTCTATTTCGTGATGCGTGACGACCCGCCGAGCCAGGTGGAGGTTCCGGACCTGGTCGGCCTGCCGCGTGAAGCCGCCGAGGCCGAGCTCACCGAGCGCGGCCTGCGCCTGCGCACGACGTTCGACCAGGTCTCCGACCAACCGGTCGGCACGGTCCTGCACACCGACCCCCCGGCAGGGGGCAAGCTGGACCGCGGTCGGGGCGTCACCCTGGTGGTGGCCAGGGCGCCCGGCGCCGCGGCCGCGCCACCGCCGTCCGAGACGACCCTGCCCGGTTCACCCGGGGGTGACCTCGGCGGCGGCTACGGCGCCGACCAGCCCCCCGGCGTCGAGCAGGGCCCGAGCGCCGGTCCGGATCCGACCCCACCGGGTGGCGGGGGCGGGACCGTGACGGACGCACCGGAGCCGAGATCGCAGGTGCCCGCGGTGGTCGGGCTCGACCTCGAGGACGCGAAGAGGACCCTGGTCAGGGATGGGCTCGCCGTCGGGAAGGTGGCCCAGCAGGAGTCGGAGGAACCCGCCGGCACCGTCCTGGGTTCCAGCCCACCGGCGGGCTCGGTGGTGAACGGGGGCAGCTCCGTGGCTCTCGTCGTGGCCGCGTCGCCTCCGGTGTTCCTCGGGGTGGGCCGGGCCGACCCGAACCCCGCCTACTCCAGCTGCGCGACCGGGTACGAGACCGTCTTCTCCCAGCAGATCTCGGTGACCAGACCGACCAGGGTCGTCTACCAGTGGCTGCGCAGCGACGGCGCCAGCGGGCCGGTGCACTACATCGACTTCCCGGCTCCGGGAACGAAGACCGTGACCACCACGTGGCTGCGTACGGGAGACGGGGGCACGAGGCTCACCGGATGGGAGAGGGTCAGGATCCTGGGTCCGACGGGCATCACCGGCGCGCAGCTGGACTTCTCCCACACGTGTGTTGAGGTGACGCCTGGTTTCACCCCCACGGTCATCCCGGGAGAGCCTGGATGAGGACCCTCCGCTCGTCCACGGCGACGCGCAGGGCACATCGGAACTCTCGCCCCGGCCGCCGGCCACGGCCCGACTCCGCCTCGCCGAGCTGACCCTGATCCACCGCCCGGCGGCTCCCTCGTACAGGCCGTCTCGTAGCTCCGGTCCAATGGTGTCAAGGGGCGAGCGAAGCGAGCTCGCGTCAGCGACGCCGG
>NZ_MSIE01000050.1 GCF_001921205.1 Actinophytocola xanthii | reverse complement strand
TACAGGCCGTCTCGTAGCTCCGGTCCAATGGTGTCAAGGGGCGAGCGAAGCGAGCTCGCGTCAGCGACGCCGGAGGCGCCCTTTACACCGTTGGGGCGGAGTACGACGATCAACGGCCGAGGGAGCGGTTCTTGTTCACGGTTGAGACAGCTCCCTCGGCCTCGAGTGTCGTACTCCTGGTCGGCGGCGTAAAGGGCGCCCTTCGGGCGTCGCTTCGCGATCTCGCTTCGCTCGACCCTTGACTCCGCCGACCAGGAGCTACGAGATGGCCTGGGCGAGGGAGCCCGGGGGGCTCTAGGGAGCTGGGGTGTTCCGCAGGGGTTTGCGGTGGGGGAGGGAGCCTCGGGGGCTGCGGAGCTGGGATGTACCAGTTCTGCGATGCTCGGCTTTGGGATGGACGGCCATCGTCCTGGGTTTCTGGCCGATCGCATGACACCTGTGGTGCCGGAGCGGGATCATGCGGCGGTGATCTTGTCTGGGGACGGCCACGGCGGGACTTTCGGTCCGGCCGTCGCGGATGCTGGGAGGTGTTGATGGGGCGGCGCGAACGTCGGCTCGATCCCGAGGATGGGCCGCTACAGCGGTTCGCCCACGAGTTGCGTGGGGTGCGGGAGTCGGCGGGGCGGCCGAGTTATCGGGTGCTCGCGCGGCGCGCCGGCTACTCGGTGACCGCGTTGTCCGAGGCCGCGGGTGGTGAGACATTACCATCCTTGGCTGTCACATTGGCCTACGTTCGCGCGTGCGGCGCGGATCCGGACGAGTGGGAACAGCGGTGGGAGCAGACGTCGGTCGCCCTGAGCGCCGCGCACGACGACCGTGACCTCGCCAAGGCGCCTTACCTGGGGCTCACGTCGTTCGAGCCGGAGGACGCCAACCGGTTCTTCGGGCGGCACGACCTGGTCGAGGACCTGTGCTCCCGGCTTTCCGAGTCGACGTTCCTCGCCTTGTTCGGGGCCTCCGGCAGCGGGAAGTCCTCGCTGCTGCGCGCGGGTCTGCTCCCTGCGGTCTGGCAGAACCACCTCCCCGGCAGTGCCGACTGGCCCACGGTCCTCCTCACCCCGGGTTCCCGCCCCGTCGAACAGCTCGCCGCCGAGCTCGCCGGCCTGGCCTGCCGGGAGCCCGACCTCGGCGCGGACCTGGCCGCCGCGCCGGGCGAGATCTGCGCGCTGATCAGACAGGCGCTCGCCAACCGGGCGCCGGGGGCGCGGTTGGCGATCGTCGTCGACCAGTTCGAAGAGGTGTTCACCCTCTGCCGGGACGAGTCCGAGCGCCGGAGCTTCCTCGCCTGCCTGCTGGCCGCGGCGCAGGAGTGCGACGGCCTGGCGCGGGTCGTGCTGGGGGTTCGGGCGGACTTCTACGCGCGGTGTGCGCAGTACCCGGCGCTGGTCGCGGCGTTGCGCGACCGCCAGGTGCTGGTCGGCCCGATGGCCGCCGAGGACCTGCGTGCCGTGATCCGGGAGCCGGCCGCTGCCGCCGGCCTCGCGGTCGAGGCCGCACTGGTCGAGGCCGTGCTCGCCGACGTCGTGGGCGAGCCGGGCGTGCTGCCGTTGCTGTCCCACGCGCTGCTCGAGACGTGGAAGCAGCGCAGCGGCGACCGGCTGACGTTGGCCGGCTACCGGCGGACGGGCGGCGTACGGGGTGCGATCGCGCGCACGGCGGACCGGGTGTTCGCCCAGTTCGACGCGGCCGGGCAACGTGTCGCCCGGGACGTGTTCCTGCGCCTGACGGCGCTGGGGGAGGGAACGGAGGACACCCGTCGCCGCGTCTCCCGGCGGGAGCTGCTCGGCGGCCCGGACGCCGAGGCGGTCACCACCGTGCTGGCCAGCCTCGCCGACGCGCGGCTGGTGACGTTGGGCCAGGACACCGTGGAGGTGGCGCACGAGGCCTTGATCCGTTCCTGGCCCCGCCTGCGCGTGTGGCTGGCCGAGGACCGGGAGACCCTGTCGGCGCACCGGAGGCTCACCGAGACCGTCGCCGACTGGGAACGCCACGACCGCGACGACGGGTGGCTGTACCGGGGTGCCCGGCTCGCGGCCTGGCAGGACCGGCCGAAGGACCGGCTCAACGACACCGAGCGGGAGTTCCTGAGCCTCAGCGTCAAGGCCAGCGACCGCGAGCGGAACGCGCGCAAGTGGCGCCTGCGGCTGGCGTTCGGCGGTCTGGCGACGGCGACGGTCGTGGTGACCGTGCTGGCGGTCCTCGCGTTGCTGCTCGCGAAGGAGGCCGCGACGGAGAAGGAGATTGCCTACAGCCGCCAGCTCATCGCGGACGCGCGGGCACAGGCCCAGCTTGACCCGGAGCTCGGCCTGCTGCTCGCCCGAGAGGCCTTCCAGACCCGTCCCGGCGAGGACACCGAGGCAGCGCTGCGGCAGGCCGCGATCGAGTCGCACGTCCGGGCCAGCCTGTCCGGGCACGGCGGGAAGATCACCGGTGTCGCGTTCGCACCGGACGGCCGGCACCTCGTCACCGGGGGCGCGGACGGCGCGCTGCGGATCTGGGAGTGGCGCGACGGCAAGGTGACGGGCAAGGACCCCGTCGTGCTCCGCGGTCATGACGGCGAGGTGTGGACCCCGGTGTTCAGCCGGGACGGGAAGCGCCTCGCGGCCGCGGGGGTGGACGGGGCGGTGTCGGTGTGGGACTGGGAGACCGGCACGCTGGTGTCCGTGCGTCGCCAGCGGGAGGAGATCTGGGCGGTGTCGTTGAGCCCCGACGGAAAGCGGGTCGCCAGCGCGGGGCAGGACGGCACGGTGCGGATCTGGCCGGTCGACGGCGGCGAGCCCACGGTGCTCGACGGCCACACCGGTCGGGTGCTGGGCGTGGCGTTCAGCTCGGACGGCCGGCGCGTGGCCAGCAGCGGTGGCGACGGCACTGTGCGGATCTGGCCTCTGGACGGCGGCGCGCCGGTCGTGCTGCGCGGCCATCACGACTCGGTCGAGGCGATCGCCTTCAGCCCCGACGGCAGGCGGGTGGCGAGCGCGAGCACGGACGGCACGGTGCGGGTCTGGGAGGTCGCCGGGACGAGCGCGCCGATGGTGCTCGGCAGGCACGACGGCACCGCGGAGGGAGTCGCCTTCAGCGCCGACGGGCAGTTGGTCGCCAGCACCGGCAACGACGGCACCGTCCGCGTCTGGAACGCCACGCGGCATGCCAAGCCGGTGGTCCTGCACGGTCACCGCGGCACCGTGTGGGCGGCGTCGTTCAGCCCGGACGGAACCACGGTGGCCACCGCCAGCGACGACGGCACGGCGCGGGTGTGGGACGTCAACGACACGGGGGACCAGGTCGTCATGCGCGGACACGAGGGCCCGGTGTGGGGTGCGGTGCTCAGCCCGGACGGAAGTCGGGTGGCCAGCGCGGGCGAGGACGGCACCGTGCGGCTGTGGGACCTGTCGCGCACGACGCCCACGGTGACGCTGCGCGGTACCGGCGAGCCGATGTGGCAGGTGTTGTTCAGCCCGAACGGACAGCACGTCGCCGGGGTGGACGTCGCGGGCACCGTGTGGATCTGGCGCGGCGACGGCAGTGGCGAGCCGGTGCGGTTGCCCAGCGACGCCTGGCGGGTCGCGTTCAGCCCGGACAGCGAGCGCGTCGTCGTGGCCGACCGCACGAACGCGCTGCGAATCTGGAGCGTCTCGGGCGGCGAGCCCGTGGTGCTCCCCGCCGCCGAGGACAAGCTGTACATCGTGGCGTGGAGCCCGGACGGCCGGCGGGTGGCCGCTGGCGGGGTGAGTGGCGCGGTGATGGTGTGGGACCTCGCCACCGGTGGCCCCCCGGAGGTGCTGCGCGGTCATCGTGGACTGGTGTTCACGGTCACGTTCAGCCCGGACGGTCGCCGCCTCGCCTCCGGGGGAAACGACGGCCTGGTGCGGATCTGGTCGACGACAGGCGAGGGGAGGACCACTGTCCTGCGGGGGCACCAGGGGATCGTGGTCAGCGCGGCCTTCAGCGCGGACGGGCGGTACCTGGTGACGAGCGGCAACGACGCGACCGTGCGTCGCTGGACGGTGGCCCGGCCCGGCGAGTCCCTGACCTTCCGCGGTTTCCGGGCCTCGGTCGAGAGCGTGGCCGTCGCTCCCGACGACCGGTTCGCCACCGCCCACGACGACGGCACGGTCCGCGTGTGGAAGTGCCCGGTCTGCGGCTCGCTCGCCGAACTCCGGACCTACGCCGACGCGCACGTCACACGCCAGCTCACCGACGAGGAACGCGCCGCCTACCTGACCGGCTCCTGACCCGGCGTCCCGGTCGCGCCCGGATCCTCACCTCTCCGGTTTCGGTGCTGGTCCGCGGATTGTCCGGAGAACAGGCCGCCGCGGGACAACGCTCCGGCCGCGGTGTGCGGCGTCCGGTCCGCCGGGAAGCCGTTGTTCACGGGGGCGGGGGCGTGCTGGACATGGGCGGGGCCGTTATATCTGGTCGATGACCGACGGCCCGAGGGCGGAACGGTAGGAACGCCGCGTCAAGGTCGTTCGACTGGGGATCTTCCCCACCATGGGTGGTGGTGACGGAAATGTCAGGGTCAACCGGTATATCCGATTTCGGGCGGCTGCTCCGGACCCTTCGGGAGGAGAACTGCCTCACCCAGGAGGAGCTCGCGGAGCGTTCCGGGGTGAGCATCCGGGCGATCTCCGACCTCGAGCGCGGACGCACGAAGCGACCGCACCGCCGGTCTGTGCGGCTTCTCACCGAGGCGCTCCGGCTGGCCGGCGGCGAGCGCGAGGAGTTTCGGCGCGCCATCCAGACCAGCGGGGCGTGCCGAGCGCGTCCGGGCTCGATCGCGTTGGTGTTGAACGACGTGGCCGAGGCACACGAGGTGCGTCCACTGTTGGAGCTGGACGGTCCGTGGGCCGTCATCCTGGTCAACCAGGCCCGCCTGGTGTCGCTGTCGGCGGTCTGGAGGATCGACATCCTCTGTCCCGAGGACCCGTCGATCCTGGAGATTCGTGCATAACCGGTTCACAACCGAGCGTCTCTACTGTTCCGATCGATGGCCCAGTCGTCAGGAGGGACGAACACACGCGATGTCCGATCTTGACTGCGTGGTGATCGGGTACAACGAAGGCGACTTCGACGGGTACCGCGCGATGTGTGAGAGTGCCGGACCGCGTTCCGCGGAGTACCAGATCTTCCGCAAGGAGCACCTCGTCGTGGACGGCCGGCCGGTGCCGTGGCTGGAGGCGTTCAGCCTGCTGCGCAACAAGGTCACCGGTCGCTCCGACCGCTACCACGTCGGCGAGGTGGCCAATCTCGCCACCCTCTACCTCGCTAACTTCCTGTCCCGGCACGGTTTGTGTGCCGAGCCGGTGTCGTTGTTCAGTGCGGAGCTGGACCGGCTGGCCGACCTCCTCGACCGCCGGCCGGCGGTGGTGGCGATCACGACGACGTTCTACGTCAACATCCTGCCCGTCGTACCCATCGTCGAGTTCGTCCGCGCACACGCGCCGAGCGCCCACGTCGTCGTCGGCGGCCCGCTGATCGACAACCTGTGCGTCGACGGCATCACCGAGGTGGTGCAGGACCTCTTCTTCGCCATGAGCGCGGACTCCTACGTACTCGAGTCGCAGGGGGAGCACGCACTCGTCGAGATCGTCGAGGCGGTGCGCGGCCGCTCGGATCTGTCCACTGTGTCCAATGTGGTGCTCTGCCCGGACGGGGAGAGCTGGCAGCTGACCCGCAAGCGGCCGGAGAACAACGACCTGAACCAGGCGTCGATCGACTGGAGGTCGTTCCCGGCGGAGTTGATCGGCCCAACCGCGCAGACGCGCACGGCCAGGAGCTGCGCATTCAAGTGTAGTTTCTGCGACTACCCGTCCCGTGCCGGCGCCCTGGCGACGGCGTCGGTGGACACCGTCCGCAAGGAGCTGCGGGCGATGGCCGAGCTCGGGGTGCGGAACCTGGTCTTCGTGGACGACACCTTCAACGTGCCACCGAAGCGGTTCAAGGAAATCTGCCGGATGATGATCGAGGAGGACCTCGGTCTGTCCTGGTACTCCTACTTCCGCTGTTCGAACGCCCGCGACGAGGAGGCTTTCGACCTGGCCGCCGCCAGCGGCTGCGCGGGCGTCTTCCTCGGCATCGAGTCGGGTGACCCCGGTGTCCTGGACAACATGCACAAGCTCGCCCAGGACAGCCAGTACCGGGTCGGGATCCAGCGGCTCAACGAGCGAGGTATCACCACGTTCGCGTCGATCATCGTCGGCTTTCCCGGCGAGACGGCGAGTACGGTGGGGAACACCGTCGAGTTCCTGAACGAGACCCGGCCGACGTTCTGGCGCGCGCAGCCCTGGTGGGCGAACCCGAGGTCGCCCGTGTACCGGAACAAGGAGGTCTTCGGCATCGACGGGGCGGGCTACCACTGGTCCCACCGCACGATGTCCGCCGAGGAGGCGGCGAGCCAGACCGACCGCATGTTCGACGAGGTGACCGGCTCGGTGTGGTTGCCGCTGTACGACTTCGACTTCTGGTCACTGCCCTACCTCGCGGGCAAGGGCGTTGGCGTGGACGAGTTGCTGCCGATGTTGCGGTTGAGCCAGCAGATCATGCGCCATCGGGACAGCGGCTCTGGTGACCCCCGCCAGCTGTCCGAATTGGAGCGCCGGTTCGAGGCCGCTGTCGGTGCGGTTGCCCCCGCGCCGCCGAGGTTCCGGTACCAGGTCTCCGCGTGACTCCGCCTTCCCAGGAGAGTAGGAGCCGCCATGCCTGACCTGTCGACAGTCACCGCGTTGCGGGATGCGCGGTTGCCCGCTCGTCCCCGGCGCTCCCTGTCTCAGCGCTTCGTCGACGTGCTCGCCCACGGTCCGCGCCGGGCCGCCGTGGTCGCGTCGGACGCCACCCTGACCTTCCAGCAGCTCGACCGCCGCTCCGCGTCGGTCGCCGCCACCCTGGCCGCCCGTGGGCTGGGGCCGGAGTCGGTGGTCGGAGTGTGCCTGCCCCGGTCGTCCCAACTGGTGGTCGGTCTGGTTGGGGTTGTTCGTGCCGGTGCGGCCTACCTCCCGCTGGATCCCACACTGCCCGCCGCACGTCTCGCCGCGACCATCCGGGAGAGCGGGGTGTCCACTGTGCTCGTCGACGCCGACACGGAGCGGCACTGCGCCTCCCTGCCCGGCATCCAGCCGCTGCGGGTGGGGGAGTGCACGCCGAGCACGAGTTTCCGCGATGTCGCGGTCCATCAGGACAGCCTGCTCTACACGATGTACACCTCGGGCTCCACTGGACGACCCAAGTGCGTCGCGGTGACGCACGGCGGGGTCGCGGACCTGCTCGACGCACTCGAGTCGGCGGGCGTGGTCGGTGACGAGCCCGGCCGGGTGGGGTGGAACGCCAGCGTCGCGTTCGACGCGTCCGTGCAGCAGTGGACCCGGGTCTTCCGCGGCGACACGGTAGTCGTCCTGGACGAGCGGGTGCGGGCGGACCCGGCCGAGCTGACGGCCTTCGCCCGCCGGCAGGCGCTGACCGACCTGGACATCACGCCGACCCACCTGGGAGTGGTTCTGGACCACGTGGACCCGGGTGGGAACGGTGTCCCGGCCCGACTCCTCGTCGGAGGTGAGGCGATCTCCCAGGGTCTGTGGGACCGCCTGTGCCGGCTCACCGCCACCGGCCGCGTCCGCGCGGTGAACCTCTACGGGCCCACCGAGTGCACTGTGGACGCGACGGTAGCCGAGATCACGCCGGGGACCGCACCCCACCTCGGTGAGCCGCTGGCGGACGCGCGCCTGTACCTCCTGGACACGGCACTGCGCGCGGTTGCCGACGGCGTCCCGGGAGAGGTCTACCTGGCCGGCGGTCGGGTTGCCCGCGGTTACCGCGGCATGCCGGGCGGGACCGCCGCTCGGTTCGTCGCCGACCCGTTCTCCGGAGCCGGAGAACGGATGTACCGGACCGGTGACTGGGCGCGCCGCCGCGCCGACGGCCGGCTGGAGTTCCTCGGGCGAACCGACGACCAGGTCAAGCTGCGTGGCAACCGGGTGGAGCTCGGTGAGATCGAGGCGGTACTCGCGGCCATGCCCGGCGTGGTGCAGGTGGCCGTGGCGGTGCGAGAGGACTGCCCCGGGGGACGGGGGATCGCCGCGTACTACCGCGCGACGGCGCCTGTCGACGCGGCGGAGCTGCGGGCAGCGGCCGTTGAACGGCTTCCCGGCTACATGGTGCCGGTGGTGTTCGTGGCGGTGGACTCGCTGCCGACCACCCTCAGCGGAAAGGTGGACCGCGTACGGCTGCCCGCGCCGGCTCCGCCGGGGGCCGGCGCCCGCCCGCCGCACCGGCCGCCGGTGAGTCGCAACGAACTGCTGGTGGCCGCCGCCTGGTCGGCGGTGCTGGGGGTGGAGAGGGTCGGGACCGACGACAACTTCTTCCACCTGGGCGGGCAGTCGCTGCTGGCGATCCGGGTCGCGGCGCGGCTACGTCGCTCGTCCGGACACTCCGTTCCGCTCGTGGCGGTGTTCAAGAACCCGCGCCTGGGTGAGCTGGCCGCCTACCTGGACACGCTCTCGTCGCCGGTGGTGGAGCGCCATGGGTGAGCCCGAGCCCGTCGATCTGGTGGCTGCCGTGCTGCGGCACGCCGCCTCGGATCCGGACCGAGTGGCGCTGACGTGGTTGGACGGCCTTGCCGAGCCGGGGGAGTCAGTCACCTACGGCGCGCTCGACGACCTGGCGGCGACCGTCGCGGGCACCCTGCTGGCCAACGCGCGGCCTGGTGACCGGGTGCTCCTGGTCCAGCCTCCGGGACTGGGGTTCGTCACCGCGTTCCTCGGCTGCCTGTACGCGGGCTGCGTGCCGGTGCCGGTGTACCCGTTGGTGGACACCGAAGACAACGTCGCCATCGTCCGGCGGGTGCTCGCGGACAGCGGCGCGGTCCTGGCGTGGACGGCGGACCAGGGCGCGGCGGACCACCTGGCGCGGATCCTCCCGGTCCCGGTGCACTGGAAGACGGGCGCCGACCGGTACCGCCCGGACCGGGGGGCGCGACCGGACCAGCTGGCCTTCCTCCAGTACACCTCGGGCTCGACCGCGGACCCTCGCGGCGTCATGGTCACCCACGGCAGCCTCGCGGCCAACCTCACGGCCATCGCCGCCGCGTTCGGCCACGACGCCGACACCGTGGTGCTCAGCTGGCTCCCGGCCTACCACGACATGGGGCTGATCGGGAACATCCTGCATCCGCTGCACACCGGTTTCCCCGCCTACCTCGCCTCACCGCTCGACTTCATCTCCCGGCCGCTGAACTGGCCCACCGCTGTCGCGCGTTTCGGCGTCACGACCAGCGGCGGACCGAACTTCGCCTACGACCTGATCGTCAGGGCCGCCGGTCGGGACGGCGTCCCCGAGCTCGACCTGAGCGCGTGGCGCGTCGCCTACTGCGGAGCCGAACCCGTGTCGGCGCGGACCCTGGGACGGTTCGCCGAACTCCTCGCGCCGCGTGGTTTCCGGGCCGACGCACTGGTTCCGTGCTACGGCCTCGCCGAGGCCACCCTGCTCGTCACCTCGGCCCCCGTGGGCCGTCGAATGGTCACCGCACCGGCCCCGGACGGCGGCCAGGCCGTGTCCTGCGGTGTGCCGCGCGACTGCGAGGTGGTCGTCGTCGACGGGAAGGACGGCCCGGCGGCCGATGGCGAGGTCGGCGAGATCCTCGTGCGCGGCGACAGCGTGGCCGCCGGCTACCTCGGCAAGCCGACGGCGACGAAGGCCGTGTTCGGCGCGACGGCCCGCGGCAGGAACGGAAGCTGGCTCCGCACCGGAGACCTCGGCTTCCTCGACCGGGGCGAGCTGTACGTGACGGGACGCATCAAGGACCTGATGGTGGTGCGCGGACGCAACCACCACCCCCAGGACGTGGAACGGCTCGTGACCGAGAACTGCCCGCCGGTGCGACCCGGCTGCGTCGCGGCGTTCGCCTCTCCCGACGGCGAAGGCGCGGTCGTCGTGGCCGAGATCCGCCCGGGACGCACCCTCACCGCCGCCGACCGGCGCGCGGCCACCTCCGCCGCGGTGAACGCGCTCGGCCTGCGCCTGGTGGACATCCTCGCCGTGCCCAGGAACACCGTCCCGAAGACGACGAGCGGCAAGCTGCGCCGCGGCGAGTGCCGAACGCGTTACCTGTCCGGCGAGTACGAGCGGTTCCGCGCGGCCGACGCCGGAGCGGAGGTGGCCCGGGGCGGTACCGACGGGGACGCTGTCCTGGGCGCGGTCCGGGAGGTGCTGGGCGTCGAGCCCGAGCCGGACGTGCCGCTCGCAGGGTACGGGCTCGACTCGCTGAGTGCCGTCCGACTTGCCGAACACCTGGTGCGCGAAACAGGTGTGGACGTGCCGGTGCGTGAGCTGCTCCGTGGGGCCACCCTCACCGACCTCGCCAGGGCCGTCTCGGCCCGCCCGCGCGCCGACGGCCTGGCGGCACGGCCTGACGGCGCGGGGTCCGGCCGGCTGTCCGCCGCGCAGGAGTCGCTGCTGTTCCTGCACATGATGAACCCCACGAGCACCGAGTACCTGATCTCGTTCGCCTTCGCGCCCGCGGCCGGCACCGACCTGGGCGTCCTCGACCGGGCGATCCAGCTCGCGCTGTCCTGGCGCTCGGAGCTCTGGACACGGTTGTCCATGCGGGGCGACACCTGGCTGCGAGTCCCGGTCGATGCCCGACGCCGGCAGGAGGCGTTGAGCCCGACCACCGTCGACGTCGAGGACGACCGGCTCGAGGAACGGCTGGCCTCCACCGCGGCGACGCTCCTGGACCTCGAACAGGGCCCGCTGCTGCGGCTGTACCGGCATCGGACGCCGACCCGGCTCGTGTACCAGGTGGTGGCACACCACCTGGTCACCGACCTGTGGTCGCTGTGCCTGGCGTTGCGCGACGTCGGCTCCTGCTACGCGGAGCTTCTCGCCGGCCGGGAACCGACAGCGCCGGTGTGCCTGTCCTACGACGACTACGTGCGGGAACAGGAGGCGTACCTGGCCTCCGCGGCGGCCGCCGCGCGTGACGACGCCCTGCGCCGGCTGCTGCCCACGAGGGAACGGCCGGTCGACGTCCGCACCGACCTACCCCGTGGCCCTCGGCGGGGTTCCCGGGCCGGGCGGGTCAGCTCCTCGCTGACCGTGCCGCCCTCGCCCGGGCGCGACATCGTCGCGCTGATGATCACCTTGTGGGCCGCGGTCCTGCACCGGTACGGCACGCCGACCCCCGTCGTGGTCGGCGTGCCGGTCAGTGGCCGGGGAACCGGTCGCCACGCCACCGTGGCGGGGTTGTGCACCAACACGGTGCCGGTCGCCGTGGACACCTCGCTCGACGCGGGGCTGTCCGCGGCGACGACGGCCGTGCGCGACCAGCTCGACGAGGGCATGGACGCCGGGATGTACCCCCTCGCCCGGGCGGTGGCCGCGGTCCGGCCGGCGAGGGCGGCCGGGCGGCATCCTCTCGTCGAGACCCTGGTCACGGTGCACGAGAACCCCCTGCCCGAGGTGCCGGCGATGCTCGAGGCGATCGGCGGCCTCGCCGCCGATCTCGAGCTCGGTCCGCTGTCCCTGCGGTCCGTCCCGGTGCCGGTCGGCAGCTGCCGGTACGACCTCGACCTGGTCGTCACCCCGCGGGACGGGGGTTACCGGTTCGCGCTGGACTACGCGGCGGACCTGTTCACCCAGGAGACGGCGTCCGCCCTGCTCACCGCGTTCCAGGATGCCCTGGCAGCCGCCCTGGTACGGCCGGACGCCCTCCTCGGCGACCTGCTGGCGCTCTCCCGGCGGGACGCCGCGCTCCTCAACCGGATCGGGTGGAGCGAGGCCGGACCGCTCACCCCGCCGCTACTGGACCGGGTGCGCGCGGTCGCCGCCGAGGACCCGGGCCGGCCAGCGGTGGTGCGCAGGGCCGGCACCTGGGACTACGGCGACTTCGTCGCCCGCGTCGACCAGGTCGCCGACGCGGTAGGGGCGGCCGCGCACCCGGACCAGTTGGCATCGGAGGGCGGCCGGTCGCAGGTCGCGGTGCTCGTCGAGTCCTCGGCGGACTTCGCCGTGGTGATGTTCGCGGCCTGGTCCCGCGGCCTCGGCGTGCTGCCGCTCCCGACCGACCACCCGGACCGGCGGCTCGCCGGCATGCTGGCGGACTGCTCGCCGGCGGTTCTGGTGACCTGCCCGGCCCAGGCGGCCCGCGCACGCCGGCTCGCCACGGCCGGCGCGGCGGCCGTTCCCGTCCTCGAGCTCTCCGCTCTCCTGAAGGACCCGGGGACGCCGTGTCCGTCACCCCCTCCGCCGCCCACGGCTCCGGCGTTCACGGTCTACACCAGCGGGTCGACCGGAACGCCCAAGGGCGTGCGGATCCGGCACGACCAGATCTCGCCGCTGGTCGCCTGGTGCGAGCGGCAGTGGGGGTTGGGCCCCTGGGCACGTATCGCCCAGACGCTCTCGCTCGGCTTCGACTTCGGGCTGCAGGAGCTGTTCACGATCCTGCCCACCGGGGGCTGTGTGGTCGTGCCCGACCGGGACGACCGGCGCAGCGCGCGGGACTACGCCCGCTTCCTGCGCCGCGAGCGGGTCACCGTCCTGTTCACCACACCGTCCTACGCCGACGAGCTGGCGGCGAACGGGGAACCGCTGCCGCAGCTGCGTCTGGTGCTGGTCGGCGGTGAGGTGCTGCGGCGGTCCACCGTCGTCGGACTGCGGGCGCTCGTCGAACCGGGCTGTCGGCTGGTCAACGGGTACGGGCCGACGGAGGCGACCGTCAACTGCTTGATGTACGAGATCCCGTGGAGCGTGTCCGACGACGAGCTGCCCGAGGTGCTGCCGGTCGGCACGGCCACGGCGAACAGCCGGATCCACCTGGTCGACGCGGCGAACCGGCCGGTTCCCGTCGGTGCGCTCGGCGAGCTCCTGGTCGGCGGCCCGGGGGTGGCCGACGGCTACCTCGGCCGCCCCGAGCGGACAGCGGAGCGGTTCGTGCGGCTGGACCTCGACCCGGACCGGCTCTACCGGACCGGGGACCTCGCCTACGTCCGTCCGGACAGCGGCTACGTGGTGGTTGGACGAGCCGACCGGCAGGTGAAGGTGCGCGGGTTCCGCGTCGAGCTCGGCGAGGTGGAGAAGGCGCTCGTTGCCGCGCCGACCGTGCACGGTGCCGTGGTGCGGGTCATCGGTGACCACGGCGACCTGACCGCGTTCCTGGTGGGTGAGCGGGTGGACCTGGACGTCGTGGCGCGCCACCTCGCCGAGGTGCTGCCACCTGCCATGGTGCCGAGCACGATGATCCCGCTCGAGTCGTTGCCCCGCACGACCAACGGAAAGCTGGACGAGGCGGCGCTCGAGCGGCTGGCGGCGCGGGTCGGTCCCACCGTGCTCGTCGGGACGGCGTCCCCCGCGGACGTGGAGGCCGCGGTGTGCGAGATCTGGGCCGAGGTGCTCTCGGTGTCCGAGGTGGACGCCGGATCGAACGTCTTCGACCTGGGTGCTCACTCGTTGGCCGTCACCCGGGTGCACAGCTGGCTTCAGGCGTCCGCCGGCGTGACCTTCCCGGTGCACGAGATATTCGACCACCCCCGCCCGTGCGATCTCGCCAGGCGGATCACCGCGCACCGGCGAGCCGGAGGCGTCCTCAGGACACGACCGGACATGCAGGCGGTCAACGGGAAGGAGGAGGCGTGACCCGAGTCCCGGTAGAGCGACACCCCGGTTCGGTCGCGATCATCGGCATGGCGGCCAGGCTCCCGGGCGCACGGACCATCGAGGAGTTCTGGTGGAACCTGCGCGAGGGCGTGGAGAGCGTCGTCCGGCACAGCAGGGAGGAGATGCTGGCCAACGGCGCTCGACCTGACCTGGTCGACGACCCGAACTACGTCAACGCCTCGGCGCCCCTCGACGACGGGGACACCTTCGACGCGGAGTTCTTCGGCTACTCGACCCGTGAGGCGTCGATCATGGAGCCGCAGCACCGGATCTTCCTGGAGTGCGCCTACCACGCGCTGGAGGACGCGGCCTACGACAGCCACCGGTTCCCCGGACTCATCGGCGTGTTCGGCGGCTCGACGATGAACACCTACATCCTGCACAACGTCATGCCGCACAGCGCCGACGTGGTGACGGTGGTCGGCGACCTACAGGTCATGATCGGCAACGACAAGGACTACCTGACCACCAGGGTCTCGCACAAGCTGGACCTGCGCGGGCCCAGCATCGCGGTTCAGACGGCCTGCTCGACCTCCCTGGTCGCGGTGCACGTGGCGGCGCGGGCACTGCTCGACGACGAGTGCGACATGGCGCTCGCCGGCGGGTCGTCGCTGCGGATGCCGCACGCCGCCGGGTATCTGGCCAACCCCGGCGGGACCGCGTCGGCCGACGGGCACTGCCGCGCGTTCGACGCGGACGCCGCGGGCAGTGTGGTCGGCAGCGGGGTCGGCGTCGTCGTGCTGAAGCGGTTGCCGGACGCGCTGCGGGACGGCGACCGGATCCACGCGGTGATCCGCGGTTCGGCGATCAGCAACGACGGTCGCACGAAGGCGAGCTTCACGGCGCCCAGCGTCGATGGTCAGGCACGTGCTGTCGTGGGTGCCCTGCGTCGGGCCGGGGTCTCCGCCCGCGAGATCAGCCTCGTCGAAGCGCACGGTACCGGGACCCCGCTCGGCGACCCGATCGAGGTGGCCGCGTTGACCAGGGCGTTCCGTGAGACGACCGACGACCGCGGCTACTGTTGGCTGGGTTCGGCCAAGCCGAACATCGGACACCTCGACGCGGCGGCGGGAGTGGCCGGTCTGATCAAGACCGTGCTGGCGCTGAAACACCGGCGCGTGCCGCCCGTGGTGAACTTCAGGAGCCCCAACCCCAAGCTCGGTCTGGAGTCCTCGCCGTTCCGGGTGGCCACCGAGCTGACCCCGTTCGACACCGACGAGCCGCTGGTGGCCTCGATCAACTCGCTGGCGATGGGCGGGACCAACGTCCATGTCGTGGTGGAGGAGGCGCCGCGAACTGTCGCGAGCGAGCCCTCGAAGCGTCGTCGTCACCCGGTGCTGCTGTCGGCACGCAGCGGCGAGGCGCTGGAACGCCTCGGGCAGTCTCTGGGCCGCTGGGCCAGGGAGAACCCGACCGCCTCGGTCGCCGACGTCGCCCACACCCTCGCCGTCGGGCGTCGCGACCACGAGATCCGCCGGGCCGTCCTCGCCACCGACCTCGACGATGTCGCGATGGCACTGTCCACTCGGGGCAGTCGCCGGCAGCGGGAGCAGCGCACCAGGGGATCGGTGCGGACGGCGTTCCTGTTTCCCGGCCAGGGAGAGCAGTTCCCGGGCATGGCGGTGGCCGCCGCGCGGGAGCCCACGGTCGCCGCGCACCTGGACACCGTCATCGACCTGTTCGCGGACCTGGCCGGTAGGGATCTCCGCCCGTTGCTGACCGGTCCGATCGACGACCGCGAGGCCGCCTCGGCCGACCTGGCGCGAACGGAGGTCACCCAACCCGCGCTGTTCGCGGTGGAGTGGGCGCTGGGGCGCACGCTGCTGGACTACGGCGTCCGGCCGTACGCCATGCTCGGGCACAGCGTCGGCGAGCTGGTCGGCGCCACCCTGTGCGGCGTCATGGACCTCGAGACCGCGGTACGCCTGGTCGGCCACCGGGGTGAGGCCATGGCGGCGACGCCGGAAGGCGCCATGCTCTACGTCAACCTCACCGAGGACGAGGTCGTCGCGCTGCTGCCGGACGATCTCGACATCGCCGCGGTCAACGCCCAGCGTCTGGTCGTCGTGTCCGGCGCCGACGCGGCACTCACCCCCTTCGAGGAGCGGCTTCGCGCGGAAGGGGTGTCGTGCGGCAGACTGGGGGTGAACCGAGGGTTCCACTCGGCGCTGATGGACCAGGCGGTCGACCAGTTCCGGGACGTGGTCGCCGGGTATGAGCTGAGCGACCCGACCAGCCTCCTGGTGTCCAACGTGTACGGGCGGTACCTCGAACCGGACGAGGCGAGGAGCCCCGACTACTGGGCGAACCAGATCCGTCGCCCGGTCCGGTATGCCGACGGCCTCGGACTGCTCGTCGACGACGGTGTCACCGTGTTCGTCGAAATCGGCCCCGGTCGGACGCTGTCCAGGCTTGCGGCGACGACCAGTCCGGACGCGGTCCACCTGGGACTGGTCGGGGGAGAGGCCGACACGCCGCCGGATCTGCTCGAGGTCCTGACCGACTACTGGCTGACCGGCGGCGACGTCGACTGGTCCGCCTGGTACGGACAGGAGCGGCGAGCGCGGATATCGCTGCCCGGCTATCCCTTCGCACGTACCCGGCACTGGTTGGAACCGAAACCGCCGCAGGCCGCGCCGGCGGTCGCCACCGCGTCGGCACCGCCACCCGTCCAGAAGGCCGACAAGCCCGCCGAGTTCGACGGCACCCCGATGCAGCGGTACGTGGCCTGGCTGTGGCGCGTGCTGCTCGGCCGTTCGGACTTCGGTCTGCACGACAGCTTCTTCGAGGTGGGTGGGCACTCGCTGCTGGCCATGCAGATGGTCAGCCAGCTGCGCAAGCACGGTGCGGGAGACCTGGAGATGACCGACCTCTTCGAGCTGCCCACGGTCGCCGGGCTCGCCGAGAAGCTGGAGTCGCTCGGCGTGCGACCACCGGCTCACGACGAGGACGTCGCTCCGCATACCGACGAGGGTCCGCGGCAGCAGGCGGTGGACGACGAACTGGACGCACTGCTCCTCGAGGTCGAGGCGTTGTCCGACGAGGAGGTCCGAGCTCGGCTCGTCGAGCTCGAGAAGAGGGGAGAGGTGTGAGCGGCAACAACAGCGCGACGACCACGACGTCCGCACTGGACGGTCTGGACCCGTCCAGGCGCGCGTTGATCGAGCACGCGCTCCGGAACCGGGCCGGGTCGGCCGGGTCACCGCCGGCCGGTGCTCAGGAAGGAGCGGGCGGCGGACGCGGTCTGAAGATCAGCGTGTTCTTCTTCTCGGCGGATGTCGAGGACGACCCGAGGGACAAGCACGCCCTGGTGCTCGACTGCGCCGAGCTTGCCGACGAGCTCGGCCTGCACGCGATCTGGGTGCCAGAGCGCCACTTCGACCCGTTCGGGGCTCCATACCCGAGCCCCGGTCTGCTGCTCGCCGCCGTCGCGGCCCGCACGAAGCGAATCGCCCTGCGCTCGGGCAGCGTCGTGCTCCCGCTGCGCGACCCGCTCCTCGTCGCCGAGGAGTGGGGCGTGCTGGACTCCCTGAGCAATGGTCGGATGGGGATGTCGCTCGCCTCGGGGTGGCACGCCGACGACTTCGTGCTCAACCCGGACGGGTTCGACAGCCGCAAGACGGTGCTCGAGGAACGCCTGGCCGACCTGCGCACGCTGTGGTCCGGGGGCTCGGTGCGCCGGCCGGGACCAGGGGACCGGGTCGTCGAGGTGCGAACCTACCCGCGGCCCCGACACGCCCCGCCGATCTGGCTGACCAGCGCGAAGAACCCCAGCACCTGGCAGGCCGCCGGTCGGCTCGGGCTCCACGTCCTGACCGCCATGCTGGAGCAGAGCCTTGACGAGATCGCCCGGAACGCCGAGTCGTACCGGGCTGCGTTGAACCAGTCCGGACAGTCCATAGAGGACCGGGAAGTTACCTGCATGCTGCACACCCACCTCGCCGCGGACGCCGCGGAGGCGAGGAGCCGGGTGCGTGAGCCGCTTCGCCGCTACCTGTCCGCCCACCTGAACCTGTTCGAGAAGTTCGCCGCCAGCCAGAACATCGGTGTGCGTCCCGAGGACGTGAGCGACGCCGACCGCCAGGCGCTCGTCGAGCACGGCCTGCGCCGCTACATCGACAACTCCGGGCTGTTCGGCAGCGTCGAGTCCTGTCAACCCGTGGTCGACCGCCTGCGTGCCGCGGGCGTGACCGAGCTGGGCTGCCTGGTCGACTTCGGTCTGCCACGCGAGCAGGTGCTGGACAGCGTCCGGGAACTGGCCCGGCTCAACGCCTCGCTGCGTGACCGGGGCGCTGGTGACCCATGACGACCAGCGCACCCCGCTCCGTGGCCACGGTTCTCGACGACGACCCGGACAGCCGCACCGTGGCCTTCGGCAGCAACAGCGTCCAGCACGGCTCGGCGGTGTTCGAGGGGATCCGGTGCCATCGGACCGCCGACGGCTCCGCCGTGTTCCGGCTCGACGACCATCTGCGCCGACTGCTTGCCTCGGCGCGTGCGATGGGAATCCGGCACGAGTACGACCTCGGACGACTGCGTGAGGTGGTGCTGCGTGCGGCCGAGAGCGGCGGCCTACGAGACGCCTACCTGCGGCCGGTCCTCTACACGCCGGATCCCCGGCTCGGCGTCGGGCTCACCGCCTTCCGCTTCACGCTGGGTGTCGAGGTCTGGCCGGCGACCGACGTGGTCGACCCGGTCGAGCCGGTGCGGCTGACCGTGTCGCCGTGGCACCGGCCGGGCCCTTCGGTGTTTCCCGTGGGGGTCAAGGCAACCGGTCTGTACGCGCTGTCCGCACTGGCGCGAACCGCCGCGCTCGCCAATGGTTTCGACGACGCCGTGCAGCTCGACCCCGCCACGGGTCGCGTGGCCGAGGCGACGATCGCCAACATCTTCCTCGTCCGGGACGGGGTGGTGACCACCCCGTGGCGGACGGAGAGCCTGTTGCCCGGCATCACCAGGGACAGCGTGCTGGCCCTCGCGTCCAGGCTCGGTTACCGGACGGTCGAGGGCCCGGTCGACCGGGCGGCGCTGCAGGCCGCCGACGAAGTCTTCCTCACCGGCACCGCGTTCGGCCTGGTACCCGTCGCCGCGGTCGACGATCGAACGTTCGACCAGCACCGCCCGATCTTCACCGCCCTGCGTCAGTCCTACCGCGACGCGGTGAGCGGCTTGTCGTCGACACCACCGGGCTGGCTGACGCCGGTACCGCAACGAGCCGAAACCGGCGTGCGCACCTGAGGAGAACCATGACTCAGCTCTTTCACTGCTTCGGCGCCAAGCCCGAGCACCGGGTGGACACCGAGACGGCGGCGAACATGCTGCGGGCGAGCGGCTGCACGTATTTGGCCGTCAACACCCACACGCTGCCCGACACGCGGTCCGGGGACGACCTGCCGGTCGGGTACGCGTCGGCCACCTTCGGCTCGGTTCGGGACCTGGTGGGCGCCGAGCTCGGTCTGCGTCCTGTGCTCAACATCAACCACCCGACCAGCGCCGCGGAGGCGGTCCACCGCGCCCGGCGGGCGGTCGAGCTGACCGGCAGCCGCGTGGTCAAGCTGGAGGTGTTGGACCCCGGGCTGACCACGAGCGTCAACGACGAGGTCGTCGTCGCGGCCAGGGAGCTGCGCGGCGACGGCCTCGAGGTCTGGCCGCTGATCACGCCGGACCGGCGGGTGTTCGACGAGTGCGTCGAGCTCGGCTGCTCGATGGTGCGGGTGATGGGCTCGCCGATCGGTGCGCGCCGCGGAATCGCCCCGGAGCGCGTTCGGGTCGTCGAGGACCTGCTCGTCGACAGTGCGGTGCCGGTGATGCTCGACGGCGGCATCGGCTCCGCCGAGCACGTCGTCGAGGCGTTCGCGATGGGGTTCGACTCCGTGCTGGTCAACTCCTACCTGTTCGCCGAGGGTGCCGACCCGGTCGCCTCGCTGCGGGAGCTGCGCGCCGTGGTCGAGGACGCCGCGGTCGCCGTGCGACCGGTGGGGTGAGCGTGTCCGACCACAGCGCGGGAGGAGAGCCATGAACGCGACTGGCCGGTGGCTGCTGCGCGAGCCCTTGCCGGAGGTCCCTGCCCGGCTGTTCTGCCTGCCGTACTCGGGAACCGGCGCGTCCTCCCTGCGCCGGTGGCCGGCGCGGATCGGGCAGTTGGAGGTGTGCCCGGTCCAGCTCCCCGGCCGGGAGCACCGCATCCGGCACGAGCCGTACCAGGACGTCCAGCGGTTCGCCGACGACGCCTGTGAGGCGCTCGCCCCGTGGCTGGACCGGCCGTACGCGCTGTTCGGGCACTGCATGGGCGCTCTGTTGGCCCACGCGCTGGCCGTCCGTCTGGAACGGAGCGCCGAGCGGCCACCGGCGCTGCTCGTCGTCTCCTCGGCGGTGGTGCCCCACCTGCCGCCGAGCCGGCGGTACCGCGCGCCCTCCCCGGGCGTCACCGGTGTCTACCACCCCTCGATGACCGACGAGGAGTTCACCGCCGAGCTGCACCAGGTCTCGCAGGCCCTCGGCGGCGGCGACGTCCTGCCGGAGTTGGTCCCGCTCGCCCTGCGGGTGCTCCGCGCGGATGTCGAGCTGTGTTACGGCTACCAGCTGGCGGCGCCCGTCCCGGTGCGGTGTCCGGTCACGGCACTCGGGTGGACCGACGACCCCGAGGTCGCTCCGGCCCAGATGGACGGTTGGCGCGACTACGGCACGGTGCGCAGGCATGACCTGGACGGCGGGAAGCTCACCTACCTCGCCGCGCCGCCGGCTCTGTTGCGGATCATCGAGGACGACTTCGCCGAGGCGGTCTCGGCGCGGCCGGCGGCGACGAGCTCATGACCGCGTCCGCACCGACGACACTGGTCGAGCTGTTCGAGCGGGCGGTGGCCGCCCACCCGCACCGGCCCGCGGTGAGCGACGACCACGGGACGCTGACCTACCGCGAGCTGGCTGACCAGGTCCACGCGCTCGCCGCCGTGCTCGCCACCACGGGCGTTGGCGCCGGTGACCGGGTGGCGCTCCACCTGCCCCGCGGCGCCCCCGTCGTGGTGTCGGTGCTCGCGATCCTCCACACGGGAGCCGCCTACCTCCCCATCGACGACGTCTACCCGGCCGCTCGGCGGGACGCCATGCTCGAGGACGGGGCGGTCAGCCTGGTGCTCGTGGCACCCGGGTGGCGGGACCGGATCGCGGTGCCCGGCGTCGCCATCCTCGAGTGGGGGTCGTGGGTAGGTGCCGACCCGCAGACCGGGGCTCCCCGCCCGCCTCGCCCACGGCCCCAGGACGCGGCATGCGTGCTGTTCACCTCCGGCACGACGGGCACACCGCGCGGTGTCGTGCTCGAGCACCGACACCTCCTGGCCTTCGCGTCGGATCCGACAATCCCGGTGCTGGGGCCGGGTGACCGCACGGCGCAGACCTCGAGCATCTCGTTCGACACGTTCACCTTCGAGCTCTGGCGCTCGGTGGCCGGCGGGGCGGAGCTCGTGGTGCTCCCGAGCCTCCCCGAGCTGATGGGTGCGGACCTCGGCCGGGAGATGCGCAGGCAACGCATCACGGCGATGCTCGCGCCGGCGATCGCGCTGAACCACGTGGTCCGGCACGACCGGGAGGCGTTCGCCACGCTGCGGGTGCTGTGTTCCGGTGGGGACGTCCTGCTGCCGTCGACCTGCGCCGAGCTGCTGGCCGGGGGGTTCGCCGGAGAGCTGCTCAACCTGTACGGCCCGACCGAGGCCTCCGTCGCCGTCACCGGCCACGTCGTGCGGGCCGTCGCCGAGCTCGGCGACCAGGTGCCGATCGGCCGCCCGTTCCGCTGGGCACGGGTGTACGTGCTGGACCGGGCGCTCCGACCGGTGCCGGATGGCGAGCCCGGCCAGCTGTACGTGTCCGGCGCCGGGGTGGGACGGGGATACCTCGGGATGCCGGCGGAGACGGCGAGCCGGTTCGTGGCCGACCCGTTCGCCGCCGACGGCTCCCGTATGTACGCCACCGGCGACGTCGTGCGGCGCGGTCCGGGCGGCGCGTTCGAGTACCTGGGCCGGGAGGACAAGCAGGTCAAGATCCGCGGGCACCGGGTTGAGCCGCGGGAGGTGGAACGGTTCCTGTGCCGTTCGGTCGCCGTCGCCGAGGCCGCGGTGGTCGCCGTCGGCGAGCAGGACCTGCGCCGGCTGGTGGCCTTCGTCGTACCGGCGGACGAGGACTTCGTGCTGCGCGCGTTGCGGGAGTTCATGGCCGGTGCCGTTCCCGCCCACCTCGTGCCCGCCGAGTTCGTCGTGGTCGAGGCGATGCCCACCGACGCGCACGGGAAGCGGGACTGGGCGGCCCTGCTGGACCTGCTGCACGCCCGCACCGCGCGCCGCCGCGCCTACCAACCACCCCGGACCGACACCGAGCGGTACCTGGTGCGGGCCTGGGAGGACCTGCTCGCGGTGGAGTCGGTCGGGGTGGGCGACGACTTCTTCGAGCTGGGCGGGCACTCGTTGCTCGCGGCGCACCTGCGCCTGCTGGTGCGCGCGGACCTGGGTGCCACGGTCGAGCCGGAGGCGTTGTTCGAGCACAGCGTGCTGGCCGAACAGGCGAGCATGATCGACCGACTGCGGACGGGAGACCTCGTGCGATGACGGCCGCCCTGATCAACCTCAACGACCTCCGGCTGTTCACCGACGGCGACCCGCACGCGGCGTGGCAGGTGCTGCGCCGGGAGGCGCCGGTGTACTGGAACCCGACCGAGGACGGTGGTTTCTGGGCGTTGACCCGCTACCGCGACGTCCACGACGCCTACGCCGACCCGGCGACGTTCTCCTCCCGGCAGGGCACGGTCCTCGGCGGCTCCTTCCGCAACGAGTCGGACACCGCCTCCGGTCGCATGCTGATCGCCTCCGACGACCCGCGCCACCGGCTGCTGCGCAGGCAGGTGCACCGGGCGTTCGTCCCGGAGGTGCTCGACCGGGTCGGGCCGGTCGTCTCGGCCTACCTGGGTGAGGCGCTCGACCGGTTCGTCGGGTCCGGGGGCGGTGACTTCGCCGAGGACGTCGCGCCGGAGCTGCCGGCGGGGCTGCTCGCGGTGATGTTCGGCCTGGACCGGTCGGACGCACTGCACCTGCTCGGCCTCACGAGGCGGATGATCGGGTTCCAGGATCCCGCCTACCACGCCGCGACGCGGCGTGAGGTCCTGGCCGCCACTCAGGTGGAGATCCTGGACCTGATGGCCGAACTGGTCCGCCTCCGGCAGCGTTCGCCGGGCGAGGACCTGGTGAGCATCCTGCTCACGGCCGAGGTCAACGGCAGGCGCATGAGCCGGGCCGAGATCCTCTACAACTGCCTCAACGTCGCGGTTGGCGGCAACGAGACGACCCCGTTCACGGCGACCGCCGCCGTGCACGCGTTCATCGACCACCCGGACCAGTTCGAACGGCTGCACGCCGACCCCTCCATCCTGCCGTCCGCGCTCGAGGAGATCTTCCGCTGGACGTCGACCAACGCCTACGTGCAACGGACGGCGACCCGGGCGGTCGAGCTCGGCGGAGTGCGGATCGCCGCGGGGGACGCGGTGACCCTCTGGAACGCGTCGGCGAACCGGGACGAGGCGCAGTTCCCGGCGGCAAACTCGTTCGATCTCACCCGGTCACCGAACCGCCACCTCGCGTTCGGCGTGGGTGGCCACCGGTGTATCGGGATGGCGGCAGCCAAGCTGGAGATCTCCTTGCTGTTGCAGGAGATCCTGACCAGAGGCCTGCGGTTCGCGATGGCGGGGGAGGCCACTCGGCTCCGATCCAACTTCATGCTCGGTCACACCAGCCTTCCAGTGACCGTTCGAGTCGGGTCAGGGTGACCACGAACGTCCATTTGGGACACATAACCGGGTCTGAACCGTGTCCGGATACGTTCGGTGCACTTCCGTCGCGATATGGGAGGAAGCTCGTTGACCACGCGTACCCCGTTGTCGTTCGGCCAGGAGTCGCTGTGGCTGGCCGAGGCGTTGGTGCCCGGGCTGTCCGCCTACACCCTGCCGTTCTGCTGGTCGATCGGCGGCGAGCTGGACGTGCCAGCCCTCGAGCAGGCGATCGCTCGGCTCGTCGACCGGCACCAGGTGCTGCGGACCGAGCTGGTGACCAGCGCCGAGGGCCAGTACCAGCGGGTTCGCGAGGACGTACGGTTCGAGCTGGCGAGGACCGACCTGTCCGCGCTGCCGGCGGACGCGGCGCGAGCGGAGGTCCGGCGCCGTGTTCGGCGGTGTCTCGACGAGCCGTTCGACCTGGCCAGGGCACCGCAGCTGACCGGCGAACTGTTCTGCCTCGGCTCGGCCGAGCACATCCTGGTCCTGGTCACCCACCACGCCTTCTCCGACGAGTGGTCCCACGCGGTACTGCGCACGGAGATCTCCGAGCACTACGGCGCGGCGCTCGAGCACAGGGATCCGGACCTGCCGGACCTGCCGGTCCAGTACGGTGACTACGCGCGCTGGCAGCGGCTGGAGGTCGAGCCCTTCCTTTCCGAGGACCTGGCGTACTGGACCGAACAGCTCGCCGACCTCCCGGTGCTCGCCCTGCCGACGGACGGCGAGCGCCCCGCGACCCGCCGGTTCGCGGTCGCGGTGTGCGAGCGACGGGTCGAACCCGCCCTGTTCGAGACAGTCGCCCGGTTCGCCCGCTCCCTGGACACCACCCCGTTCGTCGTGCTCCTCGCGGCGTTCGACGTGCTCATGGCGCGCTGGGCCGGGCAGGACGAGGTCGTCGTCGGTACCCCGGTCTCCGGCCGTGACGAGCCGGAGCTGGCCGGGCTGGCGGGACACTTCGTGAACACCGTGGTGCATCGGGTCGACTGCCGTCGCACCGAGCTGTTCCACGACCTCGTGCGGCGGGTGGCCGTCCTGGTGTCCGACGGGCTCGCGCACCAACAGGCACCGCTCCACCAGGTCGTCCAGCGCCTCAACCCGGTGCGGGACATGAGCCGCCATCCCTTGTTCCAGGTGACGTTCCAGGTCGTACCGGGAGGCGAGCCGCTTCGCCTGCCCGGCCTGGAGGTGGTCGACCGCTTCGCCGAGATGGTCGACGACGACGGGGTGTTCGCCGAGTTCGACCTCGTCGTCGACGTCGTGACCGACGACAGCGGCGCGAACCTGGTGGTGCGCTACGCCACCGAGCTGTTCCACCGCTCGACGATGGAGTGGATGGTCGACGGCTACCTCGGCGTCCTCGAACAGGTGATGGCGCGACCCGGCACGCCGGTCGGCACGGTCGAGGTCGCCACCAGGTCCACCGCGCCGGTGCCGACGGCTGGTGCCGGCCAGGCGGGACCCGCACCCGGCGACGACCGGGCCGCCGCGGCTACCTGGGCGTCCGGACCGGCAGCCGAGCTGCGGGACCGGATGTGCGCGATCTGGGCCGAGATGCTCGAGCTGACCGAGGTCGACCCGGACGCCAACTTCTTCGAGATCGGTGGGGGTTCGCTGGCCGGAGCGCGGTTGGTGCTGCGGATGCGCGAGTCACTGGGCATCACCGTCGCCCTCGTCGACCTGTTCGACGCCGGGTCCGTCAACGGTGTCCTCGAGGTCCTTGCCGTGCGGCCACCGGCCAGGGTGTGAGCACGCCGTGAACCACGACGGGCTCAGCCCGGATCGGCAGCGGCTACTCGTCGCTCTCCGGGCCCGGGGACCGGCCGGGTCGCCGCTGACCGCCACGCAGCAGGGGATCTGGTTGGCCGAGCAGCTCGACCCGGGAACCTCCGGCTACCACGAGACCGTCGTTCTGCGCATCGAGGGACCACTGGACCCCGACCTGCTGGCGCTGGTGTTCGCCCACCTCCAGGCCGGCAACGACGCCCTCCGCGCCCGGGTGGTGGACACCGACCGCGAACCACGGCAGTTCTTCGACGTGGACGCGGTCGACTGGCGGTACGTCGACCTCTCCGGGGTGCCCGAGGAGCACCGCCGGGCGCGGGTCGACAGGTTGGTGGCGGTGGCGGCCGTGGAGCCGTTCGAGCTGGCGACCGGCCCGCTGTGGCGAGCCCGTTTGGTGCGCCTGTCCGAGACCGACCACGTCCTCGTCGTCGTGCTGCACCACCTGATCACCGATGGGTGGTCGCACGGTGTCCTGCTGCGAGCCCTGGCGCGTGGGTACCCGCTGCTCGCCGAGGGGAGCGAGCCTCCGCCCGGCGAGCCCGGCTACCCGGCGTGGCTCGCCGCGCGGGTGCGCCGCGAGCGCGAGGCGGTCGCGGCCGGCCGGGCGAGCGAGGTGGCCTCGCGGCTGAGCGACGTGCCGTACCGGCTGCGGGTACCCGGCCTGGACCCGACCCACCCGGACCGCGTTGCCGCCGAGCTCCCGATTCCGGTGGGTCCTGGCGGCTGGGTCGCTTTCGATGCGGCCTGCCGGCGGTTCGGAACGACCAGGTTCATGGGCTTGACGGGGTTGTTCGCGTTGGCGTTGGGGCGGGTGAGCGGGCAGGGCGCCGTGGTGCTGTCCGCTCCCGTGGCCGACCGGTCGGGCGGCAGCGCCGCACTGCTCGGGTGCCTGATCTCCGTGGTCCCGATCGTGGTCCCCGCGGTCGCCGGTTCCGCCGTCCGCGCGGTCGTGGCGACCGGGACGGCGGCGGTGGGAACGGCGTTGCGCCACACCGAGGTCCCGTACCGCGAGGTGGTCCGGGCGGCCGGCTGGGGACCCGCCGGCGACGATCCGTTGACCAACGTGGGCATCGAGGAGATGAACGCGCCGACCGGGCAGGTGCGGTTCGGGAAGTTGCGGGTCACGCCGACGCCGCGCACCCAGGTGCGCCTGCGGCACGACCTCACGCTCAGCGTGCCCAGCCAGCCCGACCAGGCCGCGACCCTGCTGTACCCGAGCGCCCGCTGGTCGGGCGGGGGCCTCGACGAGCTGGTCGCGGAACTGACCGCGCTCGTGGTCGAGACCACCACCGTGCTCGCCGCCTGAGGAGGAGATGAGCTCCACCGTGCGACCTCGCCCGACACACCTGGTGTGCCTGCCGTACGCGGGCGGATCGGCGACCACGTTTAGAGGGTGGCAGGAGGAGCTGGGCGGCCTGGCCACCGTCCAGGCGATCAGCCTGCCTGGCCGCGCCGACCGGTGGCACCTGCCGCTGCCCGAGAACCTGCACCAGCTCGCCGACGACCTGGCCGAGGAGCTGGTCGATGACCCCCGAACACCCCTCGCGCTGTTCGGCCACAGCCTTGGCGGGTTGCTGGCGTTCGAGCTCACCCGGCGGCTCGTGGCGGCGGGCCGGGCACCGAGGCTTCTGGTGGTCGCGGCGTGCGAGCCGCCGAGCCTGCCGCGCCCGGCGAACGGGGTCCACACGCTTCCCGACGACGAGTTCCTCACGTGGGTACGAGCCATGGGTGCGACGCCGCCCGACGTGCTCGACAACGACGAGCTGCTGTCGATCCTGCTACCGGTTCTGCGTGCGGACGCCGCGCTCGGCGAGACCTACCGGTACCGCCCGGCTCCGCCGTTGCCGGTACCCATCGCGACGATCGCCGGCCGGGAGGACGACGACGCGGCTCCCGAGACGATGGCGGGCTGGGCCGCCGAGACCGACCAGCCGATCCGGGAGTTCCAGGTGGACGGAGGGCACATGTTTGTCGAACACAACCGCGCGGCGGTGCTGGACGCGGTGCGAAGCGCCCTGGCCGTCGCGGGTCCGGTCGCGGAGCGGTCGCGTTGACCGCCGGCCCACCGCCACCCGACCTGGCCGCGACCGTCCGGCGTGCGTGGCAGGAGCTGCTTCGCGCGTCCACGGTGACCGGTCGGGACGACTTCTTCGCCCTGGGCGGCCATTCGATGCTGGCGAGCAGGCTGATGTCCCGACTGCGCAGGGAGTTGGGCTCCGGCCTGCCCGTCGGCCTGATCTTCGAACATCCCGTCTTCGGCGACTTCGTCGACCAGGTTCGGGTCTGCCTGGCCGGCGCGACCGACCGGTCCGGTCCGGTCGCCACCGACCGGCAGACCGGGCCTGTGTCCGCCCAACAGGAGGAGCTGCTCCGGGTGGAGGCGGTGCTGGGGCCCTCACCCGTGCACAACGTCGTCGTTGCGGTCGAGGTCACGCCTCGCGTCGAGCCGGAGCTCCTACGGCGTGCCCTGCACCGGGTGGTCAACCGGCACCCCGGGCTTCGCCTGCGCTTCTCCGATGACGGCCAGCAGGTGGTCGGCCCGCCGCTCGCCCTGTCCGAGGTGGTCTTCGAGGTGGTCGAAGGGGCATCGTCCCCCGCGGCGGTCCGCACGGCCGTGCGACGCCGGCACCTTCGTCCGCACGACCTGACGAGTGGAAACCTCGTGCGCGCCCAACTGTTCCGCTCCGAACAGCGGGACCTGCTCGTGTTGCACCTGCACCACCTGTCGGTGGACGGCGTGTCCCAGGCCGTGCTGCTGGACGACCTCTCGACCGCGTGCCGGGAGCTGCGGGACGGGATCGATCCCGTCCCGCCCGAGAAAGGACCGAGCTATCTCGACTACGCGCGGTGGCAGCGGGCCCACCTGGACGACCTGGTCGCACGGTCCCGCCAGCACTGGCGGCGAGTGGTCGGCGACCTCACCCGGGACCGCGCACCGGGTGGGCCGGCAGGGCGTGCCACCCGCTGTCGGCGCGAGGTCCTCACCCTGGCGCCGGAGACGACGGCTCGCCTGCGGCGCTGGACGAGAGCCGACGGTGTCACCGACTTCGTGGCGTTCTCGTCGGTCGTCGCCCACGGGCTGTCCAGGGTGACCGGCAGGGCGAGGATCGGCCTCGGAACGTTGGTGGACAACCGGACGCTGGCCGGCCTGGAGCGCACGATCGGCCCTTTCGGCACCAGCACGTTGCTCGTCGCGGATGTCGCGGGCGCGTCCACCCCGCGTGAGTTGGTCCGCGCTGTGCGGTCGGAACTGGTCGCGGCCCGCCGCTGGGCGGCGGCGCCGCTCGGCGCCATGCTGGACGGTCCGTGCGCGGAACTGGGGTTCGAGCCGGGCGACCTGGTGGACGTGGTGACGACGCTCGAACAACCGTACCGCTCGGAGCCGGGGGCGTCCCCGACTCTCGTGCAGGTCTCCGACGAGGGTGAACCGTTGGTCGACACCATCGTCGGCGCTTCGCTCACCGTGGCGCTCCACGTGGCGGAGAACGGAGCCGTTCGGGTGGGTGTCGAGGCCGCCGACGACCACCGGCCGGGTGCGGCGGCCGTCGCGGGTGCGATCAGCGCCGCCGCGCGGGACTTCGCCGTGGCGGACCACCCCTTCGCGCCGAGCGAGGTGGCACTTCCATGACCGTACTGGCGACCGAGGACGGACCGGTCGAGATCACCCTCGACGCGGCCGGACGGCCATCCATCGAGGCGCCGACCCTGGACGCGGCGGCGTTCGGGTTGGGTTGGGTCTGCGCGACGCACCGCCGCGCGCAGCTCGACCTGCTGCGTCGCCGCAGCCACGGCCGACTGGCCGAACGGGTCGGCCCGGCGGCCGTCCAGGGCGACATCCGACAGCGGACCCTGGACCTGGCCGGTGTGGCGGACCGCTGCCTGGCAGGTCTGCCCGCCGACCAGCGCCGGCTCCTCGAGTTCCACACCGCCGGTGTCAACCTCGCCGGTACCAGCACGTCGCCCTGGCGGCCACGCGACACCGTCGCCGTGGCGCAGCACCTGTTCCAGGCCCTCGTCTCCGACGGCGCCGACACCCGGATGGTCGAGGTCATGCGCCGGACGCTGCCCGCCGAGGTGGTGACGTTCCTGCTCGACGCGACCGACGAGTTCGCCACCGAGCTCGACGGGACGCCACCGGACCCCACCCCGGACTCGACGCCGGCCCCGATGCCGGTCGACCTGCTCGCCGGGCTGTTGTCCGAAGCGGTGGAGCCGAGTACCCGGGTCGTGGTCCACGACGGGCCGCCGGTCGGCAGCAACATCTGGGCTGTCGCACGCGCCGGCTCGGTCGTGCTGGCCAACGACATGCACCTGGAGCTGACCGACCCGTCGGTGCTCTACGCCGCCCGGCTCGTCCTGCCCGGCACCGAGCTGACCGGTGTGACCGTACCCGGCCTGCCCATGCTCATCATGGGCACGAACGGCCGCGTGGCCTGGGGGTTCACCCGGTTGCCCGGCGATGTCTGCGAGCTGCGGGAGGTCGAGGAGGTCCCGAGCGGCGGCTACCGCGTGGGTGAGGGGGTCGAGCAGTTCGGCGTGCGCCGGGAGGTGATCCGGGTGCGCGGGGGAGACGACGTCGTCCTGGCGGTTCGCGAGACCCGCTGGGGCCCGGTCACCGGCGAGCTCGCCGGACGACCGGTCGCCTTCTCGTCCACCCTGACCGACCCGAGGGCGCTCGACTTCACGCTGGCTCGCATCGCCACCGCCGGGGACGCCAACGCGGCCGCGGACGTGATCGTCCATAGTGGCCTGCCGCCTCTCAACGCCGTCGTGGCGGACGCGGGAGGTGTGGTGCTCTGGACCGCCGCCGGACGCTACCCCGTCCGTTCCGGTCCGGGCCCGCACGGTTTCACCACCGGCGAGGGTGGGCTCCTGCTGCCGCCGGAGCACCTTCCGCGTCGCGTCGCTTCGCCCGAAGGCTTCATCGTCAACTGCAACAACGGCAACGCCGAGACTCGAGAGGCAGGGCTGGCGTGGAACTTCTTCCCCGGCTGCCGCGCTCGCCGCGCCGGGATCGGGCTAGCCGCGGGGCGAGGGCAGGACCTCACGGCGTCGGCTCGCCTGCAGCTGGACCTCGACGCCTCCTACTACACGTTCTACCGCGACCTCGCGCTGCGGCAGCTTGGCGCGGGACGCGCGGACGACCGGGTGGCCGCCCTGGCGGCCGAGATCGCGGCGTGGCGGGGAACGGCGCACCGGGACGAGGTCGGTCTCGCGTTGCTGGTCGTGTTCCGCGACCTGGTGCGCGAGCGCATGTTCGCCGCGGTCACCGACCGCTGCGTGCGATACGACGACCGGTTCACCTACTGCTTCCACGGCCACGAACGGCCGCTGCGCCGGATGCTGGGCGCGCTCGACGCGGGGCTGGTGCCGGCGCCCTGGACCCGGCCTCGCCAGTTCGTCCTGGCGCAGCTGGTCGCCGCCCGCGCCCTGCTGACGCGCCGCACCGGCAGCGCCGAGCCGGTCCGGTGGGGCCAGGTGAACAGGCTCTCGGTGGCGCCGCACCTCCTCGGCATCGAGCTCTCCGGCTGCGCGGAGAGCCTGTTGGTCGCCGAGCCCGACTTCGGCGCGGCCGTGCGCTTCGTCGTCGACCTGGCCCGCCCCGGGGACGGGACCCTCGCGGTGCCCGGTGCGCCGAGCGGTGCGAGCACGGTGAGCCAATGGTCCGCCTGGGCCGACGGCGAGGCGGACCCGCTGCCGGCCGAACGCTCCATCGCCTCCGGGAGGGCATGGTGAGTCCCGTCCTCGGGTCGCTGTCCGGACTGCTGCGCCGATCAGCGCGCCGGTTCGCCGACAGGCCGGCTCTCACGGGCGCGGGGACCGCGCTCACCTACGCCGAGCTGGACGCGCGGGTCGACGCATTGGCCGGCCGTTTCCGCGCGGCGGGCGCCGAACCGGGACAGCGGGTGGGCCTGTGCGTCGAACGCGGCCCGCTCCCGCTGGTCGCCTCGGCCGCCCTGATGCGGCTCGGCTGCGCCTACGTGCCGCTGGACCCGCGGAACCCGGTCGACCGCATCCGACACATCGTGGCCGACGCCGGGATGGCCGCGGCGGTGTGCGACGCCGGCGGCCGACGCGCTCTCACCGACACCTCGCTCGACCTCGTCGACGTCCACGAGGACGACCTGCTCCCCGGCGGGCCCCGGCTGCCGGCCTCGCGCGAGGCGACCCCCGGACCCGAGGCGTACGTCATGTACACCTCCGGGTCCACCGGCAGGCCCAAGGGAGTGGCGATCACGCACGCCAACGTCCTGGCGTTGTTGAGCGACGCGGTGCCGCTGTTCCCCTTCGGCGAGGACGAGGTGTGGCCACTCCAGCACGCGCACGGTTTCGACGTCAGCGTGTGGGAGATGTGGGCCGGCATCGCCGTCGGGGCGACGTTGGTGGCGGTGGAGGGAGAAGCCGGCCGCAACCCCGAGCTCCTCGCCGAGCTGATGCTCCGCCACCGTGCCACCCGGCTGCACGTCGTGCCCAGCGTGTTCGCCCAGCTGGCCGAGGCCGTCGCGGAGGAGCGGCTGCGTGTGCCGCTGCGCGGGGTGACCTTCTGCGGAGAGCCGCTCAACTACCGGGCGATGCGTACCTGGGTCGACGCCCACCCGGGGATGGCGCCCGCCTGGTACAACGTCTACGGGATCACCGAGACCACCGTGTACAACACCTTCGCCGAGATTGCCCCGCACGAGCTCACCAGGGCGGACCCGGCCACGCCGATCGGGCAGGGCTACCGGCACAGCCCGGTGGTCGTGCTCGACGAGGACCACCGCCCGGCACCGCACGGCACCGTCGGTGAGATCTTCGTCGGTGGCCGCCAGGTCGCTCGCGGGTACGTGAACAACCCGGAGCTGAGCGCGTCGAGATTTCTGGAGGTGCCCGACCGGCCCGGTCGCTGGTACCGGACCGGCGACTTCGGGCACCTCGACCCGGAGGGGGACATCCGCTTCCACGGGCGACGGGACGACCAGGTGAAGATCCGGGGCTTCCGGATCGAGCTGGGGGAGCTGGACCACGCGGCGCGGGCGCTGTCCTGGGTGACGGATGCCGCGGCTGTGGTCGACACCTCCGCGCGGGGGGAGCCGGTGCTCGTGCTCTTCGTGGTCACACCGGAGGCCGGCGCCGATCTCCGTGGCCGGGTACGTGCCGAGCTGGCCACCTGGCTACCGGACCATCTGCTGCCCGCGCGGGTGGTCCGGGTCGGGGAACTGCCCACGAACACCAACGGAAAACGAGATCGACGCGCGCTCTCCGCGTTGTTGACCTCGACCACGGGAGGGTGATGATGAGCAATCCCTTCGACCAGGAGGACGGGACCTTTCTGGTGCTGCGCAACGAGGAGGACCAGTACTCGCTGTGGCCCGAGTTCGCCGACGTCCCACCGGGCTGGGTGCTCGTGCACGGACCGGACACCCGTACGTCCTGCCTGGACTACGTGGATCGGGAGTGGACGGACATGCGCCCACGCTCGCTGGTTGTGGCGATGGAGGGCCGGAGCGAGGAAGCCGGGAAGGAGTAGCCGGCTCAGCCGCGCCGCAGGGCGCGGCTGTACGCCTGCTCGGTGACCGGGTCCGGCGGCGCCTGCAGCACCTCACGCAGGCGCCGGACACACAGCTGGTACCACCGGTGTACCTGGCTCAGCTGGCCCAGCTCGGCGTGGGCGACCATCAGCGTGCGGTAGGCCTGTTCGCACAGGGGCTCCGCGTCGATCATGCGTCGACACCACCGCACCACCGACAGGTGGTCCTGTGCCGCCAGGTCGAGCTCGGCGAGGCGTTGGAGGGCGTAGAGGTAGCGGCTGCGCAGCCACTCGCGCTGTACACATGCCCATTCGGCGTCGACCTCGGCGAGGAAGTCACCACCGTAGAGCTCGACCGCCGCTCGGAACCGTGCGGCAGCCTCGGTCGTCGAGTGCGCGGTGTCCGCCCGGTGGGCGCGGTCGACGAGCTCGTCGAAGACCTCGAAGTCGATGTGCAGGCGGTCCACGTCGAGGAGGTATCCCTGCTCGACGGTGATCACCCGCAGCGGTTGGGTGTCCACGTCCCGGCCGTCGAGACCGAGGTGGTCGTCGAGGATGCGTCGCAGCGCGTGGACGGCGACCTTCAGCGAGCCACGCGTCCGCCCCGTCCCGGGGGAGTCGGGCCACAGTGCGTCGCAGAGCGTGTCCCTCGGGACGACTCGACCCGGCCTGAGGAGCAGGAACTGAAGTAGTTCCCGAGCCTTTCCCGCCCGCCAGCGCTCGACCGTCCGGCCGTTGATCGTGAGGGCGAACACGCCGAGACAACGGACCTCGACCGGAGCGGCGCCCGCCACGTCCCGCTCCCCGCGTGGACGAGGAATCGGTTGCATACCATCGGAAGGATGCGTGGGTAGCGCCTTGTCCACAATGTACCCCAACTGTCGACGGCTCATCCGGTTCCATGATCCGCAAACGGCGTGGCCCGGTCCACGCGGTTCCACCGGCAGAATCGGCGGTGCGGTGCGTCTGCCGGTCACGAGTACGCGCCGGACTGCCTTTCGTACAGCTCGCGGTACGGGCCGTCGGAGTCGGCCATCAGCCGCTGGTGCGACCCGAACTGAACGACCGCGCCCGCGGCGATCACGATCACCAGGTCCGCGGCCCGAGCCGTGGCGAGCCGGTGGGAGGCGACCACGGTGACGCCGTTGGCTCGCGCGGCGGTCAGCCGGGCGGCGGCCAGGTAGCGTCGGAGGGTCACGTCCTCGGCGAGCGGGTCGATCGCCGAGGTCGGCTCGTCGAGCACGAGCAGGCAGGGCGAAGGCCGCATCCTGGCACGAGCCAGGGCGAGCCGCTGCCACTGCCCACCGGACAGCTCGGTTCCGTTGGCGTGTGAGGAGCCCAGTGGGGTGGCGAGCCCGTCGGGCAGGGCGGCGACGATCCCGTCCGCCGCGCCGTGCCGGACCGCCGCGCGTACCGCGTCCGGATCGTCCGCGGTCGCCAGGTCGCCGACGCCGACCGCGGTCGCGACGGTGAACTCCGGCCGCACGAAGTCCTGGAAGCAACCGCTGGTACGGGCCTGCCACGCGCCGGGTCGAAACCCGGTGAGGCTCTCGCCGTCGACGGTGATCGTTCCCTCGGTCGGCTCGTACAGGCCGGTGAGCAGTTTGATCAGGCTGGACTTGCCGGCACCGTTGACCCCGACGACCGCGACCACCGAACCGGCCGGGAGGTGGAGGGAGACGTCGCGCAGCGCCCACCGTCCGCTTCCCGGGTAGCGCAGGCCGACGCCGGCCAGGCTGATGCCGTACCGGAGGACGGCGGGCGCGCTCCGGTCCCCGCCGGTCCGCGCGACCGAGTTCTCCACATAGGACTCCAGGGACAGCAACCGGCGGGAGGCGTCGACGGTCTGGTGGAGGAACGCCAGGAACTGGACCGCCTGCCCGACCTGGATGCTGATCAGGGTCACCAGGTTGAGGGTGAGCACCACCTCGCCCAGGGTCGCACCGCCGGCGGCGAACTGACGTGTCACGAGCAGCAACGCGCCGATGTACCCCGCGGCGAACAGGACCCCGGCGGCGGTCACGGGCAGCAGGGCGCGGCCGAGCGCCCCGACCACGTGCCGGTCCGCGCGCTCCGCGGCCTCGTGGTACCGCCGCCTGATGGCGGGTCCGAGACCGAACAGCCGAGTCTCCGAACTCCAGCGGGGAGCACTGCCGACCTCGTACAGGTGCCGTGCCAGCCTCGCGTCCGCGGCGGCCGTGTCCAGCGCAGCGGTCCGGCGCGCCTGCATCCGACTCGCCGCGACCACGGCGGGGACGGCGAGCAACGGGGTGAGCAACAGGAACGGGTCGACGACGGCGAGGACGACCGCGGTCACCCCCGCGCGGACGGCCGCTCCGAGCACGAGGGCGACGGCGTCCGCGCCTTCGGACAGGCGCACGCGCTCCTGTCGCAGTACCTCCAGCCGGTCCAGCACCTCCGGGTCGTCCAGGTCCTGGACCGTCGGCAGGCTGCCGGTCAACGTCATCAGCTTCCGGTCCACCAGCACGGCGGTACTTTCGATCATCCGGGTGGACAGCTCGACGGCGTAGGGGACGCTCCCGGCGGACAGCGCGGCGGCCGTCCCGATGCCGAGTGCGGCCCTGACCAGGAGGTCGGTGTCGCCGACGACCGCCGCGTCGACCATGACCTTGACCAGGTAGGCGATGAGGACGGGGAGGGCGGGGCGCAGTCCGAAGCCGACAAACGTCAACAGGGTCGCGCGCCGGTCGGCCGTCCAGGACAGGGCGATCGCCGCGTACAGGGCGTTCCGGTGCGCCTTCGCCGGCTTCGTCATGACCGCACCCCTTCGGAGAAGGGCGCGGACTGGAGGGTGAACATGTGTGCGTAGGTCCCGTTCGCGGACATGAGGCTGATGTGGTCGCCCTGTTCGACGACGGCTCCGCCGGCGAGGACCACGATGTGGTCGGCCTGTCGCACGATGCTGAACCGGTGTGAGATGAGGACCACCGACCGGTCGGAGGTCGCCGACCTCAGCAGTTCGTAGAACCCGGTCTCACTGCGCACGTCCTGCGCCGAGGTGGGCTCGTCGAGCAGGAGCACCTCGGCTCCCGCACGAAGCTCCCACAGCGCCCTGGCCAGGCCGACCCGCTGCCACTCGCCACCGGACAGGTCCACGCCGCCGAAGGCCCGGCTCAACGGGGTCGACCACCCGGCCGGCAGCCGGTCGACCACCTCGGCCAGCCCGCACCACCGCGCCAGCGCGGTCAACTCCGCATCGGTGGCGGGGCCGGCCGGGGCCCGAAAGGCCACGTTGTCCCGCAGGGACAGCGACCACCGGACCCAGTCCTGGAACAGGCCGGCGAACCGGCGTTGCCACTGGGCGGTGTCGAGCGTGCGGATGTCCACGCCGTCGACCGTGATCCGGCCCTCCGTAGGCCGGTAGAGGCCGCACAACAGCTTGGCTACCGTCGTTTTGCCGGCCCCGTTCACCCCGACGATCGCCGTCGTCCTGCCCGGGCGGAAGGTGAGGTCGAGCCCGCGGACGACCCAGGTCGACGATCCCGGATAGCGGAAGCCGACGCCCTCGAACACGATCGTCCCCAACGGCCGCGGGGGAGCGGGGGAGCCGAGGGCGTCCTCGTGGGCGAGCCGGTCCTCGAGCTGGTCGACCAGCAGGAGGGTCCCGCCGCCGACCGCGATGTTGAGCAGGTCCGGCCAGACGGTGGTGATGCCGAGCAGACCGGTCGCCGCGACGGCGAACGTGGTGAACATCGGGACCGACAGGCCGCCGTCCCGGACGTCGAGCGCCAGCATCACGAACGTCGCGGTGTGTACCGCGAGGAGCAGGAGTGCGCTCTGGACGCCGACCCGTCCCGCACCGATGCGCGTGCTCCTGACCTGCTCCAGCGCGCGGCTCGACTCCTCGGCGTACCGGTCGAGGATCCAGGCGGCGAGGCCGAAAACCCGGATCTCCTTGGCCGCGGGGGCGGTGCACAACAGGTCCCTGAGGTACCGGGCCCGCCGGAACCGCGCCGGCGCGCCCTCGGCCGAGGCCAGTGCCCGCTGGTAGCAACGGGACACGAGCACCATCACGTATGCGTGCACAAGGAGCACCGGGACGCCCAGCCACCACTGGTAGGCGCACAGGACGACCCCGCCGGCGGCGGAGCCGAGCCGTGCCACGGCCATGTTGACCACGCCGACCAGCGCGTCCCGCGCGGTCGCGCCGGCGAGGCCGTCGTTGATCGCGCTCACCAGCTCCGTCGTGCGGGAGTGGGTGAGCGCGGCCAGCTCGCGTGGCCGGTCGAGGGCGGCCAGGACCCGCTGTGCCACCTCCCGGTCCAGCCGCCGGCCGACGCTCTCGGCGAAGACCTGCGCGACGGGCAGCAGGACCTGCTGCAGTACGAAGAGGATGCCCAGGGCGAACGCCGTGCCGAGCAGCGGACCACTCGCGTCCGGCAGGGTCGTGCCCGTCGCGACGAGGGCGCCGGAGGCGATGGCCAGCCCGGCGGGAAGCGCGGAGGCGAGCAGTACGAGCAGGGCCAGGCCGGTCGTGGATCCCGGTGCGGTGCGAAAGGCGTGCCTGGTAAGCAGCACGACCGGAGCGGTCGGCTTCACCGGCCGATCGCCGCGGGGTCACCGACCAGGTCACGCAACACCGACCTGATCTCCCCGACCGCGCGCTCGAACAGCTCCGTAGGCCACACGGAGAGCAGTCGCTGGCTGAGCACCCGCAGGTGGTCGCCGTTCCGGAAGAACTCCAGCACCAAGGGGAACGCCGTCGCGTCCACATTGTCCCCCGCGGGCAGCACCGCTTCGGTCCTGACCACGCATCCGGGGAGCTGCCAGCTGCCCCGGAGCGGCGGTTGGAGCACGAAACCGAGCTGTGGGGAATAGTTCGGACCGGACCGGTCCCCGCTCCGCTCGGCCAGCAGCGAGAGCGCGTGCTCGAACGGCATCTCCTCGTTGCGCAGGGCACGCTCGACGCTCGCCCTGGCCTGGCCTACCAGCTCCGCGGGCTCGGTCGCGGAGCTGAGGTCGCCGACCACGGGCAGCAGGTTGGAGAAGCACCCGATCAGTGCCTCGCTGCCTGGCCAGGTGCGGTTCGCCGCCTGGATGGTGAGCAGCTGCCGCCCGGTCCCCGTCCATCGCCGCGAGAACTCCAGGAGGGTGGCGACGAGCACGACGAACAGGGTCGCCGCGCGGTCGGTCGCGAGAGAGTCCAGGCGGGTCAGGATCGCGGGCTCGATCTCGAACGTCTCGGCCCTGGACCGGTACCCGGGCGTCTCCGCGGCCGGCACGAGCGGAGCCACCGGCTCGTCGAGCAGCTCCTGGAGCTGGTACAGGTGGGCCTCGAGCCGGTCTCCCCGCAACGTCTCGCGTTGCCACTGCGTGAAGTCGAGGTAGTCCGCCCGGAGCGGTGGCAGCGCGGTCGCCGCGCCGGTGCACACCTGGTAGCCGTGCACCAGCTCGTCGGCCAGGATCGACGCGGACATGCCGTCGAAGGCGATGTGGTGGCTGGTCACCAGCACGGACCAGCTGTTCGGCGCCGTGCGCACCAGGTGGAACCGGGCTGCTGGTTCCTCGTGCAGGTCGAAGGCCTCGGCGCGGAGCCGCGGCATCAGGGTGCGCAGGGCGGCCTCGCCGTCGGGGCCGAGATCCATCTGCCGGACTCTCGGCGGTGCGGACAGCAGGCGTTGGCCGGGTTGTCCGTCGGCCACGCCGAACACGGTTCGGAGGGCGGCCTGACGCTGGGCGGTCAGCTCGATCGCCTCGCACAGCGCCCGTGGGTCGACGTCACCGGTGAACTCCAGGCGGGTCAGGCTGTTGAAGATGCCGATACCACCCAGTGCTCGGTCCATGCGGTAGATCCCGTCCTGGCTCAGTGCCAGGGGGTAGTACTCGCCACGGTGTCGTCGTGCGCTGTCGCTGATGGAACGGCGTCGGGGTCGACCGGCCCGTCGCAGCTCGACCAGGAGAGCGGCCAGGCCCGCCGGGGTGCTCGTGGCGAACATGTCGGCCAGCGGCACGACGACCTGGTAACGCTGCCTGATCGCGGCGAGCACACGGCTCGCCGCGAGCGAGTCGCCCCCGAGCCGGAAGAAGGAGTCGTCGGGACGACATCCGGGGACGCCGAGCTCGTCGCGGAAGAGCCCCACGATGGTCGCCACGGCCTCCGACCCGTCGGCGGCGGACCGGTCGGACTCCGAGGAAGCTGTGCTCACCAGTCGCTCCGACTCTCCACGCCTCAGCGCGACGTCTGCCGCAGGCGGTCGTCCCGTCGCCCGACGACCAGGTTCGCCAGCGCCTCCGGCGACGCGAACTCCCGGTGGTCCTCCGGCGCGACCGTGACGCCGTAGTCCAACGCGAGCCGGTCGAGGATGCGGTCACGTGCCGCGTCCTCGCCGCCGAGCTGGTAGAAGTCGTCGTCGGGTCGGCAGCGGGTGAGGCCGATCTCCTCGCGGTAGAGCCGGGCGACCAGGCTGGTCACGATGTCGACCTCGTCGTTGATGACGGTGTGGACCCCGCGGAAACCGATCACCAGCGCGGGGCGCGAGCGGTCGCTGGTGTTGCGCTCGCTGTAGTGGATCATGTCTCCGCCGAACAGCGCTGCCGAGCCGGCCGGGCAGGCGACCTGGATCCGGTAGCTCGCCAACCTCTCCAACACCTGCGGATCGACGGTGGGCGGCTTCCCTGCCCGCTCGATGTGTGGTGCGATGCCAAGCCGGTGCGTGCCCGGGTAGAAGAAGATGCCGCCGTTGTGCGGGCCGACGTCCACGAGCGGTATCCACAGGTGCAGGAACTGCGGCGGCTCCACCGGCGCCGTGTAGAGGTCCTGGTGCGGGTCCGCCCCGGCCGCGCCCGGCGGCTTGGGGAACACCTCGAGGTAGAACAGCCGCGGCTCCCAGTCGACCGCGCGCCGCACCGCGTCCGTGATCGTCGGCCGGTGCACCAGATCGTGGAACCACTCGTCGAACCGCTCGACGTCGCGGTACTGGTGGAGCTTCCCGTCGTCCTGCAGGTCGTAGTTCGACCGCGGAATGGTCGGCAGTACGTCCGACTCGTACTTGTCGAGGCGGTCCCGCGCCTCCTCGACCGTGTGTGGGTCGAGAACGTCGCTCAGGAAGACAACACCGTCACGATCCAGAGCCCGTGGAATCTCCGGGTCGTGGATCGACAGAAAGCGGGTCTCCATCGTGGCTCCTCTCGGTGTCGTCCTGCGCGCTCTCCTCGAGCTCGAGCGCGGCCAGTGATTCCAGGTAAGCCGATCGGACGTTGCTCAGCTCGGTCTCATCCAGAAAGCGCGAAAATGAACTGGGCATGGCGTGACCTCCTCGTTGGCGAACACTAGGAGGGTGGAGTTAGTCCCCGGTTACGCACGGCCTTCCGGTCCGCAGAGCAGCTCGACGACCGGTGCGAAGGAGCGGATTGCCCGGGACGGCACGGTGACGAGCGAGAAGCCCCACCGCTCGCGGCGTCGCAACAACACGTCTGCCACCTCGCGTGCCGTGCCGACGAGGAACCCGGCCAGCTCGCCGACCTCCTCGACGGTGCAGCCCAGCCCGCCGGCCAACGCCTGGACCGTGGCCGCGGGCCGCGGGGTCACGAAGCACTCCCACACCACGTGGTTGAGTACGGGACGAGCCCGGCCCGCCGGCACAGCGGAGCGGACCCAGCCGACCTTCGTGTCGGTCCGCCCCGGCAGCATGTCCCGGTAGCCCTCCGCGCCCTGCCCGTCGATCGTGGACATCACGCTGACGATGTCGGCCTCGGCGGCGGCGTACTCGAGCATGCGCCGCCGCGCCCCGCCGAGCAGGATCGTCGGCTGCGGAACGCCCCTGTCCGCCAGGTCCTCGCGAAGCCGCGCCACGGCCGCCCGCAGACCGGCGAGACGGGCGTGGCCGGCCCGACGGGCGATCCCTGTGTGCTGGTAGTCCGCGTCCAGCCAGCCGGCGCCGAGCCCGGCGACGGTGCGGCCGCCGGACAGCAACTGCAGGGTCGCCAGCTCGTGGGCGAGCAGCGCGTGGTTGCGCAGGTCGACGTTGAGGACGAAGGTGCCGACCCGCAGCGTGTCGGTTGTCGCGGCCGCGGCCGACAACGCCGCGACCGGCGAGAGCGCCTGACCGCAGTGGTCGGTGACGAAGACGCCGCCGTAGCCGAGGTCCTCCGCCTGCCGCAGCAGTCCTCGCCATTCGGCCGGGCTCTGCTCGCCCTCGCTGACGAGCGCGAACTCGAAGGGACGGGTCATCCCCGGGCACACCGGTGGTCGGCGTCGTGTGGTCTCGTCCTCGTCGCCATCGCGGCTCCCTTCCGGGTTTGGCGCGGGACGGTAGCGAGGCTCGGTTATCGGCCGGTACTCCCTGGTGCGGAGCTGTTTGTCCCGAGGAAGACGGGTGCGGCTGGACATCGATCCGTTTCCTCAGCCCACGCGGTCGTCGTCGGCGTCGCGGGAGCTGGGGTTTGTTCAGTGGCCGGGAAGGGTGCTGGACATCGGTATGAGGGTTATACCTGGTCCTAAACCGACGTCGTGGGTGTGGAAAGAGGCTGGTGTTGCGTTCTCAGGCGGTGGAAGGTGGGTCGATCGGCGGCGATGCCGTTGAGCTGGTCCAGCTTGAGGATCTCGTGGTGTCGGAGTCGCCTCGGCTGAACGGGCCGGACGAGGAGCACGTTCGGCGGCTGGTCGAGTCGGAGGGGATGTTCCCCCCGATCCTGGTGCACCGCGCCACGATGGTGGTGGTCGACGGCGTGCACCGGCTGCGGGCCGCGGAGCGTCGCGGCGAGGAGGTCATCGCGGCCAGGTTCCTCGACTGTTCGCGCGGCGAGATCTTCGTCGAGTCGGTGCGGGCCAACGTCGCGCACGGGTTGCCGCTGTCGCTCGCTGATCGGAAGGCGGCGGCGAGCCGGATCCTCATCTCGCATCCGTTCTGGTCGGACCGGACGATCGCGGCGGTCGCCGGGATCGCGCACAAGACGGTGGGGAGGATCCGCCGGGGACTGTCCGAACGAGTGGCGGAGACCCCTGTTCGGATCGGGATGGACGGTCATGTCCGCCCGGTCGCGGGGCATGGGCGGGCGCTGGCGGAGGAGCTCATCAACCGGCATCCTGGGATCTCGCTGCGCAAGGTCGCCGCGGCCGCGGGGATCTCGGTCAGCACCGCGCACGACGTGCGGCGGCGGATGAACCTGGTGGGACACGCCGACCCGCGTGCCGCCGAAGGAGTCGGGCCGGGCGGCGGGTCGGTCGTGGCGATCGGCGGGGGACGGGGCGACCGCGACGGCGGAGCGGGGGAGGGCACCCCCCGCCTGTCCGTGCGAGGGCCCGAAAGCGTGTCGCTCGCCCAGGTCATCGAGCGGATGCGGGTCGATCCCTCACTCCGCTTCACCGAGGCCGGCCGGGTCCTGCTGCGGGTGCTGGGAACGCACTCGCTCGCCGCACGCGAGTGGAACAGCCTGGTCGACAGCGTCCCGGTGCACTGGGCGTCGACGGTCGCGGACCTGGCGCGGGAGCTGGCCGTGGGGTGGGAGGAGTTCGCCGCGCAGCTGGACAAGGGTGCGGGGCGGTAGGCGAGCCGTCGTCAAGGGCTGTTCGACTGGGGAACTTCCCCACCGGCGGGCGGCGGCATCTCAGAGAGGTGAGACACATTTCACGAGCTGGTAGTCCCGCTGAGGACAAGCTGGGACCGAGGTACTGGCGGCTGCTGGGATCGGTGAGCCTGGCCAACCTGGGGGACGGCGTGCGCATCACGGCGTTCCCGTTGCTCGCGCTCACGTTGACGAAGGACCCGGTCGCGGTCGCCGGGCTCGCGGCCATGGAGTTCGTGCCGTGGGTCGTGTTCGGACCGTTCGCCGGTGTCGTCGTGGACCGGGTTGACCCCCGCAGGCTCATGCTCGCGGTCAGCTGGCTGCGCGCGGTGGTGCTGACCGGAGTCACGCTCATGGTCCTGCTGGGCGGCGCCCAGCTGTGGACGCTCTACCTAGCGGCGGTGGTGCTGGGCGTCGGCGAGTGCCTGTACGACACCGCGACCCAGGTCGCGGTCCCCCGGGTGGTGGCACCGGCGGCCTTGCCGAGAGCCAACAGCCTGCTCTCCTCGGCGTGGATCACCTTCAACGAGTTCGTGGGCCCGTTCCTCGGCGCACGGCTGTTCGAGCTGGCGAGGTCGCTCCCGTTCCTCGTGCACTCGGCGGCGATGTACCTCTCCGCCGTGCTCCTGATCGACCGCCGACGCGGGACCCGCGACGTCGAGGTGCCGGACCGGCCACCGGCGCGCCCGGAGCGCCGGCGGATCCGGACCGAGCTCGCGGACGGGTTCCGCGCGGTGCTCCGCGACCGGGTGCTCAGGTCGATCGTCCTCGCCGGGGCGGCCGTCGCGGCGGCGGACAGCGCCTGGTACGCCGTGCTGGTCATCTACGTGACCGAGGAGATCGGGGCCGGGATGTCGTCCTTCGGCGTCCTCCTCGCCGTGAGCGCTGTGGGCGGGATCGTCGGCGGGCTGGTGATGGAGCGGGTGGGCAGCCGGGTCGGCGAGCCCACGACCCTGGTCGTCGCGACGACCGGGGTCATCGCCGCACAGCTCGGGCTCGTCTTCGCCGTCGACGCCGTGACGGTCGGTGCTCTGCTCGTCGTGAGCAGCATGGCGCTCGCGGTGTGGAACATCGCCGCGGTGACCGTCCGCCAGCGGGTCGCGCGCCCCGAGGAGCTCGGCCGGGTGATGGGCATCTCCAGGACGGTGGTCTCCGCGGCCTCGGCGGTGAGCGCTGTCCTCGGCGGTGTCCTGGCTCAGGCCATCGACGTGCGCGCCCCGTTCGTGTTGGGAATCCCCCTGGTGCTCGCCACCAGCGTCTGGGCGATCCGGGTGCTCAGGGCTTCTCCGGCGGGTTCGCCCGAACCCGCAGCGGACACCGCCAGTCGGACGTGACCGGTGCACCGGAGAACCCGGGCGCCTGCGGGTCGTCGAGCGTCTTCGGCAGGGCGGGGTTGACCTCGCCCTGCAGCCGGGCGTCGCGCGCGCGGATCCTGCCCTGGAACCGCAGCAGCGCCTCGTCCTCCGGGAACTTCGCCCGGTCCTGCTCCAGCGGGTTGAACACCAGGGTCGGCCAGGCGAAACGGCGAGCGAACCGGTTTGCACCGGGGTAGAGGGTCACCACCAGATGGCCGAGACCGGCGAAGGAGAGCGCGAACTCAGGGCTGGTCGGATCGGTGGAGAAACGGTCGTCCCACGGCGACTCGTCGATATCGTGTAAACGCTGGAGCAGTCCCCAGAGCTGACGTTCCCAGACGCTCTCGTCCTGAATCATCCTCGGTTCCAGAAAAGCGGCGACATGGGTGTAGAAGTCGCCCATCCCGAGCCGCACGCCGGCGAAGTGACGCAGGTCCTCGGCCAGTGCCAGCAGGCTGTCCGCCGACTCCATGTCCTCGTAGACGTTGAACAGGTAGTTGCCGCTGGCGAGGGCCGAACGTGCGCCCAGGCAGGGAAAGGTCCTGGCGGACACCAGCCCGTGGAGCTGGTCCTGGACGAGGTCCTTGACCGGGTCCGGGACCGTGCCGGTGGGACGCCTGCCGAATGCCGTGCCCTCGCACCCGTCGAACCGGTCCATGCGAATCCCCAGTCAGGTGCGGTCGTCGATGCTTGGACTGTACGCGTCGTCCATTAACGACTGTCCAGTTCGGCGACAAGGGTCGAACGATTGCGTTCCCGCGATTCCCGTGGCTACCGTCTGGCTATCATCGGGCAGGAGCTGGAACTCATGGCGTTGACTGTTTCTCATCCTTTTCAGTGTGTCGAACTCTCGTCGGTGGACGCGGCAGATCTCTGGCGCGCGGCCGGTGACCGTCTCGGCTCGACGGACTTCTCGCGAGCGTCCGCCGACCAGCTCGTCTCCGCGGCGGTACCGCTCGTGGCGGAGCTCCCGGCCGAGGTGCATCGCCGCGTCCACGAGTACCGGGTACGGAGCGCGCACAGCGACGTGCTGTTGCTGCGAGGTCTCCTGCCGTCCGTTGAGTTCGGACCGAACCCCATGGCGTCCGGCGCACCCCTGGACACCGAGCAGGCGCAGCGTGGCGCCATGATCCTGCTCGCGGTCGCGCTGCTGCTCGGCGAACCGTTCAACTTCCGCAGCCTCTATGACGGTCAGGTCGTGCAGCACGTCGTTCCGGTGCCCCGGATGGAGAACACCCAGACCAGCGAGAGCAGCAGCGGAACCCTCGACTGGCACGTCGAGGACGGGTTCAGCCCCGACCGGTGCGACTACTTCGGACTGCTGTGCCTGCGGGGGGCCGAGAACGCGGTGACCCGCTATGCCGCGGCCCGCGACCTGCGGCTCCCGGCGGAGGTCCGGCGCGTGCTCGCCGAGCCGCGGTTCGAGATGCACGCGGACTCCGCGCACGTCTCGCCGTCGGTCACGAAGTCGGTCACGCCGGTGCTGTTCGGACCCGACCACGCGCTGGAGATCTGCTACGACGACCACTACCTGCGCCCCGTCGACGGCGACGACGAGGCGAAAGAGGCGCTCGCCGAGCTCAAGGAGGCGCTCGACGAGGCGAAGGCCGGCCACGTGCTGGAGCCGGGAGATCTCATCATGCTGGACAACCGTCGCGTCGTCCACGCCCGCACGCCGTTCCGCGCGGCCTACGACGGGCACGACCGGTGGCTGCTGCGCACGATGGTCTGCTCGTCGATCGCCCGGTTGCACCGGCACGGCTCCCGGATCATCTGAATGTCGAGCTGTGTCCCGGAGTTCGCCCCGTGGCGGTTCATGCTGACCGTCGACGAGGTGAACTACGACCTCGACGAGCAGGCGGACTTCCTGTCCCGCCACCCGGGCACGCCGATCGTCAACCTCGCCTCGGGTGTCAACTTCACCGACCCGCCGTGGGACTTCGTCGACTTCGTGCTCTCCGCCGCCCGCAACCCCATGCTGTGGCACGACTACGACGGACCCGACGGACACCTGCTGGCCCGCGCCGCGGTGGCGACCTACGAGGCGGCCCGCAGCGGCGGCCGGACCCGGCCGGGTCCGGAGAACGTGATCGTGACGGCGGGGGCGAGCGCCGCGGTCGGGCTGGCGGCCCGCACGCTGGCCGCGGCCGGACAGGCGCGCGGGCGCCGGCCGCACGCCGTGCTACCGGCACCGACGTTCCCGCTCGTCGGTGCGGCGTTGCGCGACTCCGGTTTCGAGCTCACCGAGGTGACTTCCGCTCTGCCGCGGCGCTGGCTGCCGACCGTCGACGAGCTCACCGCCGGAGCCGGCCAGGACACGACGGTGTTGTACGTCAACACGTTCAACAACCCGACCGGGGAGTTCTACCCGGACGACGAGCTGCGGCGGCTGGTCGCCTGGGCGCGGGACCACGACGTGGTGATCCTGCACGACATCGTCTCCTCGGACCTCGCCCGCGACGGGGACCTGCCGCACCTGCCGTCGATCGCCGCCGAGGAACGGTACGCCGAGGGCGTGCTCACCGTCGGCAGCCTGTCCAAGTCCCGTGCGTTGCCCGGCTTTCGCGTGGCCTGGCTCATCGGCGACACGGCCACCATCAGGGCGGCGGCGCGGGTGAACGAGCTCATCGCGCCGTCCTCGCCCGGCCTGGCGTCGCCCGCGCTCGTGCTCGACCGGCTCGCGATGATCGACGCCGAGCGGCTCGAGGACGGGGGCTTCTCGGCCCGCGACACCCTGCTCGCCCTGCTCACCCCGCACGCCAGGACGTTCCCGGGGCTGGTGGACTTCGCCGCGCGGATCGTGGACGAGGTGCGCTCGACCGGGGTCACGGCGTCGGTCGGCGCGTGGCGCACCGCGTTGCGTGACGTGCTCGCCACCAACGAGGCCGTCCTGCGCCGCGACTTCGGTGACCTCGTCGGGTGGTTCCCCCGCTGGCGCGGCGACTTCAACACCCTGGTCCGGGTGCCCGCCCTCGACGGCCGCGACTACCTGGAGACCACGCACACCCTCTTCCGTCGGTTCGGTCTGCAGACCCTCCCCGGACCGGCGTTCGGGCACGACCCCGGCTGGTGGCGACGCCGCGGCTACTACACGCGCCTGTCCTTCGCGCTCCCCGAACCGCAGTGGGTACGTGGGCTCGAGCGGCTGGCCGCCGCCTGTGACGAGCTCACCGGAGGCGCCAGCGGGCGGCACGACCGGGTGCCGGCCGGGCTCTCGGAGCCGGCCGGCACGAGTGGGGAGGTCTGATGCCGGTGGCTCCCGACGAACGGCACGCGACGGGTGGGCAGGGCTGGCAGGTGTTCCGAACCGGGTTCCTGCGTTCGGCCGGGCTGCCCTTCGACTGGCTCGAGGCACTGGCCGAGCCGGCCCTGGACGACCTGACGGATCGAGCGCTCGAGGCCCGCGGCCGGTTGTACGAGACCCGATGGGAGGTCGTCCGAGGCCTGCGGGCGCTCGCCGCGCACAGCGACGACGAGCGCCTGCGCTGGGCGGTGAACCGCGTGTCGCGCTACCACGATGTCCCGGACGAGCAGTTCGACGACGACGCCCGACCGCTGCTGGCCTCGTGGCGTGAGGCGTTCGGTGCCATCTCGGCCGCCACCGACAGCCTCGCGGTCGCCCTGTACGAGTCGTCGGCGCGGGAGGTCCGGCTGCTCGTCGAGCACGTCGGCGAGGACTACTTCACCGAGGCGGTACTGCTGAGCAGTCCGAACGCCTACCCGGAGATGTGCTGGTCCGCCGAGCACAAGAGGTTCCGGCGCGGGCGGGAGCTGCTCGCCTACCGGTACCTGCAACGGTTCTGCGGCAAGAACGAGACCGGTGGGTACACCGGCCCGCTCAACCTGTTCACCTTCGACGGCGACCAGGTCACGGAAGGCAGCATCCACCGGGACGCCGTCCTGGGGCCGGTGTCCTACACCGCGGCCGGTGACGGCCGCGCGGCCCGGCGGCGCACGTTCATGGCGTACTGGGCGGCGAGCGCGGTCGGCAACGCCCTGCTCGAGGACCTGCCGGCGGGCGCGGCGCACCGGACGCCGCGGCGGGTCATCGCCGCGCCGCCGGCGGCGGTCGCGGGGCTGTCCGAACTGGACGCGCGGGTGCTCGCCCGGCTGGACACCGCGGCCGACCGGGCCTCGTTGGCCGCCGCGCTCGGGTTGCCCCGCGACGTCGTCGAGGCGAGCCTGGCGCGGCTCACCGCCCTCGGGCTCGTCCTGGACGACTGGTACATCCCCGACTTCACCGTCGACGCGGGATCGGCCCTGGCCGACCTGGTGCGCCGGCTGGACACCCCACGGGCGGCGCTGGCCACGGAGCTGCTCCGCCGGATCGCCGCCTACCCCGAGACCGACCAGGCGGGCAGGCCCGCGCTCGTCGGCGACATCGCCTCGCGGTTCACCGAGCTCACCAACCACGCCCCCTGGCGGCGGGGCGGTGTGCTGATGGGCGACCGTGCCGTCTTCTACGACGACGCCCAGGACAACGTGCTCGGGGCGGCGGCCACGCGGGCGGGCGCCGAGCGGCTGGGCGAACGCCTCTCGACGGTCATGGACTTCCTCGCCTCCGTCGCGATCGAGGAGCGTCTCGCCGGGCAGGAGGTGCTCACCAGGGCGTTGCGTGACCGGGGCGTCGACACCCTGCCGGCGACCGAGGTCCGGGGGATGCCGCGCGACGGGGCCGGGACGGTCGAGCGCTCGATGCGCCGGTTCGCCGACCTCGTCGACCCCGCCCAGCCCGTCGTCGAGCTCACCCGCTCCGACCTGGTCGCGGCCGGTCTGATTCGCGACGACCTGCATGCCTGGCCGCTGTTCGGCGCGGCCGACCTGATGCTGGCCGGCGGTGCGCCGGACGACCCCGCGCAGGTCATCCTCAGCGAGCTGCACCACATCTGGCCGACCACGGCCTGCCAGATCCGCGCGCTCTACGACGACGGCCAGCTCGGCGTCGAGGAACTGTGGGACGTCGTCGCGCGGGAGCTCGCACCCGCGGTGCCGACGCTCCAGCAGATCCGCCGCGACCAGAAGGGCACCGACTCCTCACCCTGCGGCCACCGGGTGCTCTGCCTGGACACGACGATCCCCGTGCCGGGCACCCGGACGGTCGCCGTGGACCGGCTCGAGGTGCGCCGGTGGCCCAACGGCTTCGTCGGTCTGCACGACCCCGGCGACGACCGCGACCTGTGGCTGCTGCCCGAGTACGAGGACACCTACGTCGCGGTCGGCGGCCTGATGAACTGCGCCCTGCCGGCCCTGGAGCTGCCCCGGCTGGCCACCGGGACGCACACCCCGCGCATCGTCCTGGACGGGGTGGTCGTGCAACGCCGCCGCTGGGTCCTCACCCGCTCGGACGTCCCCGCGCCGCGCGGCAACCAGCCGACGGCCAAGGAGTGGCTGGCGATCACGAGGTGGCGACACCGGCTCGGGCTGCCGCGACGGCTCTACTTCACCGTCGACACCGAGGAGAAGCCGATGTACCTGGACCTCGCGTCCGTGACCTCGGTGCGCAACTTCTCCCGCTGCCTCGCCGCCGCCCAGGGGGTCGTCCTCACCGAGGCGCTGCCGACACCCGACCAGCTCTGGCTGACCACGCCCACCGGCAGGCTGACCGCGGAGATCCGCGTCCAGCTGTGGCGCGACCGGGGCCGGGCGAGACCGGCCGGCGGCGAGGGGACGGACGGATGATCTACTCCTCGGCCGCCGACATCGTCATCGACGACGTGTTCCTCACCCTGCCCGGGTTCCTCGACCGTCGGGACGTCGACCTGTACCTCAAGATCGAGGCGTTCAACGTCGCCGGCTCGCTCAAGCTCAAGACCGCGCAGTCGATGGTCGCGGCCGCCGAGCGCGACGGGCGGCTGTCACCGGGGTCGCGGATCATCGAGTCCTCCTCGGGAAACCTCGGCATCGCGATGGCGGTCGTCTGCGCCACGAGGGGGTACGCGCTCACCATCGTGACCGACATCCGGGCCACCACGGCCGCTGTCGCCACGATGCGCGGTCTCGGCGCCGAGCTGGTCATCATCAGGGACGAGGACGCGAACGGCGGTTTCCTGCACGGCCGCATCGACTACATCCGGCGCGCACTGGCCAGGGACCCCGGGCTCGTCTGGCTCAACCAGTACGCCAACCCGGCCAACCCGGACGCCCACCGTCGGCAGACCGCACACAGCGTCCACAAGGAGTTCGGGCACGTCGACGTGCTCGCGGTGGGAGCGGGCACGACGGGCACGCTCACCGGCTGCGTCGAGTACTTCCGCGAGCGCAGCCCGAGCACGCGGGTCATCGGTGTGGACGTCGAGGGCTCGGTCACCTTCGGCGGCCCGCCTGGTCCACGGCACATCCCCGGGCTCGGCACGAGCCGCGTGCCGGAGATCGTGCCGACCGGCGGCGGCTACGAGACCTGCGTGGTGTCCGAGAAGGAGACCGTCGCGGTGTGCCGGGAGGTCGCGGCCCGGCACGGCGTCCTCGTCGGCGGCTCGACCGGCAGCGTGCTCTGCGCGGTGCGACGGCTGCGGGCGACCTTCAGGCGCGGAGCGACGGTGGTGGCCATCAGCCCCGACCTCGGCGACCGCTACCTCGACACGGTGTACAGCGACGACTGGATCGCCGCCCGCGACCTGGAGCTGTCCGGCGGCGCCGCGGCCACGCGTGAGGAGCGGACCGGATGACGGAGTTCCACGTGGTGCCCGGCCCGGTGGTCGCCGACGTGCTCGCCCGCTCACACCAGCAGGTGATGTCCGCGGTCGCGGATGCCTACCTCGCGCACGAGAACGGCGAGGCCACGATCGCGCCCAGCGCGTTCCTGCGCTTCCCGGACCGCCCGAACGCGCGGGTGATCGCCCTGTCCGCGCACCTGAAGGAGGGGAACGCGCGCCGGGTCGGGATGAAGTGGATCTCCAGCTTCCCGGACAACGTGGCGCGGGGGGAACACCGCGCCTCGGCGGTGATCGTGCTCAACGACCACGAGACGGGTCGCCCGGTCGCCTGCCTGGAGGGCGCGCGGATCAGCGCGGCGCGGACCGGCGCGGCGGCCGCGGTCGCCGCGCGCCTGGTCCTCGGCGACCGGCTCACCGGGGGCACGGTCGGGTTCGTCGGGAGTGGACCGATCGCGGCGTCCGTCCTGGACCACGTGCTCCGGACCCCCGTCCCGGTCACCGAGGTCGTCTGCCACGACCTGGACGCGGCGAGCTCGGCGGCGTTCGCGCGCCATGCCGCGCGCGCCGCCGGTGTCCCCGCCCGGGCGGTTGCCAAGGCCGAGGCCCTCGCCGCGGACCTCGTCGTGCTCGCGACCAGCGCGCTGGCGCCGCACATCGGGACCGAGACGGTGCTGCGACCCGGTCAGGTGGTGCTCAACATCTCCCTGCGGGACCTGGCGCCCGAGCTCCTGCTCGACGCCCACAACGTGGTCGACGACGTGGACCACTGCCTTCGGGCAGACACCTCCCCGCACCTCGCCGAACAGCTCAGCGGCTCCCGCGCGTTCGTCTCCGCCACCATCGGGCAGCTGCTGGCCGGCCGGCCGGCACCCGACCACACGCGACCGGTCGTCGTGTCCCCGTTCGGCCTCGGCGTGCTCGACGTCGCCGTTGCCGGTCACGTCCTCGACGAGGCGATCGCCTCCGGCGGAGCCGTCCCGATCCCCGACTTCCTCGGCGACGTGCGCCGCGAGCACGGGTGAGGGGGTACCGATGCTGATCGACAACCCGCCCAACCCGCTGCTGCGCATCCACCACCCGGAGCAGGTCGACCTGCTCCTCGCGTGGACAGCGCAGGTGTGCGGGCTCGGTGCCGTGCACGGCCACACCGTGTGCGAGAGCGGGTACGACGACTGCAACCTCACGGTGGTGACCGAGCGCGGCCGGTTCCTGGTGAAGGTGTTCACCACCGCCCGTCCCGCGCACCTCACCCGGCGCTACGTCGACGTCCTGGAATGCGTGCTGCGTGCCGGTGTCTCGCACCCGGCCCTGCACGGCCCCCCGGGCGGGCACCTGCTGCACCACCCGGCGTCGGGCAACCAGCTGGTGGTGATGGACCACCTCGACCACGGCGACTTCCTCGAACGCGGCGAGCACCCCAACGACGCGCAGCTCGACGACCTGATGCGTCAGGTGTGCCGGGTGCACGCGGTCGAGCGGGAGTTCCCCGCCGTCCACGACTGGTGGGCGACCCCGAACATCGCCGCGCTCGCCCGGGACGTGCTCCCGCTGCTGGACGACGACGACCGGGGGAGGGTGAGCGGCGCCGTCGAGCTCTTCGCCCGCCTCGACCTCGCCACCCTGCCCCACGCCCTGGTGCACGGCGACCTCACCAAGGCCAACGTCATCCCGACCTCGGACCACACCGTGGCGGTCATCGACTTCGCCGTCGCCAACCGGTACCCCCGGGTCCACGAACTCGCCATGATCGCGGTGAACCTGATGCACGGCGACCCGCGCGGATACGACGCGCGGCTCGCGGAGCTGGTCCGCCGTTACGCGGTGGCCGACCCGCTCAGCCCGCGCGAGCTGGACGCACTCCCGGTCTACGTGTACGCCACGGCGGCAATGGAGCTGCTCGGCTCCGTGCGCGAGTCCGTGCGGAAGGGCAACCGCAGCGCCGAGAACGACTACCTGATCCAGCTGGGGCGGACCGCGGTGGACGCCGCGGCCCGCCTCGTCGACCGATGACAGCCAACACCTGCCAGGGGAGAACGACATGACATCAGAGCTCGCCACCCACAGCGGTACCGAGGCGGCGCCGGCCGACGCTCGTTCCCCGGTCAACTCCTGGGACGAGTTCACCACGCTCCGCGAGGTCATCGTCGGGGACGCGACCGGCGCGCGGGTGCCGAGCATGACCGACCCCTCCGCCTGGCTCGCGTGCTACCCGACGCTCACCCCGGCCGAGATCAAGGGCGTGCACCAGGGCCAGTTCCCCGCGCAGGTGATTGAGGAGTCCAATGAGGACCTCGAGGAGCTGGCGCTCACCCTGCGCGAGCTCGGGGTGGTCACCCACCGCCCACCCTCGGTCGACCACTCCCGCGACTTCCGCTCGCCGCACTGGACCGGTGAGGGGTACATCTCCTACTGCCCCAGGGACATCACGCTGATCCTCGGCTCGACGATCATCGAGGTACCGAGCCCGATGCGGTCTCGCTACTTCGAGATCTTCAACCTCCGGCCGCTGTTCCAGCGGTACCTGGACCAGGGGGCGACGTGGATCTCGGCGCCGCGGCCGCAGCTGCGCGACGAGCTGTTCGAACAGGACGAACAGGGGCGTCCGCTGCTGGGCGAGGCGGAGCCGGTGTTCGACGCGGCCAACGTGCTGCGGCTGGGCAGGGACCTGTTCTACCAGGTCTCCCGCAGCGGCAACGAGGCCGGCATGCGGTGGCTGGCGTCGGTGCTGCGCCTGCTGGGGTCGGACCTGCGCCTGCACCCGCTGCGCGACGTCTACGGCTACACCCACATCGACAGCACGATCGCGATCCTGCGCCCCGGTCTGGTCCTGCTGAACCCGGCCCGCATCCAGCCGGACACCGTGCCCGCGCCGTTCGACACCTGGGACAAGATCTGGTGCCCGGAGATCACCCAGCACCCCACCGCCCTACCGCACACCCTGAGCGAGCCCTGGATCAGCATGAACCTGCTCATGGTCGACCCGAAAACGGCGATCGTGGACGCGGACCAGCCGGACCTGCTCCGGGCGCTGGAGAAGGCCGGTATCACGGTTGTCCCGCGCCGCCTGCGCCACGCGCGGGTGCTGGGCGGCGGGTTCCACTGCGTGACGCTCGACATCTCCCGCGACGGGGCCTGTGAGAACTACCTGGCCTGACTGAGCGTCCCGGTGCGAGCCGCGCCGGCGGAAAGGACGACCATGCTCATACGGGAGAGTGCGGACGAGACGCTGCCAGCGGTCGGGTCTCCGTTCCCCCTCGCCGACATCGACTACATCGTCCAGGCCGCGCACGGCCGGATGCCGATGGTCCAGTTCGGTACCACCCGACCGGACCCGGATCCCGTGTTTCCCTACCAGCTCCTGCACGAGAACCTGCCGCCGGACGACACGTTCGACGACCCGGTCGACTACCGGGTCGTCTTCGGCGACGCCGAGCGGGATGTTCGCCCGTTCGTCCTGCGGCACCTGGTCAACGTCTCGGCGATGAGCCTGGGCGGCATCAACCACAAGCTGGTGTCGGCCATCGGATCGGGTCTGCGCGGGCTCGGGCTGGTCAACACGGGCGAGGGTGGGCCGGACGTCCACCTCGCCACCGGCGCGGACTCCGTGCTGCAGGTCGGCACCGCCAAGTTCGGGCTGGGCACGCCGATCCTTGCGGGTGGCAGGACCTACGCGCGGCTCGACCTCGACCGGCTCGCCGAGCTCGTGCGGGGCAACGACACCATCAGGCTGATCGAGTTGAAGCTCTCGCAGGGGGCCAAGCCGGGGACGGTGAGCCTGCCGGGGACACGCGTGCCCCCGCTCGTCGCCCAGGTGCGCGGCGTGCGTGCGGGCGAGGACGCGGTGTCACCACCCCAGCACTACGAACTGCTGGCGCCGACCAGGGAGGAGAAGTACGACAGGCTGTGCGCCTGGATCGACGCCGTGCGCCGGGTGAGCCACCTGCCGGTCGGCATCAAGCTGTGCGTCGGGCGCCCCCAGGAGCTCACCGCGATGGTGGACCGGTTCGCCCGCACGGGCAGTGCCCCGGACTTCATCACGGTCGACAGCGCGTGGGGCGGCACGTCCAGTGCCAACGCGTGCATCGCCAACTACGTCGGCTACGGCGACGTCCACGACAGCGTCCGCCTCGTCGACCACGTCCTGCGGGCGGCGGGGCTGCGCGACCGGGTGGTGGTGTGCGCGTCCGGCTCGCTGCACGTGCCGGCCCACGCGGTGTCGGCGTTCGCCCACGGCGCCGACGCGGTGTTCGTCGCACGCGGGTTCCTCTACGCCGCCGCCGCCGTCAACGACGTGGCCGTGCGGCTCGGGGTCTCGCCGTTCGAGCTGACCCACCACGACGAGGAGACGCTGGCGACCATCGACGTGGCGCGGACCGCGGTCGGCGTGCGTGCCTACGCGGAGCGGTTCGACCAGGACGTCCGGCTGCTGACCTGGCTGCTCGGCCGGCGCTCGCCGCGCGAGCTGGACCTGTCCTGCCTGCGCCGGCACGACGAGCGGGAAGCGGGCCGGGCATGAGGTCGGACTACTACACCGAGCAGCTCGACGGGCTGGGCGAGGAGCTGGGCCGCCTGCACCGCTGGGTCCTGGACGCCTGGCGCGGTTACCGCGGCCTGTGCGAGCGCACCGGCATGCGGACCAACCCGCTCGTCGTCCCGGCGACAGAGGCCCGCATCGCCGCCCTGGGCGAGGAGATCCACGAGTTCCGCGCCTCGACGGGCGCCGTCGGCTGGCAGGACTACCTGGACCGCTGCGAGGTCTTCCGGGTGCTCGTCCGCGAGCTGGCCAACCTCGCGACGACCCACGACTGGCAGTCGCCCGCCTACGAGAGCAGCACCCGGCCGCACGTGTTCCACACCGGGGACCACGGCTACCGGGGACTGCTCGGCTACCGGCGGGTGCACCACCCGATCCTGACCGAGCTCGAGCTCCGGTACCGGACGGAGCTCGGCTACACCGGCGACGACCTGGCCTGCTACCTCACGAGCTCCGGGATGGGCGCCTTCACCGTGGTGGAGAACTGGCTCGTGCGCGACCGGCTCGACGACGGCGATCTCGTCGCCTACATGGCGCGGACCTACTTCGAGTCGCGGGACCAGCTGGCGAAGCTCAAGGGCGTGGCCACCCGTGCCGTGGACGTCACGTGCGCGGCGGACGTCGTCGACTTCGTCCGAGCGGCGGGGCCCGCCGTCTTCGTCGTCGAGCCGGTCAACAACGAGGACCTGACCCGGCTCGTGCCCCTCGACGAGATCGTGCGCGGTCTCGGGCGGTTGCGCCTGGACCGGGACACCTACCTCGTCGTGGACACCTCGATGTCGGCGGGTGGGGAGGGCAGGCTGTTCGACATCGAGGAGCTCCGCCGCAACCCGCGCCTGCACCTCGTGCAGATCGAGAGCCTGCTGAAGTACCGCCAGCAGGGGCTGGACCGGGTGAACGCCGGGGTCGTGCTGGTCGAGAGCCGGTTCGCACGGGAGGTCTTCGTCCAGCGGGAGCGCTGCGGCGCGTTCCTGCCGGACCTGCAGTCCTTCGAGATGCTCGCCCACGGCGGGAGCGGGCACGACCGCCGGATGCGCCGGATCAAGCACAACGGCGAGGTGTTCTGCGCGGAGCTGCGGGACGCGCTGCCCCCGGAGCTGCGCGAGGACGTCTCGCTCACGACACCGATCGCCGCCACGCACCAGGACCACGAGGTGTACCGGCGGTCGTACCGGTATCTCGGCGGCGTCGTCCCGCTGAGCTTCGGGCGCGAGGTCGGGATGGACGTGCTGCTGCGGGTGATCGCGACGACGCTCGAGCTGTGCGCGCGCGAGGGCACCGTCCTGCACCACAGCACCAGTTTCGGGTTCAACTCCACTCACATCGGTGTCGCCGCCACCGGCGGTGCCCGGCTCACCAACCCGTTCCTGAGGGTGAGCGTGGGCGAGGACCCCGAGTCCTGTGTCCGACGGATCGCCCGCCACCTCGCCGCGGCCCTGACCGAGCACCTGGTGCCCGCGGCGGTGGAGCTCACCGCGGATCTCACCGTGACCGGTCCGGCGGCCGAGGTGACCGGACGATGATCGACGAGGGGCCCGCACCGGAGGAGGTCGGGGCGCGCGGCGACGCCGACCCGTACCGGGTGGCGGTCGTGGGCAGCGGACCGCGGGGGATCGCGGTCCTGGAGCGGCTCGCCGCGCGGTTGGCGGCGCGGCCACCCGCCCGACCGGTCGAGCTCCACGTCCTCGACGCCGTCGAGGTCGGCTGCGGCCGGATCTGGCGCACCGACCAGCCGTCCTGGTTCATGATGAACACGGTGGCCGGCGAGGTCACCATGTTCTCCGGGCCGGCGGACGGCCGGCGGGCGCGGCCGGGCCACGGACCGACGCTGGCGCAGTGGTGGGCGAGCGTGGACCCCGACTGCCCGGGCCCCGACGGGTACGCGCCCCGGGCCCTCTACGGCCGCTACCTGAGGTTCGTCCTCGACACCGTGGAGGCGGGCCTGCCGGCGTCGGTGGCGTTGCACCGGCTGCGCACCGAGGTGGTGGACCTGGTCCCGGACCACGACGGGTACCTGCTCGCGACGGCGGGCGGCACCCGGGTGCGGGCCGACCGGGTGCTGCTGGCCACCGGCCACCCGAGGCCCCGCCTGGACACCGAGCAACAACGCCTGGCCGATTTCGCCGCGACCAGACCGGGGCTGCGCTACCTCCGCGGGGACTCGGCGTCGGACATGCCGCTGGGGGAGATCCAGCCGGGGGAGACGGTCGGCGTCGTCGGTCTCGGGCTCTCGTTCTACGACGTGATGGTGGCGCTCACGATCGGGCGCGGGGGGCGGTTCGAGCCGGCGGGCGAGGGCAGGCTGCGGTTCGTGCCGAGCGGGGAGGAGCCCGTGCTCGTGGCCGGCTCGCGCGCTGGCGTGCCCATCCTGGCGCGCGGCCGCAACCAGAAGACGGCGACGCACACGTACACGCCGAGGGTGTTCACCACCGACCGGGTCCGTGAGTTGCGCCGGGCGGGCCGGATCGACCTGCGGGCGGACCTGATCGGGCTCCTGGAGACGGAGATGCGGCTGGTGTACTACGCCACCGCGCTGCGCCTGCGGTTCGGAGCCGAGGTCGCCGAACGGTTCACCGAGCAGGCGGTGGCCGCCGCCGGCGACGGGCCGGCACGGGACACGACGGCACGACTGGCGGCCGCGTTCGGCGTCGACGACCTGCCCGAGCTCGACCTCCACGAGTGGAGCCGACCGCTCGAGGGCCGCTGGTTCGCCGACCCCGAGCTGTTCCACGCCGAGCTGCTGGACCTCATCGACGCCGACCTCCGCGACGCCGAGGCGGGGACCGTCGACGGCCCGCGCAAGGCGGCCTGCGACGTGCTCCGCGACACCCGGCAGGTCCTGCGCGAGGCGGTGGACTTCGCCGGGCTGACCCCCGCCTCGCACCGGTTCGACCTGGTGGAGTGGTTCACCCCGCTCGCCTCGTTCCTCGCCGCCGGACCGCCGCTGGTGCGGCTGCGCCAGGTCAGGGCGCTGATCGAGTGCGGCGTGCTGCGCGTCCTCGGACCGTCGGTCCGCTTCGGCACCGACCCGGCGGCCGGCCGGTTCGCGGCCTGGTCGCCCAGGGTCGGCGGCAGCAGGGTCCTGCTCGACGGCGTGCTCGACGCCCGGATCCCCCAGCAGTGCCTGTGGCGCGACACCGCCGAGCTGACGCGGCGGCTGCACGCGAGGGGTCTGCTGACGAGCTTCGTGAACACCGACGGCGGCACGGCCTTCGACACCGGCGGCGCCGCGGTCACCCAGGCGCCGTACCACCCCGTCGGGACCGACGGACAGGCCGACCCGGGGATCTACGTACTGGGCATCCCCACCGAGCACACGCGCTGGTTCACCCAGGTCGGCAGCGGAAGACCGGGACGGTGGACCGCGTTCACCAGGGATGCCGACGCGATCGCGGAGGACGTCCTGTCCGGTGTGGCGTCCGGCACGCGGCACCAGACCCCGGCCGGCGCCGGTGAGGCCCGATGAGCGGTGGAGGCGGCCGCACCCCCGCGCACGAGGAGTTCCGAGCGGCCCGGGACCTGCTCATCGAGCTGCGGGAGGACCACGACCGGGCCTGCGAGCTGTTCCGGTGGCCTCGCCCACGGTACTTCAACTGGGCGCTCGACTGGTTCGACGTCGTGGCCGACGGCAACGACGCGCCGGCGTTGGTGCTGCTGGACGCGGCCGGCGGGGAGACCGAGGTGAGCTTCGCGGCCCTGGCGCGGCGTTCGGACGCGGTCGCGCACTGGTTCGGCGAGCTCGGGGTCCGCCGCGGGGAACGGATGTTGGTGGCACTCGACCAGCGGTCGCAGCTGTGGGTGACGCTGCTCGCCTGTCTCAAGGCCGGTGTCGTCGTGATACCCACCTACACCACGCTCACCGCCACGGAGGCCGCCGACCGGCTGGACCGTGGCGAGGTGTGCCACGTGGTGTGCGAGCCGCGGCTCGTCCCGCACTTCGCCGGCGGCGCCCACGTCCGCACGCGGACCACGCTGGGAGCGTCGCCGCCGGGCTGGCACGACCTGCTCGACGGGGAACGCGCGGGCGGCCGGTTCGTCCCCACCGAGCCCACTTCCGGCGACGCGGTCGCGTTCTGCTACTTCACCTCGGGGACCACCACGGCGCCCAAGCTCGTCGCGCACACCCACCTCAGCTACCCGGTCGGTCACCTCTCGGGCATGTACTGGGCCGGGCTGCTGCCCGGGGACCGGCACCTGAACGTCGCCGCCCCCGGCTGGGCGAAGCACTCGTGGAGCAGCCTGTTCGCGCCGTGGAACGCCGAGGCGACAGTGGTGGCGTTGCCCGCGCGGGAGGTGGCGGCGACCCGGCTGCCCGGCCTCCTGGACCGGCACCGGGTGACCACGTTCTGCGCGCCGCCGAGCGTGTGGCGGGCGATGCTCCCGGCGGTGCCCGCGCACCGCCCCGGGCTGCGCGAGGCGCTGAGCGCGGGTGAGCCGCTGGACGCGCACACCGCGGCGGTCGTGCGTCGCGCCTGGGGGGTTCGGGTCCGCGACGGGTACGGGCAGACGGAGACGACCGGCCTCGTCGGCACCACCCCCGGCCTGCCGTCCCGCCCGGGCTGGCTCGGCAAGGCGCTGCCGGGGTACCGGATCTCGCTGCGCGACCCCGGCAGCGGCGAGCGTGGCGACGAGGGCGAGGTGGGGGTCGACCTCGACCCGGCGCCGGTCGGCGTGATGCACGGCTACCTGGGCTCCGACGCGCCGTCGGCGGGACCGGACGGGTGGTACGGAACCGGCGACCTCGGCGAGCGAAGCGCGGACGGGTGGCTGCGGATCCACGGTCGGCGTGACGAGGTGTTCAAGTCGTTCGACCACCGGATCTCGCCCTACGAGCTGGAAGCGGTGCTGCGCGGTCATCCCGCGGTGGCCGACGCGGCCGTCGTGCCCCGCCCGCATCCCGTCGGCGGCGCGGTCCCACACGCCGTCGTCGAGCCGGTCGAGCCCGAGGCCGGCGGGCCCGAGCTGGAGCGCGAGCTCCTCGACCACGTCGCGGCCCGGGTCGCCGGAGAGCTGCGGGTCCGGTCGGTCGACCTCCGCCGGCGCCTGCCGCGTACCGCCTCCGGCAAGGTCCGCCGGGCGGACCTCCGGGCGGAGATCGTCGCCGGGACCAGCGCGGGACCCAGTACCGAAACCCGATCGTTCGAGCGACCGAGGAGAAGCCAGATGGACGTTCAGCAGCGCAGTGTCGCGGTGTGGAAGGACCTGTTGACGGGCGCGGGCCGGGACGCCGTGCCCTGGCAGCGGTGGGTCGAGCCGGGACGGGCCGGCGTGGACATCCACCGCCTCTACCGGGTGGAGCAGACCGAGGCCACCGCCTTCCTCGTGCGGTTCGGCCCGGGAGCCCACGGGGACCTGCACGAACATCTCGACTACGAGCTGATGTTCGTGCTCGACGGCGAGCTGTGCAACGACAACGGCGACCGCTACGGGGTCGGCGACCTGGTCGTGGAGGAACCCCACAGCGTGCACCGGGTCAGCTCCGAGCACGGCTGCACGCTGTTGGTGGTGCGCGAGGCCGCCACCCGTCCGGTCGCCGGGTGACCCCGTGCCCCTAGTTCAGATCCACGCGCTGCGGCGGCCCGGGCGTGACCTCACCGCCCTGGGGGACGCCGTGCACCAGGCCATGACGGAGACGATCGACGTGCCGGCCGACGACCTGTTCCAGGTGCTGCACCAACACGATCCGGGACACCTGCGCTACCACCCCGGCTACCTCGGGATCGAGCGGGACGACGACGTCGTGTTCGTGGCCATCACGATGCGGGCGGGTCGGACGGTGGAGCAGAAGCGCGCGCTGTACCGGCGGATCACCGAGCTGGCCGCCGAGCGCGCCGGGATCGAGCCGCGCAACGTGCTGGTCACGATCACCGAGAACCAGCTCTGCGACTGGTCCTTCGGCGACGGCGTCGCCCAGCTCGTGGCGGGGGAGCGGCAGCCGTGACCCCGACCTACGACTCCGTCCTGGTCAACGGACGCGTGATCGACCCGCATGCGGACACGGTCGTCCCCGGTGACGTGGCGATCCTGGCGGGGCGGATCGCGGCGGTCGGCACCGACATCGACCCGGGAGGCGCGCGAGTGGTCGACGCGCGCGGGGCGTACGTGTCGCCGGGGTTCACCGACATCCACGGCCACTACTTCGCCCACGGCTTCCCGATCGCGATCGAGCCGGACCGGGTCGGCGTCGACGTCGGCGTCACCACCGTCGTGGACGCGGGCTCCACCGGCTGGGCGAACTTCCCGGCGTTCCGCGAGCTGGAGATGAGACGGTCCAGGACGAGGGTGCTGGCGTTCCTGCACATCTGCGGAATCGGGTTGCAGCCGCTGGCCGCGGGCGTGGGCGAACTGTCCGACCTGCGCTACGCGGACGTCGAGCGCACGGTGAAGTGCGCCGAGGAGCATCCGGGCGAGATCGTCGGGATCAAGGTGCGGCTGACCTCGAGCGTCCCGGCTCCGCCACTGGAGATCCTGCGCCGAGCGATCGAGGCGGCCGCCGCGACCGGGCTGCCGGTGATGGCACACATCACCGACCCTCCCGCGCCGATGCCCGACGTGTACGACCTGCTCCGCCCCGGCGACGTGGTGACGCACGCCTTCCACGGCGGGCCGGCGGGCATCCTCACCGCCGCCGGGCGCCTCCACCCCTGGGTGGCGGACGCGCGGGACCGGGGCGTGCTGTTCGACGTGGGCCACGCCGGCACCCTGTTCAGCACCGACGTGGCGCGGCGTGCCGCCGACGCCGGGCTCTGGCCGGACACCATCAGCACCGACGCCTACCGCCCGGACGACGGCGCGGTCGTCCCGGACCTGCCCGGCCTGGTGTCGGAGTTCCTCGCGCTGGGGATGCCGCTGGGCCGGGCCGTGGCAGCGGTGACCACGACCTGTGCGCGGATCCTCGGCAGACCGTGGTGGCAGGAGCCGTGGGCGGTGGGCACCCCGGCCGACATCACGGTGTTCGAGCTGGTGGACGGCCGCGTCCAGGTGACCGAGGTGCTGCGCGGCGGCGCGCGGCACACCCCGAAGGAGAAGATGTGAGCTCTACCGAGGGCCGGACGGTTCTCGTCATCGGCATCGTCGAGAACCGCGAGTTCGCGATCCGCACCCTGCTGCGTGCCGGGGTGCGGCTGTTGCTCGTGGACTTCGTCGACGCGCCGCACCTGCGCCTCGCCGACCGGTACCGGGGTGTCGGGGACCTGTTCGACGAGCGGCAGGTGCGCTCGGCGGTCGCCGACGTGCTCGGCGCGGACCGGCCGGACGCGGTGATGACGTTCTTCGACGAGTGCATGGTCCTGACCGCCACCCTCGCGGCCGAGTTCGGCATCCCGTTCATGTCCGCGGACGCGGCCCGGGCCGCGACCGTCAAGAGCGTCCAGCGGACCGTGCTGGCCGAGGCAGGGGTTCCCCAGCCGAGGTTCCGGATCTGCCACGAGCTGGACGAGGTGCGCGCGGCCGTCGAGGAGCTTGGTTTCCCGGTGTGCGTCAAACCGGTCGACCAGGCGGGCAGTATCGGGGTCGGCCTGGCCGGGTCCGCCGAGGAGCTGGGCGAGATCACGCGGCGGGCGTGGCACAGCCGGCTGCGTGCGAACGCGCCGCTGCTGGTGGAGGAGCAGGTCCGCGGCCAGGAGATCAGCGTCGAGGCGCTGACCTGTGACGGCGAGACGACCGTGCTCTGCCAGGTCCGCAAGGAGGTTGTGGCGGGCGAGTCCCCGATCGTGAACGGTCACGCGCTGCCCTACCAGCACGCCCACGCCGAGGCGGCGGAGGCGGCGGTGCGCACCGGGCTCGCGGCGCTCGGCGTCGACCGGTGCTTCTCGAACACCGAGCTGATCATCACCGAGAGCGGCCCGAAGGTGGTGGAGATCAACGCCAGGACGCCGGGCGACGTGATCATGGACATGATCTGGCACTGCTCCGGGTTCAACCCCTACCTGGCGGCACTGGACATGGCGCTGGGTGCCACCCCGTCGGTGAGTCTCGAATGGACACACCACGAGGCGATGCGTTTCCTCTGCGGCAAGGAGGGCACGCTCACCGGTCTGCGCGGGATCGAACAGGCCGCCGCCGTCGACGGAGCTGTCGAGGTGCGCCTGGCCGCGACCGTCGGCACTCGCCTGCGGGAGCCGCGCGACAACATGGACCATGTCGCGTTCGTGGTCGCCCGCGCTCCCGCGCTGTCCGACGCCCTCGCCCGGGTGACGGAGATGACGAACCACCTGGCGGTGGCGACCACCGACGGGAGCCACTAGTGCGGCGCGTAGACGCCGCCGAAGAGCGCCCCGTTCACCATCGCCACGAGCCGCGCCGCCTGCCCCGGGAGGGCGCGCGTCCACGCGCCGGTCGCCCTTCCCTCGGTCACGAAGAAGCTGGGATGGATCTGGCACCCGCCGAACGTGAGCTCCTCGTCGCGCAGGAGCGGCAGGGTCACCGGGTCGCTACGGACGAACCGCTGGGCGACCCAGGCGTCGTCGGAGCCGGTCGCGGCCCTCGCCGCGTCGCGGAACGTCCCCTCGTCCACACCGGCGCCGAGGGTGACCCCGCCACCGGAGCTGCCGATGGACGGTTTGACCACCCAGTCGGCCGCGGTGGCGTCCCGCAGGACCTGCGGGTCGCCGGCGCCGGAGAAGCCCGCGCGGTCCGGCCGGTGCAGCAGAACGGTCTCCGGGACGACGTCGAGGACCAGGTGGGCGTCCTCGGCGGACAGCAGACCTCGTACCGCCGCGTCGCGGAGCACCGCCAGCATTCCCTTGCACCCCAGCAGCTCCTCGCGGAAGCCCGAGATGAGGGCGGTCGTGCCGGCCGAGGCGGCCTGGAGCACCGGCAGGGCGAGCTCGGGTTCGGTCAGCATGTCCTCGAGGATGAACTGGCGGTGGACGGCGTCGATGTGGAGCTCACCCGAGAACAGATGTCCATTCCGGACCGAGAGCGTGCCCTGGTGGCAGATGACCGCGTCGAACCCGTTGGCCGCGTAGTGCTCCACGAGCCTGCGGTAAGCCAGGTGGTAGATCGGCTCGAACTCCGGACTGTCCACGATCGCGATCACCGGCCGGGCCGCGGCGACACCCAGCCGCTCGCAGGCTCGGCGGGTCGCCTCCGCCAGCGCGTCGATGGGCGACCCGGCGTCGAGCCCGTTCTCGGTCAGGAACGGTCCGACGAGCGGGTTCTTCGCCGCGAGGTCGTTGTACCCCCGAACGTCCAGGCCGCCCACCGGTCCGCCGATGTTCACCTCGACCACCCGCCAGCCCTCCCGGGACCAGAGGAAGTCGCAGCGCGCCACCGTCACGTCCGCCGCGAGGGCCTCCCGGACGAACGGCCGCAGCACCGGGCCGATCCGCAGTACGTCGAGCAGCTCCGCCTCGTCGGCCACGTACGTGCCCAGTTCGGTGGTGAGCAGCGCGACGAGCCGCTCACTCGCGTGCCGGAGATAGGCGTTCTGCTCGCGATCGAGCAGAAGTGGTGCCGGCAGCGGGGTGAAGTACATGTCGTCGCGGGTCCGGACGGCCTTCGTCGCGTCCAGGGCCTCCCGCAGCGCGGCCAGCTCGGGCGCGGGACCCGGCGGACCGAGGTAGTCGTTGAACGCCGACTGCACAAGGAAACTCTCCACCGCGCTGCATCCGATCCGTTGTGCCGTAGGGAAGAGGGAGGAACGAGTGCACGCTACAACAGACACGATGGTGTTCAGCACCTATCGGGACGTACACCGTGGACTGGCCAGCCGAACGCTCACCAGGAGCATCGACCCCGCACGGTACGAGCGGGACAACGTCGTGGAGGGTGTCGTCCTGATGCTCGACGGCGCCCCGCACCGTGAGCGGCGCGCGCTGGAGAACGCCCTGTTCCGGCGGGACATCCTCACCTACTACGAACGCGAGCTGTTCCCGCGGATCATCGCGGCGACCCTCGATCCCATCGCCGGTACGGGTTCCACCGATCTGGTCCAGGCCGGGTCGCTGCTCGCGATCGTGCTCTCCGCCCGCACCGCGGGGGTGGACGTCGACGACGACTCCATCGAGGAGCGCGAGCAGCTGATCGAGCTCGCCACGGCGTTCACCAGAGCCGTCGCGCTCGACGTCGTCGTGACCGGCGAGGAGGAGATCCGGGCCGCGTCGGCCAGGGCGCTCCGGGAGTTCACCGACACCTTTCTGCGGCCCTCGTGGGAGCGAAGAGCACGGCTGCTCGACCGGGTGGCGGCCGGCGACCTGGCGGAGCACGACCTGCCGCGGGACCTGTTGACGACGCTGCTGCGCAACCAGGAGCGGTACGGCCTCGACGACGACCAGATCGCCCGGGAGACGGCGTTCTACCTCGAGGCCGGGGCGGACACCAATGCGCAGGCGCTGACCAACTCGATGGACTTCATCCTCGACCACATCGCGGCCGACCCGTCCTCGGCGGCCGGGCTGGCCGATGATCTGTTCCTCATCCAGCGTTTCGTCCACGAGGCGGTGCGGCTGCGCCCCACCGTGCCCCAGATCCGGCGCAGGGCGTCGGCCGACACGTCGGTATGCGGGCGACCGGTCGCCGCCGGGACCGTCGTCGAGCTGGACGCCGAGGCCGCCAACCGGGACGTGGCCGTGTTCGGGCCGGACGCCGGCGAGTTCAACCCGTGGCGCGAGGTGCCGGCCAAGGTGCCGAGGTACGCGCACGCCTTCGGCAGCGGCGCGCACGCGTGTATCGGCCGGACCCTCGCCGTCGGCCTGCCCGTGCCCGCCCCGGAGGAACGACCGGACGACCACCTGCACGGGGTGGTCCCGTTGATGGTGCAGGCACTGCTGCGCAGGGGGGTGCGACGGGACCCGGCCGCCACCCCCGTGCCGGACCGGTTCTCGACGCGGGAGACCAGGTGGTCGCGGTACCCGGTGGTGTTCTCATGCTGACTCCCTTGCACAACGGGTGGTTCCGGCAGCCGGAGGCCCGCCATGTCCTGCTCACCACCGTGGCCTCGGACGCCCACACCTGGAACCTGGTGTACCTGGAGCTGCTGCTGGTCGAGCTGGGCCGGGAGGTGACCAACCTCGGCCCCTGCGTTCCGGTGTCCACAGTGGTGGAAAGCTGCCGGCGGCGCCCGCCGGCACTCCTCGTGGTGAGCACCGTCAACGGCCACGGGGCGGCCGACGGCCTCGAGCTGGTCCGGTCCCTGTACCGCGACCCGGCCACCCGCGCGGTCCCGGCGGTCATCGGCGGAAAGCTGGGGATCGGCGGAGCGGCGGGGGAGTGCCGCCGCGACCTGCTCGCGGCGGGATACCGTGCTGTGTACGAGGACACCGACCCCGAGACGCCGTACGAGTTCCTGGCTCGGGCGCTGGACACGGCGGCCGGGCCGGCGGGGCACGTCCGTGACTCGGCCTAGCTTCGCCGGACGCGTCGAGCAGGCGCGGCGCTCCGGTGAGCTGATCGTGCAGCCGCGCATGGGGTTCAGCGATCCGGCGCTCATGCGCGCGGGTCTGCTGGCGACGAAGGCCGCGCGAGCCAACACGGTCGGCACGATCACGTTGGACAGCTACACGAGGGTCCGGGACTTCTCCTCCGCCGCGCGGGCGGTCGCCGCGGGCAGGCCGCTCAACGGGTATCCCATCATCGCCCACGGCGTTCCCACGACGAGGGCGATGCTCGACGGCGTACTCGACGCCGGGTTCCCGGTCCAGGTACGGCATGGCTCGGCCGAGGCGGAGGAGGTCGTCGCGGCGCTCGTCGCGTGTGGCCTCGATGCCACCGAAGGAGGGCCGGTCTCGTACTGCCTGCCCTACGGTCGGGTCCCGCTCAGGACGGCCGTCGACAGCTGGCGCCGGTCCTGCCGCGAGCTGGCGGACAGGTGTGCCAACCCGCACCTGGAGAGCTTCGGCGGCTGCATGATGGGACAGCTCTGCCCGCCGGGGCTGCTGGTCGCGTTGACCGTGCTGGAGGCGTTGTTCTTCCGGCAGAACGGGGTCCGCGACGTGTCGATGAGCCTGGCGCAACAGTCGAACACGCGGCAGGACCTGCTGGCCCTGGCCGCGCTGCGGCGGCTGGCCACCGAGCGGCTCGGGCCGCCCCCGGGCTGGCACCTGGTCGTGTACACGTACATGGGCCTGTTTCCGCGCACGGCAGCGGGGTCCCGAGCCGTCGTGCGTGACGCCGTCCACCTGGCGAGCCGGGCCGGCGCCACCCGGCTGATCGTCAAGTCCGCCGTGGAGGCGTCCAGGATTCCGTCCGCGGCCGAGAACGTGCAGGCTCTCGAGCACGCCGGGTCGGTGGTGCCGCCCCCCGCCGCGCCGGCCGACGGGGACAACGAGGTCTACCGGGAGGCGAGGTCGCTGCTGGAAGCGACGCTCGACCTGCACGATGACATCGGGGAGGCCCTGGTGGCGGCCTTCGCCGCCGGCATCCTGGACGTCCCGTACTGCGTCCACGACGACAACGCCGGTCGCGCCCGCAGCGGCGTCGCCCCCGACGGCACGATCTTCTGGTCCGACCTCGGTTCGCTGCCCCTGCGCGGAACGGCCGACGTGCGTCCCCGACACACCCCGACCAGCGCCGAACTGCTCGACGCGCTGTCGTTGGTCCGCACGCGCTACGACACGGCCGCGACCGGTCCCGAGGAGGCCGGTCTTTCTACAACTCCGTGATCGGCGCGGGCGCCGACACGATGTGCTCCCGCGATGTCGTTCCGCAGGTCGGTTGATACGTCATCAACTGTCGATCGGGAAGATCTTCCGAGATCAAGCTGAGTTGATAGGCTGAACAACGCGGACGTGGTCGGTGGACTCCGTCGGTAGGTGTTGACGGGGGAGGTGGGCATGCCTGACCGAGGCGATGACGCCGACGCTGCCCGGACGCTGGCCGACAAGCTCAACCGCCTCTTCCAGACCGTCCGGTCGCCCACGGGCGAGGAGTACACCTACGACGAGGTGGCCAGTGCCATCCGCGAGCAGGACGTCCCGATCTCGCACACCTACGTGTGGCAGCTCCGCAAGGGCGTGCGCACCAACCCGACGAAACGACACCTCGAGGGGCTGGCCGCCTTCTTCGGCGTCTCTCCCGCCTACTTCTTCGACGACCGGACCGCCGAGCAGATCGACACCGAGCTGGCCCTGCTGGCGGCGCTGCGGGATGGGTCGGTGCGGCGGGTCGCGCTGCGTGCCGCGCACCTCTCTCCCGCGAGCCTCGACACCGTCAACGAGATCCTGAGCCGGATCCGCGAACTCGAGGGCCTACAGCCCACCGACCCCGATTCACCTGCCCCCGACGAGTAAACTCTCAGGTGCCGGAGGGTAACCGAGCTCTGGGGGAGAGCATGGATCTGCGGCGGGTTCACGAGAGGTGCGTGCGCGAGGTTCGCCGGCTGGACCTGAGGCCGCCGCTGGACATCGGCGCCCTGTGCGCACGGCTCGGCGAGCAGCGGGGGCGACCCATCCACCCGCTGCCGATGACCGCGCGGCCGACAGACCCGTCCGGCATCTGGATCGCCTCGCAGACGGCGGACTACGTGTTCTACGAACAGAACACGAGCCGGCTGCACAGCGAGCACATCATCCTCCACGAGATCGGCCACCTCCTCTTCGGCCACACGGGCGGCGGTGTTCTCAGCGACAGCACGGCCCGACTGCTCCTGCCCAACCTCGACCCCGCCCTCGTTCGCCGCACGCTCGCGAGGTCCCACTACTCCGACAGCGACGAGCAGGAGGCCGAGCTGTTCGCGAGCCTCATCCTGTCCGAGACCGGTTTCGCCGTCGTGCCGCTCAGCGTGCCGGAGCCGCCGGAGGAGATGTCCGAGCTGGTGCGTCGGGTGTGGGCGGTGCTCGGTTCACCGGGGCGGAGCTGACATGCGCTATGGCATCATCATCGCCGCCATCGTGCTGTCCTGGGGCGGGTTCGCCTACAAGCTGCGCGACCTGTGGCACAACCCGAGAAACCCCGCGCTCCGCGCGCTGTGCGCGCTGCTGCTGGCCTTCGCCATCGCGGTCACCATCGGGCTGCCACCGGTGTACCAGAGCATCCCACCGTTGATGTGGTACCCGAGCGGCGTTCGGCTCGTTCAGCACCTGTTGGCGGTGCTGGCCGGGCTGGCGATGCAGGTACTGGGAGGGCACGTGGCCGGGGCGACGGCGACGGTCTACCGGTTCTGGGTGCCCTATACGGTCGTGACCCTCGTCGCGATGGTCGTCCTTTTCGTACTCGCACCGGTCGGCACCGACGCGGACGACTTCGTGAACCAGTACGCCGCGGCGCCGTTCGTCACCGAGTACCTGTTGGTTTTCCTGACCTTCGCCGTGTTGTCCCTCGGCGCGGTCTGTCTTCGATCGGTCCGGCACGCGCGACTGACGCGGCGGCGTTGCCTGCCGACCGGACTGCGGCTGCTGGCCTCGGCCGGCCTCGTCGGAATCGTGTTCGCCCTGCACAAGGCGGGCTACGCGTTGGCGAGACGGTTCGGCCTCGAGCCGCCGTGGTCTGAGGGGCCGGTCTCCACGACTTTGGTCTGTGGTGCCGCACTGCTGCTCGCTGTCGGGGCGACCGTCGCCGGATGGGCTCCGAAGCTCGTCAGGCTGCGACTGCGGCTGCGGCGGTACCACGCATACCGGCGACTCGACCCGCTCTGGCGGCGGTGTACGAGGTGATGCCGCACATCGCGCTGGTTCTGCCGCGGTCGCGCCCCGCCCGGTGGCAGACCGTGGAGTTTCGCCTGTACCGCAGAATCATCGAGATCCGCGACGCCGTACTCACGTTGCGCCCGTACGTGGACGAGCAGGTCGCGAACACCGCCCGGGAGTCGGCGGCGGCAGCGGGCCTGGACCGGGACGGCCAGGAAGCGGTGGTCGAGGCCGCGACGCTGGCCGCGGCACTCCGTGCCAAGGCCGACAACCGGGTCAACGGGGATGCGGCTCCTCCCACCGCGGTGCGGCCCGCCGACATCGACGAGGAGGCGCGCTGGCTGACCGGCGTGGCTGACGCCTACCGCCGAAGCCCTGTGGTGGCCCAGTTTTTGCGCTAGGACGCACATACCGTTGACAGTCGGATATGCCTCGGCTTTACTGATATCGCGTAAACTGGTAATGATAGAAAAAGATCTTGGATTAACCTCAGTTTACGCGTACTGGGGACTCATCCGTCGTCGGATTCTGGGGCGACCACGCGATTCGAGGGGTAGTCATGCGAAGATTGTTTACTGTCATGCTGTCCGTGCTCCTGGCCCTGGGAGTGCTGACCCCCGCCGCGAGTGCGGACGAGGCGACCGTCACCGCGGCACAGGCCTTCCAGCAGTTCACGGCGAACGCCAGGACGTCCGCCGCGGTGCGCGACTCCGCCCCGTTCTACCTGCGCGTCGCCGGCCGCGGCGACCGCTACTGCCTGGACAACTTCGCCAACGGGGGCGGTGCGAACAACTCGCCGGTCGGCCTGTGGGAGTGCAACGGGGGAATCAGCGAGCGGTGGCGCTTCCGGGTGTGGAACAGCGGCCACTACTACGGCTACAACCTGGTCAACGAGAGAAGTGGACGGTGCCTGGACTACCCGTCGTCGGCCGGCAACAACATCGGCTGGCAGTTCAACGTCTACGACTGCAAGAACGGCGCCGCGCCGGGGCAGAACTTCCACGTCACCATTCAGAGCAACGGTGACTTGACGTTCACCTTCGAGGCCACGAGCTTCGTGGTCGCCATGGACGCGTTCGGCGACTACTGGCATGGCAACGGCAGCCCGGTCGGCCTGTGGACGTACGTGGCGCCGGGGAACAACCTGCAGCACTGGTACTGATCCACACCTGTCCCGCGCTTGTGCGGTTGTCCCTGCCCAGGGGCAACCGCACAAGCGCGCGTCCAGGTTTCGTTCCGGCTCGAGCAGCGCCCGGACAGGAATCGCGCGGATCACCTCGAGCGCGGTGTGCTCGGTCCGTGCTCAAGCCCGGGACGAACGTGGGAGGAGAACGACGTCGTTCCGGCGGACCCTGACGTGGTTTCGTTCGAGCGGCGCGCGTCGCGGTGTTCGGCGCGGTTTCGGCAGGTCGCGGAATGTCCTTTGAGGTCGATCGTGCGGTCGCTGCGCTGGTTTGACTTTCTTGACTAGTTGAACTACCCCACAGCTGTCAACCCTGGATTGTGGTCGGACGTGAGCTAGCGTCGAAAAGGATGATCACCGTCGGGGCTGTGGGGAAAACATGAGCGCAATTCCAAGGTGTGGCGCGAGCGTGCCCCGATGACAGCCGGCGCGATCGCTGTCATCGGGGTGGCGTGCCGGTTTCCGCTGGCGTCGGACGTGGCCGCGTTCTGGCGGCTGATGTCCGACGGGGTGGACGCCGTTCGGCCCCTCCCGGCTGGTCACCCCGGGCCGGTCGGCTCCCGCGGCGGTTACCTCGACCGGGTCGACGAGTTCGACGCGGACTTCTTCGGGGTCTCGCCCGCCGAGGCCGCCGTGCTCGACCCGCAGCAGCGGCTCGTGCTCGAGCTGGGTTGGGAGGCGCTCGAGGACGCCGGGGTGGTCCCCGCGCGACTGTGCGGTTCGAACACCGGCGTGTTCGTCGGCGCCATCGGTGACGACTACGCCACCCTCTCGCGCCGGCGCGGTCCCGCCGTGCTCACCGCGCACAGCCTGACCGGCCTGAACCGCGGCATGCTCGCCAACCGCGTCTCGCATACCCTCGGCCTGCGGGGGCCGAGCATGACCGTGGACGCCGCCCAGTCCTCCGCGCTGGTCGCGGTGCACCTTGCCTGCGCCAGCCTGCTGGCGGGGGAGTCCTCGGTCGCGCTGGCCGGCGGGGTGCACCTGATCCTCGCCGAGGACAGCACCGCCGCGGTCGACCGGTTCGGCGGGTTGTCCCCGGACGGGCGCTGCCACACCTTCGACTCCCGCGCCAACGGCTACGTCCGCGGCGAGGGCGGCGCGGTGCTCGTGCTCAAACGGCTCGACGACGCGCTCGCCGACGGCGACCCGGTCCACTGCCTCATCCTCGGCAGCGCGGTCAACAACGACGGTGGCGGCGACAGCCTCACCGCACCCCTGGCCGAGGGCCAGGAGGCCGTCCTGCGCGCGGCGTACGAACGTGCCCGCGTGGACCCGGCCGACGTGCAGTACGTGGAGCTGCACGGCACCGGCACCCCCACCGGCGACCCGGTGGAGGCGCGCGCGCTCGCCGCCGCGCTGGGCACCCCGCGTCGGGACGCGCCGTTGCAGGTCGGGTCGGTCAAGACCAACATCGGCCACCTGGAGGGCGCCGCCGGGATCGCCGGCCTGCTCAAGGCGGTGCTGTGCGTGCGGCACCGCGCCCTCGTGCCCAGCCTGCACTTCGCCGAGCCCAACCCGGCCATCCCGCTCGACGTGCTGAACCTCCAGGTCCGCACGACCACGGGCGCGTGGCCGCACCCGGACCGGCCGCTGCTCGCCGGTGTCAGCGCGTTCGGCATGGGCGGCACCAACTGCCACGTGGTCGTGGCCGAGGCACCGCCGTCACCCGTCGGACCGGACCCGGCGGTTCCGCCCTCGACTGTCGCCTGGCCCCTGTCGGCCCGGACGCCGTCGGCCCTGCGTGAGCAGGTCACGCGGGTGGCCGGCGCGGCGGCCGAGCTCGACCCGCGCGGCGTGGCGCGCTCGCTGAGCGACACCCGGACCGCGTTCGACGAGCGAGCGGTGGTGCTGGGCAGCGCACGCGACGACCTGGTGGAGGGCGCCGCCCGGTTCGGGCGCGGGGAGAGTGTGGGTGAGGTGGTGGCCGGGACGGCGCTCGGCGCACCCGAGGTGGTGTTCGTCTTCCCCGGACAGGGCTCGCAGTGGGCTGGGATGGCGCTGGACCTCCTGGCCGCGGAACCGGCGTTCGCCCGGCGGATGGCTGAGTGTGCCACCGCCTTGTCGTCCTATGTGGACTTCGATTTGATCGCGGTGCTCGGAGACGAGGACGCGCTGAGCCGGGTGGAGGTGGTGCAGCCGGCGCTGTGGGCGGTGCTGGTCTCGCTCGCCGAGCTGTGGCGGGCCCACGGCGTGGTGCCCGACGTGGTCGTCGGACACAGCCAGGGCGAGATCGCCGCCGCGTGCGTCGCGGGCGCGCTGTCCCTCGAGGACGGCGCTCGCGTGGTGGCGCAGCGGGGCAAGGCGCTGGCCACGCTCGCCGGCAGCGGCGGGCTGGTCTCGGTGCCGTTGCCCGCTGCGGAGCTCCCCGACCTGCCGGGGGTGACCGTGGCCGCGGTCAACGGCCCGCGGTCGACCGTGGTCGCCGGCGCCCCGGCCGCCCTGGACGAGGTGCTCGGGCTGGTGGAGGGCGCCCGGCGGGTGTTGGTCGACTATGCTTCGCACTGCGCCCTGGTCGAGCCGGTCCGCGACCGGCTGCTGCGCGACCTGGCCCCGGTTCGACCCCGTCCGGCGACGGTGCCGATCCGCTCGACGGTGCCGGACTGGCCCGCCGACGTGCTGGACGCCGAGTACTGGTACCAGAACCTGCGCCGGCCGGTCGACTTCGCCGGCGCGCTCCGCGGGCTGCTGACCGGCCCGAGGGTGGTCGTGGAGATCAGCCCGCATCCGGTGCTCGCGGTCGGCGTGCAGGAGATCGTGGACGAGGCCGGTGCCGACGCCGTGGTTTTCGGCACCCTGCGCCGCGGCGAGGGGCACGCCCGGTTCGTCCGGTCGCTAGCGCAGGCGTGGGTCGCCGGGGTCCCGGTCAGCTGGTCGTCGGTGCACGGCGGCGCCCCGCGAGTGCCGCTGCCGACCTACCCCTTCCAGCGCACCCGGTTCTGGCTCGACGGCGCCGCGTCCGCCCCGGCCGTCTCCCGGCTCGACCGTTCGGCACTGGACGTCGTGCGTGCCGAGACCGCGCTCGCGGTCGGGTTGGCCGGACCGGACGCCGTGCCGGCCTCGGCGACCTTCCGCGACCTCGGCGTGAACTCGCTGCTCGCCGTCGAGCTGCGCAACCGGATCGGCACGGCCACGAGGCGTCGACTGCCCAGCACCGTCCTGTTCGACCACTCCTCCCCGGAGGCGCTCGCGGCGTTCCTGGCCGAGCCGGGGGAGCGGGAGGAGGTGGTGGCCGCGGCCGCGGACGAGCCGGTCGCGATCGTCGCGATGAGCTGCCGGTACCCGGGCGGGGTGCGTTCGCCGGAGGAGCTGTGGCAGCTCGTGGCGGACGAGGTGGACGCGGTCGGGGCGCCGCCCACCGACCGGGGCTGGGACCCGGGCGGGCACCACGGCGGTTTCCTGTACGACGCTGATCGTTTTGATGCGGAGTTCTTCGGGGTGTCGCCGCGTGAGGCGGTGGCGATGGATCCGCAGCAGCGGTTGTTGTTGGAGTCGTCGTGGGAGGTGTTGGAGCGGGCGGGGATTGATCCGGTGTCGTTGCGGGGCAGCGACACGGGGGTGTTCGTCGGCGCCATGACCCAGGACTACGGGCCCCGGCTGCACGAGGCCGCCGACGGGACCTCGGGCTACCTGCTCACCGGTACCTCGGTGAGCGTCGCGTCCGGCCGGATCGCCTACACCCTGGGACTGCGTGGCCCGGCCGTCACCGTGGACACCGCGTGTTCCTCGTCGCTGGTGGCCGTACACCTGGCGGCGCAGGCACTGCGCGCGGGTGAGTGCCGCCTCGCGATGGCCGCCGGCGTGACCGTGCTGTCCTCGCCGGGCGTGTTCCACGAGTTCGACCGCCAGCGCGGGTTGGCCGCTGACGGGCGGTGTAAGGCGTTCGCGGCCGGGGCCGATGGGACGGGGTGGGCCGAGGGTGTCGGTGTGTTGTTGCTGGAGCGGTTGTCCGACGCGCGGCGCAACGGCCACGAGGTGCTGGCCGTCCTGCGCGGCTCGGCGGTGAACTCCGACGGCGCCTCCAACGGGCTCACCGCCCCCAACGGGCCCGCGCAGGAGCGGGTCATCCGCCGCGCGTTGGCCGTCGCCGGCCTGTCACCCGCCGACGTGGACATGCTGGAGGCACACGGCACGGGGACCACCCTCGGGGACCCGATCGAGGCCAACGCGGTGCTGGCGACGTATGGGCAGGGTCGGGACGAGCCGTTGTGGCTGGGCTCGGTGAAGTCGAATATTGGTCATGCTCAGGCTGCTGCTGGGGTGGCGGGTGTGATCAAGGTTGTGATGGCGATGCGGGAGGGGGTGTTGCCGAGGACGTTGCATGTGGATGCTCCGTCGTCGCATGTGGATTGGTCTGTTGGTGCGGTGGAGTTGTTGGTTGAGCGTCGTTCGTGGCCGGAGGTTGACCGTCCGCGGCGGGCCGCTGTGTCCTCGTTCGGGATCAGCGGCACCAACGCCCACGTCGTGCTCGAGCAGCCCCAGCCCCAGCCCGTACCGCGGCGACCCGAGCCCGCGCCGGCCACGCTGCCGTGGGTGCTCTCCGCGCACACCGCGGAGGCGTTGCGCGCCACCGCTCGTCGCCTGCTCGACGTGGACGGCCGAGCCGACGACCTAGCCCACTCCCTGGCCACCACCCGTGCCCACCTCGCCCGCCGCGCCACCGTGCTCGCCCGCGACGTCGCCGGGTTCCGTGCCGGCCTGACCGCCCTCGTCGAGGACCGACCCGACCCGGCCCTGCTGACCGGGACCGCGGCCGAGACCGCGCGGGACGTGGTGTTCGTGTTCCCGGGCCAGGGGTCGCAGTGGGTGGGTATGGCCGTGGAGCTGTTGGGAAATACGGTGTTCGCCGCCCGGTTCGACGAGTGCGTTGCCGCCTTGTCCTCCTATGTGGTCTGGGACCTGCGTGAGGTGCTGCGCGACGAGACCGCGTTGGCGCGGGTGGATGTCGTGCAGCCGGCGTTGTGGGCGGTGATGGTCTCGCTTGCCGAGGTGTGGCGCCACCACGGGGTGGAGCCGGCGGCCGTCATCGGCCACAGCCAGGGCGAGATCGCCGCGGCGTGTGTCGCGGGTGCGTTGTCGCTCCAGGACGGTGCGCGGGTTGTCGCTCTGCGCAGCCGAGCGTTGCGGGAGCTGTCAGGGCTGGGCGGGATGGTGTCGGTGCCGTTGCCGGCCGAGGAGGTGCCCCCGATCGAGGGGCTCTCCGTCGCCGCGGTGAACGGCCCACGGTCCACCGTCGTGTCCGGGGACCTGACGGCGATCGAGGCCGTACTGGCCCGAGTGCCCGAGGCCAAGCGGCTCCCCGTGGACTACGCCTCGCACTCGGCGCAGGTCGAACGCGTGCGTGACCGGCTGCTGGCGGACCTGGCCGGAGTCACGTCGCGGGAACCCGAGGTCCCCTTCCACTCCACGGTGACCGGCGAGTTGGAGTCCACGCTGGACGCGGAGTACTGGTACCGGAACCTGCGGGAGACCGTCGGCTTCGCCCCCGCCGCCCGTGCCGTGCTGGGTCGGGGCGCCTTCCTCGAGGTGAGCCCACACCCGGTGCTGACCGGTGCGCTGCAGGACACGGTCGACGACGCCGGGCGGGACGTGCCGGTCCTGGCCACGCTGCGCCGCGACGACGGCGGCCCCGACCGGTTCAGCGCCGCGCTGGCCGCCGCGCACGTCGCGGGGGTGCCCGTGGACTGGTCGCCGTTGTTCCCGCACGCCCGGACCGTCCCGCTGCCCACCTACCCGTTCCAGGGCACGCGGTTCTGGCTCGACCCGACGCCAACCGCCGTCCTCCCCGACCTCGGCCGGCTGCGGTACCGCGTCGAGTGGGCACCGCTACCCGACCGGCGGTCCACGCCCACCGGCAGCTGGTTGGTCGTCGCGCCCGCCGGCCGTCCCCACCCGCCGCTGGCCGAGGCGCTCGCCGCGGCCGGCGTGGACGTGCGCTCCGCCGAATGGGACACGGAGAGCCCGCTGGACACCGGCGCGGTCGCCGGCATGCTCTCGCTGCTCGACGTGGCGGGCACCGTCGCGCTCGCCCGCGCCACCGACGCGCCGCTGTGGCTGGTCACCCAGGGCGTCGACACCGACCCCGAGCAGGCCATGGTGTGGGGTCTCGGTCGAGCCCTCGCACTCGAACAACCCGAGCGCCTGCGCGGCCTGGTCGACCTGCCCCACCGGCTGGACACCGCCGCGGCCGGCCGACTCGCCGCCGTGCTGGCCGGCCTGGACGGCGCGGACCAGGTCGCGATCGGTCCGGACGGGATCCACGGGCGGCGGCTCGTGCCCGATCCCGACCCGGGGCCGGCCACTCCCTGGGCTCCCCGCGGCACCGTCCTGGTCACCGGTGGCACCGGGGCGCTCGGCACCCACCTCGCCCGCTGGCTCGCACATGCCGGCGCGACCCGCGTGGTCCTGGCCGGGCGGCGCGGCGCCGACGCCCCCGGCGCCGTCGAGCTGGCCGAGGAGCTGGGCGGCACGGTCACGCTCGCCCGGTGCGACATCGCCGACCGCGAGGCGCTCGCCGCGCTGCTCGCCGACCTGCCCGACCTCACCGCCGTCGTGCACGCGGCCGGCGTGCTCGACGAGTGCGCTGTCGCCGACCTCGACCCCGCCCGGCTGGCGGCGGCGTCGCGGGCCAAGGCGGTCGGTGCGGTGAACCTGCACGAGCTCACGGCCGACCGCGCCCTGGAGGCATTCGTCCTGTTCTCCTCCGGCTCCGGGGTGTGGGGGGCGAGCGGGCAGGGAGCCTACGGTGCGGCCAACGCCGCGCTCGACGCGCTTGCCAGACGGCGGCGCACCCTCGGCCTGCCGGCGACCGCCGTCGCCTGGGGCGCCTGGGCCGGCGCCGGCATGGCCGGCGGCACGGCCCTGGACCCGCGGCGGGTCGGGGTCGTACCGATGGCACCGCGGCGCGCGCTGGCCGCGCTCGCCGACGCGGTGGGTCGCGGCGACACCGACGTCGTGCTCGCCGACCTGGACCGGGACCGGTTCGTGGCGACGTTCACCGCGACCCGTCCCAGCCCGCTGCTGGCCGCGCTGTCGGACGAGGCCGGGAACGAGCGCGACGAGGACGGGACGGAGTCCGCGTTCGTCCAGCGGATGACTGCCCTGCCCGCGGACGAGCGCGACCGGGCCCTGTCCGCGCTCGTGCTGGCCGAGACCGCCGCCGTGCTCGGCCACGGCAGCGCCGCCGACGTCGACCCCGGCCGCGCGTTCCGCGCCGCGGGGTTCGACTCGATGACCGCCGTCGAGCTGCGGAACCGCCTGCGAGCCGTGACCGAGCTGCCGCTGCCCGCCACGCTCCTGTTCGACCACCCCACCCCCGCCGCCGTGGCCGCGCACCTCCGCGATCGGGTCACCGGCCGCCCCCGACCCGTCCCTGCGGCCAGCGTGGCGAACCGGCCCCTCGACGAGCCGGTCGCGATCGTCGCGATGAGCTGCCGGCTGCCCGGCGGGGTGCGCTCGCCGGAGGACCTGTGGCGGCTCGTCCTGGACGAGGTCGACGCGGTCGGACCGTTCCCCACCGACCGGGGGTGGAACCTCGACGTCCTCTGCGACCCCGAGCCGGGCACGCCGGGCCGCACCTACACCCGCGACGGCGGGTTCCTGTACGACGCTGATCGTTTTGATGCGGAGTTCTTCGGGGTGTCGCCGCGTGAGGCGGTGGCGATGGATCCGCAGCAGCGGTTGTTGTTGGAGTCGTCGTGGGAGGTGTTGGAGCGGGCGGGGATTGATCCGGTGTCGTTGCGGGGCAGCGACACGGGGGTGTTCGTCGGCGCCATGACCCAGGACTACGGGCCCCGGCTGCACGAGGCACCGGCCGACTACGAGGGCTACCTGCTGACCGGCGGCACCGGGAGCGTCCTGTCCGGCCGGATCGCCTACACCTACGGCTTCGAGGGCACCGCGATCACCGTCGACACCGGTTGCTCGTCGTCGCTGGTGGCCGTGCACCTGGCGGCCCAGGCGCTGCGGCAGGGCGAGTGCTCGCTGGCGCTGGCCGGCGGCGTCACGGTCATGGCCACCCCCGGCGTGTTCGTGGAGTTCAGCCGCCAGCGCGGGTTGGCCGCGGACGGGCGGTGTAAGGCGTTCGCGGCCGGGGCCGATGGGACGGGG
>NZ_MSIE01000005.1 GCF_001921205.1 Actinophytocola xanthii | reverse complement strand
TAGCTCGCCAGCGGTTCCACCGCGAGGTAGGCGCGGTAGTCGCGGAAGTGCCGGGTGTAGAGCTCGGCGCCGTCGCCGAGCGGGCCGTCGATCTCGGCCACGTCGACGAGATGGCGGAAGCTCCACCTGATCGTGTACCCGTCCGCGTCCTCGCCCTCGATCTCACGCGACTCGGCGTGCTCGCGCGCCTTCTCCGCCGCGTGCTCGGGCGAGTCGGCCTCGAGCAGGGTCACGGTCTCCTCGAACCACGGGCCCTGTCCGGCCCGCGAGCTGGTCGCCTCGTACACGAGAACGGCCGCGAACAACATGGTCATCGCCTCCCCCGCATCTCCTACCGGCGACCGTAGGCGCAAACGGCCCGGACGGCCATGGGGAAAGACCCGGACTCGACCCGGAGTCAGTCGCGGAACGCGTTGCCGGTCGCGATCTTCGGTCGGCCCAGTGCGGGATGGGGCCGCGCCGCCGCCTCGCGGTACACCGCCGCGGTGGCCTCGGCGATCTCGGTCCAGTCGAACTCCCGGGCGAGCCGGGCCCTGGCCGCCCGCGCCCGCCGGGCCGCGGCCGCGGGATCGGCCAGCACCGTGCCGACCCCGGCCACGATCCCGTCCACGTCCCCCGGCTCGACCGACAGACCGGTCTCCCCGTGCACGACCAGCTCCGCGAGCCCGCCGGCGGTCGAGGCGACCAGCGGGGCGCCGACCGCCGCCGCCTCCAGCGCGGCGATGCCGAAGGGCTCGTAGCGGCTCGGCAGGACGACCACGTCCGCCGCCGAGAGCAGGGTGACCAGCGCGCGGTCGGGCAGGTGCCCGACGAAGTCCACCGAGCGGCGCACCCGGAGCTTGCGGGCCTGCTCGACCAGCGCCTGGGCCTGCACCCCGGTCCCGGCCACGACCAGGCGGGTGCCCGGGTGGGACCGCCGGATCCGCGGCAGGGCCGTGAGCAGGTCCGGCACCCCCTTCTCCCACTCCAGCCGGCCGAAGTAGACGACCAGCGGCGCGCCGTCCGGGCTGTGGCGCTCGCGCGCCGTCGCCACGGCCGCGGCCGGCACCCGCCAGCCGCGCGGCTCGATCCCGTTGTGGATCACCGCGATCTCGGCCGACTCCACCTCGAACAGGTGTGCCACCTCGGCGCGCATCGCCGCCGAGCAGGTGATCAGGGCGTCCGCCCGGTTGGCCAGCCACCACTCGACCGAGTGCACCTGCTGGTTGAGGCGTTGGGAGAGCCAGCCGCCGTGCCGGCCTGCCTCGGTCGCGTGCACGGTCGCCACCAGGGGGACGCCGAGGTGCTCGGCGATGGTGACCGACGCGTGCGTGACGAGCCAGTCGTGCGCGTGCACGACGTCCGGCCGCCACCGGTCCACCAGCGACAGCGCGGCGCGGATCATGCCGTGGCCCATGGCGAGCGTCCACGCCACGAGATCCTGTTCGAACAGCAGATGGGGTGGGTCCTCGGCTACCCGGATCACCCGCACGCCGTCGACGACGGTGTCGGTGCTCGGGTGGGTGGCCGCGTCGGTACCAGCCTCGTGCCGGCAGAGCACGACGACCTCGTGGCCGAGCCCGGTGAGGTGGCGGGCCAGCGCGTGCACGTGCCGCCCCAGCCCACCCACGACAACCGGCGGGTACTCCCAGGACAGCATCAGCACGCGGGGCGGGGCGGTTCGCGCGTGGCTCATGACAGCAACCCCCGGGCGTCCAGGTGGCCGAAGGGGCGGTCGGTGGCGCGGAGTTCGGCGGCGCGGTGGTGGGCGCGGTCGTGTTGGTTGGCGCGGATCATGCCGGCCAGCTCGCCGAAGCGGTCGCCGTGCACCTTGGCGCGTCGGCGGGCGTAGTCGGCGGCCGAGTCCTTGGTGACCATGAACGCCCAGTCGCTGGACAGCGTCAGCAGCGCCTCGCGCACCGCCTGGTCGCGGGCGGGGTCGCGGATGTCGCGCTCGCCGGGCGGGAGCGCGAGCAGCTCGTCCTGCACGGCGGCGCCGGCGCCGACCAGGTCCGCGACCTGCGCACCGTCCCAGACCCGCCAGTCCTTGCCCGAGCCCCACGAGGAGACGGGCAGCTCCACCGGGGCACCGACGTGTCCGGCCTCGGCCGCGCCGCGCAGCGTGGTCACCCGCACCCCGGCCGCCGGTAGCCCGCACAGCACGGCCTCCAGCCAGGCCGGGCCCTCGTGCCACCAGTGGCCGTAGAGCTCGGTGTCGTACGCGGTGACCACCAGCCCGGGACGGCCGTGCCGCTCGCGGAGGTCACGCAGCCGGGTGACCACACTGGACACGAAGTCCTCGGCGTGGCGCCGCACGGCGGCCGCGGCGAGGTCCGGGTCGTAGGGGCGCTTCCGCTCCGGCGGCACGTTCTTGCCGGTGACCCGGGCGGGCTTGAGGCCGCTGGGGTGGTCGAAGGTGTGGAAGTCCCGGTAGGCGGGGTCGCCGGGGTAGCCTGCCTTCGGCGACCAGACCCGGTAGGTGACCTCGAGGTCGCGGCCGAAGCACAGCACGTCGGTGTCGCCGACCGGCCGGGCAGCGTGGGTGTCGCCGTGCAGTGCCGGTCCGTCGACGAGGAAGCGGCGCACCCCGTGGTCGGCGTAGTCCCGCTCCATTCCCGGCGCGTAGCCGCACTCGGGTGCCCAGATCCCGTCCGGCCTGCTGCCGATCCGCAGGGCGGTGTCGGTGAGTCCGGTGTGGAGGGCGAAGCGGCGGATCCTGGGGTGCAGCAACGGTTGGAACGGGTGCGTGGCCGGACCGCCGAGCAGCTCGATGACGCCCGAGTCGACGAGCGGGCGCAGCACGGGGGAGAACCCGTTGCGCCAGCGGGTCTCGAACTCCTCGATGGCCCCTCCGGCGGCGCGGTACTCGGTGGCGGCGAGCTCGCGCAGCAGCGGGTCCTCCGCGCGCCAGCGGGTCGCGGCGTACTGGGCACGCAGCTGCCAGTTGCCGAGCCAGTCGTGCGCCGAGCGAAGGGCGTAGGGGTCGTCGAGCTGTGCGGCGAGTACCGGCGTGACGCCGAGCGTGAGCACGTCGCGCCGCCCCCGCTCGCCGAGCCGGTGGAGGAGGTCGACGAGCGGCAGGTAGGAGTGCGCGAGGGCCTGGTAGAGCCACTCCTCGCCGACCGGCCAGGTGCCGTGGTGCGGCAGCCAGGGCAGGTGGCTGTGCAGTACCAGACAGAAGGTGCCCTCGTCGCTCACTAGTCCGCCTCCCCGACCCCTGAGGCGGCGGTTGTGGAGGATGGCCGAAGGTGCCTCACCGACGAACCGCCACGGCCACGATGTCCAAACAGGATTGGAGGTCGGTTGTCCCGATCTCGAAGTCGCCCGCCTCGACGCCGGCGACCGCCTTCCGCAGCGCCATCGGCCAGGGTGTGGCGGCGACCGCGGCGGCGACCTGGAGGTCGACGATCGACCCGCCGAGCGCGACCTCGGCGGCGCGGAGCCGGGGGCCGTGCCGCAACCCCGCGAGCAGCTCGACGCGGAAACCGTTGGCCTCGCACAGCTCGCACAGCTCGTCCGGGTCGAGTTCCCTGGTGTGGAAGGGGTTCAGCGGAGTGTCCCGGCCGGGGGAGAAGGTGATCCGGTTGGGGGTGGTGACCAGCAGCCGGCCGCCGGGTCGCAGTACCCGGTGGCACTCGTGCAGGAAGCCGGCCTGGTCCCAGAGGTGTTCGATCACCTGGAGGTTGGCCACAACGTCTACAGTGGACGATCGCAGGGGGAGTGCCGCGAGGTTCCCGCGTACCGGGTGGACGCTGGGATAGGCCCGGTGCACGTGCGCGACGGTGGTGGCGTCGTAGTCCAGGGCGATGACCGCGCGGGCGTCCCCGGCGAGCAGGTTGGCCCCGTACCCCTCGCCGCAGCCGGCCTCGAGCAGCGCGGCGTCAACGCAGTAGGGGCGGAGTGCGAGATAGGCGGCCTCGTGCCGGCGGAACCAGTAGTTCTCCTCGGCGACCCCGGGCACGGTGCGTTCGCCGGTGAGGGGGAGGGCGTTCCCGTGACCCGCACTTACGTCAGTCAAGTGCTCCGCCTCCTGTCGCGTCGGTGCCCGGGACAACGGTGAACTTACCGGCCGGTATGTCGCCGTCGTCGTGGAGTGGGTCTTGACCAGCCCGATCACGTCCGAAGGGGACCACGCGACGCCTGTGATCATGGCCGTCCCCCGGTAGCCTGAGGAGCCTTCGATGAGGAGGGCCTCTCGTGGGCCCACGGCCATGGCATCGGCTCGCCCCCCAACAGGTCCGTCACACGTCTTCGCCCGCGAAGCCGTGACCACCGCGCTGCCCTGGGTCCGGGAGAACGCCGAGCTGCGCGCCCTGGCCTGGCGGATGGGCCTCGCTCCTACGCCGGCGAGATCGCGACGCCGATCGCTCCAGGGCCGACGTGGACACCGATCGCCGAGCTGACCTCGGTGAAGGTGATCTCGCGGGCGGTCGGGAGGCGTTGCCTGAGCCGGCCGAGGACGCGCTGCGCCCGGGTCGGCGCGCCGAAGTGCTCGATCGCCACGTCGACCTGGCGCCCGCCCGCCCTGCGCACGGCGTTCTCCACCAGCCGCCGAAGGGCCCGTTCCGCTCCGAGTACGCGCTCCAGCGGCGCGATCTGACCGTTCAGCACCGTCAGCAGCGGCTTGAGCGACAGGGTGCTCCCCAGCAGCGCTGTCGCCGCGCCGATCTTGCCGCCTCGGCGCAGGTACTCCAGCGTGTCGACGTAGAACAGCTCGGCGCTGGAGTCCAGCCGCTTCGTCAGCGTGCTCATCACCCGTCGGGCGCTGCCGCCGGCGCCGGCGGTCCTCGCCGCCGCCAGCACCGCGTACCCCAGGCTCATGCCGGTCGTCTGCGAGTCGATGACGTGTACCGGCACCGGGGACCGCGCCGCCGCCTGCCGGGCCACCTCCCAGGTCTGCGACTGCCGGCTCGAGAGGTGCACCGAGATCACCTCGTCGACGCCTCGAGCCGCCATGTCCTGGTAGGCCCAGGTGAAGCCGGCCGGGTCCGGCGGTGACGTGCGCACCGGCAGGTTCTGCTCCAGCGCCGTGACGAGCATCTCCTTGGGTACGACGTGCTCTGCCCGGACGTGCTCGCCGATGTGGAGCTGTGTGGGAACGACCGTGATTCCCCACTGGGCCGCCAGCGCTGCCGGGATGTTCGAGGTGGAGTCGGTCACCAACCCAACACGTCCCGTCATGTGAACGAGGGTAACTCACCCAAACGGGTGAGCGGGGTCACGACGAGTCAGATCGGGCGGCGCGGTAGGCTACCGATCAGTAACATACGGGTGGAACGGACACCGTGCCGACGCGCGACCCGCACGGCACTGTCAGGCCGTCCTCGTATCCTGTGGTCGCGCAAAGCCGGACGGCTCGTATCGGGAGGTCGGAGCAGACCCATGCCAAACATCGTCGTGCTGGTGAAACAAGTGCCGGACACCTACTCCGAGCGCAGGCTCAACGACGGGGACCACACCCTCGACCGGGACTCGGCCGACGCCGTGCTCGACGAGATCAACGAGCGCGCCGTCGAGGAGGCCCTCCAGATCAAGGAGGCGCACGACGGCGAGGTCACCGTGCTCTGCCTCGGACCCGACCGCGCCACCGACGCCATCCGCAAGGCGCTCTCGATGGGCGCCGACAAGGCCATCCACGTCCTCGACGACGCGGTGCACGGCTCGGACATGCTGCAGACGGCCAAGATCCTCGCCGCCGCGATCGGCACCGTCGAGGACGTCGACCTGGTCATCGCCGGCAACGAGGCGAGCGACGGCAGCGGCGGCGCCATCCCGGCCATGCTGGCCGAGCTGCTCGGCTACCCCCAGCTGACCCACGCCCGCGAGGTCACCATCGACGGCACCGCGGTCAAGGTCACCCGGGAGACCGAGGAGGGCCTGACCCACCTCGAGGCGAGCCTGCCCGCGGTGGTCAGCGTCGCGGAGAAGATCAACGAGCCGCGGTACCCCTCGTTCAAGGGGATCATGGCCGCCAAGAAGAAGCCGGTGGAGACGCTCGGCATCGACGACCTCGGCCTCGACGCCGGCGATGTCGGCCTCGACAGCGCCTGGTCGACCGTCCTCGAGGCGGCCCCCAAGCCGCCGCGCGAGGCCGGCCAGCGCGTCGAGGACGACGGCGAGGGCGGCGCCCGCATCGCCGAGTACCTGGTCGCCCAGAAGCTGATCTGAGAGGGAGGAAACCGATGGCAGAGGTCCTGGTCCTCGTCGATCACCTGGACGGCGAGGTCAAGAAGGTCACCCACGAGCTGCTCACCGCGGCCCGCGCGATCGGCGAGCCGAGCGCGGTCGTGGTCGGCGCGCCGGGCGACGCGGCCAAGCTCAAGGAGTCGCTCGCGTCCTACGGCGCGGCGAAGGTCTACGTCGCCGAGTCCGAGGACGCCGCCGCGTACCTCGTGACGCCCAAGGTCGACGTGCTGGCCGCGCTGGTCGAGGCGAAGTCGCCGGCGGCGGTGCTGGTCGCGGCCGGCGCGGAGGGCAAGGAGGTTTCCGGCCGGCTGGCCGCGCGGATCGGCGGCGCCCTGCTGGTCGACGCGGTCGGCGTGGAGACCTCGGGTGACGAGGTCGTCGTGACGAAGTCGGTCTTCGGTGGCGCCTTCGTGGTGAAGACCAAGGCGCTCAAGGGACTCCCGGTCATCTCGGTGCGCCCGGGTGGGCTCGAGGCCGAGCCGGCGCAGGGCGCTGCCGCCGAGGAGGCGGTGGAGGTTCCGGCCGTCGACTCGGCCAAGGCCACCAGGATCACCGGCCGCGAGCCGGTCGTCGGTGGCGACCGTCCCGAGCTGACCGAGGCCTCGGTGGTCGTCTCCGGCGGACGTGGTGTGGGCAGCGCGGAGAGCTTCGAGGTCGTGGAGAAGCTGGCCGACGCGCTCGGCGCGGCCGTCGGCGCCTCCCGTGCCGCCGTCGACTCCGGCTACTACCCGCCGCAGTTCCAGGTGGGCCAGACCGGCAAGACCGTCTCCCCGCAGCTGTACATCGCGCTCGGCATCTCCGGCGCCATCCAGCACCGGGCCGGCATGCAGACGTCGAAGACGATCATCGCGGTGAACAAGGACCCGGAGGCGCCGATCTTCGAGATCGCCGACTACGGCGTCGTGGGCGACCTGTTCAAGGTCGCGCCGCAGCTGACCGAGGAAGCCCTGAAGCGCAAGGGATAGCCGGCGACGGCCAGTGTTCACGGACGTGACACGGTAAGGAGCCCGTGAGGTTTGCCGGGGGCCCGGTAGACAGTGGCCATGACCCAGGCCCAGTTGCTGGTCAGCACCACTGGTGATGACACCGCGCGCCCCCGGTACTCCTTGCTGCTGGCCCGCGACGGCGAGGAGGTCCTCGCCGCGCAACGCCTCCGGTACCGGGTGTTCGCCGAGGAGATGGGCGCCACCCTGCACACGCCCGTGCCCGGGGTGGACGTCGACGCGTTCGACGAGCACTGCGACCACCTCGTCGTACGCGAGGACGGCAGCGGCGAGATCGTGGGCTGCTACCGCATGCTGCCGCCGGAGCGGGTGGCCGCGGCGGGGATGCTCTACTCCGAGACCGAGTTCGACCTGAGGGCGATCGCGCCACTGCGGCACTCGCTGGTCGAGACCGGCCGCTCCTGCGTCCACCCCGACCACCGGTCCGGTGCGGTGGTGAGCCTGGTCTGGGCCGGGATCGCCCGGTACCTGCTGCTGACCGGGCACCGCTGGCTCGCCGGCTGCGCCTCGATCCCACTCGGCGACGGTGGAACGCACGCCGCCGGTGTCTGGGAGACCGTCCGCCACCGCCACCTGGCCCCGCCGCCCTACCGAGTCCGCCCGCTGCGGCCCTGGGAGCCCGAGGCGGCCACGCCGCCCCGCCGGGTCGTCCTGCCGCCGCTGCTGCGGGGCTACCTCCGGCTCGGCGCCTGGGTCTGCGGCCCACCCGCCCTGGACGCGGACTTCGGCGTCGCCGACCTGTTCGTCCTCCTCGGACTGGACCAGATCGACCAGCGCTATCTGAGCTACTTCCTCGGCGGGCAGCCGACATGAATCCTCATTCGTGGTTTCCGACCTCGCCGTGCGGGGACGGTTGCCTGTCGGGCCACGAGCCGTCGGTGTCGCGCCCGCTGCGCTGGCTGCGGCTGCTGGCGTTGGTGCTGGTGGTGCTGCTCGCCCTGCTGTCCGTGCCGTTGCTCGTGGTCGTCGGCCGGCGGGCGCGCGAGGTCGCCGCGCGCGTGGTCTTCCGTCTGGTGCTGGTGGCCGTCGGGGTTCGGCTGCGGGTGTCCGGCGCCGCCGGCCTCGCGACACGTGGCCGCGGGGTGCTCGTGGTGCACAACCACGTCTCCTGGCTGGACATCGTGGCGGTGAGCGCGGTGCGGCCGATGCGCGCGCTCGCGAAGTCGGAGATCGCCCGGTGGCCGGTACTGGGCTGGCTCGTGTCCGCCGGCGGCTCGGTCTACGTCGACCGCGCGGGGCTGCGCTCGCTGCCGGCGACCGTGGCACGGTTGGCCGAGGTGCTGCGTGGCGGGTCGGCGGTGACGGTCACGCCCGAGGGCACGACCTGGTGCGGGCTGACCCACGGCCGTTTCCGGCCGGCCGCCTTCCAGGCCGCGATCGACGGCGGGGTGCCGGTGCTGCCGGTGGCGCTCCGGTTCCGGCTGCGGGCCGGCGAGGCCACCACCGCACCGGCGTTCATCGGCGCGGACACCATCGTGGACTCGGTGCGCCGCGTCGTGGCGCTGCGCGGTCTCGCGCTCGAGGTGCACGTCCTGGACGAGATCGCCCCCGGTCGGGCCGCCGACCGGCGGGAGCTCGCCGCGCTGGCCGAGGCCGCCGTCGACACCGTCCTCGCACCGGCTCCGGCCCGCCACCCCGTGCGCAGCGAACTGGACGTCGCGGGCTGACACACGGGTCGAGGCGGGCAAAAGGAGTGGACCTGCACCGTGGTGGAGGTTGCACGATGGTCCGGTGACCGCGACGAGTGACGCCCCGAACGAGACCGACTCCGGCTCACTGTGGAGTGGCAGGTACCGGGCGACCACGATCGGGATGACCATGCTGGTCACGATCGCGGCGTTCGAGCACCTCGGCGTCTCCACCGCGATGCCGAGCCTGGTGGCCGACCTCGACGGCGCGGCGCTCTACTCCTGGCCGTTCACCGCGTTCCTGGCCGCCAGCGTGATGGCGACGGTGCTCGCCGGCCGGCTGTCCGACCGCGTCGGGCCGGTGCCGGCGCTGCTGGCCGGACCGGGGATGTTCCTCGCCGGGCTGGTCATCGCCGGTGCGGCACAGGAGATGGGTGCTCTGCTGGCCGGGCGGGTGCTGCAGGGGATGGGGCTGGGCACCCAGACCGTCGGGATCTACGTGCTCGTCGCCGCCGTCTACCCACACCGGCGCCGCGCGGCCGCGTTCGGTCTGCTCGCCGCGGCCTGGGTGGTGCCGTCGCTGGTCGGCCCGACCGCGGCCGGTCTGATCACCCAGCACGTGGGCTGGCGCTGGGTCTTCCTCGGCATCGCCCCGTTCGCCGTGCTGGGCGTGGTGCTGCTGCTGCCCGCGATCCGCACCCTGCCCAAAACCACCGACGAGGCGGCACCCGCTCGCCGCGGCGTCGTGCCGGCCGCCGTCGCGACGGCGGCCGGGCTCTCCGCGCTCACCTGGGCCGTCCAGCACGGCGTGTGGTGGCTCGGCCTGGCCGGGCTCCTCGCGCTGGTGCCGGGCCTGCGCCGGCTGCTGCCCAAGGGAACCTTCACCGGGCGGCCGGGGCTTCCGGCGACCGTGCTCGCGCGTGGCCTGCTGGCCGGCGCGTTCTTCGGGGTCGAGGCCTACGTCCCGCTCACGCTGACCGCCGTGCACGGGTTCTCACCGGCGTTGGCTGGGATACCGCTCACCGTGGGCGCCTGCGGGTGGGCGGCCGCCTCGCACTGGCAGGGCCGCCACCCCGACATCCCGCGGCCGCGGCTGATCCGGCTGGGGCTCACCACCCTCGGCGTCGCGCTGGCCGGGACCGCGCTGATCGGCCCGGACTGGGGACTCGCCTGGCTGATCCTGCCGTTCTGGCTGCTGGCCGGCGCGTCGATGGGCCTGGCCTACCCGTCGATCAGCGTGCTGAGCCTGGACCAGGCCCCCGCCCGGGAGCGTGGGTTCGTCTCCTCGGCGCTCCAGGTCAGCGACATGACCACGGCGGCCACCACGGTCGGCCTCGGCGGGGTGATGCTCGCCACGCTTGCCTCCACCGAGGACCCGACCGCCGCGGTCGTCGCGCTGAACCTGCTGCTCGCGGGGTTGGCGCTGCTCGGCGCGATCGTCGTGCGGCCGGCTCCGGCCGGTTCGTGACCAGGTCAGAACCGGAGCGGTCTACGCTGGAGCAACGATGACCTACCTCGACCACGCGGCCACCACGCCGATGCTGCCGGAGGCGGTGGCGGAGCTGACCGCGCAGCTGAACCAGGCGCTGCCCGCGAGGGGCAACGCCTCCTCGCTGCACTCGTCCGGGCGCCGGGCCAGACGCCGGGTCGAGGAGGCACGCGAGGAGCTCGCGGCGGCGCTGGGTGCGAGGCCCTCCGAGGTCGTCTTCACGGCCGGTGGCACCGAGAGCGACAACCTCGCGGTGAAGGGCATCTACTGGGCCCGGCGCGGAGCACGCCGGCGCCGGATCCTCGTCTCGGCCGTCGAGCACCACGCCGTTCTCGACGCGGCCGAGTGGCTCGCCGAGCACGAGGGCGCCGAGGTCACGCTGCTGGAGGTCGACGGGTTCGGCCGGGTGCACGACGACACCCTGCGCGCCGCGATCGCCGGTGACCCGGACTCGGTCGCGCTGGTCAGCGTCATGTGGGCGAACAACGAGGTCGGCACGGTCAATCCGGTGCGCGAGCTCGCCACGACCTGCGCCGAACACGGCATCCCGTTCCACACCGACGCCGTGCAGGCGGTCGGTGCCATTCCGGTGGACTTCGCCGCGTCCCGCGCGGGCGCGCTCACCCTGTCCGCGCACAAGATCGGCGGTCCGTTCGGCGTCGGTGCGCTGCTGCTCGGGCGGGACGTGCCGTGCGTGCCGGTGCTGCACGGCGGGGGGCAGGAGCGCGAGGTGCGCTCGGGAACCCTCGACGTTCCCGCTATCGCGGCGACCGCGGTGGCCGTTCGGACCGCGGTCGAGGCTCGGGCCAGCCAGGCCGAGCTCCTGGCCGGCCTGCGCGACGAGCTGATCGCCGCGGTGCTGGCGGCGGTGCCGGACGCGATCCTCAACGGCGACCCCGGTCAGTCCGATGTGGATGGAGCACCGTCCCGGCTGCCGGGCAACGCCCACTTCACGTTCCCCGGCTGCGCCGGGGACAGCCTGCTGATGCTGCTCGACGCCCGCGGCGTGGAGTGCTCGACCGGGTCGGCCTGCACCGCCGGTGTGGCCCAGCCGAGCCATGTCCTGCTCGCGATGGACGTCGAGGCCGACCTGGCACGCGGTTCGCTGCGCTTCTCGCTCGGCCACTCCTCGACCCGCGCCGACGTGGCCGCGCTGGCCGCGGTGATCGCCCCGGTCGTCGAGCGGGCCCGCAACGCCGGACTCGTCGGCGCCCGACGCCGGGTGGAGGTCTAGCCGTGCGCGTGCTCGCGGCGATGAGCGGCGGGGTCGACTCGGCGGTCGCGGCGGCGCGGGCGGTGGCCGCCGGGCACGACGTGACCGGGGTCCACCTCGCCCTGTCGGCAAAGCCGGGCACGCTGCGTACCGGCGCGCGGGGCTGCTGCACGGTCGAGGACGCCAACGACGCCCGGCGGGTCGCCGACATCATCGGGATCCCGTTCTATGTCTGGGACTTCGCCGAGCGGTTCACCGAGGACGTGGTCGAGGACTTCGTCGCCGAGTACGCCGCCGGCCGGACGCCGAACCCCTGCCTGCGGTGCAACGAGCGGATCAAGTTCGCCGCCCTGCTGGACAAGGCGGTGGCGCTCGGCTTCGACGCGGTCTGCACCGGCCACTACGCGCGCCTGTCGCTCGTCGATGGCCGGCCCGAGCTGCGGCGCAGCGCCGACGCCGGCAAGGACCAGTCCTACGTCCTCGCCTCGCTGCGCCCCGACCAGCTGCGGCACGCGATGTTCCCGCTCGGCGACTCGGTGAAGGCCGACGTCCGGGCCGAGGCCGCGGGCCGCGGCCTCGCGGTCGCCGACAAGCCGGACAGCCACGACATCTGCTTCATCCCCGACGGCGACACCCGCGCCTTCCTCACCCGGCGGCTCGGCGAGCGGCCGGGTGCGCTGGTGGACGACGAGAGCGGCGCGGTCCTCGGCGAGCACGCCGGGGTGCACGGGTTCACCGTGGGTCAGCGCCACGGGCTCGGCCTGCGGGTGCCGGCGGCGGACGGGCGGCCGCGCTACGTGCTGTCGCTGGAGCCGGTGTCCGGCTCGGTGCGGGTCGGCTCGGCCGAGCGGCTCGCCGTGCGCCGGATCGTCGGCGCGGCGCCGGTGTGGCCCTCCGGCGAGCAGCTCGCCGGCGAGGTGGCCTGCGTGGCCCAGGTGCGGGCCCACGGCGGCACGGCCAGTGCCACAGCGTCCGTTGTGGACGGCGAGCTGGTGGTGCGGCTGACCGACGAGCTGCGCGGGGTCGCCCCCGGGCAGGCCGTCGTGCTCTACCGGGAGGACCCCGGCGGCGACGTCGTGCTCGGCAGCGCGACGATCACCGCGGCCACCTAGCGGGTCTCGAAGTCGCAACGGTCGCGGTCAAGCAGCCGTTCGAGTGATCACAGGTCCGACTATGCTCGCGGGCGTCGGGCCTTGACGTGGGGAGGAACCGGTCGTGACCGAGCTTCTGCTTGTGCTGATCCTGCTCGCGCTGGTGGGGGTGGGCGTCGTGCTCTGGCTGCGGTCGCGGGCCAACCGCCGGCCGGTGGCCGCCGAGAGGCCGGCCAAGCCGGTCGACCCGCTGGCCGACCACCAGGGCATCACCGATATCCGGACCGTCCGTGCCGGCGACATGATCGACTACGGCGACCAGCTGTACTTCGTGCGTGGCTCGCTCCGGCTAACTGAGGGTGGTTTCAGCTGGTCGGAGCACTTCCTGGACGATGCGCGGGGTGACCGGGTGTGGGTCTCGGTCGAGGAGGACCCGGACCTCGAGGTCTACTTCTGGCGCGAGACCGACCTGGTCGACGCGCCCGGCGGGAAGACCATGGAGGTCGGCGGGGTCACCTACACCCGGGACGAGGACGGCACCGCCCGCTACACCTCCGAGGGCACCACGACGGTCGCCGAGCGCGGCTCGGTCGAGTACGTCGACTACGCCGGCCCTGGCGGCAAGGCGCTGAGCTTCGAGCGGTTCGACGGCGGCAAGTGGGAGGCCGGGCTCGGCGAGGAGATCCCGCTGCCGGCGCTGCGCGTCTACCCGGCCGGCAGTGATCGCACGTGAGAGCCCGCCTGGACACCCGGTTCGCCGACTCGCGAGCCGCCGACCTCAGCCTTGCCTACGGCCTGCGCCCGCTGCCGGCGCTGGGCACGCACCGGGTGGTGCTGCCGGGCGTCGCCCTCGAGCTGCGGGTGCTCGGCGCCTCGCACCAGGTGGTGCTGGACGGCTGGTCGGAGACCGTGGCCTGCCTGCCGGACCGGCCCGGTGCGTTGCCCGCGCGCGAGGAGTCGCTGGCCGGCGGCTGGCGGACGACGTTCGAGGCGCACTGCCACCGGCTCGACGGCGACGAGCTCGCCGACCGCGTTCGCGCGATCGTGCTCGAGTGCGCCGCCGACGAGAACGCGCTGGTCGGTGAGTTCCCCGGCTCCCCGCTCGCGGTGACCGCGCTGCGTGCGTGGCCGGACGGGGACGGGGCGAGCTGGCGGACCTGGCACGCCTACCCGCAGGCCGGTGAGCTGGTGGAGACGGTGAGCGTGGTGAGGCCGGTATGAGCAGGCGGGGCAAGTTCCTCCTGGCCGGAGGGCTCGGCGGCATCGGGCTGATCGTGCTCCTGGTGGCCCTGCTCGGCGGCCAGAGCATCCGCGGCCACCTGTCGGACAACTACCAGCGCGTGTCCTCCAACGGCGACTCGATCGTCTACGCGTCGAACAAGAAGCCCAAGGCCGTGTACGAGTCCATCCGGGCCGCCGTTCCACCGGCTGACGTGCAGGTCGACCCGCAGGGCTACTTCATGCGCTACTCCGACGACATCGTCGCCGTCACCGCGAGTGGGACCGGCTCCCGGATCTACATCGACGACGAGCGCCGCGGGTACGCGCACTGGTTCCCGTTCGTCGTCGGGGTCTGGGGCACCGGCTCGGGGTCGGGTGAGGGTGTTCGCGGCGGTGGGCCGGGGGCTGGGAAATGAGGCGCGGGTCGGTCGTGGCCGCGCTGGCCGTGGCCGCGCTGGCGGTGCCGGTCTGGCCGGGTACCGCGTCCGCTGACGTGATCTTCGACCAGGCCGACGCGGAGGAGCTGGCGGGGATCCTCGCCGAGGCCTACGAGGCGCAGCGGGTCTGCTATGGCTGGGTGGTCGACGTGAACAACGTCGGCATCCAGGAGTCCAGCGCCGGCTCCAACTTCGGCGTCGGGCCGGCGCTCGACGAGGTTCCGGAGGCGCAGAGCTGCGAGACGACCGTCGAGTTCCAGGCGGACGTCACCTGGACCAGCGAGTCCTCCGAGGCCGAGGACTCCGCCAGCTACCAGGTGGTCAGCAACCCCAGCGGCCCGACGACGAGCGACCTGGACAGCCTCCAGCTGATCAGTGTGGACAGTCTCAAGGGCGACAACGTCGACGTGGACGTGTTCAAGGCGGTGTCGGCCCTGCCGCTGCTCGCCGCGGACGCCGGCGTGGCCGAGCCCCTGGAGGCGAGCCCCGCTCCCGAGTCCGCGGTCGCCGCGGCCAACGGCGCACCGACCAACTCGCCGGGCTCGGACTTCTGGCGGCGCGCCGGCGGCGCGATGCTCTGGGCCGGTGCGCTGATCCTGGCCGCCGTGGTGTTCGCGGTGTGGGCGCTGCGGTCCTCCCGCCCCGCGGCGCGGGCCGCGCGCGCCCCGCGGGAACAGGCACCGAACTTCCTGCCACCGGACTGGTCCGACGGTCCCGGGGGGACGGTCCCGGTCTGGGACCCGTCGGCGGGCCCGTCCGGCACCCCCTCCGGCGACGCGCCCGGGACGGGCAGGAGCACAGGCCCCGCCGTCCCGCCGTCGCGACAGCGGGACGCGCCCGACCCCGGCCAGGGCCCCGGCGGGGACGGCGGGCCGGAGGACAGGAGATGAGGCGACGGTCGGTCGCGGCCTCGCTGGCCATGGCCGCGCTGACGACGGCCGCCTGGCCGGGTACCGCGTGGGCGGACGTGATCTTCGACCAGGCCGACGCCGAGGAGCTGGCGGGGATTCTCGCCGAGGCCCACGAGGCGCAGCGGGTCTGCTACGGCTGGGTGGTCTACGTCGACAACCAGAATGTTCAGGAAACCAGCGTCGGCTCCAACTTCGGCGCCGGGCGGTCGATCGACGAGGCCGAGGGGCCCTCCGACTGCAAGGCGGCCGTCGAGTTCCGGGCGAGCATCTACTGGAGGAACGAGTCCTCCATCGACGAGGACACCGTCGGCTACGAGGTGGTCAGCAACCGGGTCCGCCCGACCACGAGCGACCTGGACAGCCTGGGGCTGGTCAGCTTCGAGGGTCTCGTCGGCGACGACGTCGACGTGGACGTGTTCAAGGCGGTGTCGGCCCTGCCGCTGCTCGCCGCGGACGCCGGCGTGGCCGAGCCGCTGGAGGCCACCCCCGCTCCCGCGTCGGTGGCCGCCGCCGCCAACGGCGCACCGACCAACTCGCCGGGCTCGGACAAACTCCGCCAGTACGGCGGTGCGATCCTGTGGGGCTTCCTGCTGATGTTCGGCGGCGGGATGTTCGCGGCCTCGGCACTGGCGTCCTCGAGGCCGGCGGCCACCCCGCCGGGGGCGGCACCGATCTTCACGCTGCCCGACCGGGTTCCCACCAAAGAGGGCAGGATCCGGTTCACCAACCCGCCCGCGGCGGGGCCGACGTCCCCGCCGCCCACCACCGAGCCGCGCCGGACCCCACCGGGTGGCACGCCCGCCACCGACCCCGATCGCCAGACCAGGCCCGAGGAATAGGAGCCACCCACCCATGCTGTCCGATGTCTTCTCCGAAGTCGGCATCGCCGCCACCTACGGGCTGGTCGGTCTGCTGCTGATGGCGATCGGCTTCCTGCTCGTCGACCTGCTCACCCCGGGCAACCTGCGCGAGCAGGTCTGGGTGCAGCGCCACCGCAACGCCGCGATCCTGCTGGCCAGCAACGTGCTGGGGGTCGGCGTCATCGTCGCCACCGCCATCGCGGCCAGCGAGAACGACTGGGCCGAGGGGCTGGTCTCCACCTTCGCCTACGGCCTGCTCGGGCTGGTGCTGATGGGCCTGTCCTTCGTGGTCATCGACGCGGTCACGCCGGGCAAGCTGGGCGCCCTGCTGATGGAGGAGCAGCCGCACCCGGCGGTCTACGTCAGCGGCGCCTCGCACCTCGCGGTCTCGGCGATCGTGGCCGTGGCGATCGTCTGAGTGAGGGCATGACCGCGGTCGAGGACCGCCCGGGCCGGCGGACCCGGGCGCTGCGCGCGGGTCTCCTGTTCGCCACCTTCGCCTGTGCGGCCTGCGGGCTGGTCTACGAGCTGGCGCTGGTGGCGCAGGGTTCCTACCTGCTCGGCGACTCGATCACCCAGGCCTCGGTGGTCCTGGCGACGATGGTGTTCGCCATGGGGGTCGGGTCGCTGGCCGCCAAGCCGCTCCAGCGTCGGGCACTGGCCGGGTTCGCGGTCGTGGAGGCCGTCCTCGCCCTGGTCGGCGGACTGTCGGTGCTGGGGCTGCACGCGGCGTTCACCTGGCTCGACCTGTACTGGCCGGCCCTGATCGCGATCTCGCTGCTGGTCGGCGCGCTGATCGGCGCGGAGATCCCGCTGCTGATGACGCTCCTGCAACGCATCCGGCGCCAGGACGCCGGCTCGGCGACGGCCGACCTGTTCGCCGCGGACTACGTCGGGGCGCTCGTCGGCGGGCTCGCCTTCCCGTTCCTGCTGCTGCCGCTGCTCGGACAGACCAGGGGAGCGCTGGTCGTCGGCATGGTCAACGCGGTCGCCGGCGCGTGTGTGGTGCTGGTCCTGTTCGCGCGGACCGTCTCGCGCCGCCGCAGGCTCGCCGTGGCGGCCGGCACGCTCGTCGTGCTCACCGTCCTCGGGGTGGCCTTCGCCGGCAGCGACGCGTTCCTGCGCTACTCGCGCGACGTCCTCTACGACGACCCGGTCGTGCACGCGGAGACCACGGCGTACCAGGAGATCGTGCTCACCCAGTCCGCCCCGCTCGTCGACGGGCCGACCGACACCCGACTGTTCCTCAACGGCGACCTGCAGTTCTCCTCGATCGACGAGTACCGCTACCACGAGGCGCTCGTCCACCCGGTGCTCGCGGGCCGGCGGGACCGCGTCCTCGTCCTGGGTGGGGGCGACGGGCTCGCCCTGCGCGAGGTGCTGCGGTACCCGGACGTGCGTGAGGTCGTCGAGGTGGAGCTGGACCCCGCCGTGCTGCGCCTGGCCCGCGAGGACCCGCGGCTGACCGAGCTCAACGAGCACGCGCTCGACGACCCGAGGGTCCGGGTGGTCACCGCGGACGCCTTCGCCTGGCTGCGGGAGACCACCGAGCGCTTCGACGCTGTCGTCGTCGACATGCCCGACCCGGACTCCACCGCCACCGCCAAGCTGTACTCGCAGGAGTTCTACCTGTTGGTGCGGCGCGCGCTGGCCCCCGGCGCCCGGATGGTCGTCCAGGCCGGCTCGCCGTACTTCGCGCCCCGCACCTTCGACTGCGTGCTGGCGTCGGTCCGCGCGGCCGGCCTCGACGCGACTCCCTACCACGTCTACGTTCCCACGTTCGGCGACTGGGGCTTCCTGCTCGCGCGGGAGGGTTCGCCGCCGCCGCTCGCGGTCGACCCGCCGGCGCCGCTGCGCTTCCTCGACCAGCCGAACCTCGACGCCGCGACGGTGTTCCCGGCCGACCGCCGTCCGTCCGGGAACGTCCCTCCGTCCACACTGGACGATCCGAGGGTGCTTCGGCTCACAACCGAGGAATGGCAGCAATACTGAGGACCGATCGGGGTATGCGGGGAACATGCCGCGGCTCTCGTTCGTATCTACCGTTGAGACCCAGTCCGATGATGGTGTGGAGGTGGAACGATGACACTGCAGGCGGCCGATCCCCGCGACGAGCTCGTGCCGCTGCGAACCGGCTTCGACGTCGTGTTGCGCGGGTACGACCGCGACCAGGTGCGGCGCTACGTCGAGGACATGGAGTCCGAGGTGCGCCTGCTGTCGCTGGACCGGGACGCCGCGTTCGAGCGCGCCGAGGAGGTCACCCGCGTCCTCGAGGCCACCAGGACCGAGCTGCGGGAGCTGCGGGCGCGCTTCGACCGGGTCAGCCGCGCGCCGATCGCTCCGGAGGCGCTCACCGAACGGCTGCGTCACATGGCCGAGCTCGCCCACGAGGAGGCCGCCGAGATCACCAGCAGGGCCCGTGCCGCCGCCGAGCACCAGTGGGCCAGCGCCGAGCGGGCCGCCGCGCGGCTGCGTGAGCGGCACGAGCGACTCGTCGCCGAGCTCGACCAGCGCCGCGCCCAGCTGGAGGCCGAGCACCGCGAGCTGGTGCGCTCGTCGCAGGAGCGGATCGAGGCCACCACCAGGGAGGCCGAACGCCGCCGCCGCGAGCTGGACGACCAGGCCGCCGCCGTGCGCCAGCAGGTCCAGGCGGACTTCGAGATCGCCATGGCCGCCCGCCGGAGCGAGGCCGTCGCCGCGCTGCACCGGCGCGACACCGAGTCCAGGGCACGTGCCGACAAGCTCGTCCGCGAGGCCACCGCCCGGGCCGACAAGCTCGTCCGCGAGGCCACCGCCCGGGCCGAGCAGCTGGTCGGCGAGGCGAGCGCGCGGGCCGAGAAGCTCGACCGCGAGGCCACCGCCCGGGCCGAACAGCTCGACCGTGACTCCGCCGCCCGCGCCGAGCAGCGCGACCGCGACTCCGCGGCTCGTGCCGAGCAGCGGATCCGTGACGCCGACAGCCGCGCCGAGCAGCTCGTCGAGGAGGCGCGAGACCGCGCCGCTCAGATCGTCGAGGACGCGCGTCGGCAGGCCGACACGCTGCGGGACCGTCGCGACCAGGTGGCCGCCCAGCTGCGGGCCGCCGAGGACCTGCTGGCCGAGGTCGGACCGCTGCTGCACCCGCTGCCCGAGGAGGCCGTCGAGCTGGAGCACGCACACAAACCCGCAGCTTGAGCGGCAGGACCACCGCCTTCGTTTTTCCGAAGTACTATCGGAAATTCGCTGCAAGGTGATCTCGAAAAGCCCTCTTGTCGATGTTGGTTTCGCAGCTTCACTGCTGGTCAGGCTGTTTTCGGTGCGATTTTCGTTCCTGCAACTTTCCGGGAACGGCGTGATTGACCGCGATTGTGTTCCGCCGCATACTCCGCCTGGTGTCGCTGTTCGTGTTCGTCTCACCGCGCAGTGTCGCGCAGGAAGGGAACAGCCATGAACATCAGACAGGCGGTCCTGGCCGGGGCGCTCGGCGCGCTCACGGTCGCCGGTCTCGTCGTGACGGCCGCGCCGGCGAGTGCCGCCAGCACCCTCGGTGCCGCGGCGGCCGAACGGGGCCGGTACTTCGGCACCGCCGTCGCGGCGAACCGGTTGGGCGAGTCGGACTACGTGAACACGCTGAACCGTGAGTTCAACAGCGTGACGCCGGAGAACGAGATGAAGTGGGACGCCCTGGAACCCAACCAGGGCTCGTTCAACTACGGCAACGCCGACCGGATCGTCAGCCATGCGCGGGGCCGCGGGATGAGCGTCCGCGGCCACACCCTCGTCTGGCACTCGCAGCTCCCCGGGTGGGTCAACAACCTGTCCGGCTCGAACCTGCGTTCCGCGACGAACAACCACATCAACCAGGTGATGGGGCACTGGCGGGGCCAGATCCACTCCTGGGACGTGGTCAACGAGGCCTTCGAGGAGAACGGCACCCGGCGCAACTCGGTGTTCCAGCGGCAGCTCGGCAACGGCTACATCGAGGAGGCGTTCCGCGCCGCGCGGGCGGCCGACCCGAACGCCAAGCTCTGCTACAACGACTACAACACCGACGGGCAGAACGCGAAGAGCAACGCGGTCTACGCGCTGGTCCAGGACTTCCGGAACCGAGGCGTCCCGATCGACTGCGTCGGCTTCCAGTCCCACTTCAACAGCCAGTCCCCGGTGCCGTCCGACTACCAGCAGAACCTGCAGCGGTTCGCCAACCTCGGCGTCGACGTGCAGATCACCGAACTGGACATCGAGGGCTCCGGCACCGCCCAGGCCAACAACTACCGTCGGGTCGTCGAGGCCTGTCTGGCCGTCTCGCGCTGCACCGGCATCACGGTCTGGGGCGTGACCGACAAGTACTCCTGGCGTCCCAACGGCACGCCGCTGCTGTTCGACGGCAACTACAACAAGAAGCCGGCCTACGACGCGGTGCTCGCCGCGCTGGGCGGGTCGGGCGGCGACCCCGACCCGGACCCCGACCCGGTGCCGGGCGCCTGCACGGTCTCCTACGAGGAGACCGACCGGTGGCCGGACCGTTTCAACGGGAGGGTCACGGTGACCGCGGGCCGCTCCGCGATCAGCGGCTGGACCACGACGGTGACCGTGCGGTCCCCGCAGAGGATCGCGAGCACCTGGAACGGCAGCCCCACCTGGGACTCCAGCGGCAACGTGATGACCATGCGTCCCAACGGGAACGGGAGTCTCGCGGCCGGAGCCACCACGAGCTTCGGCTTCACCGTCATGGCCAACGGGAACTGGACGACGCCGACACTGGGGTCGTGCACCACGTCGTGACGGAGGGCCGGCCGGCCCGAGTGACACCGCGTCGCGATGTCACTCGGGCCGGCCGCGGCTACCGGCGCCCCACAATTGTCGAGATGTTCTCCCGGACGGCCGGGACCACCTCGCCGGCCCACCGGGCGAGGGAGTCGGCATCCGGTGTGGCGCCCTGGGGCGAGAACAGCGTGAAGCCGGCCGCGGCGTGTTCCAGGACCGCCGCGGTCAGCTCCTCGACCCACTGCTCGGCCGAACCGCCGATCCAGCGCCCGTCGCGGTCTCGGGTGGCGGGCAGCGGTCGGTCCGTGATGCGGCCGGGAAGGTTGAAGATCGTGCGGATGTCCCCGGGGTCGCGGCCCGCGGCGGCCGCCGCCTCGTCGATGACCGGGCGCGACTCCCGGTACCGCTCGCTGTGCCAGTCCGCGGCGTGGCCGGGGATCCAGCCGTCGGCCACCCGCCCGGTGGCGGCGAGCGACCTGCGGCCGACCGAGCCGGTCCACACCGGCGGAGCGGGCACGGGCGCGGGCTCGATGCGGTCCACGCGGTAGTGGCGGCCGTGGTGGGTGACCGGCTGGCCACCCCCGCACAGCTTCCTGACCAGCAGGATCGCCTCCTCGAACGCGTCCACGGCGTCGCGCGGGGACAGCCGGGGCACGCCCATGTCCGAGATCCGGTCCCACAAGCCGCCCGCGCCCATGCCGAGCACGACCCGCCCGCCCGACAGCGCCGACAGCGACGTCACGGTCCTGGCGAGCATCGGCGCGGGCCGGGTCGGCAGGTTGGTGACGTTGGCCAGGCCGCGGATGTGCCGCGTGCGCCCCAGGGCGAACCCGACGCCTGCGTAGGCGTCGAGGCGTTCGCCGAGGTAGGGGTGGTCGGACAGGGAGAAGTGGTCGAGCCCTTCGCGGTCGGCGCGCTGAACCATCCGAAGCAGGTCCGGCCCCTCGTGAATGGCGCTGTGCGCACCGAAGCCGAAGACGACGTGAGGTAGGGACACGGTCCTGCCCTTCGTTGAAGTTCGTGATGCGAACTATATTGGTTCGCATCACGAACTTCAATGGTCGTCGTCCAGTGCCAGGAAGACCTCGGGCACCTCGTTGTCCAGCACGACGCGGCCGAGCAGTCGGACGAGCGTCGCGCGCTCGTCGGCGTCCAGGCCGGACGGCAGCTCCTCGAGCCGCCGGCAGGTCTCGGCGTAGAACTCCTCGACGAGCGTCCTGCCGTGCGCGGTCAGCGCGACCCGCACCGCCCGCAGGTCGTCGGGTTCCTGCTCCCGCCGGACCAGGCCGTTGCGCTCGGAGCGATCGACCAGACCGGTCAGGCTGGACTTGGCCAGCCGCAACGTTTCGCCGAGCTCGCTCATGCCGTACGGCCTCGCCATCAGCACGCACAGCAGCTGACCCTGCTGCGAGCTCAGCCCGTGCTCCCGGGCGGACTCCGCGTATACGGCACTCACCAGGAACGTCGAACGCACGAGAGCGGCCGCCATCCCCATCCGGCCGTCACCCTGCCTGCTCACGTGCGGAGGGTACCGGGAAACTTCGTGAGACGAACTACCCCGGCCGGGACGGGCCGTGGTAACGCACCGGCCCGACCCGGATCGCGGGCTCGGTACGGCGTGGGGGAGGGGCCGGGCGGGGAGGAGCGACGGGGGACTGGCTCAGCGACCGGTCGTACTCGGCCCGGCGGGCCGGGTCGCGCAACACGGCGTAGGCGGCGAGGACCGCCTCGAGGTGGGTCGCGGAAGTGGCCGGCGGCCCGGTGTCGGGGTGGTGGCGCCGCACCAGGCGGTGGTACGCGCGAGTGATCTCCTCGTCGGTCGCCGCCCGGGGGACGCCGAGTGTGGCGTAGTGGTCCTGGCCGGCCATGCGTGCTCCTGTTCGGCAGACCGGTGGCCCGGTCGCGGGGACCGGGCCACCTCTACCACGAGGTCCGTCGGGGCGGCTCACCGTCGCGCGCCCTGTGGCGAGGGCGGCCGGTGTCGTCGGCCGCGTCGGCTGAGGAGGTGGCGAGCGGCGCCGACGGCCTCGTCGTTCAGTTCGGTTGTTGCCTCAGGGATCGGTTCTCCGGTAGGTGCGACGTGCCCTCACCTGCCTTCCGCTTCTCTGCCGGTCGATGGACGGTGGCCGGCGGCGAACGCTGCCGGCCCCGGCGGGGACCTTCCGGGTGCCGCGAACGCACCCGGACGCGGGACCGAAGCCGCCGGCTCCCGGTGGGGCCCCGACCGGAGGGACGCCTCGGCCGTACCGGTCGAGCGGGGGGCGGCTCGTCCCATGACGCCTCGATGATCGCCTCGAACTCGGCGCGGACCAACTCCTCGTCCGCACACAGCAGGGCGAGGAACTCGTCGGTCTCCCGCACGGACGCCGCGACGCTCATCGCGCGGGCGTCAGGCGTTGAGGTGCTTGCGGCTCTCGCCGGTGCCGACGGCGATCCGGCGCGGCTTCGCGGTCTCGGCGACCGGGATCCGGAGGGTGAGCACGCCGGCCTCGTAGTGGGCGTCGATGTGCTCGGTGTCCAGGGTCTCGCCGAGGAACAGTTGGCGGGAGAACACGCCGGTGGGCCGTTCCTGGATGTGGGTCTCGACACCCTCGCCGGTCGTCGGGCGCCGCTCGGCCTTGACGGTCAGGACGTCACGCTCGACATCCAGCTCGATGGCCTCCGGCGGAACGCCCGGGAGGTCGAACGTCACCACGAACTCGTCGCCGGAGCGGTAGGCGTCCATGGGCATGGCCGTGGGACGTGACCAGGTTCCGCCCTGGGCGCCGAGGAGCTGCTGGGTCAGCCGGTCGAGCTGACGGAACGGGTCGGTGCGCATCAACATCGGTATTACCTCCTCGTGGTCGACAGGACGTCAACGCGCTTGGGACCTTTGTAGCATGTCATCGGAACGATGACAAGGGGAATGTCGTCCAAAAGCTGACTTTGTTCGCCGCCGGACGGTGACGACGCCGGTCAGCACCCCGCTGATGATCAGCACGGCGGCGACGAGCTGGGTCGAGGTGATTCGCTCGCCGAGCAGCAGTGCCGCGGCGGCCATGCCGAAGACCGGCACCAGCAGCGAGATCGGGGCGACGGTGGACGCCGAGTAGGTGCGGATCAGGTAGCCCCACGCGCCGAACCCGGCGACCGTGGCGAGCAGGCCGACGAAGGCCACCGCGCCGACCGCCGGCCAGGTGACGGTGCGCAGGGTCTCCCAGTCCCCTCGCGGGCCCTCGACCATGGCGGAGAGCGCGAACAGCGGCAGGGTCGCGAGCGCGCTGACCCAGACCATGAAGCGCAGCATGTCCGGCGGACTGGCCCGGCGGATGGCCACGTTCGAGATGCCCCACATCGCCGCGGCGCCGAGCAGCAGCAGGAAGGCGCCCACCGGGGCGGTCCGCCCGAGGTCGAACGCGATCAGCCCGACCCCGGCGAGGGCGACCGCGAGCCCGGCGACCTGCCGGCGGCCGAGGCGTTCGCCGAGCAGCGCGACCGCGAACAGCGCGGTGAACACCGCCTGGGTCTGCAGCACCAGCGACGAGAGCCCGGGCGGCATGCCGGCGGCCATCCCGGTGAACAGCAGGCTGAACTTGAGGATCGCGAGCGTCAGCGCGACCAGCGCGACCCACCGCCACGGCACGCCGGGGTGTCGCAGCACCAGGATCGCGGGCACCGCGGCCACCAGGAACCGGAGCGCGGAGAACAGCAACGGCGGGAAGTGGTCGAGCCCGACGTCGATCACCACGAAGTTGACCCCCCAGACCAGGGCGAGACCGAGGGCGAGCAGGACGTGTCGGAAGGCCATGACGATCAGCCCACCGCAGGGCAATGTGAAGCACAAGTTAATAACTCGAACCTGTGAGGGTTAGCATCGCTTCATGCTCGATCTCGCTCGCCTTCGGGTGCTGCACACCGTCGCCGGCCACGGGACGCTCGCCGCCGCGGCCCAGGCGCTGCACCTGACCCCGTCCGCCGTCTCCCAGCAGATGTCCAAACTGGAGCGTGAGGCGGGCTGTGCGCTGGTGGAGCGGAACGGCAGAGGGCTGCGGCTGACCGAGGAGGGCCTGGCGCTGGCCGACCACGCCAGGCGGATCCTGGCCGCGGTGGAGGAGGCCGAGGCGGACCTCGACGACCGCCGGGGGCAGGTGCGTGGCCGGCTCTCGGTCGGCGCGTTCCCCACCGCCGCCCGCGGGCTGCTGCCCGAGGTGCTGCTCGCCTGCCGAACCCGCTTTCCCGGTCTGGAGGTCCGGCTCTGCGAGGTGGAGCCGTACCAGGCGACGGCCCGGGTCACGGCCGGGGACCTCGACCTCGCCGTCTCCCAGGACTGGACCAACATGCCGGTCGCGCTGCCGGACCGGGTGCGGGTCCGGAAGGTGGGTCTGGACCACGCGGACGTCGCGCTGCCCGCCGGTCACCCGCTCGCCGGCCGGGCGAGCATCGCCCTCGAGGCGCTCCGGGAGGACCCGTGGATCGCCTCCACCGCCGGCACCATCTGTCACGACTGGCTCACCACCACCTTCCGCACCGCGGGCCACGAGCCGCGGATCCTGCACCAGGCGGAGTTCCCGACCCAGCTCGCGCTCGTCGCGGCGGGTCTCGGGGTCGCCGTGGTGCCCCGGCTCGCCGCCCATGCCGTGCCGGACGGGGTGGTCCTGGTGCCGGTCGAACCGACGCTGAGCCGCCGGATCTTCGCCCTCTGGCGGGAGGAGGCGGACCGCCGTCCCTCCGTGCGCGCCTTTGTGGACATGCTCTGCCGGGCTTGGGCCGACCGCGGCTGAGGCGGACGGCCGGGCCGGAGGTGTCGGCTCCGGGCTGGTCCGGTACGGATTCGTTGTCCTACGGGTGGTTGTCCCGGTCTAAGATCCATTGACCGTGACCGTTGTCCGACCGGCCGATCCCCTGGCCGAAGTGCTGCAGGACATGCGGCTGTCGACGACGCACTACGTCCGGGCCGAGCTGACCGCCCCCTGGGGTCTGGAGCTGCCCCCGACCGACCTGGTCACGTTCCACTTCGTGGTCGCCGGCCGCTGCTGGCTGAGCGGCCAGGGCGAGAGCCGTTGGTTGGGGCCCGGCGACCTCGCCGTGGTCCCGCACGGCGGTACCCACCGCATCTCCGACCAGCCTGACCGGCCGGTGGAGCAGTTCGAGGCCCTGCGGCGCAAGCAGCTGGGCCGGCACTCCTGGCTGCTGCGCCACGGCGGCGGCGGCATGCCGGCGCTCGTCCTGTACGGGCGGGCCGTGCTGGACCAACCGGACCAGCCGCTCGCCGGGCAGCTGCCGCCGTTGATGGTCCTGTCCGGACAGTCGGCCGGCGCGGTCGCCGCGGCGATGGCCCACGAGGCGACCCAGACCACCCCGGGCGCTGAGACAGTGGTGTCCCGGCTGGCCGACGTGCTCATCGTGTACGCGATCCGGTCCTGGCTGCGCGGCGCGCCGAGCGGCGGTTATCTGGGCGCACTGCGCGACCCGCACCTCGGCCCGGTGCTCGCCCGGATGCACCGCGACCCCGGCCACGCCTGGTCGGTAGCCACGCTCGCCGCGGCGGCCAACCTCTCCCGCTCGACGTTCGCCGAACGGTTCACCGCGACCGTCGGCAGCACCCCGATGGCCTACCTCACCGAGATCCGGATGCGCCTGGCCACCACCCTGCTGACCGACGGCCTCTCGCCGTCCCAGGTCGCGGCCCGCACCGGGTACGACTCGGTCGCGGCGTTCTCCCGCGCCTACAAGCGGACCACCGGAATCTCCCCGGCGGTGACCCGTCGAGGTGAGCAGTCCTAGAGCACGTCGGTTGGTTCCTCCGGGACTCAGGCCGGGGTGAGGACGCAGAACTCGTTGCCCTCCGGGTCGGCGAAGCAGGTCCACGGGACCTCGCCCTGGCCGAAGTCGATGTCCACAGCGCCGAGAGCCCGCAGCCGGTCCGCCTCCGCCTGGTGATCTTCACCGGGGTACGGCCGGAGGTCGAGATGGATGCGCGGCCGAAGGGCCGGGTCCCACCCGGTCCGCACGTCGGTCGAGCGGACGAACTCGACGTAGGGCCCGACGTCCTGGGCGGACCGCAGCAGCGCGCGCCGGTCGGTCACCTCGTGCAGGGTCCAGTCCATTGCCTCGTCCCAGAACCGGGCCATGGCGTGGGGATCGGCGCAGTCGACCACCACCACGGCGATCGGCCCGGTGTCCCGGTGGTTCGCTCGAGGCTCCAGCACACAGAACTCGTTGCCCTCCGGGTCGGTGAGGACCGTCCACGGGACATCGCCCTGGCCGAGGTCCGTAGGCGTCGCGCCCAGTTCCCGCAGGCGTGCGACCAGGTCCGCGTGGTGGCCGGCGGAGGTCGTGGCGAGATCGACGTGCACGCGGTTCTTCCCCGTCTTGGGTTGCGGGTCGGCGACGACGTCGATGCACAGGGCGGTGGGGTCGGGGTAGGCGAAGCCCGGGGGCTCGAGGTTGGTCACACCGGGTGCCTCGCTGGAGACGACCCAGCCGAGCGCTTCCGCCCAGAACCGGCCGAGCGCCGCGTCGTCCCGAGCCTTCAGGTGGAGCTGGACGAGTCGGGTGGCCACGCCGACGATCCTAGAGCGTGTGTTGCCCTACGACGGTGTCCAGTCGGTGTTGGCGCCGCACAGGACGAGGCAGGGCAGGTCGCCCTCGACCGAACCGGCCAGCCAGGCGGCGAACGGGACCGCACCGGCCGGCTCGACGGCCAGCCGGAACTCGTCCCACAGCCGGTCCCGGGCGGCGAGGATCTGGTCGTCGGTGACGACGACCGAACGGGCCGAGTCGCGCAGTACCGCGAACGGAAGCTCACCGATACGGGTCGCGCCGAGTGCCGAGGAGGCGACTGAGTCCACATCGGAGTCCACGGGCCGGCCGGCCTCCTGGGCCGCCTGGAAGGCCGCGCAGTCAACGGGTTCCACCGCGACGACCGGCCGGCCACCCGAGCCCAGAACGGTACCCGCGGCAAGTCCGCCCCCGCCGACCGCGACAACCAGGCTGTCCACATCGGAGGAGTCGGCGACGGCCTCGGCGGCGCAGGTGCCCTGGCCGGCCACCACCAGCGGGTCGTCGTAGGCCGGCAGGTAGCGCCGCCCCTCCGCGGCCGCGTCGGTCATGGCGGCCTCGGCCGCGGCGGCATAGGTGGCGCCGTGCCGGATCAGCTTCGCCCCCGTCGCCTCGATCCGCCGCGCCTTCGCCGCCGGCGCCGAGTTGGGCACGTAGACCGTCGCCGGCAGGTCGAGCAGCGCGGCGGCCGTCGCCACCGCGAGCCCGTGGTTGCCGCCGGACGCGGTCACCACCCGCTCGGGCCGCTCGCCCCCGCCGAGCAGGGCGTTGAGCGCACCCCGGAGCTTGAACGAGCCGGTCAGCTGGAGCTGCTCGAGCTTGAACACGAGCGGCCGGCCGTCGACCCGCACGCGCAGGTTGGGCGTGCGCCGGGCATGCGGAGCGATCCGGGCGGCGGCGCGCTCGACGTCGGCGGGGGTCGGGAGGGGCTGGCTGGGCATGGGCATCCTCGAGGAGAACGGGCGGAGATGGCCGGTGTCGTCGACCCTACGCCGATCACTCCGCCGGTCACGCCACCGATCACGCCACCGATGACGGTGCCGCCGCGGACCCGCTGGCGGGGCGTGGGGGACACCTGCTGGAGACTGTGCCCGTGGCAACCCATCCCTGGCCGCCGGGCGCGGCAACCGCCATCGGTTCGATGCCGGGACAGGACCCGGTCGAGGCGGCGACTGTCGCCGTCGGCGAGCTGCCCGACCTGCCCCACCTGCCCGAGCTGCCCAAGCGGGGCGTCGGCGCCGACACCATCGGCCGGGCCGCGGCCCTGCTCGTGGACATCGCGGTGGAGGTCGTGCCGTCCGGCTACCGGGTGACCGCGCGTCCCGGCGCCGACCACCGCCGGGCGGTCGACCACCTGCGCCGGGACCTGGACGCACTCGAGTTGGCGCTCGAGCGGGCTGGCACCACCCCGCCGGCGCTCAAGGTGCAGGTCGCCGGGCCCTGGACGCTCACCTCGGAGGTGGAGCTGCCGCGCGGGCACCGCGTGCTGACCGACGCCGGCGCGCTGCGCGAGTTCCGCGAGTCGCTGGCCGAGGGGCTCGCCGCGCACGTCACCGAGATCCGCCGGCGCACCGGCGCGGACGTGGTGGTCCAGCTCGACGAGCCGTCGCTGCCCGCGGTGCTCGCCGGCGCGCTGCGCACCCCGTCCAAGCTCGGCACGGTCCCCGCCGTGCCCGAGCCGGACGCCCGCGAGACGCTCGCCGCGCTCGTGACCGCCGCCCGGACCGCGACCGGCCAGCCCGTGGTCGTGCACTGCTGCGCGCCGCGACCCCCGGTGGCGCTGTTCCGCGCCGCCGGCGCCGACGCGGTGGCGTTGGACGCCACCCTGCTCGAGGGCACGCCCGCCGTGTTCACCGACCAGCTCGGCGAGGCCGTCGACGACGGCTGTGTGCTGTTCCTCGGCCTGGTGCCGAGTACCGAACCGGCCACCCCGCCCGCGCTGGCCGACCTGGCCCGCCCGGCACTGGAGCTGGTGGACCGGCTCGGCTTTCCCCGCGAGCTCCTGGCCACCCAGGCGGTGGCCACCCCGACCTGCGGCCTCGCCGGGGCGACCGCCGCGTGGACCCGTCGTGCCCTGGCCCTCGTCCGCGACCTCGGCAAGGGCTTCGTCGAGCCACCCGAGTCCTGGTCCACACCCGGTCACTGACCGCCGAAGAACGCGAAACGTACCTCGAAGAACGATTCTGAACTGGGATTCGTACAGGTTTGTTCAACGCCTGATACCCCTAGTGAACAACCCGGCGACCTGTTGTGATTGCTGCGGAGAACCGGTGTGAGTTGCTTTTCTTGGGGGTTTCAATGAATTCTGTCAGAAGGACGGCCGCCCGCCTCATGGTGGCAGCGGTCGTCGTGGTGGCGTCGCTCGGTGTGCTCGTCGTACCCGCGTCCGCCGCGACCTATTACTTCTACCCCGGGCATCCGACGTTCTTCGGTGGTCCGGGGGTCGGGGCCTACTGCACCGGCGGCTACGCGATTCGCGGTGACAGTGGAATGTTCATCCTCACAGCAGGCCATTGCGCCGGGGTGGGGACGCCGGTCTACGGGACGAGCAGACAGTTCGGGACCGTCGCGCATTCCCGGTGGTCCGACCGTGACACCGCCCTGATCCAGGAACTCCCTGGCGACGACGCCCACCAGATCGTCGTCGACCCGCACACCGGCACCAGCCCGGGGCGGATCGAGGGAATCTTCCCGACGTCGAGCCTGGGGGTCGGCACGCTGGTCGGCAAGATGGGCGTGACCACCGGTTGGAGCGAGGGCACCATCACCGGGACGATCGCCTGGTACGGGATGACCGCGTACTGCTCGACCGCCGAAACTCGACCAGGCGACAGCGGTGGCCCGGTATGGGCTACGGACGGTGGTGGCGTGCTGGCCGTCGGCATCACTGTGGCGTACTACGAGGACACCGGCGACGGGTGCTTCCTCCCGATCCAGGATCTGCTCGACGAGTGGGATGCCTGGCTCCCGGTGTTCGGCTCCGCCGCCCGCGACGGTGCGCCCCCCGCCGCCCAAGAACCACCCGCACTGAGCATCGAGGGACTCCGGCCCGCCCTCTCAAGGCGATAAGCGCTGGCTCACATCCCGTCGGGCTACCGTTTCGACCAGGCCGTTTCCCCTGGGGAAACGGCCTGGTCGTGGTGCCGACGAAGATCTTGGTGATGCTGGCTGGCCGGAACCGACCGGCCGCCGGGCTTCTGAGCGCGGGTGCCAGGGCGTCTACCGGCCGGCCCGCCGCTGCGGGAACGTCAGCGCCACCGCCACCGTGAGCAGGGCGAACAGCGTCGCCACGGTGAACGCGGTGGTCATCCCGTCCACCAGGGCCTCGAGGCCGGTCGCCGACCGTGCGGCCGACCCCGCCACGGTCACCAGTACGGCCAGCCCCACGGCGGCCCCGACCTGCTGCATGGTCTGCAGCACCCCGCCGGCCGCGCCCGCGTCCGCCGGTGGCACCGTCGACATGATCACCACGTTCAGCGGCGAGAACGCGAGCCCGCCGCCGATGCCGAGCAGCAGCATCGGGACCAGCAGCGAGCCGAAGTAGCCGCTGTCCGGGGTGAGCTGGGTCAGCCAGCCGAGCCCGATCACCATCAGCGCGGTTCCCGCCACCGCGAGCGGCCGGGGTCCGTAGACCGGCAGCCAGCGCGGTACCAGCCGGGAGAACGTGAACAGCGCGACGGCCATGGGCAGGAACGCGAAACCCGTACCCAGCGCGCCCAGCCCGGTGACCTCCTGCAGGAACTGGGTCAGGAAGAAGAACGTGGACATCATCGCCATCGGGCCGAAGAAGAAGTTCAGGTAGCCGGCGGCGCGGGCCCGGTCGGTGAACAGCCGCAGCGGCATCAGCGGTTGCCTGGTCCGCGCCTCGAGCACCAGGAACGCGGTCAGCAGCAGGCCGCCGGCCACCAGCCAGAGGACCGTCGGGCCGTCCCAGCCGCGCTCGGCCGCCTGGATGAACCCGTAGACCAAAGCCGAGGTGCCGGCCGTGGCGGTCAACGCGCCGGGCAGGTCCAGCCGCGCCGGGTGCCGGGCGGGCTCCGGGATCAGCCGGGGAGCCAGGGCCAGCACCGCCAGCCCGAACGGGATGTTGATCAGCAGTACGGCGCGCCAGGAGAACCACTCGGTGAGCAGCCCGCCGACGATCAGCCCGATCGCGAAGCCGGCGCTCGCCACACCCGAGAACACGGCAAGCGCCCGAAGCCGCGCCGACGGTTCGGTGAACGTGGTCGTGACCAGGGCGAGCGTGTTCGGTCCCGCGGCCGCCGCGCCGAGGCCCTGCAGGACCCGGGCGAGCACCAGCAGTTCGGCCGAGTCGGCCAGGGCACCGAGCAGGGAGGCCGCCGTGAACACGGCGACGCCGGCGAGGAAAACCCGGCGGCGGCCGAACAGGTCGCCGGCCCGGCCGCCGAGCAGGAGCAGGCCGCCGAACACGAGCGTGTAGGCGTTCATCACCCAGGACAGCCCGGCCGGCGTGAAACCGAGGTCGGTGCGGATCCGGGGGAGGGCGACGTTCATGACTGTGACGTCGAGCATGAGCATCAGCTGCGCGGTGACGATGACCGCGAGCACGAGCCCGGGCCGACCCAGGGCGGGCCGCACCGAGGTTTGCTGGATCACGAATACTCCTAAGCGGAGAGACTCTCCATTTGAACTCGGCTAGCATATGGAGAAGGTCTCCGGATGCGCAAGCCTATCCGGAGAGTCTCTCCGATTGGAGTGCGTTGTGTGGCCGAGGACGCCGTGAAGCCGATGCGCGCGGACGCGCGCCGCAACCGCGAGCGGATCCTGACGACCGCCCGCGAGGCCTTCGCCGAGCACGGGGTCGAGGTCCCCCTGGACGACATCGCACGTCGGGCTCGGGTCGGCCCCGGGACCCTCTACCGGCATTTCCCCAACCGGGACGCCCTGGTCGAGGCCGTCTACCGGGAGGAGATCGGCGCGCTGTCCGCGCGGGCGTACGCGCTGGTCGAGGAGCTGCCGCCGGAGGAGGCGCTGGCCGCCTGGTTCCGCGAGCAGGTGGGCTGGGTCAGGGACAGCAGCGGCCTGGCCATGACGCTCAAGGCGGCCATCGACCGCGACTCGGAGACCTTCGCGTTCTGCAAGAAGCAGCTGCGGGAGGCCGTCGCCGCCCTGCTCGAGCCGGCCAGGGCCGCGGGGGCGGTTCGTGCCAACCTCGAGCCGAGCGACCTGCTCCGCCTGGGCCACGGCGTCGCGACGGCCTGCGAGCACGCCGACGGCGAGGGCATCGAGCGCCTGCTGTCGGTGGTCCTGGCCGGGCTGCGGCCCTGACCGCCCCGCGCCACCTCCGTCCGCTCGCGGGTACGCGATAGCGTGAGGCGGTGGTGGGCAAGGGGTGGCGTCTGAGGCCGTGGAAACGGCGGCCCGGGCGCGGCGACGGGAGCGGACAGCCGCCGGTCGACCCCGCCCCGCTCGCCGAGCGCTTCTGGGCGGGGTGGCGGGAGCTGCTGCCCGAGGTCGCCGCCGCGCTGGGGGACCGGGAACCCGCCCGGGTCGAGGACCGGCTCTGCCGCCTCGTCGCCGGCCTGCACCCCGACCTGCACTTCTCCCTGGAGCGGGGCCAGCGGGCGATCTATGCATTGGTCGTCACCGGCCAGGAGGACCCGCGGCTGCGCCCCTACACCGACGCCTGGCGCGCCGCCGCCCCGCCGGAGGACGCGATCTGGGAGTACCACGACGCCGTTCCGCCGGTGCCCGACCCGACCCTGGTCACGGTCAACCTCGGTCCACACCGGATCCGCCTGGCCGACGTGCGCGTGGTGGCCCAGGTCGACCGGGCCGAGGGTGTGGTCGACGTCGCGGTGCACCACCCCGCGATGGCCGAGCTGGAGCCGGCCGCGCGCTCCGCCATGACCTACCTCCCGCTGGACGCGACGCTGGGCGAGCGGCTCGCCGGTGAACGGCTGCGGCGGGTGGAGACCGCGGTGAGCGAGCCGAGCGGCACGATCGGTCTGCTCGAGCTCCGCGAGCTGGTGCGCGGTCTCGCCGGCTAAACTGTTTCTTGTTGTCTGTCGTGGCCCTTTCTGTGGCTCGTCGAGAATGACGCTAGGGTGCGCTGAAGAATGCCCTGGGGCATTTCAGAGCCTGAAAGGAACTCGATCTTGGCCGCACAGACTCCGACCCCTCGCGACCGGCAGGTGGGGATGCGACTGAGGAAGATTCGTGAGGATCACGCCGGGATAACGCTGGAGGGAGCGGCAAAGCTCACGGGTATGAGCGACACGACCCTGTTCCGTATGGAGACCGGCAAGCGCCGAATCACGACCGAGGAGGTCGCCATGGTCACCACGGCCTACGGGGTCTCGTGGGAGGAGCGGCAGGAGATCATCGAGTTCGTCCGCTCCGGCGACTCCGGCGGGTGGTGGGAGAAGCCCCTGCCCGGGGTCCCCGAGGAGATGGGCCTGCTGGCCAGCTACGAGCACGAGGCCCTGACGCTGACGGACTGGTCTGTCATGCTCATCCCCGGTCTTCTGCAGGTGGAGCCCTATGCCCGCGCGGTTCTGGCGTGTGACGCCGTTACCCAGGAAGATGTCGACGTTCGATGGAAAGCCCGGAAACGGCGGCAACGGGTACTGGGCACGAAGGACTACACGGCGTTCATCTATGAGGCGGCCCTGCGTATGCCGTTCGGAGGCCGGCAGGTTCACAGGCAGCAGCTTAAACACCTGTATGGGGCGCGAGACCGAGGGATTGGTCTTCGTGTGCTCAGGGCGAACCGGCCGGTGAGCGTCTTGTCTCACAGCTGGCTTTACCTGACCTTTTCGAGCGTTTCTCCCGTGGTGAACGTCGAGACCTTGGGCGGTGCTGTCTACCTACAAGATGATCGAGTGGACCCCTACACCCGCCGATTGCGGGTACTGCACGAGCTTGCTCTTTCGGTGTCGGAAACACAGACTATGCTCGGGCTACTTTTGAAGGAGATTTGATCATGTGGCGTAAGTCGAGTTTCTCAGACCTGAATGGCAACTGCGTGGAGGTCAGGGAAGACCTGTCGGCTCTCCGTGACTCCAAGCACCCGGACGTGCACCTGCCCGTGACCCGTGCGGCTCTGGCCGCCCTGCTGAAGGGCGTGACCACGACGAACGGGTGAGGTTCACGATCACCTCGTAGTCGGACCCGGCGGCTAGTCTGCCTACCGTGACCAGTGGTGACGACAACCGGCAAGAAGGGCTCGAGGACGTTCCGGCGGAGGTTCGCGAGCGGCACGGCGCGCTGGCCGAGGAGATCAACGGCCACCGCTTCCGCTACTACGTGCTCGACGCGCCGACGATCTCCGACGGGGAGTTCGACGCGCTGTGGCACGAGCTGCTGGCCATCGAGGAGCGCCACCCCGGCCTGGTCACGCCCGGCTCGCCGAGCCAGCAGGTCGGCGGCACCTTCTCCACCGACTTCGCCGCGGTCGACCACCTCGAGCGGATGCTGAGCCTGGACAACACCTTCGACGCCGACGAGCTCGGCGCCTGGGTGGACCGGATGGAGAAGGAGCTCGGTCCGACGTCCTACCTGTGCGAGCTGAAGATCGACGGTTTGGCGATCAACCTGCTCTACCGCGACGGCCGGCTCGACCGCGCCCTGACCAGGGGTGACGGTCGGACGGGTGAGGACGTCACGCTGAACGTGCGGACGATGCGGGGTGTGCCCGAGCAGCTGCACGCCAGCGACGAGTTCCCCACCCCGGCGCTGGTCGAGATCCGCGGCGAGGTGTTCTTCACCGTCTCCGACTTCACCGAGCTGAACGCGAAGCTGGTCGAGGCGGGCAGGCCGGCCTTCGCCAACCCGCGCAACACCGCGGCCGGCTCGCTGCGCCAGAAGGACCCGAAGGTGACCGCGAGCCGGCCGCTGCGGCTGATCTGCCACGGCCTCGGCCGGCGCGAGGGCTTCGAACCGGAGCGCCTGTCCGACGCCTACCGCGCGCTGGCCGCCTGGGGGCTGCCGGTCTCCGCGCACACGAAGGTGGTCTCCTCGCGGGAGGAGCTGCTGTCCCACATCGAGTACTGGGGTGCGCACCGCCACGACGTCGAGCACGAGATCGACGGCATCGTGGTCAAGGTGGACCAGGTGTCCGCCCAGCGCCGCCTGGGCACCACCTCGCGCGCGCCGCGGTGGGCCATCGCCTACAAGTACCCGCCGGAGGAGGCCACCACCCGGCTGGTCGACATCCAGGTCAACGTGGGTCGCACCGGACGGGTGACGCCGTTCGCGGTGATGGAGCCGGTCAAGGTCGCGGGTTCCACGGTCTCGCTGGCGACGCTGCACAACGCGAGCGAGGTCAGGCGCAAGGGCGTGCTGATCGGGGACCGCGTGGTGATCCGCAAGGCCGGCGACGTGATCCCCGAGGTGCTCGGCCCGGTCGTCGACGTGCGCACCGGCGACGAGCGCGAGTTCGAGATGCCGACGCGGTGCCCCCAGTGCGACACCCCGCTCGCCTACGAGAAGGAGGGCGACGCCGACATCCGCTGTCCCAACGCCCAGGGGTGCCCGGGCCAGCGCCGCGAGCGGCTGAGCTACATCGCGAGCCGCTCCGCGCTGGACATCGAGGTGCTCGGCTACGAGGCCGCCGCCGCCCTGGTCGACGGGGGCGCCCTCCAGGACGAGGGCGACCTGTTCGACCTCGACGAGGAGCGGCTCACCGACGTGGAGCTGTTCCGCACCAAGGCCGGGACGCTCTCGGCGAACGGCCAGAAGCTCCTGGCCAACCTGGAGACGGTGAAACAGCGTCCACTGTGGAAGGTGTTGGTGGCGCTGTCGATCCGCCACGTGGGGCCGACCGCGGCCCGGGCGCTGGCTCAGGAGTTCGGCTCGATCCCGCGGATCATGGAGGCCTCCGAGGAGGAGCTGGCCCAGGCCGAGGGGGTCGGCCCCGCCATCGTCACCGCGATCAGGGAGTGGTTCGCCACCCCGTGGCGCCGGGAGATCGTGGCGAAGTGGCAGCGGGCCGGCGTGCGGATGGCGGACGAGCGCGACGCGTCGATCCCGCGGAACCTCGACGGACTGTCCATCGTGGTCACCGGGTCGCTGCGGACGTTCTCCCGCGACGAGGCCAAGGAGGCCATCCTCGCCCGCGGCGGCAAGGCGGTCGGCTCGGTGTCGAAGAAGACCGCGTTCGTCGTCGTGGGGGAGGCGCCGGGTTCCAAGTACGACAAGGCGGTCCAGCTGAAGGTGCCCGTGCTCGACGAGGACGGTTTCGCGGTCCTGCTCGAGCGGGGCCCCGAGGCCGCCACCGAGGTCGCCACGATCGGCGCCGCCGATGAGTGAGATCGTCGTCCGGCCGGCGAGACCCGACGAGTCGTCCGCCGTCGGCCGCCTCACGCTCGACGCGTACCTGGCCGACGGCCACCTCGCCGCCGAAAGCCCCTACGCCGCCAAGCTGGCCGACGCGGCCCGCCGGGCTCGGGAGGCCGAGCTCCTGGTGGCCGCGGACGCCGAGGGAGCCGTTCTCGGCACGGTCACCCTGGCGCCGCCGGGCTCGCCGTGGGCCCAGGTGTCCGGCCCCGACGAACTGGAGTTCCGCATGCTCGCCGTGGCGCCCGCCGCCCGCGGCCGGGGCGTCGGCGAGGTGCTGACCAGGGCGGCCGTCGACCGGGCCGTGGAGCTGGGCCTATCCGCCGTGGTGCTCTCCAGCTCGCTGGCGATGCGTGCCGCCCACCGCCTCTACGAGCGCCTCGGCTTCCACCGAACCCCCCACCTCGACTGGCAACCGGTCCCGGGCGAGACCCTGATCACCTACCGCCTCGACCTGCCCACCGAGGGCTGACAAACCGTGCCCACGCCGGCTCGCGACCACCTCGGTGGTCCAGTCCGCGAGCCGCGGTGTGGACCTGTTCGGCCCCGGGCGCCGTTGGCATCGTCGACCCCATGCGCACCGCGACCGCCTACGTCCACGGCTACTCGGCCACCGAGGCCCGGCGCCTGGGCGACCAGGCCGACACCCTCGCCGAGCTCCTCCACCACGACACCGGGTACCCGGCCGGCAGCCGGGTGCTCGAGGTGGGCTGTGGGGTAGGCGCCCAGACCGTCCACCTGGTGGCCGGGAGCCCCGCGGCCGCGATCACGGCGGTGGACGTGTCGGCCGCGTCGCTGGCCGCCGCTCGGGACAGGGTGGGGGACCGGGTGCGGTGGTGCCGGGCCGACCTGTTCGCGCTTCCCTTCCAGGACGGCGAGTTCGAGCACCTCTTCGTCTGCTTCGTGCTCGAGCACCTGCCGGACCCGGTCGCCGCGCTGCACGCCCTGCGCCGCGTCCTGCGTCCCGGTGGGACGGTCACCGTCATCGAGGGCGACCACGGTTCGGCCTTCTACCACCCCGCGAGCCCGCACGCCCAGCACACCATCGACTGCCTGGTGCGCCTGCAACCGGGCGACGCCCTGATCGGTAGGCGCCTGCACCCCCTGCTGACCGCCGCCGGCTTCCGGGACGTCGCGGTCACCCCGCGCACGGTCCACGCCGACGACGCCCACCCCCACCTGGTGGCCGGCTTCACCCACAACACCTTCGTCGCCATGGTCGAGGCGGTCCGCGACCGGGCGTTGACCGCGGGCCTGACCACCGAGGCCCGCTGGCGCGAGGGCATCGCCGACCTCCGCCGCACCGGGGACCCCGGCGGGACCTTCACCTACACCTTCTTCAAGGCGACCGGCGTCGGCTAGGCGGTCTCGCACGGCTCACGCCGCGGCGACTGCCTGGCCGATCGGGAACCGCACGCCGGTGAGGTCCTCCGAGACGGCCCAGAGGCGTTGCTGCACGGCCAGGTCGTAGGAGTCGGGGCTGGAGGTGACCAGCCTCGGGTGGCCGCGCCGCTCGGCCAGACCGTCGGGCCCGTAGTACTGCCCGCCGAGGACGGACGGGTCGGTGGCGGCCCGCAGGGTGGGAAGCGCGCCCGCCGTCGCGGGCTGGCTGATCACCGGAGCGAGCCAGGTGATCAACCGGCGGGCGACCGGCGGGATGTTGCGGGCCAGTTCGGTGTTGGAGATACCGGGGTGTGCGGCCACCGCGGCGGTGGTGCCGTGCGCGGCGAGCCGGCGCTGCAACTCGTAGGTGAACATCAGGTTGGCGAGCTTGGACTGGCCGTAGGCGGCGGCCCGGCTGTAGGAACGCTCCCACTGCAGGTCGTCGAAGTGGATGGCGGCGCGGATGCGGTGACCGGTGCTGCTGACCGTGACCACCCGGGAGCCGGGCACGGGCAGCAGCAGGTCGAGCAGCAGTCCGGTGAGCGCGAAGTGGCCCAGGTGGTTGGTGCCGAACTGCAGCTCGAAGCCGTCGCGGGTGGTCTGCTTGGGGGTGTACATCACGCCGGCGTTGTTGATCAGCAGGTCGATCCGCGGGTAGGTGGTACGCAGGTCGGCCGCGGCGGCGCGCACCGATTCCAGCGAGGTCAGGTCCAGTTCCTGCACGGAGACGTCGCCGTTGATCCGGGCGGCGGCCAGCTTGCCCTTCTCGGTGTCGCGCACGGCCAGCACGACCGCCGCCCCGCGCTCGGCCAGCCGCCGGGCGGTCTCGAGGCCCAGTCCGGTGTTGGCGCCGGTGATCACGGCCACCCGGCCGTCCTGGCGCGGGATCTGCTGCTCGGTCCACTTCATCGCGTACTCCTTATGTACCGCCGGTAACTTATGATGGGAACGATAATGTTCCGCCGGTACATTGTCAAGGTACCGGCGGTACCCAAGCTAGGGTGAGGTCATGACGTTCCAGCGGGCACGCACCGAAGAGCAGCGTGAAGTCCGGCGCCGGGCGATCCTGGAGACGACCTCGGCGATGCTCGACGAGATGTCGGTGGCCGAGGTGACCCTGAACGAGCTGAGCCGGCGGGTCGGCCTGGCCAAGACGGCGGTGCTGCGTTATTTCGAGTCCCGCGAGGCGGTGCTGCTCGACCTGATGGACGACCGTACGGCGACCTGGCTGGCCGAACTGGAGCAGGAGCTGGCCCGCGCCGTCGACCGGGGCCGGCCGGTGGGGGAACGGGCCGAACAGACGGCCGAGGTGCTCAGCCGGTCGCTCGCCGCCCAGCCGACGCTCTGTGACCTCTACGGCGCGCAGGGCGGAGTGCTCGAGCACAACGTCTCGGTCGAGGTGGTCCGCCGGCACAAGCAGGCCTCACTGCGCAACCTCGCGGTGATGGCCGGCCTCGTCCGGGGGTACCTGCCCGAGGTCGGCGACCACGCCGAGCAGTTCTGTCTGACCGTCCTGCTGATCGCTGGCGCACTGTCCGCCTACACCCCGCCGCCGCCGAGCCTGCTCGCCGTCTACGAGTCGGAGCCGGCACTGGCGGTGCACCGCATCGACCTTCGGTCAGCCCTGCGGCTCGCGATCATCACGACGCTTGTGGGCGTGCTGCCACGCTCCTGAGCTCGAAGGGCTGCTCAGACCCGGCGGAACCACTCCTGTCGGGTCTGGTCCGGGCGGTTCGGGTCGACGAAATCGCGCCGCCAATATACGGACAGCAGACTCGGCCGACTCGCTGGCAGCTTCGCGTACACATACGTCTTCGCGAGCCCCTGGTCGTAGAAGCCGTAGATATGGCCCGACGATAGGCGGTACCCGGGTTCGCTCCAGCCCCAGTCGCAGTTCATCGGTCGACATTTTCCGACAACCCGCACGTTCCAGCCAACGTCGTACGCGATATGACACAGGTCGTCGTCGGTGCACACGGTGACCGCCTGGCAGTCCCGGAGCTCGACCCGGACGACGACGCTCGCGAACGGATCGACGTTGACCCAGTCCCCGTACTCGCTGCCGTGGCCGCTGCACGCCAACGGGCGCACGTCGCCGACCGGGGGGTCGACCGGGGTGTCGGCCCCCGCTGTCGGTCCGCCGGTGAGGACCATGCCGACGGCCAGCACCACCGTCGCAGCGAATCCGAGATATTCGCGCCGGATCGACCTGTCACGTACGTGTCGCATGCGACCCCAAACTGTTTTCCATGAAATATCCCCGGCGCATCAGAACCAGCGTAGACGGCTCGGACAATTCTGCCGAGGATCGCCGAGTAATCTCACCCCAACGGGTAAAACTCGCACGACGAGAATTCCTCGCCAGGAGAATGTGCGGCTACCGCGGTGACCTCAGTCGGCGGGGGAGTCCGGAGGTGCGAGGGCGGGTCGTTTGGCCACCCGCCCGTCCCCCGAGGAGCGGCCGCGGAGCCGGCGGGCCAGCCACGGGCCGGCGAAGCCGCGGACCCAGCGCAGCTCCGCGCCCGCCCGCTGCCACGCGCCGACCGGTGGGCGCGGACCCAGCGGATCGGACCAGGTGTGGAAGCCGGGCAGCCCGAGGGCGTGCGCGGCTCCGGCGGCGAACCGGGCGTGGCCCAGCGGGCTGAGGTGCAGCCGGTCCGGGCTCCACAGCCGGGGATCGGTGCAGACGGGGTGCTCGGTCAGGTTCACGACCGTCACCCCGTGGCGCGCGGCGGCCGCCCGGATGCGGGCGTTCAGCTCCGCCGTCCGCGCGCTGAGCGGCCGGGCCGCCGGCATCAGCAGCGCCGGGTCGGGGAACACGACGGTCAGCACCCGGGCACCAGCGCCGGTGAGCGCCGCGAACATCGCCTCCAGGTGGGCGGCGACCGCCGCGCCGTCGAACCGCCGGCGCAGCAGGTCGTTCACCCCGGCGACCACCGTCGCGAGGTCCGGTCGCAGGTCCAGGGCGGGGCCGAGCTGGCCGTGGTGGACCTGGTGGGCGCGGTGCCCGCGGACGGCCAGGTTGGCGTAGTGCAGCCCGGGGTTCACCGCGGCCAGGTGGCCGGCCAGCCGGTCGGCCCAGCCCCGGTAGCCGCGCAGCTCGTCGCCGTCCATCAGGCCCTCGGTCTGGCTGTCGCCGAGGGCTACGTAGCGGGAGTACACGCGACCTCCCTTGCCCGGAGAACCGACGCGGCCAGGACGCACCAGTCGCGGTGCTCGCGCTCGAAGCGCAGCCCCCGCAGGCAGGTCAGGTACGGTCCGACGTGTTCGCCCTCGCGCAGGAACGCGTCCTCGTCCAGCTCGCCGCGCAGCCGGGCGAGCAGCTTCGCCAGGACCTCGATCTTCGCGTCGGCCACGCGGACGCGCTCGTCGAGCTGCTCGAGGACGGGACCAGCCGGGATCCGGTCCGCCGCCTGGACCTTCACCATCAGGTCGTCGCGGATGAACGAGGGTTTCGCCGCACTGGCCGCCCAGCGGGTCAGCTCGGCCAGACCTTCGGCGGTGACCTTGAACAGCCGCTTGTTCGGGCGGGTCTCCTGGATCACCTGCCGCCCGGCGACCATGCCCTCCTTCTCGAGCTTCGCCAGCTCGAGGTAGAGCTGCTGGGGGAGGGCGTGCCAGAAGTTGGCCACCCCGATGTCGAACACCTTGGCCAGCTGGTAGCCGCTGTACTCACCGTCGAGCAGGGCCGCCAGCACGGCATGACGCAGTGCCATGCCCTGACTATAGTCAGATTGTTGACTAATCTGAAAGTGAGTCCTGCCGGTCCTGGCTCAGCCGGAGAGCACGACCGCGATGATCCCGGCGAGGTGCGCGAGCCGGGCCACCTCGGCGGCCCGGAACTGCGGCCCGCCCGGCCGGCCGACCAGCATCACCCGGTCCGGCTTGCCCACCGGCGTCGCCGCGAGCTCTGTGCCCAGCTCCCGCCAGGTCTCCGGAACCCAGCTCTCCTCGCCGTCGAGCACGGTGGCCCGCTCGAGCGGCAGCCAGGGCAGGTCCAGCACCCGCAGCTGAGGTGCGGCGGTGCTCGCGGTCAGCGTCCGCGCCCCCTCCGGGCCCGGCCCGACGACCATGGCCCAGCCGGCCCGCACGATCCGCGGCACGCCCTCGGTGAAGATCGCCAGTCCTTCGCCGGGGCGTCCGGCGACCTCCTCCACGAGCTCGAGCTCGCGGTGGGTGTCCAACACCCCCGCGTAGGGGCGCACCGCGTCGACCTCGACGTCGGCCACCGACTCCGCCGCGGTGATCAGCACGTCCGGCAGGCGGCCCTTCGGCAGCTCGACCACGAGGTCGTCGATCGCCACACCGGAGTTGCGCTCCACCACGTCCACACTCAGGATGTCGGCACCGATCGCGCCGAGGGCGGTCGCCACGGCTCCCAACGCCCCCGGGACGTCCGGGAGCTGCACCCGGATGAGGAAGGACAAGGCGAACGCCTCCTAGTCTCGTGCCGGCCGACGATTGTCGCAGATGCGACGATCGCTCCGCGCCTGCCGTCCAGGTGCCGGGACGGGTCGGCGAGGCCGCGCGCATGCCCGCGATAACCCGTTCGGGTCCCGCCACGCCCTCGAAATAGACTCGGTGCACCAACTCAGCACATACCCAGGGAGTTCGTCCAGTGCCCAACATCTCGCGCGACGAGGTAGCCCACCTCGCCCGCCTGGCCAGGCTGGCCGTCACCGAGGACGAGCTGGACATGTTCGCCGGCCAGCTCGACGTCATCCTCCAGTCGGTGGCCAGCGTCGGTGAGGTGGCGGCACAGGACATCCCGCCGACGTCGCACGCGGTGCGGCTGACCAACGTCTTCCGCGAGGACGAGCCCCGCCCCGGCCTGGCCCAGCAGCAGGCCCTCGCCGGCGCGCCGGCTGTCGAGGACGGCCGGTTCCGAGTCCCGCGCATCCTGGGGGAGGAATCATGAGCGAGCTCATCCGGCTGACCGCGGCCGAGCTGGCCGCGCGGATCCACTCCGGCGAGGTGTCCTCGGTGGAGGTCACCCGCGCCCATCTGGACCGGATCGCCCAGATCGACCCGGCCGTGCACGCCTTCCTGCACGTCGACACGGACGGCGCGCTGGCCGCGGCCCGTGCGGTCGACGAGGACGTGGCCGCCGGCCGGCCGGTGGCCTCGCCGCTGGCCGGTGTTCCGCTGGCGCTCAAGGACGTGTTCACCACCGAGGGCATCCCGACCACCTGCGGGTCGCGGATCCTGCAGAACTGGGTCCCGCCCTACGACGCGACGCTGGTGCGCAAGCTGCGCGAGGCGGGTGTCGTCGTGCTCGGCAAGACCAACATGGACGAGTTCGCGATGGGCTCGTCCACCGAGAACTCGGCCTACGGCGTCACCCACAACCCGTGGGACCTCGACCGGATCCCCGGCGGCTCGGGCGGTGGCTCCTCGGCCGCGCTCGCCGCGTTCGAGGCCCCGCTCGCGATCGGCACCGACACCGGTGGCTCGATCCGCCAGCCCGCCTCGGTGACCGGAACCGTCGGGGTGAAGCCCACCTACGGCGGGGTCTCCCGCTACGGGCTGGTCGCGTTCTCCTCCTCGCTCGACCAGGGCGGGCCGTGCGCGCGGACGGTGCTCGACGCGGCACTGCTGCACGAGGTGATCGGCGGGCACGACCCGCTCGACTCCACCTCGATCGACGCGCCGGTGCCGCCGGTGGTCGCCGCGGCCAGGGAAGGCGCCGCCGGAGACCTGCGCGGCGTCCGGGTCGGCGTCGTGCGGGAGTTCTCCGGCGAGTGGTACCAGGCGGGGGTCATCTCGGCCTTCAACCGCGCCGTCGACGTGCTGCGGGAGCTCGGCGCGGAGGTCGTCGAGGTCTCCTGCCCGCACTTCGACTACGGCCTGCCGGCCTACTACCTCATCGCGCCCAGCGAGTGCTCCTCGAACCTCGCGCGGTTCGACGCCATGCGCTACGGACTGCGCGTGGGCGACGAGAACGGCAACAGCGCCGAGCAGGTCATGTCGCTCACCCGCGAGGCGGGGTTCGGAGCCGAGGTCAAGCGGCGCATCATGATCGGCACCTACGCGCTCTCCTCCGGCTACTACGACGCCTACTACGGCCAGGCGCAGAAGGTCCGCACGCTGATCGCGCGGGACTTCGCCGCTGCGTTCGAGAACGTCGACGTGCTCGTCTCGCCCACCACGCCCACGACCGCCTTCCCCATCGGCGAGCGGGTGGACGACCCGGTCGCCATGTACCGGGCGGACCTGTGCACGATCCCGGCGAACCTCGCCGGTACCCCGGCCATGAGCGTTCCGGCCGGACTGTCCGAGCAGGACGGCCTGCCGGTCGGCCTGCAGGTGATGGCGCCCGCCCTGCAGGAGCAGCGGATGTACCGGGTCGCCGCCGCCTACGAGGTGGCCCGGGACCGCGCCGAGGGCGGGCCGTTCATCAACCGCGTTCCGGAGCTGGAGGTCGCCCGATGACGCTGTCTACTTCGGACGTGCTGGACTACGACGAGGTCCTCGAGCGGTTCGACCCGGTGCTCGGGCTCGAGGTGCACGTCGAGCTGTCCACCCGGACCAAGATGTTCTGCGGGTGTCCGACCACGTTCGGTGCCGAGCCCAACACGCAGGTGTGCCCCGTCTGCCTGGGCCTGCCGGGCTCGCTGCCGGTGGTCAACGGCAAGGCCGTGGAGTCCGCGATCCGGATCGGACTGGCGCTGGGCTGCGAGATCGCGCCCTGGTGCCGCTTCGCGCGGAAGAACTACTTCTACCCGGACATGCCGAAGAACTTCCAGACCTCCCAGTACGACGAGCCGATCGCGTTCAACGGCGAGCTGGTGCTGGAGCTCGCCGACGGCGAGACGGTCGTCGTGGGCATCGAGCGCGCCCACATGGAGGAGGACACCGGCAAGTCGCTGCACGTCGGCGGCGCCACCGGGCGGATCCACGGCGCGGAGCACTCGCTGCTCGACTACAACCGCGCCGGCGTGCCGCTGATCGAGATCGTCACCAAGCCCATCGTCGGCACCGGCGCCAGGGCACCGGAGGTCGCGCGTGCCTACGTCACCGCACTGCGCGACCTGCTGCGTGCGCTCGACGTCTCCGACGTCCGGATGGACCAGGGCTCGCTGCGCTGCGACGCCAACGTCTCGCTCATGCCCAAGGGCGCCACGGTCTTCGGCACGCGCACCGAGACCAAGAACGTCAACTCGCTGCGCAGCGTCGAGCGGGCGGTGCGCTACGAGATGACCCGGCAGGCCGCGGTGCTCGTGGGCGGCGGCGAGATCCTCCAGGAGACCAGGCACTTCGACGAGTCCACCGGAACCACCTCGGCCGGCCGGCGCAAGGAGACCTCCGAGGACTACCGGTACTTCCCCGAGCCCGACCTGGTGCCGATCGCGCCCTCGCCGGAGTGGGTCGAGGAGCTGCGTGCGACGCTGCCCGAGATGCCCTGGCAGCGGCGCAAGCGTGTCCAGGCCGACTGGGGACTGTCCGACCTGGAGCTGCGCGACCTGGTCAACGCCGGCGCGATCGACCTGGTCGCGGCCACCGTCGACGCGGGCGCGAGCCCGGACCAGGCCCGCGCGTGGTGGGGCAACTACCTCGCCCAGGAGGCCAACTCTCGTGGTGTCGAGCTGCCCGACCTGCCCATCACCCCCGCACAGGTCGCGCGGGTGGCCGCACTGGTCGCCGAGGGAACGCTGACCAACAAGCTGGCCAGGGAGGTCGTCGACGGCGTGCTCGCCGGCGAGGGCGAGCCCGACGCCGTCGTCGCGGCCCGCGGCCTCGAGGTGGTCTCCGACGACTCGGCGCTCTACGCGGCGATCGACGAGGCGCTCGCCGCCCAGCCCGACGTGGCGGACAAGATCCGCGGCGGCAAGGTCCAGGCGGCCGGTGCCATCGTCGGCGCGGTGATGAAGGCCACCAGGGGCCAGGCCGACGCCAAGCGGGTGCGCGAACTGGTCCTGGAGCGCTGCGGATAGGTAGGCACGACGTGGCCTAAGCTGCCGCTCTTGCTGATGGGTGAGGGGCGTCGACCGGTGAGGTTCGGGGTGTTGGGCCCGCTGTTGGTCACCGACGGCAGCGGGCAGTGGCTGCGGTTGCGCGGCGACCGGCAGCGGTCGCTGCTGGCCATGCTGCTGTTCAACGCCAACACCCACGTCCCGGTCGAGCGGCTGGTGGACGCCCTCTGGCCGGACCTGCCGCCCAAGTCCTATGCCTCCAACCTGCACACCTACCTCTCCCGGCTGCGCGAGCGCATCGGGCCGTGCATCACCCGCACCGGCGGCGGCTACCGGATCGACGTCGACCACGACGACCTCGACCTGCTGGTGTTCACCACGGAGGCGGAGCTGGGGCGCCGGGCGGTGCGTGCCGGCGACCCGGTCGCCGGTGCCCGTCACCTGCGCACCGCGCTCGCCCAGTGGCGCGGCCACCCGCTCGCCGACCTGCAGCTGCCCGCGCTCGACGCGGACGTGACCCGGCTGGCCGCCGAACGGCTGACGGTGTTCGAGGACTGTCTCGCGGCCGAGCTCGACGCGGGGCGGGACGCGGAGCTGGTCGGCGAGCTGGAGACGGCCGTCGCCGAACACCCGCTCCGGGAGCGGCTCACCGCGCTGCTGATGACCGCCCTGCGGCGCGCCGGCCGGCAGGCCGAGGCCCTGGAGGCCTACCGGCGCACGCGCGAGATCCTGGTCGAGCAGACCGGCGTCGAGCCCGGCGCCGAGCTGCGCGCGGTGCACGCCGAGGTGCTCCGCGGGGAGGCCGAGCCCGCTGCGAGCACGCGGCCGGTGTACCAGCTCCCCGCCGACATCGCGGACTTCTCCGGCCGCGACCGCGAGCTCGACGAGCTCGTCGACCTGCTGACCACCGGCTGCTCGCCGGTCGTGCTCAGCGGCCAGCCCGGCGTCGGCAAGTCGACGCTCGCGGTTCGCCTCGCCCACCGGCTGCGTGGCGAGTTCCCCGACGGCCAGCTCTACGTCCACCTCGCCGGTGCGTCCAACCCCCGCGCCGTCGACGCCGCGCTCGCCGACCTGCTCCGCACGCTCGGCGTGACGGGTCCTGCCGTCCCGGACGACCTGGAGGCCAAGGCCGCGGTCCTCCGCGACCGCCTCGCCGACCGCCGCGTGCTCCTGGTGCTCGACGACGCCGCCGACCCCGCCCAGGTCCGCCCGCTGCTGCCGGGCACCCCGTCCAGTGCCGTGATCGTCACCAGCCGACAGCGGCTGTCCGGGCTCGCCGGTGCGCACCGGGTGGACGTCGAGCCGTTCACCGATGCCGAGGCGGGCCGGCTGCTTGCCAGGATCGCGGGAGAGCGCGTCACCGGTGGACCGGCGGACGCCGCCCGGATCGCCGCGGCCTGCGGGAACCTCCCGCTCGCCCTGCGCATCGCCGGCACCCGGCTCGCCCTGCGCCCACAGCTGGGCATCGGCACGCTCGCCGACCGGCTCGAGGACGAGGTTCGCCGGTTCGACGAGCTCACGGTCAGCGACCTGCAGGTGCGCTCCAGCCTCGCGCTGAGCTGCCGGGCGCTCAGCCCGGCGGCCCGGGAGACGTTCTGGCAGATCGGCATGGTGGACCTGTACAGCCTGCCCGCCTGGGCGATCGAGATGCTCCGTCCCGGAGCCGACGCCGCGGTCGAGGAACTGGTCGAGTCGAGCCTGCTGCGGCCGGCCGGCGTGGACGGGATGGGGCAGGCCCGCTACCAGATCCACGACCTGGTCCGCGCCTACGCCCGGGAGCTCGCGTTCACCGAGGACGGCGTGGACGAGCGGCGCGCGGCCAGCCACCGGCTGGTGGATGCCGCGCTCGCCCTGGTCGACCTCGCGGCCCGGCGCCTGCCGCGGACCGCGCCACTGCCGGACCTGGGACAGGGCGTGCCGGCCGTCCCGCTGGACGAGGCCACCACCAGACGCGTGCTCGCCGACCCCGACGCCTGGTTCGCCACCGAACGGCCCGTGCTGGTGCAGGGGATCGGCGTGCTGTGCCGGGTCCGGCGGTACCGCATGGCCTGGCTGCTCCTCGAGCGGTTCGCCCGCTACCTGTGGCTGCACGGGCACTACGCCGATCTACGCACCTGTGCCGTGGCGATCGCCGAGGCCCCCGACGAGTCGGTCGCGGTCCGGGCCAACGCCCTGCTGGCGTTGCTGGCACACGTGCGCGGGCAGTACACCGAAGCGGTCCGGCGCTACCGGTGGTGCGCGCGCCGCCTCGTGGGGCCGGCCGACCAGCAGGCGCTGGGCTGGGTGCGAACGAACCTGGCGGACTGCCTCGTCGGCCTCGGCGAGCCCGAGGAGTCGCTGCGGCTCGTCGCGTCGGCCGAGCCGCTGCTCTTCACCGACGAGTTCGGCCTGGCGTCGATGCTGCGGGTCAAGTCGGGGGCGCTGAACCGGTTGGGTCGGCTGAGGGAGTCGGTCCGGATCAACGAGGGCGCTCTGGCGAAGGCCCGCTCCTCGGGGAGCCCTCGCCGGGTCGCGCTCGCGCTGCAGAGCCTCGCCTGGAGCCTCGCGTTGAACGGCTCGCTGGACGCGGCCGTGGTCGCCGCCGACGAGGCGGTCTCGCTGCTCAGATCCACCACGGCGGGGTCCTCGCTGGCCCGGGGCCTGCGCACACTCGGGGCGATCCGCGCCGGTCGCGGCGAGCGCGGGGCGGCGGTGGCGGCCTTCGAGGAGGGACGGGAGATCGCTCGGAAGATGAACGAGCGGCCGCGGGTGCTCTCCTGCACCCGGGCCATCGCGGCGAGCTGGGTGGGGGTCGGCCGGGCGGAGGAGGCCGTTCCCGAGCTGCACACCTGTGTGCGCGAGTACCGCGAGATGGGGAGCCTGTCCTCGGCGACGGTCACCCTGCGGCTACTCGCGACGGCCTACGACGCGCTGGGCGAGGGCGACGCGGCGGGGTCCGCGCGGGCGGAGGCGGACCGCCTGGCCGACCCGCGCGACGCGAACGCGGAGACCCTGTACTCCCTGCTGGTCAACCTGACCAGGACCTGAACGCGGGCGGGGGTGCCGGACGGCCCCCTGGCTCGTCCGGTACCCCCGTCGCGGGTCCCCAGGCCCGGCACGCTACGCAGGAGCGCCACACGGAACGCACACGGACACGCGTGCGTGTTCGGGTCAGTCCGCCGAACCGCCGCCGCCACCGCCGGTCAGCACGAGCGTGACCACCCGGTCGTCGCTGGACACGGGCTTGCCCCCGTCCTTGTTGACCGTGCCGAGGACCCCCACCTGCTCGTTGACCAGGTCCATCCCGCCGAGCAGCCCCAGGCCCTCCTCGTCAGCCATGCTGACCACCGGCTTGCCGCTGAAGGACCCGTCGTCGGCCAGCGGGAGCGTCTGCAGGTTGCCCGCCCTCGACATCGCGACCCAGACGGCGCCGGGGACCGCCAGGCACCCGGCGACCCCGGGCCGGTCGGGCCAGCTCCACGCCGCGGTGCGGAGCGGCTTGCCGGGCTGGAGCCGGTAGAGCAGATCCCGGTCGGCCCCGCGGTCGGTCACCCAGACCATCGACCCGTCCGGGCTCGCACAGATCCCGCCGGGGGAGCGCAGCCCGCCGGACACGACCGGCGAGCCCGCCGTCGGGTTGCCCGGGGCCGGTGCGCCGGCGGCGTCCACCCGCAGCACCTTGCCGGCCTGCGACCGTGGGTTCCCCGCGAGCGCCGGGTTGCCGGCGTCACCGGTGGCCAGCAGCAAGGCACCGCGGCGGTCCGAGGTCAGCGCGCCGCGGTTGCCGGTAGCGCCGCGCGGGATGCCGGTGATCACCGGCTTGGGGGTGTCGCCCGGCGCGATGCGCACCAGGCGGTTGTCGGTCGGCGTGGTGATGTAGGCGAAGAGCAGCTGGTCCTCGCTGTAGGTGGGGGAGAGGGCGAGGCCGGTCAGGCCGCCGTCGCCGGCCGGGTTCACCGGGATCGTCGCCAGCACCTGGGGCTCGGTGTCCTTCTTCACCCGCAGGATCCGGCCGGTGGTGCGCTCACCCACGATGGCCGTCGGGTCGCTGCCGTCCCCCGGCAGGGCCGCCACCGCGGTGACCTTGTCCAGGCAGGTGGCGATGACCGCGGGGTCGAAGTCCGTGCACCCGTCGGGGGGCGGGATCTCCGAGGGACGCGGCCGCTGCTCCCCGCCCCCGCCGGAGGTCCCGCCGCCGGGTCCGTTCGGCTCCGGAGCCGCCTGCGGCGTCACCTGGTCCTGCGGCCGCCAGTCCTTCGGCTGGTCGGTGAACGTGGCGCACCCGGAGGCGGCCAGCACCCCGCCTACCGCCAGCCCGGCCACCAGCCCCCGCCACCTGCGTGCCATGGCTGCCAAGCTAGGTGAGCTGGGGTGAACCTCCCGTGAGAGGCTGGGCAACCGTGACGATCACTGTCCTGGTGCCCGACGAGCAGGGCGTCGCCGCGCTCGCGGGTGTTGGCAACATCACCGTGGTCCGGTACGACCCCGGGGCACCGCTGCCCGGGGACGCCGAGGTGCTCGTGCCGAGCTTCCTCGCCGAGACCGATCCGGCCGTCTACGTCGAGCAGCTGCCGAGCCTGCGGCTGATCCAGCTCCTCACCACCGGCGCCGAGAACTGGGTCGGTCGCATCCCCGAGCACGTCCTGCTGTCCACGGCACGGGGCGCGCACGGCGGGAGCACGGCGGAGTGGGCCCTGGGCGCGCTGATCGCGATCTACCGCGAGCTGATCCCGTTCGAGCGGGCGCGGGTGGACCGGAACTGGACCCGCCGGCCCACCGACACCCTCCAGGACAAGCGGGTCCTCGTGCTCGGCGCGGGCGACCTCGGCCAGCGGATGCGGCGCCGGCTCGAGGCGTGCGACGCGACGGCGACGCTGGTCGGCAGCCGAGCTCGGCGCGACGCCGACGGTGTCGAGATCCACGGCATCGACGAGGTGCCCGATCTGCTGGGCGAGCACGACGCCGTCGTGCTCATGGTGCCGCTCACCGAGGCGACCACGGGGCTGGTCGACGCTCGGTTCCTGGCCCGCATGCCGGACGGGGCGGTGCTGGTCAACGCCGCCCGCGGCAAGGTCGTGCACACCGACGCGCTGGTCGCCGAGCTGCGGAGCGGGCGCCTGCGGGCCGCGCTGGACGTCACCGAACCCGAGCCGCTGCCGCCCGACCACCCGCTGTGGACCGCGCCGGGGCTGCTGCTGACCCCGCACGTGGCGGGCAGCGTGCACGACTACTCCCGGCGGGCCTACGCGGTCGTGGCCGCCGAGGTCGCCCGGTTCGCCGCGGGCGAGGAGCCGGAGAACCTCGTCCACGGCGCGTACTAGTCTCCGCTGGGTGACTACTGACGACGACCGCCCGCGCACCACGGGTGGCTACTCGGACGGCAGCTTCTACAACGCCGACACCGAGGACCTCTCCGGCTACGGCCGCCCGTCCTCGAGCGGCTCGAACACCTCGATGTTCGACGACGCCGGCTACACCAGCTCCTCGACCGCCACGCCGGGCGGCACCCAGAGCTACGACGACGGTGATGACCAGTACGGATCGGGTTTCGAGGCGGAGCTGGCCCGCCGCTCGCCCCAGTGGCACGGCGGGCTGGACGTCGGCCTGCTCGTGCTGCGGCTCGTGTTGGGTGGGGCGTTCGTCGCGCACGGCCTGGACAAGCTGTTCGGCTGGTTCACCGACCTGGGCATGGGTGCCACCGAGCAGATGCTCACCCAGTTCGGCTTCACCGAGCCCAAGATCCTGGCCTGGGTCCTCGCGGTGAGCGAGACCGCCGGTGGGGCGCTGCTGGTGCTCGGCCTGTTCACCCCGGCCGGTGCGGCCGCGGTGCTCGGCGTGATGGCCAACGTCATCGCGATCACCTGGGACCGGGAGGTGTTCCTCGGCGGCGTCGAGTTGGAGCTGATGTTCGCCGCGGCGGCGTTCACGCTGCTGTTCACCGGCCCCGGCCGGGTCGCGCTCGACCGCCACACCCCGTGGTTCCGCCGGGCACCCGTCTTCGGGATCGCGTTCCTGGTGATCGCCGCCGGCGCGACCGTGGTGACCCTGCTCGTCTTCCGCTGAGGCGGCGTGGAGGATGGGGGAGTGCCATCCGCGCTCCCCGACGGCGACGCCGCGCCTCCCGACGGCACGTTGCCCGAGTCCGCCCTGCGCGGCCTCGGACGCCGACCGTTCGGCGTCTACGTGCACGTGCCGTTCTGCGCCACCCGCTGCGGGTACTGCGACTTCAACACCTATACCGCCGCCGAGCTCGCGACCTCGCCGGCGTCCCCGCGGTCCTGGCTCGACGGGGTGCGGCGCGAGCTGGAGCTGGCCGCGCGCGTGCTGGGCGACCCGCCGCCGGCCGACACGGTCTTCGTGGGCGGCGGCACCCCGTCACTGCTCGGCGAGAAGGGCCTGGCCGACGTCCTGGACGCGGTACGGGCCGGCGTCGGCCTCGCCCCGGACGCCGAGGTGACCACCGAGTCCAACCCCGAGTCGACCTCGCCGGCGTTCTTCGCCGGGATCCGGGAGGCGGGCTTCACCCGGGTCTCGCTCGGCATGCAGTCGGCCGCTTCGCACGTCCTGGCGGTGCTCGACCGCACCCACACCCCCGGCCGCGCCGTGGCCGCCGCCCGGGAGGCCGCGGCGGCGGGTTTCGAGCACGTGAACCTGGACCTGATCTACGGCACGCCGGGGGAGCGCGAGGAGGACCTGGCCGCGTCGCTGGCGGCGGTGCTCGAGGCCGGGGTGGACCACGTCTCGGCGTACGCGCTGATCGTCGAGGAGGGCACCGCGCTGGCCCGCCGGGTGTCCCGCGGCGAGCTGCCGGCGCCGGCGGACGATGTGCTGGCCCAGCGCTACGAGCAGGTGGACGCGGCCCTCTCGGCGGCCGGGCTGCACTGGTACGAAGTGTCCAACTGGGCGGCGGGCCTGGCAGCGTGGTGCCGGCACAACCTCGGCTACTGGCGTGGGGCCGACTGGTGGGGCGTGGGGCCCGGGGCGCACAGCCATGTCGGGGGCGTGCGCTGGTGGAACGTGCGACACCCGGCCAGGTACAGCGAGGCGCTGGCGGAGGGGCGGTCCCCCGCGGCGGCGCGCGAGGTCCTGTCCGAGGAGGAGCGTCACCTGGAGCGGGTCATGCTCGAGCTGCGTCTGGTCGACGGGCTGGTGGTGGACGCGCTGGAGCCCGAGGCGAGAAGGGAAGCCACCCGCGCGGCGGCCGAGGGCTTGTTGGACGCGGCGGCGCTGGAAGGCGTCAACGGCCGGTTCGGCCGCTGCGTACTCACCCCACGGGGCCGCCTACTAGCCGACGCAGTAGTCCGCCGCCTGACGTGAATTCTGGCTGTATTTGATGGTCGCTCCCGCGACTGCGCTAAGACACCGTCTTCCCTCGTCGCGTCCTCGGCGCTGGCGCGCCTGCGGGCGCTCCTCAGTCCAGACGGTGTCCGCTCCGTCGCTCCCGCTCCTCGGCCCGCAACCCCACCAGCATTCTCGCGATCACGTCGCGGTACTCGGTCCTCAGGCGGGGGCGTTCCTCGGGAGGCGCGGCGGCCAGGGCCTGGCCGGCGGCGCCGAGGAGGCCGAAGGCCAGTTGGGTCGTCGGCTCCAGTGGGACGGGGGCCAGGGAGCCGTCGGCCAGCAGGGCGCGGACGTAGTTCTCGACCAGCCCGTAGGCGTACTTCTGCTCCGCCTCCAGCCAGCCCGACCAGCCGAGCGCGAGCGGGCCCTCCTGCCACACCACCCGGCCGTACACCGGCTCGCAGCAGTGGGTGAGGAACTCCTCGAGGGCCAGCAGCGCGGCCTGCCACGGGTCCGCGCCCCGGGCTCCCGCCCTCGCCGCGCGCTCCACGGCCTCGTTCTCCAGCCGCTCGAAGACCGCCTGGAACAACGCCTTCTTGCTCGAGAAGTGGTGGTACACCGCGCCCCGGGTGGCCTGGATGTCGGCCGCCACGTCCTCCAGCGAGGTGCCGGCGAAGCCCAGACTCGCGAACCGCCGGGTGGCGGCGTCCAGCAGCGCGGCCCGGGTGGCCTCAGAGAACTGGTCGCGCCGGCTCTTCACCGTTGACATGCGCGAAGTGTACGACATACGGTCTGTATGTTACCTACACGGTGTATGTGAGGGGGAGGAACGGTGACCGACACTCTCGTGTTCAACCCGACCGTCGAGGGGTTCTTCGGCGACCCGTACGCGCACTACCGCGAGGTGCGGGACGCCGAGCGGGTCCAGGAGCACCCCCTCGGTTTCTGGTTCGTCTCCCACTACGCGGATGTGACGCAGCTGCTGCGGGCCGGGCTCTCCGTCGAGGACCGCCATCTCGCCGAGGGCCCGCTGCTGGACCAGGCCCGGGCCATCGCCGGCGACCGCGCCGGCGCCCTGTCGCTGTCCATGCTCGACCGCGACCCACCCGACCACACCCGGCTGCGCTCGCTGGTCACCAAGGTGTTCACCCAGCGTGCGGTCGCGGCCCTGGAGCCGATGGTCACGCGGCTGGTCGACGAGTCGCTCGACCGCATCGCCGACGGCGGCTCGGTCGACCTGGTCGAGGAGCTGGCGTTCCCGCTGCCGTTCGCGGTCATCTCCACGATGCTCGGCACCCCGCCGACCGACCACGTGCGCCTGCGGGAGCTGAGCGGCACGCTCGTGCGCTCGCTTGAGGTCGTCACCGACCCGGAGGTGCTGGCGGCCATCCGCGAGGCCGAGGTGGCCCTGTCCGGGATGACGCGGGAGATCATCGCCTGGAAGCGGGCCAACCCGGCCGACGACCTGCTCACCGCGCTGATCCAGGCCGAGCAGGACGGCGACAAGCTCAGCGACGACGAGCTCGTCGCCCAGGTGCTGCTGCTCTACATCGCCGGGCACGAGACCACGGTGAACCTGATCTCCAACGGGACCGTCGCGCTGCTGCGCAACCCCGCGCAGCTCGAGCTGCTGCGGGCGCGGCCCGAGCTCGCCGGCAACGCCGTCGAGGAGCTCCTGCGCTACGACAGTCCGGTACAGCAGACCCGCCGGATCACCACCGCGCCCCACGTGCTGGCCGACCGGGAGATCCCGGCCGGTGCGTTCGTCATCGCGTGCCTCGGCTCGGCCAACCGGGACGAGCGGTACTGGGGACCGACCGCCGACACCGTCGACATCGAGCGCGCCGACGCGCACCGGCACGTGTCGTTCGGCGCCGGGCACCACCACTGCCTCGGCGCGGCTCTGGCCAGGCTGGAGGGCAGGGTCGCGATCGGCCGGCTGGTCTCGCGGTTCCCGTCCCTGGCGCTGGACGGCGAGGTCACCTGGAACGGTCGGCTCAACCTGCGGGGCGCGGCCAGCGTGCCGGTCCGCGTGTAGCCGTTGGGCGAGATCGCCCCGCGCAGGCCAGGATTATGGGCACTATGCCCGCCAAGGACCAAGTGAAACGTGTGACGCTGTCGATCGTCGGCGGCGTGGTGATGTTGATCGGGGTGGCACTGCTCGTGCTGCCCGGACCGGGCCTGCTGCTGGTGCTGGCAGGTCTGCTCATCCTCGCCTCGGAGTTCCCGGCGTTGGAGAAGTACGTCGACCCGGTGCGCGACCGGGCGATGAAGGCGGCCGAGGACAGCGTGTCCTCGCCGCTGCGCATCGCCGGCTCGGTGCTGGCCGGCCTCGGCCTGCTCGCGGCCGGGGTGATCTGGGGGATCAGGCTCTTTCCCTGGCTGCCGTTCGCCGGCTGGAGCACGGGGTCGAGCCTGATCGTGTCCAGCGTCATCCTGTTCGCGCTGCTGATCTGGAGCTACAAGAAGGTCGAGGCCCGGCGCGACCAGCAGAAGGCTAGCCGGCCCGGTTCCACGCCGCGGTGAACTCCGCGAACGAGATCCGGCCGTCCCCGTCGGCGTCCGCGTCGGCGAAGATCGACCGGAGCTCCGCGTCGGTGATCTCCTCGCCGCGCGCGGACATGGCGGAGACGAACTCCTGCTCGCTGATCTGACCGTCCTGGTTCAGGTCCAGCTCGCGGAAGGTCCTGGTCAGCTCCTCGTCGGTACTCACGTGCTCGGTCACTGGGCCTCCTGGTCGCCGCGGAGCTGGCGCACGTCCGGCAGCTCGGTGAGGTCCTGCTCGGCCTTCACCGACACGAAGCCGGTGAAGCCCCAGCCCTCCAGCCGGGCGAGCTGGGCGGGGAACTTACCGCTGCGCCGCACGGTCGACACCACCGCACCCCGCTCCGCGCGCAGCCGCCGGGCGACCGCGAGCGCCGTCGGCACCGGGACGCCGGCCTCGAACAGCACCGCGAGCTGCTCGGCCGGCGGTGCCGGGGTGACCAGGTCCACGATCCGCTCGAAGCCGATCGAGAAGCCGCAGGCCGGCACCTCCGTGCCCAGCGAGCGGCCGACGAGCTCGTCGTAGCGGCCACCGCCGGCGATCGAGCCGGCCGACCCCGGGTGCGAGATCTCGAAGATCTGCCCGGTGTAGTACCCCATCCCGCGCACGAGCGTGGGGTCGAACGACCAGCGCACCTCGGGGAGCTCGGCCAGGGACCGCGCCGTGGTCGCCAGGTCCTGGGCGACCTCCTCGGGCAGCGTCGGCACGACCTCGGCGAGCACGTCGGCGACCTTGTCGGCGGGCAGGTCGGTCAGGGAGCCGATCTTGTCCCGGGCCGACGCCACCACCTCCACCGGCAGCCCCCGCGCCGCCACCAGCTCCGCCGACACGCCCTCCCAGCCGATCTTGTCGAGCTTGTCGACGGTGACGAAGAAGCCCGCCCTGGCCTCCGCCGGCACCCCGGCGGCGCCGGCGAGCGCGGCCAGGAAGCGCCGGTCGGACAGCCGGACCGTCGTGCCGGTGAGCCCGACCGCGGCCAGCGCGGCGGTGGTCGCCTCGATCAGCTCGGCCTCGGCGAGCACGCTCGGCTCGCCGAGCAGGTCGATGTCGCACTGGTAGAACTGCCGGTAGCGGCCCTTCTGCGGGCGCTCCGCCCGCCAGACCGGCCCGAACTGGAACGAGCGGAACGGCTGGGGCAGCTCGGCGCGGTACTGGCTGTAGAACCGGGTGAGCGGCACGGTCAGGTCGTAGCGCAGGCCCAGGTCCACCAGGTCGGCGAGCGGTCCCGCCGGGAGTTGCTCGTCCAGGCCACGGCGCAGGACGCGGAACAGCAGCTTCTCGTTCTCCCCGCCCTGGCCCCCGGTGAGCCGCTCGATGCGTTCGAGTGCCGGGGTCTCGATGCGCTGGTAGCCGAAGCGCCGGTAGATCTCCTGGATCAGCCCGAGGACGCGGTCGCGGGTGGCCACCGCGTCCGGGAGCAGGTCACGGGTGCCCCTGGCCGGGCTGTTGTCCATCTTCACGGCGAGTCCTAGCTTCGGATGTGGTCGTGGTCGGCACGGGACGATCAGTAGGGCCGATGGCTGAACACGCCGAATCCTCCACGCCGAAGCTCTCCGGGACGGTCCGATTCTCGCACGGTGCGCAAACGCGTTCTCCTCGCCGCCGTGCTCTACTTGGTTGAGCCCCGCGCGCTCAGCACACCCCGCGGGGACGCCGCTCGTGACCGGTTCGACCGGCGAGTGCGCGCACGTCCGTAAACTTGTGGTGAGGACGGGAGGTGACAGGGTGGCCAGCACGGAGGAACGGCGGTTCGCGGTGCTCCGCGCGATCGTGGCGGACTACGTCTCGAACCAGGAGCCGGTGGCGTCCAAGGCGATCGTCGAGCGGCACAACCTGGGCGTCTCGAGCGCCACGGTCCGCAACGACATGGCCTCCCTGGAGGAGGACGGCTACATCGCCCAGCCGCACACCAGCGCGGGCCGCATCCCGACCGACAAGGGCTACCGGCTGTTCGTCGACCGGCTCTCCGACGTCAAGCCGCTGTCCGCGGCCGAGCGCAGGGCCATCGCCAGCTTCCTCGACGGCGCGATCGACCTGGACGACGTCCTGCGGCGCAGCGTCCGGATGCTCGCCCAGCTCACCCGCCAGGTCGCGGTCATCCAGTACCCGACGCTGACCCACTCCCTGGTCCGGCACATCGAGCTGGTGCAGCTCACGCCGGCCCGGCTGATGCTGGTGCTGATCACCGACAACGGGCGGGTGGACCAGCGGATGATCGAGCTCGGCGACGTGATCACCGACGACGCCGTCGCCCGGCTGCGCACGATGCTGAACTCCACCCTGGTCGACCACCGGGTGACCGACGCCGCGGCCAAGGTGAGCGAGCTGCTGGAGGAGGCGCCGGCCGAGCTGCGGGACGTGATGACCAGGGTGTCGACAGTCCTGATCGAGACGCTGGTCGAGCACCCCGAGGAGCGGCTCGTCCTCGGCGGTACGGCCAACCTCACCCGTAACGCCGCCGACTTCCCCGGGTCGCTCCGCCAGGTCCTCGAGGCGCTCGAGGAGCAGGTCGTCGTGCTCAAGCTGTTCGCCGCCGCCGGGTCGCCGGGCACCGTCACGGTGCGGATCGGCGAGGAGAACGAGGCCGAGGAGATGCGCAGCACCTCGGTCGTCTCGATCGGCTACGGCGCGCACCAGACGCTGCTCGGCGGAATGGGTGTGGTCGGGCCCACGCGCATGGACTACCCGGGCACGATCGCGGCGGTCCGGGCCGTCGCCAACTACGTGGGAGACATCCTGGCCGGGCGATGAGGCGGGGCTGGGACGACCGGGACCGAAACGAACACAGGCACTGACGCGAACCCCAGGTGCACGGCGCACCGGGGCAGGAGGACGGGACAACGGTGGCGAGGGACTACTACGGCACTCTCGGGGTGCGACGCGACGCGACATCCGAGGAGATCAAGCGCGCGTACCGCAAGCTCGCGCGGGAGCTGCACCCGGACGTCAACCCGGACGAGTCAGCGCAGGAGAAGTTCCGCGAGGTGACCGCCGCCTACGAGGTGCTCTCCGACCCGCAGAAGCGTGCGGTCGTCGACCGGGGCGGCGACCCGTTGGGCAACGGCGGGGCCGGCCGGGACCCGTTCGCCGGGTTCGGCCTCGGCGACATCATGGACGCCTTCTTCGGCGGCGGCGGCGCGGGCGGGGGCCGCGGACCGCGCAGCCGCGTCCAGCCGGGCTCCGACGCGCTGATCCGCATCGAGCTGTCGCTGGAGGAGTGCAACACCGGCGTCAGCCGCGAGCTGACCGTCGACACCGCCGTGCTCTGCGACGTCTGCCGCGGCTCCGGGTGCGCTGAGGGCAGCTCGCCGAAGGTGTGCGACACCTGCTCCGGGCGCGGCGAGATCCAGTCGGTCCAGCGGTCCTTCCTCGGCCAGGTCGTCACGGCCAGGGCGTGCCCGGTCTGCCGCGGTGTCGGCGAGGTCATCCCCGACCCGTGCCGGCAGTGCGGCGGCGACGGCCGGGTCCGCGCCCGGCGCACGATCACCGCGAAGGTGCCCCCGGGCGTGGCCGACGGCATGCGGGTGCGGCTGTCCGGCCAGGGTGAGGTCGGGCCGGGTGGCGGCCCCGCGGGCGACCTCTACGTCGAGGTCGTCGAGCGGCCGCACCCCACGTTCGAGCGCAACGGGGCCGACCTGCACTGCACGATCCGGATACCGATGACCACGGCGGCCCTGGGCTCGCTCGTGCCGTTGGAGACCCTCGACGAGACGGTCGAGCTCGAGCTGGAGCCGGGCACGCAGCCCGGGACCGAGCTCGTGCTGACCGGACACGGCCTGCCCCGGCTGCGCTCCTCCGGTCGCGTCGACGGTCGCGGCGACCTGCACGTGCACGTGGAGGTGGACGTCCCAACCAAGCTCGACGCGCGGCAGACCGAGCTGCTGCGGGAGCTCGCGAGCCTGCGCGGCGAGGAGGACCACGTCATCGCGTCGTCAAACGGCCGCGCGGGCGGGATCTTCTCCCGGCTGCGCGCCCGGCACCGTTGACCGCTCCGCTGTTCCTCGTCCCCGAGCTGCCCACGGGGTCCTCGTTCGTGCTCGACGGGCCCGAGGGCCGGCACGCGGCCGGGGTGCGCCGGCTCGGGCCGGGGGAGGCGTTGGTCCTCGCGGACGGCCGGGGCGGCGCGGCGGCCTGCGTCGTGGAGTCGGTGGAGGGCAGGACCGCGCTCACGGTGAGCGTCTCCCGGCGTTGGCTGGAGCCGGAGCCCGCCCCGCGGGTGGTCCTGGCCCAGGCGCTGGTCAAGGGCGACCGCGGTGAGCTCGCGGTCGAGCTCGCCACCGAGTGCGGCGTGGACGCGGTCGTGCCCTGGCGTGCCGAGCGGTGCGTCGCGCGGTGGGAGGACGGACCGCGCGGGGAGAAAGCGTTGGCACGGTGGCGAAGCACGGCACGCGAGGCGGCCAAGCAGTCCCGCCGCGCCAGGGTGCCGGAGGTGGCCGAGCCGGTGACCACGGCCGGCCTCGCCGCACTGGTCGGCGAGGCCGCGTGCGCGCTGCTGCTGGACTCCCGCGCGCCGGTGGGGTTGGCCGGGATCTCCTTGCCGGAACAGGGAGACGTGGTGATCGTGGTCGGTCCCGAGGGCGGGGTCTCCGACCGGGAGACGGACGCGCTCGTGGCCGCGGGAGCGCGGCTGGTGAAGCTCGGACCGACCGTGTTGCGTGCCTCCACCGCAGGGGCCGCCGCTACAGCCGCGCTAGGAGTACTGACTCCACGCTGGCGCTGAGCGTGCGCGACGGTCTACGCTTTGCATTGCACGGTTTTGGGGGCCATGTTCTTCCCCGTGCTGTGCATGTGACTACCGCCGGACACCTCCCCCCTCGGTCCGGCGGCGCCGCGTTGCGGTGGAGCGACCCCCAGGCTTCACCGCAACGCGGCATCCTTTCTTTCGCCACCCGAACACCTCCACTCGCCAGTACGGTTGCCCCGTGGCGGCGAAGTCCGCTCCCTACGAGGAGCTCGAGGTGGGCGACCGGGTCGTCCGCATCACCAACCCCGGCCGGGTCTACTTCTCCGCGCGCGGAGAGACCAAGCTCGACCTCGCGCGGTACTACCTGTCGGTGGGTGAGGGCATCGTGCGCGCGCTGCGCGAGCGGCCGTGCATGATGCACCGGTTCCCCGACGGCGTCGACGGCGAGAAGGTGCACCAGAAACGGCTGCCGCGCGGGGCGCCGCCGTGGGTGGAGACCGTGCGGGTGGACTTCCCCCGCTACGGCCGGCACGCCCACGAGCTGTGCGTCACCGAACTCGCCAGCGTCATCTGGGCGACCCAGATGTCGTGTGTGGAGTTCCACCCGTGGAACTCGCGCCGGGCGGACACCGAGAAGCCCGACGAGTGGCGCATCGACCTCGACCCCATGCCGGACTGCTCCTTCGACCGGGTTCGTGAGGTCGCCGGTGTTGCCAGGGAGGTGCTCGACGAGCTGGGTGCGGTCGGCTGGCCCAAGACCTCCGGCGGGAGCGGCCTGCACATCTATGTCCGGATCGAGCCGCGGTGGGGGTTCGCCGACGTGCGGCGGGCGGCGCACGCGTTCGCGCGGGAGGTGGAGCGGCGGGCCGGCGACCTCGTCGACCTCACCTGGTGGCGCCGGGAGCGCGATCCCCGGGCGGTGTTCGTCGACTACAACCAGAACACCCGCGACCACACGATCCGCAGCGCCTACTCGGTGATCGGCGTGCCCGAGGCCAGGGTGTCGACACCTATCCGCTGGGACGAGCTCGCCGACGTCGACCCGCGGGAGTTCACCATCGCGACCGTCCCCGCGCGCTTCGCCGAGCTGGGCGATCTGCACGAGGGGATCGACGAGGCCGTCTACTCGCTCGACGAACTGCTCGAGTGGGCCGACCGCGACGATCTCCCCAGCGGCGAGGACGTGCCCTAGCCTGCACGCATGTCGGACTGCCTGTTCTGCCGGATCGTGGCGGGGGAGATCCCGTCGACCGCCGTGCACGAGACCGAGACGACCCTCGCCTTCCGGGACATCAACCCGCAGGCCGCCGTGCACGTGCTGGTCGTGCCCAAGGAGCACCACGAGGACGTCGTCGCCCTCGGTGCGGCAGACCCGGACCTGCTGGCCGACGTGGTCGCGACCGGCGCCGAGGTGGCCAGGCTCGAGGGCATCGACGGCCCCGGCTACCGCTTCGTCTTCAACACCGGCGAGCACGCGGGGCGGACCGTGTTCCACGCCCACCTGCACGTCCTGGGTGGTGAGCCGCTCGGCATGTTCGGGCGCCCGACGCGCTGAGCCGGACCTGCTCGGCGGCGGGCCGGACGGCAACGTCGATGCGGGAGGTCGGCACGTGCGACTAGCATTGCTGCCAGACGAGCACCGACGAGTGGGCGCCAGAGCGCAGAAGGCAGGACCGAGAGCACGTGACCGGTACCGCACGGGGCGGCACGCCCCAGACTTCTGCCCAGTCCACCACCGTCCCCGCCGAGGCGGGCACGCTCGACACGCCGGCCCAGTCGCGGTTCGTCGTGCCCGACGAGGCGGTCCTCGCCCTGCTCGGTTCACGCGACGAGAACCTGCGCGTGGCCGAGGACATCCTCGACGCCGACATCCACGTCCGCGGCAACGAGGTCACCCTCTCGGGTGAGCCGGCCGACGTGGCCTTCGCCGAGCGGGTGTTCGCCGAGCTCGTGACGCTGGCCCGCAAGGGGCAGCAGCTTGGCCCGGACGCGGTCCGCCGCACGGTGGCCATGCTCTCCGCCGGTGCCACCGAGTCCCCGGCCGAGGTGCTCAGCCTCGACATCGTCTCCCGCCGCGGCCGCACGATCCGTCCCAAGACGCTCAACCAGAAGCGCTACGTGGACGCGATCGACCAGCACACGGTGGTCTTCTGCATCGGCCCGGCCGGTACCGGCAAGACCTACCTGGCGATGGCCAAGGCCGTGCAGGCGCTGCAGGCCAAGCAGGTCAACCGGATCATCCTCACCCGCCCGGCCGTGGAGGCGGGGGAGCGGCTGGGCTTCCTGCCCGGGACGCTCTACGAGAAGATCGACCCCTACCTGCGGCCGCTGTACGACGCGTTGCACGACATGGTCGACCCCGACTCGATCCCGCGGCTCATGCAGGCCGGCACGATCGAGGTCGCGCCGCTGGCCTACATGCGCGGGCGCACGCTCAACGACGCGTTCATCATCCTGGACGAGGCGCAGAACACCTCGCCCGAGCAGATGAAGATGTTCCTCACCCGCCTCGGGTTCGGCGCCAAGATCGTCGTCACCGGCGACGTGACCCAGGTCGACCTGCCCGGCGGGCAGCAGAGCGGCCTGCGGATCGTCCAGGACATCCTCGGCGGCGTCGACGACGTTCACTTCTCCAACCTGACCAGCCACGACGTGGTGCGGCACAAGCTGGTCGGCGACATCGTCGACGCCTACGACCGGTGGCAGGCCACCCAGGACGCCCAGGAGCCCGTGCGGCACCAGGGGCCGCGCGGACAGGCCCGGCGGGGGCGCTGACGACCGTGAGCATCGAGATCGCCAACGAGTCCGGCATGGCGGTTGACGAGCCGTCGATCGTGGCGGCGGCGCGGTTCGCGCTGGACCGGATGCGGGTCAGCCGTCTGGCCGAGCTGTCGGTGATGCTCGTCGGCCTCGAGGTGATGGCCGACCTGCACGAGCGCTACCTCGACCTGCCCGGCCCGACCGACGTCATGGCCTTCCCCATGGACGAGCTCGACTCGGCCCGCCGGCCCGACGCCCCCGACCCGGGGCCGACGCTGCTCGGCGACCTGGTGCTGTGCCCGAGGTTCGCCGGCGACCAGGCCAACAAGGCCGGCCACAGCCTGATGGACGAGCTGCACCTGCTCACCGTGCACGGCGTGCTCCACCTGCTCGGCTACGACCACGCCGAGCCTGCCGAGGAGCGGGAGATGTTCACGCTCCAGAAGCGGATCCTCGCCGACTTCAAGGCCGAGCAGGCCGCCGCGGCGCGACGCGCGGCCCAGCGCCGGGAGGACGACAAGCTGCTGGGTGCCGTCGGCCTCACCGGGCCGGACTCCACCAGCCGGTCGGACGACCCGGCCGAGTAGCGCCACGGGGGAGACGTGTCCGACACGGCCGGGTTACTGGTGCTCGCGGTGCTGCTGGTCGTGGCCGCCGGGTTGTTCGGCTGCGCCGACGCGGCGCTGTCCGCGGTGTCCAGGGCCCGCGTCGAGGGGTTGGTGCGCGCCGGACGGGCGGGCGCCCGGCAGCTCATCGCCGTCGTGTCCGACCGCCCCCGGCACATCAACCTGCTCCTGCTGCTGCGGTTGAGCTGCGAGCTGGCGGCTACCGTGCTGGTCACCGTCGCCTGCATGGACCTGATCGAACGCGGCTGGCTGGCCGGGCTGGTCGCCGCGGTCGGCATGCTGGTGGTGTCCTACGTCCTGGTCGGCGTCGGCCCGAGGACGCTCGGCCGGCAGCACCCGTACGCGGTCGGGCTGATCGCGGCCGGGCCGGTGCGCGTGCTCGGGTCCGTGCTCGGCCCGCTCTCGCGGCTGCTGATCGTGGTCGGTAACGCGATCACCCCGGGGCGGGGTTTTCGGCAGGGGCCGTTCTCCTCGGAGGTGGAGCTGCGCGAGCTGGTCGACATGGCGCAGGAGAGCGGCGTCGTCGACGAGGACGAGCGCGAGATGATCCACTCGGTGTTCGAGCTGCGGGGCACGATCGCCCGGGAGGTGATGGTGCCGCGCACCGAGATGGTCTGGATCGAGCAGACCAAGTCGGTCCGCCAGGCTCTCGCCCTCTCGCTGCGCACCGGGTACACCCGGCTTCCGGTGATCGGGGAGTCGGTCGACGAGATCGTCGGCGTGGTCAACCTCAAGGACCTGGTCCGGGCGGCGATGGAGGCGCCGGGCCGGGGCGAGCTCCAGCGCAGCGTCGCCGAGCTGATGGGGGACGCGACGTTCGTGCCCGACACGAAACGGCTCGACGACCTGCTGCGGGAGATGCAGCTCTCGCGCAACCACCTCGCGATTGCCGTCGACGAGTACGGCGGGACGGCCGGCCTGCTCACGATCGAGGACATCCTGGAGGAGATCGTCGGGGAGATCACCGACGAGTCCGACACCGAGGACCGCCCGCCGATCGACCACCTCGAGGACGGGGCGGTGCGGGTCAGCTCGCGACTGCCGGTAGAGGACCTCGGCGAGCTGTTCGGCGTCGAGCTGGACGACCACGACGTGGAGACGGTCGGCGGTCTGCTGGCCCAGCGCCTCGGCCGGGTGCCGCTGCCGGGGACCGAGGCGGAGATCGCCGGGCTGCGCATGCGAGCCGAGGGCGGCAAGGACGGCCGGGGCCGGATGCGGATCACCTCGGTCGTGGTGCGCGGGGTGCGGCCGGCACCCGTCGCCGAGAACGAGGACGAGCAGGAGAGGAGCGAGGAACGTGCCTGAGCTGGATCCCGAGGACGCCAAGCTGGTCACGCTGGCCCGGTCGGCGCGGGCGCGGACCGGTGCTGTGGAGGGTGCCGCGGTGCGCGACCTCGACGGCCGGACCTACGCCGCCGCGACGGTCGACCTGCCCTCGCTGTCGCTGACCGCCCTGCAGGCCGCGGTGGCGGCCGCCGTGTCCTCCGGAGTGTCCGGTCTGGAGGCGGCGGTGGTGGTGACCGACGAGCAGAAGCTCGACCCGGCCTCGCTGGCCGCGGTGGCGGACCTGAGCGCGGAGGCACCGGTCCTGCACGTCGACCCCTCGGGCACCGTGCGCTGACCGCCCGGGACAATGGTCTGATGACCACACCGGACGTTCGGCACCGCTCGGGCTTCGCCTGCTTCGTCGGGCGGCCGAACACGGGAAAGTCGACGCTCACCAACGCACTCGTCGGCACGAAGGTCGCGATCACCTCGAGCAAGCCGCAGACCACGCGGCACGCGATCCGCGGCATCGTCCAACGCGACGACGCCCAACTGATCATCGTGGACACCCCGGGGTTGCACCGGCCGCGAACCCTGCTCGGCCAGCGCCTCAACGACGTCGTCCGCGCCACGTGGTCCGAAGTGGACGTGGTGGGCTTCTGCGTGCCGGCCAACGAGAAGATCGGTCCTGGGGACCGGTTCATCGCGACCGAGCTGGTGAAGCTCTCCCACCACACGCCGGTCGTCGGGGTGGTCACCAAGACCGACCTGGCCTCCCGTCAGCAGGTCGCCGAGCAGCTGGTCGCCCTGCAGGACGTGATGGAGTTCGCCGACCTGGTGCCGGTCTCCGCGCAGGACGGCTTCCAGGTCGACCAACTGGCCGACGTCCTGGTCTCGCGCCTGCCCGAGGGCCCCCGGCTCTACCCGGACGGCGAGCTGACCGACGAGCCGGAGGCCACGCTGATCGCCGAGCTGATCCGCGAGGCCGCCCTCGAGGGCGTGCGCGACGAGCTGCCGCACTCGATCGCGGTGTTGGTGGAGGAGATCGTCGCCCGCGAGGACCGCGACGACCTGCTGGACGTGTACGCGAACCTCTACGTGGAGCGGGACAGCCAGAAGGGCATCGTCCTCGGGCACAAGGGGGAGCGGCTGCGCACCGTCGGTGCGTCGGCGCGGCGTCAGATCGCGGCGCTGCTCGGCAGCAAGATCTACCTCCACCTGCACGTCAAGGTCGCCAAGGACTGGCAGCGCGACCCCAAGCAGCTGCGTCGCCTCGGCTTCTGACCGGCGCGGTGATGCTGGGAGTGGTGGAGCGGCTGTGGCGGTACCCGATCAAGTCCACCGGCGGGGAGCGGCTGGATCGGGTGGCGATCGGGCCGCGGGGCCTCGCGGGTGACCGGTTGTGGGCTGTGCGGGACGGGAACGGCAAGTTCGGGTCCGGCAAGAACACTCGCCGGTTTCGCCGGGTGCCGGGGCTGCTCGAGCTCGCCTCCTGCTGGCCCGACGGCAGCGGTGAACCACGGCTGCTCGACCCCGCCGGGAGACCGGTGGACGACAACGACCGGTTCCTGCGGGAGTATCTCGACCGCGACGACGTGTCGGTGGCCCGCGAGGGTGCGGTGTCGCATTTCGACCAGCTGCCGCTGAGCGTGCTGACCACCGCGACCCTCGACTGGGTCCGCCGCGCCGTGCCGGGCGTGCCGGTCGACGAGCGACGCTTCCGACCGAACATCCTGGTCCGCACGCCGCCCGGTACCGCCCCCTTCGTCGAGGACGACTGGTTCGGCAGGATCGCCGTGATCGGCGAGGAAGCCCGGATCGAGTTCGTCCGGTCCAGCGAACGCTGCGTCATGGTCAACGAGGCCCAGGCGGAGCTGCCCCGCTCCTCCCTGGTGCTCAAGGCGATCGCCGCCGCACACGACAACCGTCTCGACGCGCTGGCCACCGTCCTGCACCCGGGCGAGGTCGCCGTCGGCGATGCTCTCGTTCTGACCTGAGAGGACCCGCGCCGCTACTGGTGCGGCCCGACCTGGATGAACACGGACGTGCCGGGCTGGGAGGCCCGACGACGCGGCGCCGGGACTCCTCGTGCTTGTCGGTGGGGGATGAGACGATGAGCGGGTGAGCCTCTACCGCGACACCGGAGTGGTGCTGCGTGTGCAGAAGCTCGGCGAGGCGGACCGCATCATCACGCTCGTCACCCGCAAGCACGGCAAGGTGCGCGCGGTGGCCAAGGGCGTACGCCGCACCACCTCCCGCTTCGGCGCGCGGGTGGAGCCGTTCGCCCACATCGACGTGCAGTTCTACACCGGCCGCACGCTCGACATCATCACCCAGGTGCAGACCCTCGACGCGTTCGGCGCGGGCATCATGTCCGACTACCAGCGCTACACGGCGGGCTGCGCGGTGCTGGAGACCGCCGACCGGCTCTCGGCCGAGGAGGGCGAGCCGGTCCTGCGGCTCTACCTCCTGGTCACCGGCGCCCTGCGAGCGCTGGCCGACGGCCGGCGCGACGCCTCCCTGGTGCTCGACGCGTTCCTGCTGCGGGCGATGGCCTTCGCCGGCTGGGCGCCCGCGGTGCTCGAGTGCGCCCGGTGCAACGAGCCGGGGCCGCACCGCTCGTTCTCGGTGCCGGCCGGCGGCTCGGTCTGCCCCCGCTGCCGCCCCGCGGGCTCCGCCGTCCCCGCGCAGGACACCCTGGTCCTCATGGACGCGCTCGCCAGCGGCACCTGGGAGGTGGCCGAGGCCGCCTCGCCCGCCGCCCGTCGTGAGGGCAGCGGGCTGATCGCCGCACTGCTCCAGTGGCACCTCGAGCGCCAGCTCCGGTCGCTGCCACTGGTGGAGCGCAGGGGCGTCCCGAGCGGTCAGTAGGGTCGGCGGCGACGACCCCATGGAGGAGAGAAGTTGCTCCGGCGACGATCGAGCACGACGACAGCGGAACGCCCGACGCTCCGCCCCCCGACACCGCACCCGTCCGGGGCGCGCCCGCCGGCCATCCCCGCGGAGTTCGTGCCCAAGCACGTGGCGATCGTGATGGACGGCAACGGCCGCTGGGCCAACCAGCGCGGCCTGCCCAGGATCGAGGGCCACAAGCGCGGCGAGGCGGTCGTCGTCGAGGCGGCCGCCGGCTGTATCGAGCTGGGCGTCCGGTGGCTGTCGCTGTACGCGTTCTCGACCGAGAACTGGCGGCGCAGCCCTGACGAGGTCCGGTTCCTGATGGGCTTCTCCCGCGACGTCATCCGCCACCGCACCAGCGAGCTGGACGAGATGGGCGTACGGGTCCGCTGGGCCGGGCGCCGGCCGCGGCTGTGGCGCAGTGTGATCAACGAGCTGGAGTCCGCCGAGCGGCGAACTGTCGACAACGACGTGCTGAACCTCGCCATGTGCATCAACTACGGCGGCCGGGCCGAGATCGGCGACGCGGCCCGCGAGATCGCCCGGCTGGCGGCCACTGGCCGGATCAACCCGGAGAAGGTCGACCACCGCACGGTCGCGCGGTACCTCTACCAGCCCGAGATGCCCGACGTGGACCTGTTCATCCGGCCCTCGGGCGAGCAGCGGACCTCCAACTTCATGCTCTGGCAGGCGGCCTACGCTGAGCTCGTGTTCCAGGACATCCTCTGGCCGGACTTCGACCGGCGCGATCTGTGGCGGGCGTGCGAGCAGTACGCGAGGCGCGACCGCCGCTTCGGCGGAGCCGTCGACGCGGTCCCGGAGGGCGCGTCGTGACCGAGCAGGAGGCGTTGACCACGGCCGGTCTGCTGACCAAGGCCCGCGTGGCCCTGGAGACCTTCCACGAGGTGCACGTCGACGACGACGGCGCGCTGAGCTTCCGGCACGTCGACGTGCCGTGCGCGGTGCAGGCCATGCAGCTGGCCGAGGGCCTGACCGTGCTGAGCCTGACGTGTGTGGTGGCCTGGGACCTGCCCGACGACCCGAAGCTCGCGTCCTCGGCCGCGGAACGGGCGGGGCAGGGGCTGTTCGGCACGCTCGGCGTGGTGCACACCGAGAAGGGCATGGACGTGACGCTGCGCTACGCGTTCCCGGCCGAGGGCATCAGCGAGCCGGCGCTGGGAACGCTGCTGATGCTCGTCGTGTCGACGGCATCGCAGCTCCGCGCCGAGCTCCTCGACCAGGCGCCGGGCCGGTGAGCACGTCCGCGCCCCCTGACGGCGGCGCGGAGGGCTCTGCCGCGACGACCGTCGCCCCGGGGCGACGCCGGATCACCTCGCTCGAGGTCCTGTGCGTGCTGCTGGTCCTGGCGTTGGTCGGCCAGACCTGGCTGGCCTCGGTACTCGACGTGCCGGCCGTACGAACCGGCGCGACGATCTTCGTGGCGGTGTGCGTCCAGGCCATCCCGTTCCTGGTGTTCGGCGTGCTGGTGAGCGGGGCGATCGCCGCGTTCGTGTCCGCCGAGGCGCTGCGCCGGGTGTTGCCCCGGCGCGCGGCCCTGGCGGTGCCGGTGGCCGGCGCGGCGGGGGTGGTGCTGCCCAACTGCGAGTGCGCCGCGGTGCCGGTGGCGCGCCGGCTCATCCAGCAGGACGTGCCGCCGTCGGTGGCGCTGACCTTCCTGCTCGCCGCCCCCGCGGTGAACCCGATCGTGCTGGTGGCCACGGCCGTCGCGTTCCCGGGCGAGCCGCTGATGGTGCTGGCCCGCTTCGCCGGCTCGATGGCCACCGCGCTGGTGATGGGCTGGCTCTGGTCCCGCTTCGGAAAAGGAGAGTGGTTCGCCACGTGGGCGATCCGCCGGGTCCCCACGCCCGCGGACAACCGTTCCCGCTGGGGCGTGTTCGCCGAGACCGCCCGCCAGGACCTGGTCGACGCCGGCGGCTTTCTCGTGGTGGGCGGCCTGACAGCCGCGGTGCTGAACGTCGTGGTGCCCCGGTCCTGGATCGACACGCTGGGCGACCAGGTGGTGCTCGGCGTGGTCGTGATGGCCGTGCTGGCGGTGCTGCTGGCCCTGTGCAGCGAGGCGGACGCCTTCGTGGCGGCGTCGCTGTCGGCGTTGCCGCTGCTGCCCCGCCTGGTGTTCCTCGTGGTGGGGCCGGCGATCGACATCAAGCTGTTCGTGCTGCAGGCGGGAACGTTCGGCCGCGCGTTCGCACTGCGGTTCGCCCCGCTGACGTTCGTCGTGGCGCTGGTGTGCGCGGTCGTGGTGGGGGCGGTGGTCCTGTGAGACGCGAGACCCAGAACGTGTTGCTCGTCCTGCTGGGCGGCGCCCTGCTGAAGATCTCGTTCACCGGCACCTACCTGCGCTACGTGAAGCCCGCCCACCAGTGGCTCCTGATCATCGCCGGCGTGGTGATGCTGGCCCTGGCCACCGTCGCGATCGCCCGCGACCTCTCGACCCGCCGCCCGCCCTCCCCCCACCCCGACGAGCACCACGAACCGACCCCCGAGGAACTGTCGGTCCCCCCGAGTAGCGTGGTGACCGGGGGCCGGAGGCCAACCCATGATCATGGGCACCACCACTCGGCCCGCAGCGCCTGGCTGCTCGTCCTGCCGGTGCTCGCCGTGTTCCTGGTCGCCCCGCCCGCGCTGGGCGCCGACTCCGTCCAGCGCGCCGCCGACACCGCCCCCCGGCCGGTCGCCGAGGAGGACGGCTCGGCCCTGTTCCCCGCGCTTCCACCCGACGAGATCCTCACGCTGCCGCTCTCCGAGTTCTCCGAGCGGGCGGCCTGGGACTCCGGCAACTCACTCGACGGCCGCGCGATCCGCCTCACCGGCTTCGTCGTCCGCGAGGGCGGCGCGGTCTACCTCGCCCGCATCGCGATCGGCTGCTGCGCCGCGGACGCCTACCCGGTCAAGGTCCGGCTCGAGGGCGGGGACCTGGCCCGCCACCCCGACGACAGCTGGCTACAGGCCGTCGTCGAACTCGTTCCCGGCTCGGCGACCAGGGCCACCGACTACGTGCCCGCGGCCACCGTCACCTCACTCCACCCCGTCAACGAGCCAGAAGACCCCTACGAGCACTGAGCCGCCTCCCAGCCCGCCTCCCCGGGATCAAAAGTGTTGGTTGCGTTCCTGCGCTGGCGGGGGTTGGGGAGGTGGGGGGTGGCTGGGTTGCGTCACGTTCCCCTGGGGTGGCTGTTGGGTGGGTGGGGGCTTGGGCGCAGAGATGGGGGTGGCTGGGGGCTTGTCGACAGATTCGATCCTCGGGGTCAGGCTGAGTCTCGGAGGGTGAGGGTTACGGGGAGGATGGTGGATTCGGGGCGGACGTTGTCGCCGCTGAGTAGGGACATCATCGTGCGGACCATGTGGCGCACCTGCTCGCGCGGGTCCTGGTGGACCGAGGTGAGCGGGGGGTCCATGGCCGGCGCGAGCGTCGGCTGGTCGTCGAAGCCGATCACGCCGACGTCGGTCGGGACGCGCTTGCCGGCCGCGCGCAGGGCCCGCATCGCCCCGGCCGCCATCGCGTCGCTTGCCGCGAACACGCCGTCGAGGTCGGGCACCCGGCGCAGCAGGGTGGTCATCGCCCGTTCGCCGCTCGGCATCAGGAAGTCGCCGGCCTCCGAGAGCCCGGCGGGGTCGAGCCCGGCCTCGGTCAGCGCGTCCCGCCAGCCCGCGAGCCGGTCCGCGGCGGCGGGGTGGTCGAGCATGCCGGTGACCGTGGTGATCCGCCGCCGTCCTGTCGACAGAAGGTGGCGCACGGCGAGTCGCGCGCCGGCGCGGTTGTCGAAGTCGACGGCGTGCACGCCGCGCCGGACCGAGCCCGGACGGCCGCCGTAGACCACGGGCAGCCGCAGCAACCGCAGCGCCGTCGGCAGGGGGTCGCCCTGGTGGGGGGCGAACACCAGGGCGCCGTCGACGTGCCCGCCCTCGAGAAAGCGCACCGTCCTCGGCACGTCCTCGCGGCTGTCGACGAACATCAGCAGCATCTGTGCCCCGGTCGCGGCCAGCTCCCGGTACGCGCCGTGCATGACCGTGGCGAAGTAGGGGTCGTCGAGCACCTTCGACTCGGGTTCGGACAGCACCACCGCCACCGCACCGGTCCGTCTCGTGACCAGCGAACGAGCCGCCTGGTTGGGGGAGTAGCCAAGCTCTCTGGCCGCGCCCAGCACCTTCTCTCTCGAGCGTGAGCTGACGTAGGCGTCGTCGTTGAGGGCGCGAGAGGCGGTGGATCGGGAGACTCCAGCGTAGGCGGCGACGTCCTCGAGCGTGGGACGCTCGTCCTGAGATCGGGGTGGCACGGGGCGAGTCTATCGGTTCGCTGGGAGCGCTCCCTAACGATACGGACAACTGCTCTCACGTTTTCCTTGACAGCGGCGACAACACGCGTCCAAACTCAGAACTCCATTCTGGGAGCGCTCCCAGAATCCGGCGACACAAGGGACACAGAGACGTGCGAGGACAGCAGACAAGGGTGTTAGCCGGTGCGATCGCCCTCGTCGCGGCGGCCGGACTGACGGCATGCGGCGACGACGGGGGTTCCGCCGGGTCCGGATCCGACGGCGGGCAGATCGAGCTCACCATCGGCACGTTCACCGAGTTCGGGTACGAGGACCTGCTCAAGGAGTACGAGGACCTCAATCCGAACATCAAGATCACGCATCACAAGACGGGCCAGGGGGGCCCGTACCACCAGCAGTTGCTCACCAAGCTCGCGGCCAACTCCGGTCTCGAGGACGTCGTGGCCATCGAGGAGGGGCACCTCCCGGACGTCCTGGACAAGCCGCACCTGTTCAACAACCTCGCCGACATCGGCCCTTCCGACGTCAAGCCCGAGCGCTGGCTGGACTGGAAGTACGAGGCCGGTACGGCCAAGGACGGCACCTGGGTCGGCTACGGCACCGACATCGGCCCGCTCGCGATGTGCTACCGCAAGGACCTGCTCGAGGCGGCCGGCCTGCCCTCGGACCCGGAGGCGGTCAAGCCGCTGTTCGAGTCCTGGGAGTCCTACTTCGAGGCCGGTGACACCTACGTCGAGAAGACCGGCAAGGCCTGGTTCGACTCGACCTCGCAGATCTTCAACGCGATGCAGAACCAGCTCGACGTCGGCTATGTCGACGAGGACAACAAGCTGACCCTGGAGTCCAACCAGGACATCCGCGACAACTGGGACCAGGTGACCGCCGCGGGCAACCGGGGGCAGACGGCGAAGCTGGTCGCGTTCAGTCCGGAGTGGAACAACGGCTTCAAGCAGGGTGCGTTCGCCACCAAGACCTGCCCGTCCTGGATGCTCGGGGTGGTCAAGGAGCAGGCCGGGCCGGAGAACGCCGGCAAGTGGGCGGTCACCGACGCGTTCCCGGGCGGCGGCGGCAACTGGGGCGGCTCGTTCCTGGCCGTGCCCAAGCAGAGCCAGCACCCCAAGGAGGCCGCCGAGCTGGCCGCGTGGCTGACCGCGCCGGAGCAGCAGATCAAGGCGTTCCAGAAGACCGGCAACTTCCCCAGCCAGGTGGACGCCCTGGAGGAGCCCCAGCTGCTGGACTTCACCAACGACTACTTCGGCAACGTGAAGGTCGGCACGCTGTTCGCCGCGCAGGCGCAGAAGGTGGAGAAGGCGCAGTTCAAGGGCCCGGGCGACGGCAAGATTCAGGAGAACGCCACGAGTCCCGCACTACAGGCGGTGGAGAAGGGCAAGTCGCCTGAGGACGGGTGGGAGCAGGCGGTGGAAGCCGCCAAGAGGATCGCCGGCTGATGACCAGTTCGGTCGACACGGACGCGGAGCGGGCGCCCAGCAGGGCGGCGCCCGCCCCGCCCCCACCACACGCACCGCGGCTGACCTGGCGGCAGCGGTTGAGCGTGGCCGACGCGAAGTGGTCCCCCTACCTCTACGTCGCGCCGTTCTTCGTCGTGTTCGGGGTGGTGGGCCTGTTCCCGCTGCTGTACACGGCCTACCTGTCGCTGTTCGACCGCGAGCTGCTCGACCTGGAGGGCACCTGGGTCGGCATCGCGAACTACGTCACGCTGTTGGGCGACGCGCAGTTCTGGAACGCGCTGGTCAACACGATCAGCATCTTCCTGCTCTCGACGATCCCGCAGATCATCGTCGCGATCGCGATCGCCGCGCTGCTCAACACGCGGCTGCGCGCGCCGACCGGCTGGCGGGTCGGGGTGCTGCTGCCCTACGTCGCGAGCCTCGTGGCGCTCGGCATCATCTTCGCCAACCTGTTCGGGCCCAACTACGGTCTGGTGAACGGTGTGCTCGAGATGCTCGGCTTCGAGCGGATCGACTGGCAGGCCAACCGGTTCGCCTCCCACGTCGCCATCGCCGTTATGGTGAACTGGCGGTGGACCGGCTACAACGCGCTGATCGTGCTTGCCGCGATGAAGGCGATCCCGAACGAGATGCACGAGGCCGCGGTGATCGACGGCGCGGGCGCGGTGCGGCGGTTCTTCAGCATCACGCTGCCGCTGCTGCGGCCGACGCTGATCTTCGTCGTGATCACCTCGACCATCGGCGGGTTGCAGATCTTCACCGAGCCCAAGCTGTTCGACGCCATGCCCGGTTCGAACAACGGGGGATCGTCCGGCCAGTTCCAGACGGTCACGCTGTACATGTACCAGACCGCGTTCGAGACCCAGAACCTCGGCTACGCCTCGGCGATCGCCTGGGTGCTGTTCCTGATCATCATCGTGATCGCGGTGGCGAACTTCCTGCTGACGCGGCGGATCGCGTCGTCGGGTGTGGCTGAGGACGGTGCCCGATGACCGCCCTGTCGATGGCCGTGCGGCGGCGCACGGTGGACGCCGCCGGCGTGCGTCGGGCCCGGTTCTGGGTCTACGGGCTGCTGATCGCGTTCCTGCTCGGCTCGATCTTCCCGTTCTACTGGTCGTTCCTCGTGGCCAGCCGGGACAGTTCGATGCTGACCGAGCAGCTCCCGCCGTTGCTGCCCGGCGGGAACTTCATCTCCAACGTGGGCCGCGTGTTCGACTCGGTGCCGTTCTGGCGAGCGCTGGGCAACAGCGTGGTCGTCTCCGGAACCGTCACGTTCACCACCGTGCTGTTCTCCACGCTGGCCGGTTTCGCCTTCGCCAAGCTGCGTTTCCGCGGGCGGAACACCCTGTTCCTGATCGTGGTGGCGACGCTGGCCGTGCCGACGCAGCTCGGGATCATCCCGCTGTACATGGCGATGGCGGAGTTCGGCTGGGCCGGTGAGCTGCAGGCGGTGATCGTGCCGCACCTGGTGACCGCGATCGGCGTGTTCTGGATGCGTCAGTACACGATGCAGGTGGTGCCCTACGAGCTCATCGAGGCGGCCAGAGTGGACGGCTGTTCGATGATCCGGGTCTACTGGCACGTGTGCCTGCCGGCGGTGCGTCCGGCCGCGGCGTTCCTCGGCATGTTCACGTTCATGACGTCCTGGAACGACTTCCTCTGGCCGCTGGTGGTGCTGAACGCGGAGAACCCGACGGTTCAGCTCGCACTGGAGCGGCTGCAGAGCGGGTTCTACATCGACTACTCGCTGGTGCTGGCGGGGACCACGCTCGCGACCATTCCGATCCTGATCGTTTTCATCGTGCTCGGCCGCCAGATCGTGGCCGGGATCATGCAAGGCGCCGTGAAGGGGTGACCATGTCAGTACTGCCATCGTCCGTGGAATCGTCGACCGCGGCACCGTCGCTTCAGTTCCCCACCGGGTTCGTCTGGGGAGCCGCGACGGCGTCGTTCCAGGTCGAGGGGTCCACCGCCGCCGACGGCCGCACCGACTCCATCTGGGACGAGTTCTGTCGTCGTCCCGGTGCTGTGGTGAACGGCGACTGCGGGGAGCCGGGCGCGGACCACTACCGCCGGTATGCGCAGGACGTGGAGCTCATGTCCTCGCTGGGGCTGGGTGCTTACCGGTTCTCGGTGGCCTGGCCGCGGGTGCGCCCGTCCGGCGGTTCGCTGAACGAGGCAGGACTGGACTTCTACGAGCGCCTGGTCGACACGCTGCTGGCCGCCGGGATCCAGCCGTGGGCGACGCTGTACCACTGGGACCTGCCGCAGGCGCTGGAGGAGCAGGGCGGGTGGACCTCCCGGGACACGGCGTACCGGTTCGCCGACTACGTCACCTCGGTGGTCGAGCGGCTCGGTGACCGGGTGGCCGGCTGGATGACGCTGAACGAGCCGTGGTGTGCGGCGTTCCTCGGGTACGCCTCGGGCCGGCACGCCCCCGGCGTGACGTCGCCGACGGCCACCGTGGCGGCGGTCCACCACCTGCTGCTCGGGCACGGGCTGGCCATGGAGCGCCTGCGCGCGGGGACGAGTGCTCCCGCGGGGATCACGCTGAACCTGTTCCCGGTCCGCGCGCAGTCCGCGTCGGCGGAGGACACCGAGGCCGCGAGGCGCGTGGACGCCCTGCAGAACAGGATCTTCCTCGACCCCGTGCTGCGCGGCGGGTACCCCGCGGACGTGCTGCAGGACCTGGCGCCCTACGGCCTGCCCCAGCTGATCCAGGACGGTGACCCGGAGATCATCGGCGCTCCGGTCGACCTGCTCGGCGTGAACTACTACCGCGCGCTCCTGGTCGCCGCTCCCGAGCCCGGCACGGAGCACGACGGCTCCCCGTCGGAGTGGATCGGCGCCGAGGGCGTGCGCTTCCTGGAGAGCGGGTCGCCCCGGACGTCGATGGGCTGGGAGGTGCAGCCCGAGGGCCTGACGGAGCTGTTGGTGCACCTGCACAGCGCCTACCCGCGGGTGCCCCTGTACGTGACCGAGAACGGCGCCGCGTATCCCGACGAGATGACCCCGTCCGAGACGGTCCTCGACCACGACCGCATCGCGTTCCTGGACGGTCATCTGCGCGCCGCGCACGCCGCCATCGAGCACGGGGTGGACCTGCGCGGGTACTTCTACTGGTCGCTGCTGGACAACCTGGAGTGGGCTGAGGGGTACTCCAAGCGGTTCGGCCTGGTCCACGTGGACTTCGAGACGCAGCGTCGCATCGTGAAGGAGAGCGGGCGCTGGTACGCGGACGTGATCAGCCGCAACGGACTGCCCGCGGAGTAGCCGTCCGGGGGTGGACGAGCGCTCGGCCGTGAACCGCACCCCACGGCCGGGCGCTCCTCATCGGCCCCCGCCGCCTCCGCTGGTTTGGCGAACCCCGCCCCTGGGCGGGGTTCGCCTCTTTTCCGGGGTTGTGGTTCGAAAGGCGCCGCTCGGGACCGGCACTGGTGCCGAGAAACGTCAGCTGGTGCAGCCCGCGCAGGTACCGAAGACCTCGACCGTGTGGCTGACCTCGGAGAAGCCGTTCTCCGCGGCGACCTTCTCCGCCCACTTCTCCACGGCGGGACCCTCGACCTCCACCGTGCGGCCGCAGGCCCGGCAGACGAGGTGGTGATGGTGGTGCCGCGAGCACCGGCGGTAGACGGCCTCGCCGCTGTCGATGCGCAGCACGTCGATCTCACCCGCGTCGGCCAGGGACTGGAGGGTGCGGTAGACCGTGGTCAACCCGATCCCCTCGCCGCGGGTGCGCAGCTCCTCGTGCAGCTCCTGGGCGGAACGGAAGTCGTCGAGCTGTTCGAGCAGGCTCGCGACCGCGGCGCGCTGCTTGGTCGAGCGCCGGCCCGGAACCGTCGGCGTCGAACGGTCGTCGCTCACCGGTGGCCCTCCTCCACGTGCGCCACCGCGTCGACGACGATGTGCGCGAGGTGCTCGTCGACCAGGCTGTAGACGACCTCACGCCCGTGCCGCTCGCCGTGCACGACGCCGGCCGACTTCAGCACCCGCAGGTGCTGGCTGATCAGCGGCTGTGCCACGGCCAACGCCTCGACCAGCTCGTGTACGCACCGGTCGTGCTCACGTAACTCGAGCACGATCGCGATGCGCACCGGGGCGGCCAGCGCGCGCAGCAGGTCGCCGGCCGCCGCCAGCGTGGTGCTCGGTCGTTCGGTCCTGGCCCGGACCGGCGACCGTTCCGCCGAGTGCTCGCTGGCGTCGTCGGCGCCGGCCGGCGGTGGCGCGGCCGGGGCGGCGAGGACGTCGTCGAGGTGCTCGTCAGCCCGCTCGGCGGTAGTCCGTGGGGCGGCGTCCGAGGTCACGGCACCTCCTCCCGGTGATGGTTACCGTGTTCAACATCCTACGTGGACCACCTGCCCCGGTCAGAGCACCGAGACGGCGACCGCGACGAGCACGGCCAGCACCAGAGCCCGCCCGAGGCGCTGGGCTGGCGCGAGCACCCGCCAGGTCGCCGCGAGCAGCACGGCGACGCCGGCCGCGAGCAGGCCCAGGAAGAGCGCCCCGAGCGGACCGCGGATCACCACGCCGAGCACGAACAGCACGGTCACGGCCAGGAACGCGACCAGTGGCGACACCCTCGCCAGCGGCCCGTCGCCGGGCAGCAGCCTGGCTGTCAACGATCGCTTGCTGGCCACCCTTGTCCTCCTGACGGACGCATCTCGATTACACTCCGCAACGATAGTGCCGCGCGATCGGGGCGCCCCCACGCCCATTCGTGGAGTATGACGCTGGGGCTACGCTGTGGCGGCTGTGCCCCGCTGCGGGCCCACCGAACGCCCCTATTGAACGCCCTGGCCCCGAGCGCGCAGTAGTTGGAGTGCCACATGCCCGCCGATCGCGTGGAGACCGTCGTCAGCCTGTGTAAGCGGCGCGGGTTCGTCTACCCCAGCGGAGAGATCTACGGCGGTACCCGTTCGGCCTGGGACTATGGGCCGCTGGGCGTCGAGCTCAAGGACAACATCAAGCGCGAGTGGTGGCGGACGATGGTGCACGGCCGTGAGGACGTCGTCGGCCTCGACTCGTCGGTGATCCTGCCCAAGCAGGTGTGGGCGGCGTCCGGGCACGTGACCGCGTTCCACGACCCACTCGTCGAGTGCACGGCCTGCCACCGGCGCTTTCGCGCCGACCAGATCGCCGAGGAGCACGCGGCACGCAACGGCGAGCCGGTGCGCGAGGACGACCTGAGCGAGGTGCCGTGCCCGAACTGCGAGGTACGTGGTGCCTTCACCCCGCCGCGCGAGTTCAACATGATGCTCAAGACCCACCTCGGCCCGGTGGAGTCCGACGAGGGAATGCACTACCTGCGGCCGGAGACCGCCCAGGGCATCTTCGTGAACTTTCTGAACGTGTTGACGACCGCGCGTCGCAAACCCCCTTTCGGCATCGGCCAGATCGGCAAGTCCTTCCGCAACGAGATCACCCCGGGAAACTTCATCTTCCGCACCCGGGAGTTCGAGCAGATGGAGATGGAGTTCTTCGTCGAGCCCGGCACCGACGAGGAATGGCACCAGTACTGGATCGACGAGCGGCTGAACTGGTACACGGACCTGGGTATCCGCCGGGACAACCTCCGCCTCTACGAGCACCCGACCGAGAAGCTCGCGCACTACGCCAAGCGCACGGTCGACATCGAGTACCGGTTCGAGTTCGGCGGCCTGGAGTGGGGTGAGCTCGAGGGCATCGCCAACCGCACGGACTTCGACCTGACCACGCACGCCAACCACTCCGGTGTCGATCTGTCCTATTTCGACCAGTCCACCAGCTCCCGGTACCGCCCGTTCGTCATCGAGCCCGCGGCCGGCGTCGGCCGCCCGCTGATGGCGTTCCTGCTGGACGCCTATCGCGAGGACGAGGCACCCAACGCCAAGGGCGGTGTGGACAAGCGCGCGGTGCTCAGCCTGGACCGCCGCCTCGCGCCGGTGAAGGTGGCAGTGCTCCCGTTGTCCCGCAACGCCGATCTCACCCCCAAGGCGCGTGACGTCGCCACCGCGCTGCGACGCCACTGGAACGTCGACTTCGACGACGCGGGAGCCATCGGCCGGCGGTACCGCCGCCAGGACGAGATCGGAACCCCGTTCTGCGTCACAGTGGACTTCGACTCACTCAACGACCACGCGGTCACCGTGCGGGAGCGAGACTCGATGGTCCAGCAACGCATCTCGGTGGACAAGCTCGAGAACTACCTGGCGGGCCAGCTCATCGGTTGCTGAGCCGTTTCACCGGTTCGCTCAACTGTCTCGTTAGGACATCCGGCCGCCGGACTCTGGTGTGGGTCGCGACATCTGCACCGGAATCACCGGAGACCCTGGTGTCCGATCGCACCACTCCGTTGAATCCACTCGGCAGACTGCGCGTGGCCCAGTGTGCGTGGGGCTGAGTGATCAGTTCAAAATGAGCTGGCGTGTCCACCCGTCCTGGCTCCACGCCCGTCGCCATGCTGACGGACCGGGAGACCGAGGTGCTGCGGTTGATCGCGGCGGGCGCCACCAACCGGGAGATCGCGTCCCGCCTCTACCTCAGCGAGGGCACCGTGAAGAACCACATCGCCCGGATCCTCGGCCGCCTCGGGCTGCGCGACCGCACCCAGGCCGCCATCTACGCCCGCGACCACGGCGTGTTGTGACCTGGGCAGCCGTCGCGGGCGGCGTCGTACGGGCGACCCAGTACAGACGGGGTCTTCTCCAGCAGAGACGCCGGCCCCTGGACCGTGGTGGCGGGAGAAACTGTTCAGCCTGCAGACCACGGCCCTGGCCGACGTACTGACTGACCGGTGTCGCACCTGCCAGGCCATTCACCTGTGCCTGTCGACGCCGTGACGCTGGTGACCTCAGCAACCGCCAGGCCTGAGCCCGGCCGGGATCTCCGCCGCGTACTGCTCGTCCAGGTCCGGGGTCGTGGTCGCGAGCGTGACGATGAACAGGCCGTCGTCGGGCGAGAGCGTCCACCAGCGCAGCCGGGAGTCCGCCGCGTCCGTGGAGTTGTAGTCCAGTGCCATGGGATCGGTGTCGGTGCCCGCGGATCCCGGCAGACCGGCGACGGTGGTCGGGGTGGCGGAGATCGGCTCGCCGCGGCTGCTGCCTCCGGTGGCCTGCTTGAAGTTGAGCACCGACAGCTCGAGCGCGTTCTGTCCCTCACGCTCGCCCGGGCCGTAGCCGTAGACGGCCAGCATCGCCGTGGGGAGGGTGCGGCCGTCCTCCGGGCGCTCGGCGAGCGAGAGCAGGTTGACCCGGTAGGTCTCGCGGATCTCCGCCGAGCTCGCCGGCGGAGTGGCCACGGTGAAGCCGGCGGGCACGGTCACGCCGAGTTCCCGACCCGCGTGCTCGACGTGGACGCACTTCGCGTCCACGAGCGGGCGGCCGGACGAGCTCGGTACCTGGGTGGGCTCGGACGCGTCGTCGCTGTCGCATCCGGCGAGCAGCCCGGCGACGACGGCCGCGGTGAGCAGCGGGACCGGTAGTGGCAGTCGGGGGATCCACGACGTCATCTGGCGGTCCCTCCGGAGTCAGCGGATGCGCGCAAGGGTAGACCGCTCGGTCCGTTGCCGCGGGGCACGGTTCGGCCCGATCGCTATGCTCGCTACCTCGGTGTGCGGCGGCGAGCGTGGACGGATCGGTTCGTGTCGGCGGATGATCTCCCGCACGACCAGGGCAGTGTCGCCCGTGCCGAGGTACAGGTGGCTCGAACCGGCTTCGTCCCACGCCATGGAGGGCGGCCGGCCGGGACCCGTCGGAATCGGTCGGGTGGGTCGCTCTGGTCGCTTCTGTGCGTCGAGGGTCTGGCGTCGTGATCGGTTGCGCGTTCGGCTGGAGGTGGTGGGGTGGATCCGGACGGGGATGCCGCGGGCCTGGCGGCGCTGCGGAGGCTGGCCGGACAGGATCCCGGGGAGCACCTGCCCCGGTTGGCGGCGGCTTTGCGGACCGAGGCGATGGGCCGGGCGGAGGCGGGTGACCGGGCGGGGGCGTTGCTGGCGGGCGTGGAGGCGGCCGCGGCGTACGCGGGGATCGTCCACCCGTCGGTGGTCCACGACGTGGCGCTGGCCGGGTTGCTCGAGGCGATGGCGCACTGGTTCGCCGAGGACGGGTTGGACGAGGCCGCCGCCGCGACGGCGGGAGACGCCGTGGCCGTCTACTTCGGACTGGACGAGGCGGAGCCGGGCCGGCACGGGCCGGCGTTGGCGCGGGCGTTGTCCTTCCATTCGTCGGCGTTGTGGCGGGTCGGGGAGAAGGAGGACGCCCTTGACGCCGCGATGGAGTCGGTGGACGTGCTCTGCGACACCGACGCATCGGGCCACGCCGTCGCCAAGGCCCTGCGCGACCATGCCCGACTGGCCCGCGAGCTCGGTCGGGAGTCGGACGGCGAGACGTTTCGACGCGGAGTCCTCGACCGGCTCATCGGCGATCCCGACCGGCGCGAGGCCGTGGAACGTGCCTGGCGAGACGCCTGACCGACCATGATGTGACTCCGTTGACGGCGTGGTCGGGCATGGTCGGTGATTGGTCAGATGGACCTGCCGCGCGACGGAGCGAGCAGTCTGCCAAGCCGGCCGTCTTCCTGCGGAGGGAGCGCCTCGATCTTGACTCCGCCGCGTGCTTCGGTGTGGCCGTCGCCGCGGAGTGCGTCGTACTGGCGGAGTCGGGCGGCTAGCAAGCAACCGAAAACCTCGGTCGTGGCCGGCCGTTGGTCTCGACCTCGATCTGCCCGAGCAGATGGTTAGTGATCAGTTCAAATGAGCTGGCGTGTCGGCTTTGCCTGCACTGCGGGACGTTCCAAGATCGTGTCGTGCGTGAGGAGGTCCTGACCGACGAGCTGTGGGGACGTCTGGAGCCGCTGATCCCGGTGCATCCGAGACGCTTTCGCTATCCCGGTCGCAAGCGTGCCGATGACCGGGCCGCGTCGGAAGGCATCCTGGACGTGGTGCGCACCGGCATTGGCTGGAACCGGCTGCCCACCTCCGTGTTCGGCGCTTCGGGCGCGACCTGCTGGCGGCGGTTGACTGAGTGACAGGACGCCGGTGTCTGGCAGAAACTGCACGAGCGACTGCTCGCCGACCTGCGCAGGGCCGGGCTGCTCGACCTGTCCGCGGCCCTGGTCGACTCCACCCACCTCCGCGCCCTCAAAGGGGGGACCACACCGGCCCCAGCCCGGTCGACCGGCGCAAACTAGCCTCCAAGCACCACCTGATCACCGACGCCACCGGCATCCCCCTGGCCGTGACACTCACTGGCGGCCACCGCAACGACGTCACCCAGTTGATCCCGTTACTCGACGCCATCCCGCCGGTCCGCGGCATGGTCGGCAAGCCACTGCGCCGGCCGCGCCGGCTCTACGCTGACCGCGGCTACGACCACGACAAGTACCGACGCCTGGTCCGCGCCCAGGGCATCACACCCGTGATCGCCCGCCGCGGCGTCCAGCACGGCTCCGGCCTGGGCACCGTCCGCTGTCCAGCCGAACGCACCTTCGCCTGGCTCAAAGGCGTCGAACGACGAGCCGACGTCCACCAAGCCATCCTCAGCCTGGCCTGCTCACTCATCTGCCTACGCAAACTCATTCTGAACTGATCACTAAACAACGCCGACCAAGACTGATCTCCGCGGTCACCCCGTCGCAGCGCTTGTCAGAGTCGAATCGGACAACTGGTGCTGGCTAACCTCCTGACCGAGCCGGGGATCCTGGCCACGATTCCGGCGAGGATCGGCCAGTCCTATGAGGACCGAGGTTGATCCTCGTGTGGCACCTCCGTTGATTGCGAGCACCGGGTTTCTGACGACGTGGGGAAGGCTTCCGCGATCCGCGGTCAGGCGGCATGGAGTGTCGACCGGCTGCGGTCGGCCGCCTGCTCGTAGGCTTCGCGGAGGAGGCCGCACACCTCGTCCGGAGCGTCACGAAGGCGCGTCGGCGGCGTCTGGATCACGATGACCCCGGCCGCGGACAACCGGCTCGCGCGCAGGAGCGCGTCGTCCAGCGCCGCGGTTGCCAGCTCGAAGGCGTACGGGGTGACCTCCCATGCCAGGTTCACCTCCTCCCACCACGCGTCGGGGGTCGCGAGGTGCGCACCGGTGGGACCGGACACCGGGGATCCCCACCGTGGTGGGGGCAGCCCGGCCTTGTCCACCAGACGTCTCGCCCAGCCGGTAGCCAGCGCCGAGGCGTTGTCCTCGATCTCGGTGAGGATCCGGCCGGGTAAGGCGGTACCCCTCGAGCACGCCTGGCTCAGTTCGGCACGCAGTGCGGCAGGGGAGAGGCGACCGGTGCGGATGGCCGTGGTGAGCAGGGCGCGGACGTGGTCGGACGCCTTGGCCCGCCGGCAGGTGTCGATCACGGCTCGGGGCAGGGGGGCCACCGGGAAGCCACCTCGCAGCTCGGGGACGGGCAGCGACTGGCTGCGGTCGAAGAACACGCCGTCGACCAGGCGGGAGTGGCGGCGAGGCGGCATCAGGACGTGAACCGGACCGTCGAGCCTCGCCGTTCGCAAGCCGTGGCAGCTCAACGCGTCGATGCCGCTGATCACGGCGTCCTCGCCGGCGATGGTCAGCGCCGCCTGGATGCGGTGGGCGCGGCCCGGTGGTTCGTCACGGAGCAGCACCAGGCCCGGCTGGAGCCGGCGCCACGGTCCGTCGTCGCGACATCGTTCCTCGATGGCGGTACCGGACAGGCCGAGGGCGACCAGCTCGGTCACCGCGGCCACCTGGTGGCGGAACAGCTGGGGCAGGGCGTCGAGGTCGAGGAGTGCTCGGTTGGTCATGCCTCGAGCAAACCGGGTCGGGGCGGGGTGTGGGGGCGAGCAAGATCCAACTGTGGACAGCCGGACGAGTTGTGGACAACTCCGTCTTCGGGGCTGGTGAGGCGGGGGCGACGTCGGGGGTGGTGGGTACGATGCCGTGTTCGCCGTCCCCAGGTGCCCACCGTGGGTCGTCGAATCTGGAAGGATCGATCTCGTGACTGCCGCAACCCCGAGGCCGCGACCGTTACTGCGGTTCGTGCGCCGCCTGCTGGTCGGTGTGCTGCTCGTCGGCGCCCTGGTCGTCGGCGGAACCGGCTTCCGGGTGTGGCAGGTGGCCAGGGTGGACGACCGCGACCGCGCGGACGTCGTGCTGGTCCTCGGCGCCGCCCAGTACGGCGGGCGGCCGTCCAAGGTGCTCGAGGCGCGGCTGAGCAAGGCCAGGAACCTCTACGAGGCCGGCGTCGCCGAGCACATCGTCACGACCGGCGGTCGTCAGCCGGGCGACGAGTACACCGAGGCCCAGGCCAGTGCGATCTGGCTGACCGATCAGGGCGTTCCGGAGGACGCGGTCATCGATGTCGGTGAGGGCAACGACACGCTCGGCAGCCTGCGCGCGGCCGCCCAGGAGATCACCGAACGCGGCTGGCGCTCCGCCGTGATCGTCAGCGACCCCTGGCACTCGCTCCGTGCCCGCACCATGGCCGCCGACCTCGGACTCGACGCCTGGACCTCCCCGACCCACACCGGTCCGATCGTCCAGACCAGGCAGACCCAGATCCGCTACATCCTGCGCGAGACAGCCGCGCTGCTCTACTACCGCGCAACCAGGGCCTCCGCGGACGGCATCGGCATCTCCGAAGATGTCGCCGTCGACAAGTAACCTCCGCCCATGACCCCCGGTTACGCCGAGCACGACGCCGCGCGGCTGTACCCGGAGCCGGGCAAGAGCGCGGTCCTGCCCGGCTCGTGGCCTCCGCGGCGCAGCCCGTTCTCCCGCGACCGCGCGCGGGTGCTGCACTCCGCGGCGCTGCGCCGCCTCGCTGGCAAGACCCAGGTCGTCGGGCCCGGCGAGGGCTCCGAGGTCAGCGGCGTTCCGCGGACGCGCCTGACGCACTCGCTCGAGGTCGCCCAGATCGGCCGCGGCATCGCCGAGGAGCTCGGCTGCGACCCCGACGTGGTCGACACCGCGGGGCTTGCCCACGACATCGGTCACCCGCCGTTCGGCCACAACGGCGAGCGGGCGCTGGACTCCGTCGCCCGGTCCTGCGGGGGCTTCGAGGGCAACGCCCAGACGCTGCGCATCCTCACCCGCCTCGAACCCAAGGTGCTCGGCGAGCGCGAGCACGGCCTCAACCTGACCCGGGCCTCGCTCGACGCCGCGACCAAGTACCCGTGGCCCCGCACGGCCGGCACCAGCAAGTTCGGCGTCTACGAGGACGACCGCGCGGTGTTCGACTGGATCCGCGAGGGCGCTCCCGACCGCCGGCGGTGCCTGGAGGCCCAGGTGATGGACTGGGCCGACGACGTCGCCTACTCCGTGCACGACGTGGAGGACGGTGTCCGGTCCGGCCGGATCTCGATTCCCGCGCTCACCGACCGGAACGAGCGCACAGTGGTCGCCGAGCTCGCCGCGAAGCACTTCAGTGCCGAACCCGTCTCCGGCCTCGAGGAGGTCGCCGCCGAGCTGGTCCGGCTGCCCGTGGTCGCCGACCTCGCCGGCGCCGAGTACGACGGCTCGCTCGGCGCCCAGGTCGCGCTGAAACGCCTGACCAGCGAGCTGGTCGGCCGGTTCGCGGCGGCGGCGGTGACCGCGACCCGCGGCAGGTACGGCGGCGGCACGCTCACCCGGTACTCCGCCGAGCTCATGGTGCCGGCCCGGGTGGCCGCCGAGGTCGCGTTGCTCAAGGCGGTGGCGCTGCGCTACGTGCTGAGCGACCCGGGCCGCCTGGCGCTGCAGGCGACCCAGCGGGAGTGGCTGACGGCCCTGGTGGCGGCGCTGCTCGACCGGGGACACCACGCGCTGGAGCCGGCCTTCGTCCCGGCCTGGCAGGCCGCCCCGGACGACGGCGCCCGGCTGCGGGTCGTCGTCGACCAGGTCGCCGCGCTGACCGACGCGCAGGCCGTCCGCTGGCACGGCGTGTACGTCGGCGCCGCCGCCTCGTCGGTGTGAGGTGGCACACTCGAACCATGACCTCGAAACGTCCCCGTACCGGCCGTCGCTTCGCCTTCCCGCGGCTTGAGCGCGTGCCGGTGGGCACCCGTGACTTCGACCCCGGCGGCACGGACATCGGCGGCGACGACGGCGGCGCGGGCGTGCGCGAGCCTCGGCGCCCCATGCCGTCCGGTCCCCTCACCGATGCCGCGGAGCTGCCCGTCCCACCGCCGCCGACGACGATCGTCCTACCCGACCCGCGCCAGTAGAGGAGAGCTGTGACGGATCGCGCGCACCTCGCGTTCGCCCTTGCCCTGCACCGAGTCACCGCGCCCGATCCCGGTGCGACAGTGTGCTGGTCACCGTTCTCGGTGGCGAGCGCGCTCGGTCTGCTCACCCAGGGGGCCGCTGGCTCCACCCGCGAGGAGCTGGCGACGCTGTTGCTGGGCAGCGCCTCGGGGGATGTCGGCGCCCTCGGCAAGCTACTGGCGCAGGCGGGGGAGCTGGAGCCGGCGCGCGGCGAGGAGGACGAGCCGGTCATCGCCGTCGCCAACACCCTGTGGGCGGACGAGTCGATCGCTGTCCTGGTGTCGTTCGTCGAGGAGCTGGGCCGGTGGTCGAGCGGCAAGGTGCGCGAGGCGCCGTTCCGCACGGAGCCCGACCGTGCCCGGGGCATGATCAACCTCGACGTCGCCAAGACCACCCGTGACCTGATCCCCGAGCTGATCCCGCCCGGGGCCGTCACCGACGAGACGGTGTCGGCGCTGGTGAACGCGCTCTACCTGAAGTGTGCGTGGCGAGCGCGGTTCACCAGGGAGGCGACGCGGCTCCGCCCGTTCCACACTCCTGAGGGCGTCCGCGAGGTGCCGACGATGGAGCTGTCCGAACGGATCGGCTACGCGGCACAGGACGGCTGGCGGGTGGCCACCCTGCGCGCGGTCGGCGGCGTGGAGGCGGTGGTACTGCTGCCGGACGGCGACCTCGCCGAGGCGGAGGCGGCGCTGGACGCGGACTCCCTGGCCGAGCTGCTCGACGCACCCCGCCTGACCCAGATCGACCTCGCGTTGCCCAGGCTCCGGGTGAGCACGAAGACCAGGCTCGCGGACCGGCTGCGGCAGCTCGGCGTGCGCACGGTCTTCACCAGGCACGCCGACCTGCACGAGATCAGCCCCGCCCCGCTGGCCGTGGACGAGGTGCTGCACGAGGCGGTGCTGACGATCGACGAGGAGGGACTGGAGGGTGCGGCCGCGACAGCCGTGATGATGCGGATGGTCTCGCTGGTGACCAGCAGCGAGCAGCTGGTGGTCGACCGGCCGTTCCTGCTCCTGGTGCGCCATGCCGCCACCGGTGTCGTCTACTTCCTGGCTCGCGTCACCGACCCCAGGTAGCCGGCACGACGAGAACTGTCGGTCCCCCCGCCTACGGTTGCTTCAGTCGGGTTCTCGACCACGAACCTTGTCAACTCAACAGAGATCGGAAGTGGGCGGAGGATGGTCGTCGGCTACGGCCCTGGGGAGTTCCTGCGGTGGCTCCACCGGAGACGGGGGCCGGTGGTGTCGCTGGGGTTCGGCTCGAGCAGGTACGTCTACCTGCTCGGCGCCGAGGCGAACCGGTTCGTCTTCGCCAACGACGAGCTGTTCCGCATGCGGGAGGCGTTCGCCGCCCTGGTGCCCGTCGACGGGGAGACGTCCCTGATCGTGTCCGACGGCCCGGACCACCGGCGGCGGCGCCGGCTCGTCCAGCCGGCCATGCACCACCGGCAGGTCGACCAGTACGTGCGGGTCATGGTGGACACGGCCGACGAGACGATCGACCGGTGGCGGCCCGGCCAGGTCGTCGATGCCTACCAGGAGTTCCGCGGGGCGATCCGCCGCAGCACCATGCGTGCGCTGTTCGGAGACCGGCTGGCGAGGGACGCCGACTTCCTCGGCCGGCACCTGCAGGCGCTGCTCGACCTGGTGGACCGGTCACCTCAGCTGATCGGGGCACACCGCGCACTGCGCAGCCCGCTCTGGCGCCGCGCGATGCGTGCGCGTCAGGTCGTGGACGGGTGGGTCCACGAGGAGATCGCGCGAGTTCGCACGCTGGGGGCGGACAGCGACGACCAGGTGCTCGCGCTGCTGGTGCGCGGTCGGGACGGGGACGGGGGAGGCCTGACCGACGAGGAGGTTCGCGACCAGGCGATCACGCTCATCGCCGCCGGGTACGAGACCACGAGCGGGGCCATGGCGTGGGCGGTCCACGCCCTGCTCACCCACCCCGAGGTCGAGCGGCGGGCGGTGGCGGAGCTGCGCTCGGTGCTGGACGGAGCCCCGCCCGGTGCGGAGGACCTGGCGAGGCTGCCGTACCTGCGAGCCGTGGTCTCGGAGTCACTGCGGCTCTACCCGCCGGCGGTGGTCTCCGTGCGGTACGTGGCGCAGGACTTCGAGTTCGCCGGCGTCCGGGTCGGCGCGGGCTCGATGCTGCTCTACAGCCCTTACGTCACCCACCGCAGCGCGGCGGTCTACGAGCGGCCGCTGGAGTTCCGGCCGCAGCGGTGGCTTCCCGGCTCGCCGGAGTACCGGAAGGTGGGGCCGCACGAGTTCGCGCCGTTCGGCGGCGGCCCGCACCGCTGTGTCGGTTCGACCATGGCCACGACCGAGCTGACCGTGATGCTGGCGCGGCTGCTTGGTCGCGTCCAGCTGGACCTGGTGTCGCGCTCGGTGCGGCCGACCGGGCTCGCCGCGATGCGCCCTCGGCGAGGCCTGCGCGTGCGGGTGCGGTCGATGACCTGATCGGACTGTCACGTTCCGGCGGTCCGTCCCGTCCTCGTGGTGACCGACACGAGGAGGAGAAATGCCGAGAGTCCCCGGAGTACCCACCAAGCAGGCCGGCCCGTTGCTGCGTGTCCTGTACCGGATCGTGACCCGACGATTCGGTGCGGTGCCCGAGCCGCTCACGGTGCTCGCCCACCACCGCAAGCTGATGATGGCGAGCGGCCGCCACGAGCTCGCCGTGGAGAAGGCCAGCACCGTGCTGCCCGCCAACATCCGGGAGATCGCGGTCTACCGGGTGGCCCAGCAGATCGGCTGTTCCTGGTGTGTGGACTTCGGCACCATGTTGCAGAAGCACGAAGGGTTGGACATCGAACGGCTCCGGCAGATCGACGACTACCGCGACTCGAGCGCCTACACCCACCAGGAACGGCTCGCGATCGCCTACGCCGACGCGATGACCGCCAACCCGGTGGGCGTGACCGACGAGCAGGTCGCCGAGCTCCGTGCGGAGTTCGGCGATCGGGGTGTGCTCGAGCTGACCTACCAGATCGGCCTGGAGAACATGCGCGCACGCTCCTACAGTGCGCTGGGGATCCGGGACCAGGGCTTCACCTCGGGCGACGCCTGCCGGGTCCCGGTGCCGGCCGACGCGCCGGTCAGAAGTCCAGGTGCCTGAGCTTGTCCGGGTTGGCGATGTCGTAGATCGCCGTGATCCGGCCGTCGTGAACGGTGAAGGCCGCGATCCGCCGCGCGATCTCGGGGTAGGGGGCCTCGGCGGGGACCTCGGGCACCGCCATCCCCAGATCGCCGTTCACCAGCACCAGCTCGCCGTTGACGAGCCGGTGCTGGCCATACCGGCCAACCAGGGCGGACAGGAAGCGGATGATCTTGTCCGCGCCGTGCATGGGGCGGCGGGCGGTGCTGGTCTTGCCGTCGCTGTCGCCGATGAGCACCGCGTCCGGGTGCAGCAACCGGACCACGGAGTCGATGTCGCCGGCCACGATCGCGGTCAGCAACCGCTCGACGAGCGCGCGTTGCTCCTCGAGCGTCGCACGCGGCGGTGGGGCGGCGTCGGTGGCGGCCCGGCGTCCTCTCGAGGCGTGCTGGCGGGCTGTGGCCTCCGCGCAGCCGAGGACCCGAGCGATCTCGGCGAACGGCATGTCGAACGCGTCGTGCAGGACGAACGCGACGCGTTGCTCCGGTGTCAGCAGGTCGAGCACCACCATGGCGGCCAGACGCACCTCGTCCGACCGCACGACCGTCTCGAGTGGATCATCACTCACCGGGGTGCCGAACGGGGTGACGATCGGCTCGGGCAGCCATGGCCCCACGTACCGCTCGCGTCGGGCGGCCGCGGAACGCAGCCGGTCCAGGCACACGTGACCGACGACGGTGGTCAGCCACGCGCGCAGGTCGCGGATGTCGGCGCGCCGCTCATCGTCCAACCCGGACAGTCGGAGCCAGGCCTCCTGCACGGCGTCCTCGGCATCGGACAGCCGACCGGTCAACCGGTACGCCACCCCGACGAGGTGCCGTCGGTGCTCGGTGAACTGCTCGGCGAGAACCTCGTCGCTGACCGTCACGACGGCATCGTATGACCTCTCCGCCGGCGGGCGGGCGACCCGCCTAGACTCGGGTCCATGGCGGGGCGGATCCGGGAGAGCGACATCGCGCAGGTGCGCGAACGAAACCGGATCGACGACATCGTGGGGGAGTACGTCTCGCTGCGGCGCGCCGGCGGGGGTGCGTTGAAGGGCCTGTGTCCCTTCCACGACGAGAAGACGCCCTCGTTCAACGTGCGTTCCTCGCACGGGACGTTCCACTGCTTCGGCTGCGGCGAGGGCGGCGACGTCATCGCGTTCCTGATGAAGATCGACCACCTCAGCTTCGTCGAAGCGGTCGAGCGGCTCGCCGAGCGCACCGGTATCACGCTCACCTACGAGGGGGGCGCCCCCAGCCGACAGCGCGACCGGGGCACGCGGTTGCGGCTGGTGGAGGCCCATCGCGCGGCCGCCGAGTTCTATGCCGAGCAGCTCCGCTCGCCGGAGGCCGCCAAGGCCCGTGACTACCTCGACCAGCGGGGCTTCGACGAGGCCGCACGGACGACGTTCGGCTGCGGGTTCGCGCCCGCCGGGTGGGACCGGTTGACCAAGTACCTGCTGGGCCGGGGTTTCGAGCTCGAGGAGCTGTACCGGGCACAGCTGTCGAAGGAGGGCCGGCAGGGGCCGATCGACCGGTTCCACCGTCGGCTGCTGTGGCCGATCAAGGACCTGGGCGGTGACGTCGTCGGCTTCGGGGCGCGCCGGATCTTCGACGACGACCCCATCCAGGCCAAGTACCTCAACACCAGCGAGAGCCCCATCTACAAGAAGTCCCAGGTGCTGTTCGGACTCGATCTGGCCAAGCGGGAGATCGCCCGCCGGCACCAGGTGGTCGTGGTGGAGGGCTACACCGACGTCATGGCCATGCACCTGTCCGGTGTGCCGACGGCCGTGGCCACCTGCGGCACCGCCTTCGGCGACGACCACCTGAGCGTGCTGCGCCGGCTGCTGATGGACGACGACGCGTTCCGGGGCGAGGTGGTCTTCACCTTCGACGGTGACGAGGCCGGCCAGAAGGCCGCGATGAAGGCGTTCGAGGGTGACCAGCAGTTCGCCGGGCAGACCTACATCGCCGTGGCGCCCGACGGCATGGACCCGTGCGAGCTGCGGCAGGCGAAGAACGAGACCGCCGTGCGTGACCTGGTGGCCCGCCGGCAGCCGCTGCTCGAGTTCGCGCTGCGGACCAAGCTGCGCGACTTCGACCTCGACTCGGTGGACGGCCAGGTCAGCGCGTTGAAGGAGCTGGTCCCGCTGGTCGCCCAGATCAAGGACGAGGCCAAGCGGGACGGCTACGCGACCAAGCTCGCGTTCTGGACGGGTTGGCAGGACGAGGCGATGGTGGTGCGCCGGGTCCGGGAGAGCGCCGGTGTCGCCCCCGTCCAGCCCAAGCGCCGCGGCCGTCCCCAGCCCGCCGTCCCCGGTCAGGGCGCGCTCGCCGTGGACGTCGACGGGCCGCCGCGCCCACCCCGCAACGACCCCCGGCTCTGGGTGCAGCGCGAGGCGCTCAAGGCCGCACTGCAGGCCCCCGAGCTGGCCGGGCCCTACTACGACAGCTCCGTGCCCAAGGAGGCCTTCACCCACCCCGCGTACCGAGAGCTGCACGAGGCCCTGCTCGCGGTGGGCGGCACGTCCTCGGGCCTTTCCGGGCCGGCGCTGGTCGACGCGGCCACTCAGGCCTGCCCGCACCAGACCGTGCGGTCGCTGGTCACCGAGCTGGCCGTGGAGGCCATGCACCACAAGGCGGAGCCCGACGCGCGCTACGTCGGCAGCCTGATCGCGGCGCTGCAGGAGACCGTGGTGGCCAACCAGATCGCCGAGCTCAAGTCGCGGCTGCAGCGGCTCTCCCCGGTCGAGGACGCCGACGACTACCGCACGCTGTTCGGCGACCTGGTGGCGTTGGAGCAGTACCGCAAGGCACTGGGGGACCAGGCGGCTGGAGGACTGTCGTGACGGGACTGCTGCGGCGGTTGTTCGGCGGTGGGGTGCCGCCCGAGCTCGAGGGGGCACTGGAGCGGGACGAGCACGTCGTGGCGACGGCGGGGCTGCGTGGCGGCGGCTCCCTCTTCGCCACCTCGTACGGGCTCTGGGTGCCGGGCAGGGACGGGCCGCGGCGGGTTGGCTGGCACCTGGTCAGCAAGGTCACCTGGGGCAACGGCCAGCTGGAGCTGGTCGAGGCACAGGAGACCGGCACCGCCGGCGAGGCCGTCCTGCTCACCGACCTGCGACCGGCGCGCTATGCCCTGGAGCGGCCGAACAAGCTGCCCGACGTCGTACACGCGCGCGTGAACGGGTCGATCCGGTCCCGGCACCGGCAGGAGCTGCCCGGGGGAGGGGCGTGGTTCGTGCAGCGCAGGATTCCGGGGCGGGACGGCGTCGTGCTGCAGGTCAGGGCCGACGCGGGTGTCGACGAGCAGGCAGTGCGCCGGGTGGCGGCCGAGGTGGCCACGAAGATCCGCCAGGCACTGGACGAGTAAGTCCTGAGGCCTCGGTGCTTCTGCCGGCCGGCAAGGGCCGCCGGTGAGCCGAAGATCAGTCTTCGACACACTCGGGACTCGATCATCTAGAGTAAGCGGTACGTACGTACGGTTTGCTGGAGGTGTTCATGTGGGATCCCGGGAAGTACCTCGAGTACGCCGATCATCGCTCGCGGCCGTTCTTCGACCTGCTGGGCCGGGTGCGGGTGGAGTCACCGCGCCGGGTCGCGGACCTCGGCTGCGGTCCCGGCAACCTCACCGCCACCCTCGCGCAGCGGTGGCCCTCCGCCAAGGTCGAGGCGATGGACTCCTCGCCGGAGATGGTCGAGGCCGCCCGCGGCCGCGGGCTCGACGCCGAGGTGGGCGACGTCCGGGAGTGGGCTCCGCGCCCCGACATCGACGTGGTCGTGTCGAACGCCGTACTGCAGTGGGTGCCCGGACACCCCGAGCTGCTCGCCCGGTGGGTCGGCCGGCTCCCGACCGGGGCGTGGCTGGCCTTCCAGGTGCCGGGGAACTTCGGCGCACCCTCCCACGTCGAGGTGCGCTCGCTGGTCGCGACCCAGCGCTGGCGGGCCCGCCTGGAACCGGTGGCGCTGCGCGAGGAGGACGCCGTGCTCGACCCGGCCGGCTACGCCACCGTGCTGAGCGACGCCGGGTGCGAGGTGGACGCCTGGGAGACCACCTACCTGCAGCGGCTCACCGGCGCGGACGCGGTGCTGGAGTGGGTCACCGGCACCGCGCTGCGCCCGATCCGGTCCGCTCTCGACGAGCGGTCCTGGCAGGAGTTCCGGGGCGAACTCGCACCCCGGTTGCGCGCCGCCTACCCCGTCAGGGACGACGGCACGACCTGGTTCCCGTTCCGCCGCGTCTTCGTGGTCGCCCGGGTCCGCTGATCGGGCTCCCTGCGCCTGTGCGCGGTCAGATCTGGCGCGTCATGAACACACTGTGCGGGTCCGGTCGGTAGTCCGCGAACGGCTCGCAGTAGTCGAAACCGAACTTCTCGTACAGCTTCCTCGCCGGTAGGAAGAACTCCGCCGAGCCGGTTTCCAGGCTCAGCCGCGAGAGACCCATCCGCCGGGCCTCGTCGATGAGGTGTGCCAACAACATCGAGGCGACCCCGCCCCGGGTGCGGGCCGGGCGGGTCCGCATCGACTTGACCTCCGCGTGGCCGGCGTCCAGCCTCTTGATCGCGGCGCACCCGACGAGGACGTCCCCGTCGATCGCCGACCAGAAGGTGACCTCTGGCTTGCGAAGCTCGTCCAGGTCGAGTGCGTGCTTGCTCTCAAGTGGAGTGATGGCCCGCATCTGCTCGAGATGCTCGGCGAGGAGCTCGGCGATCTCGGGCCCCGACAGGTCGTCCACCACCACGCGCAGACCCGCTCGTGGGGTCTCGGCACCAGCTGTCTCCTCAAGCACTCCGAGACGGTAACGCGCGCGGGGCCGGAGCGTCGCCGTGACGAGGTCCACCCGTTCGAGTGGAGGCCGGCTGTAACAACGCGAGGGCGACGGACGATCTCGCGGTTGACCCTGCGGTGCTGCCGGACCCCCGACCTGGCAGCACCGCAGGGTTTCGTTCACGCGGAGCCGACGTCCGCCGTGTCCCGCTGGTTCACCGCCGGGGTCTGCGGGCGGTCGCCGTGGCCGGGCCACCACGCCTTGTGCCCGAGCAGCGCGGTGATCCCCGGCACGAGGAACATCGACATCACGAACGCCGCGATCAGAATGCCGAGCGACACCGCGAAGCCCATCTCCACGAGGAACGAGACCCCGGCGAGGATCATCGAGGCGAACGTGCCGGCCAGGATGAGCCCTGCCGCCCCGACGGACGGGCCGCCGTGCTCGACGGCCAGGGTTGCCGCCTTGCGGGGGTCGTTGCCGAGCTTCGCCTCCTCCCGTAGGCGGGCGATCATCAGGATGTTGTAGTCCGTTCCGATCGCCACCACGAACAGGTAGACCAGCATCGGCAGCATGAACGACACGCCCGGCCGGTCACCGATGCCCTGGAAGGCCAACACTGTCGCGCCCATCGTGCTGAAGAAGCCGAGGACGACGGCCACCATCAGGTAGAGCGGCGCGACCAGGCTGCGCAGCAGCAGCCCCAGCACGATGGCGATGAACAGGCCGGCCACCGGGAAGATCACCCACAGGTCGCGGGTGTTCGCGCTCCTGATGTCGGCGAAGGCCGACGTGATCCCGCCGACGTAGGCCTTCGTGCCCTCCGGCGCCTCGCTCTTGGCGAAGTCCCGCAGCTCGCCCTCCACCAGGTCGAGCGACGCGTTGGCGTACGGGCTGCTGTCCAACATCAGGTCGATCTGGCCGATCGTCCCGTCCTCGCTGAACGTCACGGGACCGGTCGGGCCCGGCCGCACCGCGCCAACGCCCGGGACCTCGGCCAGCTCGCCGGCGTAGGCGTTCATCGCGGCCTGGTCGAGCGCGCCGTTCTCGGACTCGACGAGCACCGAGGTCGGGTTCAACGCCCCGGGCGGGAACCCGGACTCCATGTACTCCAGCCCGCGCGCGGACTCGGTGTCGGCAGGCAGCTGCCCGGTCTGGTCGTAGTCGGTGTTGAAGCCGATCATTCCCAGTGCCAGCACGACCATCAGGCCGCCGGAGACCAGCGCCACGACGCCGGGGCGACGCCCGGTGAACGCGCCGAGCCGCTGGAACGTGGTGCCCTTCGGCGTGCGCTGCCAGGACTTCGACGGCCAGAACACCTTCGTGCCGAGCAGCGACACCACCGCCGGGATCAGCGTCACCGACGCCAGTGCCATCAGCGCGACGGCGATCGAGAGGCTGGGGCCGAAGCTGCGGAACCCACCGAACACAGCCAGCAGCAGGGCGCTGAACGCGATGATGATCGCCGCGGCGGCGGAGGCGATGACCTCACCCACCCGGGCCACCGACTTGACCAGTGCCTGCTTCGGGTCCTCGCCCGCCCGCAGCTGCTCCCGGAAGCGGAACAGCAGGAACACGATGTAGTCGGTGCCCACGCCGTAGAGCACGATCGTCATCACGATCTGCACGGACTGGTCGACCTGGAAGTTGAACGCCTGCGCGAGCCAGGCGATGAGGCCGGGCGCGATCGCGCTCACCACGCCGACCGTCACGATCGGCAGCAGCGCTGCCACCGGGCTGCGGTAGATCAGCAGCAGCAGACCGATGATCAGCACGATCGTGGCCGCACCGACGATCACGAACGCGGTGTCGAAGGCGTCGGCGTTGTCGGCGAACATCGCGACGTCACCGGTCACCGCGTACTCCAGGCCGGTGTCCTCGAGCGCGGGTGCCGTGGTGTCCCGGATCTTGCCGATCGCCTCGACCAGGACGGGGTCGTCGCCGATGCCCTTGAGCCCGACGCTGACCAGCTGCACCTTCTTGTTCGGCGAGACGGCCTGCTCCCCGGTCACCACCTGCGTGACGCGCTCGATGTCCGCGCCCTGCAGCTCCTGCGCGAGATCCCCGATCGCACCGGTGTCCTGCTGGCTGAGCTCGGCACCGTCCTCGCGCCGCACCACGATCGTGGCGCTCGAGTCGTTCTGCTCCCCGAACGCTCGCGTGGCGAGCTCGCCGGCCTGGACCGACTCGTAGTCCGAAGGCAGGAAGTTGGACTGGTCGCTGGTCACCACGTCGCCCAGCGCCGGGGCGAAGGAGACCACGGCGACCGTGATCAGCACCCACCCGGCGATCACTTTCCACGGGTTGTGGACGACGAATCGCCCCAATCGTTCGAACATCAGACCTCCCCTTGAATGACGCCCAACTGGCGCGGAACGCAGTCTACCTGCCGCCCGGTAGGTAAGATCCACTGCGGTGGCCAGACGCGCGGAACGCTAACGTTGACCGACTGAGAAAGTCCTGAGGGAAGGTGGCGTGGATGGACGGGGACACTCGCGACAAGATTCGTGAGGTAGCCCTCGAGCTGTTCTCCACGCGCGGCTTCGACCAGACCAGCCTGCGGGAGATCGCCGAACGGGTCGGGCTGACGAAGGCGTCCCTGTACTACCACTACTCCTCGAAACAGGCCCTGCTCAGCGCGATCGTCGCCCCGCTGGTCGACGGCTGGCAGGAGGTCCTGGACTTCGCCTCCAACCAACCGCACACGCCGGCCGCCGTCCGCGATGTCCTCGCCCGCATCCTCGACGTGATGCTCGACAACCGTTCCCTGGTCGGGATCTTCATGCGCGATCCGGCCGGGGTGGTCGCCGCTGCGGAGTCGATCTGGCAGGACATGATCGACATGGGGAACCAGCTCGCGACGTGGCTGGCCGGCCCGGCACCCACGACCGCCGAGCAGCTGCGCGCGATCGCGGCGATGGAGGTCCTCGGTGCCGCGCTGAGCGCGAGTGCCTACCTCAAGGAGGAGGTCTCGGACGAGGAGATGCGCGAGGTGCTGCTCGACTCCGCGCTGGGTGCCATGCGGCTCTGAGCCCTTCCCGCGCCGCGTGCGTAGGTTGGAGATGTCCCATGCCCCCAACGAAGGATGCCGTGATGCTCCGACGCGTTGGACTCTCCCTGCTCGTCGCCGCCCTGGCGTTGTTCGGCCTCGCGCCCGCCGCCTCGGCCGGCTCCCTGTTTCCCGCGACGATCCCCCTGCCCAACGGGTTCCAGCCCGAGGGCATCGCGATCGGCCCCGGCCCGGTCGCGTACCTCGGCTCGCTCGCCGACGGGTCGATCTACAAGGTCGACCTTGTGACGGGGCGCGGCCGCATCGTCAGCACCGGGCCGGGCACCCCGTCGGTCGGGATGAAGACCGACGCCCGCGGTCGCCTGTTCGTCGCCGGTGGTGCCGCCGGCAACGCGCGGGTGGTCGACACCCGCTCCGGCCGTGTCCTGGCGAGCTACCAGCTCGCGTCCGGTACCGCGTTCGTCAACGACGTGGTGCTGACCCCGACCGCCGCGTGGTTCACCGACTCGCTCAACCCGGTGCTGTACCGCCTGCCGCTGTCCGGTGGTCGCCTGCCCGCCCGCGCCGAGGTCGTCCCGCTGACCGGCGATCTGGTCTACCAGCAGGGCTTCAACGCCAACGGGATCGCGCGGACCCCGGACGGTCGGGACCTCCTGGTCGTGCAGTCGAACACGGGCTCGCTGTTCCGGGTGGAGCGCAACGGCGTCACCCACCGGGTCGCCGTGCCGATCACGCTCACCAACGGCGACGGCCTGCTGCTCCGCGGCCGCACGCTGTACGTGGTGCAGAACCGGCTGAACACCGTGACCGCCCTGCGCGTACGCGGTGACTCGACGACGGTGGTCGACCAGATCACCGACCCGCGCTTCGACGTCCCGACGACCGTCGGCTACTTCGCCGGCCGGCTCTACCTGCCCAACGCTCGCTTCGGCACCCCGCCCGGCCCGACCACCGAGTACCAGGTCGTGGCCGTGCGCCCGTGAGCCCGGGCCCGGCGTTCAGCCGGGGGAGTCCCGGCTCCACCGGTCGACCGCGGCCAGGAGGTCCCGCCTGACCGCCTCGGGGGCGGCGGAGCCGTGAATGCTCCCCGCGGCCAGCGCGGCGAGCTGGTGGTCGTCGAGGCCGAGGACCTCGCGGCAGATCGTGTACTGGCCGACGAGTCCGGTACCGAACAGCAGCGGGTCGTCGGTCGCGACGGCCACCGGGACGCCCGCGTCCACCAGGGTGCGCAGCGGGATAGTCGCCAGCTCGTGCACGCCGAACGGCGGGTAGGAGGTGGGGCAGAGCTCGAGCACCACCTGCCGCCGGGCGAGGAGCTCGAGTGCCGCCGGGTCGGCCGCGGCGGCCGTGCCGTGGCCGATGCGGTTGGCGCCGAGGTAGCGCACGCAGTCCAGCACGTGCTCGGCGCCGGTGTAGAACCCGGAGTGCGGGGTGGCCACCAGGCCGGCGTCCCGCGCCACACGGAACGCGGGCGCGAAGTCGGCCACGGTGGCGTTGCGCTCGTCGTTGGACAGGCCGAACCCGACCACCCCCTGGCCGGCGTACTCGGCCGCGAGCCGCGCGAGCCGTTCGGCGTGCTCGGGTGGGCGCGTCCAGCTGGACGCGACGATCACGCCGGTGGGAATGGGCGCCTCCCGGGCACCCGCGAGCACGGCCTCAACGGCCGCGCGAAGCCCGCCGAGTGCGGGGGCGTAGGAGGTGGGGTCGACCTGGAGTTCCAGCCATCCGCAGCCGTCGCGGGCGTCGTCCTCGGCGGCCTCGACGACGACCCGGCGAACGTCCTCCGGAGTGCCGATGGCCTGCCGCGCCGCGTCGTACCGGCCCTGGAAGTCGGCCCAGGTGCCGACGGCGCGGGGGAGCGGCGGTGGGACGGCGACGCCGCGGCGGGCCGCGAGCTCGGCCAGCGTGGCCGGCCGCATGGCGCCGGTGAGGTGCAGGTGGAGGTTGGCCTTGGCGAGCCCCCGCACGTCACGTGCGGGGGCCCGAGCCGGATCAGGGCTGGTGGTAGGCCGGTTCACTCACGTTCCGCCGGCCGTTGGTGTTCTGCGCGGTCGCGGACTTGCTCCGGCCGCCCAGCCCGACCTTCTCGCCGACCTTGGCCCGCGCGACGCCGGCAGCGCCCTGCACCGCGGGGTGATCGGCGACCTTGCGGTACGTGCGCACGATCTGGTCGTAACGCCCGCGGCCGGCCTTGGCCCCGAGCACGTACCCAACCGCGGCGCCCAGCACGAACGCCTTCATCTCATCACCCTCCAAGGCTCGCCTGCTGTGTAGTGCCATCTTCCCCCAGTCCGGCACGACTTGCCGGCCGGCGGAGAACCTCCTCGCGCCATGCGCTAGAGTTGGGTCCCGCCGGCACGAACCGGTGAGCGATCCTCCATAGCTCAATTGGCAGAGCATTCGGCTGTTAACCGAAGGGTTGTTGGTTCGAGTCCAACTGGAGGAGCTTAAGGGCCTGGTCACAGGCCCTTTTTTGTGTCATCTGACCGGGCTGAGGGTCACGTCCAGTCCGTCCTCGGGGTGGTGGGTCCACGAGGCGGAGACCGTTCCCCACGTGGCTTCCCGCGCGCGAGAACCCCGCACCCGGCAGTGCCCCTGCCGAAGCGGAGCCGCGACGAGGAGAACCGCCGATGGGGGAGTGCGCCGTGTGGTGGCGACGGGGTGTGAGGTGATCTCGACGTGGCGCCCTGTAACCTTGGAGCGCGGACACGGTCGTGGTCGCTAGGAGCTCCTGGAACTGAGCTCGGCCCAGCGTTCTTCGGTCCCAGGGGCGGTAGCTCAGTCGGTTAGAGCAGAGGACTCATAATCCTTTGGCCGTGGGTTCGAGCCCCACCCGCCCCACCAGGCAAGACCCGTCGACGCCGCATCGTGCCGAGAAAAAGCCACGAGAACGGCGAAACCTCGGAAACCACCCCGAAAACACGGGCACGCCGCGACCGCTTCCCGCAGTACCAGGCAGATCGCTCGATTCCATGTGGACGTTCCTCGTGCGGCGCTACCACCACTTGCCGGTGGTCGCGTCGCTCGTGCGGGTGCGGCTCACGATCGTGCCCACGTCGTGGTTGGCGTCGGTGAGGCGGGCGCCTCGTAGGTCCGCGCCGCGCAGGTTGGTGTCGCGGAGGTTGGCGCCGCTGAGGTTCGCGTCGCGGAGGTTGGCGCCGCTCAGGTCGGCGCCGCTGAGGTTCGCGCCGTCGAGGTTGGCTCTGCTCAGGTTCGCATTGTGGAGGGTCGCCCTGCTCAGCCTGGCACCGCTCAGGTCGGCGCCGGTCAGGTTCGCTTCGCGCAGGCGTGCCTGGGAGAGCTCGACCTCCCCGAGTTTCGCGAGCGACAGGTTCGCCTCGGTGAGGTCGGCACGAAGGAAGCTGGCGTCATAGAGGTCGCGACGGACAGGTCCGCTTCGCGCAGGCTTGCCGACGAGAGGTTCGCCCGCGTCAGGTCACCGCTGAACAGAACCGCGCGGTCCAGGCGGGCGCCGTCCAGGCGAGCGCCCCGCAGGTTCGTGTAGATCACGCTCGCCGCGCTCAGGTCCGCCCGTCGCAGGTCCGCGGAGTCGAGGTCGGCATTGCCCAGATCCGCCCTGGCGATCGCCGCCTCGCTCAGGTCCGCGCGGGCGAGGCACGTGCCGGCGAGATCGACCGCGGCATCGTCGTCATGGCCGGTGTCGCGGCGGCCGAGGACGGTGAGGGCCGCCTGGATGTCCACCTCGAGACGGTCCGGCCTGGCCGCCGGGCACCGGAACCGCGAGTCGTTCAGCTCGGCCGGCGCCGTGCTGCGGACGAAGGCCGAGACCATCTCGAGGATGGTGGGCTGGTCGCGCGGCGAGTCGCGGCTGAGGCGTTCCAGCGCGTAGATCCCACCGAGCCGGACCTGGAGCTTCTCCGGTCCGTGTTGGCCGAGTTGTTCGACGGCGCGGCTGTAACGATCCGTGTACTGGCCCTGCTCCGCGATCAGGATCTGTTCGCGGGTCGCGTCGAGCGAACCCGAGGTGAAGATCAGCGCGCCGATCGCGGCAGCCGCCGTACCGATGGAGCCGAGGGGAGCCAGAGCCGCCAGGGCCGCCAGCACCGCCGAGCGGTTCTCCCGCGGTCGCCGCGGCCGTGCCGGCGAGACGCGGCGGGCGAACCCCCGCCGTCGAACCTCCTGACGAACGCCAGGGGCATTCCGACGGGATAATCCGGGCACGTGTGCAGTATGCGCACTCGTGCCCGGAGTTCCGTCGAGATCATTCGATCGGGTGGCCGGCGCTGGGACGGCGCGCGGCCGGAGCGGCTACGAGCCGCGGGCCGCCAGGTGCAGGCCCACCCCGACCGAGATCAGCAGTGTGCCGAGGACGACCAGGACACCGGCGGCCGCCAGGGCGCCGATCACGAACATGAGCCCGCCGACCACGTCCACGGCGACGCGGGCCGCCCTTCGCTGGTGGAGCTGGGGAGGCGGCTGGTGTGTGCGCAGCATGCGGGCCAGGGCAGGGTCGTCGGTCTCGAACCACTGCTCGATCGCTCGGAGGTGACGGTCTTCGTCATGACTGAGCATGGCGACTCCATGCGTCCGTGGCCGGGCAACCCCTCCCGGGCCGGTTCCCTGCTGGTACCCCCGGCCGCCGGGTGGGAAACGTCATCCGTGAAAATCGCCTCAGGAGACTGCCGCGGGTTGCTGGTCCGGCTCGTCCCGCGGGGCTTCGAGGGTCGGCCGCCGGCCGGCGACGGTGAGGCCGAGCAGGGCGAGCGCGGCGATCCCCAGGCCGGCCACGCCCAGCAGCAGGATGTCGGGCGGTTGTGCCCGGGCGTCGGCCTGGAGCTCCCAGCGCAGGGTGATCACGGCGAGCGCCAGGAGCGCGAACGGGGTCGCGAGGCCGGCGAGCGCGGCCGGGGTGGCCGACCGGTCGGCGAGCGCGGTTCCGGCGGCCCCCGCGACGGTCACGGCGGCCACGATGGCGAGCGGGAACAGCACCGGCGTCAGCCAGGCCACCATCGTCTCGGTGGGGGTGGCGAACGCGCCCACCACGTCGACCTGGAAGAACAGCACGGTCAGGCCGGCCGCGACCAGGACCAGGGCGGCGAGGCCGACCGCCGCGCGCCGGGCCGGCAGTGCCAGCAGGACGCCCGCGGCCACGCCGACCACCAGGACCAGTGCCGCCAGGGCGGGCGTCTGGAACACCACGATGAGGGCGAACAGGAAAGCCAGGCCGAAGATCCCCAGTGACAGCCCCACGGCCGTGGCGGCGAGCAGTACCCGCCGGCCGGCGATCACGCCGGCGACGAGCCCGAGTGCGGCAAACGTGAGCGACCGGTAGAGGATCGCGTCCTCCGGCAGCCTCGTCGGCGGCAGCGGCTCCCAGATGCGGGTGACCAGGGGAGCGGCTGCCGCCAGACACCCCGCCAGCGTCACCCGCCAGGCCGGCGACGGGCACTCCGGCGGGGTCCGCACGAACACGGCGACCGCGGCGGCCACCGAGGCCAGCAGGCCGACCCCGGTACACACCGCGACCAGAAGCGGCTGGAGGTCGACGGAGAACCACGGCGAATAGCTGTGCAGCAGCGCCGCCGGCAGCAGGGGAAGCGCCGCGGCCATACCCACGAGTGCGGCGGCGGCCCCGCGGTGCCCCGCCCGCCAGCCGAGCGTGGCGGCGCCGAGGATGCCGATCAGCGTCAACACCGGGGCGGCGGCGTCGAACCACTGCTCGATGCCGACCCGCAGCGGCACCGACCCGCCCTCGAGGCGACGCAGCGCCCTGGGCACGGCGCAGAGTGCGCCGGCGAGCAGCAACCAGGACCACGAGCGCCGTGGCGCCAACTGCCAGGCGAGCAGTCCGACGACCGCCGCGAACACCGGCGCGTACCGGGCGTGTACGACGGTCGAGCCGCCCCGCAGCACCGCCGCCACCTGGGAGAGGTTCTCGTCGGCGACGAACAGGAGGCCGAGGTTCGCCGCGGCCAACCCGACCAGGATGCGACCGTTCATGTTCTCCCCCACCGAGCACGTACGTCGATCACATCCTGGCAGCGGGCCGCCCGGGTGGGTAGGCCGAACGCCAGGACGTACGTCCTGGTCCGACCTACCATGTGCTGGACAGGAGTCGACGAGGAAGTCGGGACGGTGCGGTGACGATCAGTGTGTTCGACCTCTTCAGCATCGGGATCGGACCCTCGAGCTCGCACACGGTCGGCCCGATGCGTGCCGCCCGCACCTTCGTCGAGGGGTTGGCCGCCGACGGGCTGCTGCCCGCGGTGACCGAGCTGCGTGCCGAGCTGTTCGGCTCGCTCGGTGCCACCGGCCACGGCCACGGCAGTGACCGGGCCGTGCTCCTCGGGCTTGCGGGTGAGGCGCCGGAGACGGTCGACACCGACACGGTGGCCGAGCGGGTGGAACAGGTGCGCGCGACCCGCCGGCTCGCCCTGCTCGGCCGGCACGAGATCGCCTTCGACCCCGACACGCACCTCGTGCTGCACCGCCGCCGCAGCCTTCCCTTCCACCCCAACGGCATGCGGTTCCTCGCGACCGGGCGGGACTGGTCGAAGGAACGCACCTACTACTCGGTCGGCGGCGGTTTCGTGGTCGACGAGCAGGCCAGCGGCGCCGACCGGATCAAGTCGGACGACACCGAGGTCGCGTACCCGTTCCGCACCGGCGCCGAGCTGCTGGCTCACTGCCGGCTCACCGGGATGGCCGTCAGCGAGGTGATGCTGGCGAACGAGTGCGCGTGGCGCTCGGCCGACGAGGTCCGCGACGGCCTGCTCGGGATCTGGGACGTCATGCAGGAGTGCGTCCGCAGCGGCTTCACCCGCGGCGGCGTGCTCCCGGGCGGGCTCAAGGTCCGGCGCCGGGCCCAGGAGATGTACGCCCGCCTGTCCACCGACCCCTACTCCACCGACCCGCTGCGGGTGATGGACTGGGTGAACCTGTTCGCGCTGGCGGTCAACGAGGAGAACGCCTCCGGCGGCCGCGTGGTCACCGCGCCGACCAACGGCGCCGCCGGCATCATCCCCTCCGTCCTGCACTACTACGCGAGGTTCGTGCCCGGCGCCTCGCCCGAGGGCGTCGTGCGTTTCCTGCTCACCGCGGGGGCGATCGGCGTGATCTACAAGGAGACCGCGTCGATCTCCGGCGCCGAGGTGGGGTGCCAGGGCGAGGTCGGCTCGGCCTGCTCGATGGCCGCGGCCGGCCTGTGCGAGGTGCTCGGCGGCACCCCGGAGCAGGTCGAGAACGCCGCCGAGATCGGCATGGAGCACAACCTGGGACTCACCTGCGACCCGGTCGGCGGGCTGGTGCAGATCCCGTGCATCGAACGCAACGCGATGGCCTCGGTGAAGGCCATCAACGCCGCGCGGATGGCCCTGCACGGCGACGGCAACCAGGTGGTCTCCCTGGACAAGGTCATCAAGACCATGCGGGAGACCGGCCGGGACATGAAGGTCAAGTACAAGGAGACGGCCCGCGGCGGCCTGGCCGTGAACGTGATCGAGTGCTGACCGCCGTGGGCAGGCCTGCTCAGCGGCGGGCGAACGCCGGTGCGTGCTCGGGTCGCGGCCCGATCGCCACGATGTAGGCCGGGATCTTCCGCAGCGCCGGGAACCGGCGGGTGAGCACCATCGGCGGCTTCGGGAACGTCTCGCGTTCGCCGCTGAGCACCGGGCCGATGACCGCGCCCTGCAGGAACCGCTGCATGCCCTGGGTGATGACCGTGGGCAGCCAGCGGCGGCGCCGGACCCTGGCCAGTTCGGCCGAGCTGACCCGGCCGCGCGCCAGCGGTTCGGCCAGCAGGGTGGCGGTGGCGACGGCGTCCTGTACGGCGAGGTTGACGCCGACACCGCCGAGCGGGGACATGGCATGGGCGGCGTCGCCGATCAGCAGGAGCCCTTCGGTGTGCCAGCGCCGGAGCCGGTTCACCCGGACGTCGAGCATCCGGACCTCGTCCATCGAGGCGATCGACCGCACGCGGTCGGCCATCTCGGGCGCCAGCGTGGCCACCCGCTCCCGGAAGCGCTCCACCCCCGCCGCACGCAGGGCGGCCTCCTCGCCCTTCTTGACCAGGTACGCCGCCTGGTAGTAGTCGCCCCGGTTGATGAGCAGCAGGACGTCGTGGCCCTCGATGTGGGCCTGCACGCCGCTCACCGCGCCGCCCTCCTCCGGACGGGGGAGGCGGAACCACCCCACGTCGAACGAGACCGGGAACTCCCGGGGCACCAGCCCGGCCTGCTCGCGCAGGACCGAGGTACGCCCGTCGCAGCCCACCGTGAGCGCCGCCCTGATCTCGCCCTCGGTGCCGTCGGCCGTTCGGTAGCGCACGCCCGCTACCCGGCCGCCCTCCCGCACCAGCGAGGTGACCGCGGTGTTCATCCGGAGCGTGAACGTCGGCTCGTTCTTCCCCGCGTCGGCGAGCAGGTCGAGGAAGTCCCACTGGGGCACCATCGCCACATAGTTGTAGGGCGGGCGCAGTCGGGTGAACTCCCCGATGACGGCCGCGCCGCCGGCCGGGTCCGGGAACGCGATGCGCTCCAGCCTGCTCTGCGGCAGCGCACGGAACTCCTCGCCCAGCCCCAGCTCGTCCATCAGCCGGATCGTCGAGGCGTGCACGGTGTCGCCCCGGAAGTCACGCAGGAAGTCCGCGTGCTTCTCCAGGACCTGCACCTCCACTCCCGCCCGTGCCAGCAGCAGTCCCAGCACCATGCCCGCCGGGCCGCCGCCCGCGATGACACATGTCGTCCTCTCCATGACCCCTCCAGTTATTCATCTTGTGTTGAATAAGTTCAGGATGCCGCCGCGTGCGGTGCGCGTCAAGGCGAATACGCTGATCGGGCCATGAGTAACGCAACACACCCCGGGGAAGTCCGGGCCCGCTTCTCGCCCTCGCCCACCGGCACGCCGCACGTCGGGCTGATCCGCACAGTGCTGTTCAACTGGGCCTTCGCCCGGCACCACGGGGGCAAGCTCGTCTTCCGCATCGAGGACACCGACGCCGCGCGGGACTCCGAGGACAGCTACCGCGCCCTGCTGGACGCCCTGCGTTGGCTGCGCCTGGACTGGGACGAGGGCCCGGAGGTCGGCGGCCCGCACGCCCCGTACCGGCAGAGCGAGCGCTCGGAGACCTACCGGGAGATCGCCCGCCGGCTGCTGGAGGCGGGGGAGCTCTACGAGTCCTTCTCCACCAGCGAGGAGGTCGAGGCCCGGCGTCGTGCGGCGGGGCAGGACCCCAAGCTCGGCTACGACAACGCCGACCGCGAGCTCACCGAGCAGCAGAGGTCCCAGCTCCGCGCGGAGGGTCGTGAGCCCGTGCTGCGGCTGCGCATGCCCGACGAGGACATCGCGTTCACCGACCTCGTGCGCGGGGAGGTCGTGTTCCGGGCGGGCAGCGTGCCCGACCCGGTCCTCGTCCGAGCCAACGGCGCCCCGCTCTACCCCTTCACCAACCCGGTCGACGACGCCCTGATGGGCATCACCCACGTCCTGCGCGGCGAGGACCTGCTGCCGTCCACCCCGCGCCAGATCGCCCTCTACGGCGCCCTGCGCCGGATCGGCGTCACCACGTTCACCCCCCTGTTCGGCCACCTGCCGCTGGTGCGCGGGGAGGGGAACAAGAAGCTGTCCAAGCGCGACCCCGAGTCCAACCTGTTCCACCACCGCGAGCGCGGCTTCCTGCCCGAGGGGATGCTCAACTACCTCGCGCTGCTCGGCTGGGCGATCGCCGAGGACCGGGACGTCTTCACGATGGAGGAGATGGTCGCCGCCTTCGACATCTCCCGGGTGAGCGCGAATCCGGCGCGGTTCGACCAGAAAAAGGCCGAGGCAATCAACGCCGAACACATCCGGCGCCTTTCCGAGTCCGATTTCGTCGACCGGCTCGTGCCATACCTGATTTCCGCCAAACTCTTTCCGGAGACTCCGTCGGACGAGCAGATGGCGCTTCTTGCCGGAATTGGCCCTCTTGTTCGTGAACGAGTGACCGTACTGTCCGACGCGGTGGAGATGGTCCGGTTCCTGTTCGTCCGCGAGGAGGAGTTCGCGCCCGAGCCCGCCGCCGCCGGCAAGGCCCTCGGCGCTGACGCCGAGCCGGTCCTGGACGCGGCGATCGTGGCGCTGGACGGCGTCGCCGAGTGGACCGCGGCCTCGATCGAGGAGGCGCTGCGAGTCGCGCTGATCGAGGGCCTCGGGCTCAAGCCCCGCAAGGCGTTCGCGGCGGTTCGCGTCGCCACGAGCGGTCGCACTGTCTCGCCGCCGCTGTACGAGTCCCTGGAGTTGCTTGGCCGGGAGCGGTCACTGAGCCGGTTGCGGCGTGCGCGGAGCTGACAGACGGGTAACGGACCGCTGACAAGAAGCGATACAGCCTAGTCAACGGACGCGGGCATGGTGTCAACTTAATCGTGTCAGTTGGCCAGAAATCACCTCCTTAGCCGAATCGGCGGAGGCCGGCCAAGGCCTAGCCTCGCCTGATGACCTTTGGGCTTGTGCCATTCCCCGCCGGGGCCTCCTCGGTTGCCCGCAGGTTGACGCGCGGGGAGGGTCCGGAGCACCGGCCCGCCACAGTTCACGCCGTCTGCCTGGACATCGACGACACGTTGGTGGACTTCACCGCGACCGCGCGCAGGGCGCTGTCGGACATGATCGGCCGAGACGACATGTGGTTGCGCTGGCAGCGCACCACCGACGAGCACGTGGCCAAGGTCGTCGCCGGGGACCTCGCCTACGAGGACATGCACCAGGCGCGGACCCAGGCGTTCTTCGCCGACCTCGGTGCCCTGCTGGACGACGAGCTGGTCGCCGACCTCGAGCGGCGGCGCAGCTCCCGGCTGCGGGCCAGCTGGCGGCTGTTCGAGGACGCGCTGCCGTGCCTGGACTGGTTACGTGCCGCCGGGCTCAAGCTGGCGGCTGTGACAAACGCCTCGGGCGCGCACCAGCGGGCGAAGCTGGAGAAGCTGGGCATCGCCCGCTTCTTCGACGCGGTCGTCATCGCCGGCGAGCTGGGCGCCGCGAAGCCCGATCCAGTGATCTTCCACACGGCATGTGCGCGGATGGAGGTTCCGGTCGCCCATGTCATGCACGTCGGCGACCTGTTGGAGGCCGACGCGCTGGGCGCCAGGAACGCGGGCCTGCACGGCGTCTGGCTCAACCGCTCGCACGACGACGCCCGGCCGGCCACCGGGATCGCGGTCATCGAGACGCTCGCCGACCTGCCGGAGCTGCTGGTCACCGAGTACCGGACACCCGATCTGGCCGGCGCGTACGCCCGGCACGGGGATCCGATTTCCGGTCCCCGGGAGGTGTGGTCTAACATCTCTTCCCGGCACTACGGCGAGTGAGTCGACGGCGACGACGACCCAGGATCCGCGGTGCTGGTGGGGTATGGTGTAATTGGCAGCACGACTGATTCTGGTTCAGTTAGTCTAGGTTCGAGTCCTGGTACCCCAGCAGAGAGAACAAAATCAGATACTGATAAGGTTCCCTCTGATCCTGGCCCCGTCGTCTAGCGGCCTAGGACGCCGCCCTCTCAAGGCGGTAGCGCGGGTTCAAATCCCGTCGGGGCTACAGATACCGCACGGCGGCGTCGACTTCGGTCGGCGCCGCCGTGTTGTTACTCGGGTTTACCCCTTCCGCCGGACGCGTGCGGGCGAACGTCCGGTGGCGCCGGAGCGCGCGGCGGCGCACGATAGGGGGAACGGAGTTCGTCCATCCTGGAGCGGTGGTGAGTCGAGCTCTGGACTCGGCGCTCCAACCGGGCGGCGTCGTCAGCCATTTCGTCGTCGTACGGCCAAACAGTGCGCCGACTACGACCCCGTTCGCGGCGTCCGAGCCTCACCCCTGGGCACGACGGCCGCCCTGCCACCACCCGGAGGCAGCAGCATGATCGATCTTGATCCCGTCATCCCCCCGCAGCGGAACGACCAGGACGCGCCGACGCTGGGCGTCGAGGAGGAGTTCCTGGTGGTCGACCCGGCCACCGGCGCCCCGCTGCCCGCGGCCGCCGCCGTCGTCGGAGCGGCGGGGCAGATGGGGGTGGAGCTGCACTACGAGCTCACGACCGCCCAGGTGGAGGTCAACACCCCGGTCTGCCACGACATGCGGGAGGTGGGTGCGCAGCTCCGCGCGGCCCGCGCGGTCGCCGCCGCGGCCGCCCTGCAGAACGGGGGCCAGCTCCTGCCGGTCGGGGTGCCGCTGACCGGACCCCTGCGCCAGCAGGTCACCGACGCCGACCGCTACCGGCGGATGGTCGAGGAGTTCGGGTTGCTCGCCGTCGAGCACGGCGTGTGCGGGTGCCACGTGCACGTCGGCGTCCCCGACCGGGAGACGGCTGTTCAGGTCGGCAACCACCTCCGGCCGTGGCTGCCGGTGCTCCTGGCGTTGTCGGCGAACTCGCCGATCTACGACGGCGTGGACACCGGCTACGCCAGCTGGCGGTCGGTGCTGTGCGCGCGGTGGCCCTGCTGGGGTGCGCCGCCGTACTTCCGCTCGCTCGACGAGTACGCCGCGACGACCGCCATGCTGATCGACAGCGGCGTCGCGCTCGACGCGGGAATGATCTACTGGGACGTGCGGCCGTCCTGGCACCTGCCGACGGTCGAGGTGCGGGTGAGCGACGTCCCGGCGACGGTCGACGGGACTGTCCTGCTGGCCGTCCTGGTGCGTGGGCTGGTCACCACCGCGGTCCGCGCGGTACGCGCCGGGGTACCGGCGCCGCTCGTCGGCGCCGAGGCCCTGCGCGCGGCGTACTGGCGAGCGGCCCGCGACGGCGTCACCGGTTCCGCCCTCGACGTGGTCAGCGGGCGCCTGGTGCCCGCGACCGAGATGCTCAACCAGCTCCTGCGCCACGTCAGACCCGTGCTCGCGGACACCGGCGAGCTGCGCGCGACGCGCACCCTGCTGACCCGGGTGCTGCGCAACGGAAACGGGGCCGTGCTGCAACGGGCGGCCTTCGGTGTCCGGGGTTCGCTCCTCGACGTGGTGTCGACGCTGGCCCGGCACGCCCTCCAGGACCGGGCGCCGGACACGGCGGCCTGATTGTCGAAGCCGGTACACCCCGTGCTGTCTGGGCCTTCTTACGCCGTCCCGGGCCCGTTCCGGGCGATTGTCGTTGTCGCGTAGGCTGAACGCGCCGTCACTGGCGGTGACCAGTTTGGCCGACAACTGCAACAGCGAGGTCCGAATGGCTGACAACGCCTCTTCGTACAGTCCTCCTTCCGCCGCGATCGACACGACTCGGCCCAGCGTGGCTCGGGCCTACGACGCGGCGCTGGGGGGCAAGGACAACTACGAGGTGGACCGCCAGTTGCTGGCGCAGCTGAACGCGGCCGTGCCCGAGGTGAACATCATCGCGGTGAGCAACCGCGCGTTCCTGGTGCGGGCCGTCCGGTATCTGGCCCGCGAGGCTGGCATCGACCAGTTCCTCGACTGCGGTTCTGGTCTGCCCACCGCCGAGAACACCCACCAGATCGCCCAGCGGGTCAACCCCGGCGCGCGCGTGGTGTACATCGACAACGACCCGGTCGTGCTGGCCCACGGGCGGGCGCTGCTCGAGGACAACGAGCTCACGCACCTGGTCGACGCGAACATCTTCGACCCGGCCGCGGTGCTGGAGAACACGTTCGTGCGCGAGCACCTGGACTTCACCCGTCCGCTGGGGCTGCTGCAGGTCGCCACCCTGCACCACCACAGCGCCGCCGAGGGCCTTCCGCCGGCCGAGGTGATGCGGGCCTACATCGACGCCGTCCCCTCCGGCTCGTACGTGGTGTTCTCGCACTTCATCAACCCGGAGAACGAGTACAGCGAGATCGCCGAGCGGGTGCAGGGGATTCTCGAGAACAGCATCAGCCGGGGCTTCTTCCGCACCCGCGCCGAGATCATGGAGATGCTCAGCGGCCTGGAGCTCCTCGAGCCAGGGCTGGTCGTCAACGAGGACTGGTGGCCGCTCGGCCCGCGCAGTGCCCCGCTCCCCGCCGCCGCGAACCTCATCGTCGGCGCGGTCGGCCGCAAGCCCTGACCCTGGCACCCACCGTCTCCGGTAGACGGCGCCGTTTCCTCCGAACGCCCATCCCCGCACGCGGGGGTGGGCGTTCTCGTGTCCAGATAAAGATCATCGACCCCGCTTACATCGCCGAAAGTTTCGGGCACTCCTGCTGACCTTATATATTGTCCGGGTGCGATTACCGCTCTGGATTCCGACGATCCGGACAGCTATCGTGTACGAGTTACGGAAGAGATTCGAAACTTTCGGTATCGGCACGTACCTGCGGTCAACGGAGATCGACATGAGAATTCCCGTCCAGCTGCTGATCGCCATCCTCGTGGCCGGCGCCGTGGTGCCCCCGGCTTCGGCATCCACCCGGGGCCGGGGCACGTTGCGCACCGACCCCGGGTCCTATGTAGTCACCTCCCCGCGTCCTGGCGCTTTCCCTCTGGTGGCACGGGGAAAGGGCGCGCCGATCGTGGTCAGCGGGGACGACTACGTCGGTGTCGTACGGGTGGCGGGCGACCTGCGTGACGACGTCGAGCGGGTGACCGGGGTGCGCCCGGTCGTCTCGGTGGACCAGGTGCCCGTGGGGCAGGAACCGGTGATCGTGGGCACGATCGGTCGCAGCCCGCTGATCAACGGGCTTGTCCGGGCGGGCAAGCTCGACGTCACCGGGATCGCCGGCAAGTGGGAGACCTCGCTCCAGCAGGTCGTGTACAACCCGATGCCCGGCGTGCGGAAGGCACTGGTGATCGCGGGCAGCGACCAGCGCGGAACGATCTTCGGCGTCTACGACGTGTCCCAGCGCATCGGCGTCTCACCCTGGTACTGGTGGGACGACGTGCCCGCCCGGACCGCCGAGGAGCTGTACGTCCTGCCCGGCCGGCACACCCAGGGCACGCCCGCGGTCAAGTACCGCGGCTTCTTCATCAACGACGAGAACCCGGCGCTGGGCACCTGGGCGCCCCGGCACTTCGGGCCCGGGCAGGCGCCCGGGTACCCCAACGGGTTCAACAGCCGGTTCTACGGCCAGGTGTTCGAGACCATGCTGCGGCTCAAGGCCAACTACCTGTGGCCGGCGGTGTGGGGCCGGGCGTTCGCCGAGGACGACCTAGCCAACCACGCGACGGCGACCGCGTACGGGGTGGTCATGGGAACCTCCCACGAGGCCCCGATGATGCGGGGGATCGAGGAGTGGAACCGCCATGCGGTACCGGCCGTGCGCGATCCCGAGGGGAACATCGTCACCCCGGGCCACGATCCCTACGGTGGCACGGGGGAGTGGAGCTTCCGCCGCAACCCCGAGGCCATCAAGGCCTACTGGCGCGACGGCGTTCAGCGGATGGTGGACGAGGAGTTCGAGGGCGTGGTCACGCTCGGAATGCGCGGCAACGGAGACGTGAGCCTGCCCGACGGCGACGGCATCGAGCTGATGCGGGAGATCATCGCGACCGAGCGCCGGATCATCGAGGAGACGACCGGTCGGGACCCGGCGCAGACCCCGCAGGTGTGGACGCTCTACAAGGAGGTCCAGCGCTATTGGGACCAGGGCCTGCGCGCCCCGGACGACGTGACCGTCGTGTTCACCGACGACAACTGGGGCAACATGCGCAAGCTGCCCGACCCGGCGCTCTCGCCGCGTGCGGGCGGGTACGGGATGTACTACCACTTCGACTACGTCGGCGGCGGCCGCAACTACAAGTGGGTCGACACGATCAACCTCGCCAACACCTGGGAGCAGCTGCACACGACCTACGAGTACGGCGTCGACAGGCTGTGGGTGGTCAACGTCGGTGACCTCAAGAACGAGGAGCTGCCGACCCAGTTCTTCCTCGACTACGCGTGGAACCCGGACGCCTGGCCGCTGGAACGCCTGCCGGAGTGGGAGAAGCGGTACGCGGCGCAGAACTTCGGCCAGGAGCACGCGGCGACGATCGCCGAGGTGCTGCACACCTACGGCGTGCTCCAGTCACGCCGCAAGCCCGAACTGCTCAACCGGCGGATCACCACCGCCGCGGACGGCACGGTCACCTACGACGACGAGCAGACCCCCTTCTTCCTGGAGCACTACCGCGAGCTGGACCGGGTCACCGCGCAGTGGCAGGACCTCGCCGAGGAGGCGGAACGGATCGGCCGCAAGCTGTCACCGGCCAAACAGGATGCCTACTTCCAGCTCGTGCTGTACGCGGTGAAGGCCACGGCCAACCTGTACGCCCTGCGCCAAGCGGAGTTCACCAACATCCGCTACGCCGAGCAGGGACGGGCAGCCACCAACGACCTCGCCGACCGGACCGACGCCAGGTTCGCCGAGGACCAGGCGCTGTCGGACTACTACAACACCGAGCTCGCCGACGGGAAGTGGGACGGTTTCCAGACCCAGCCCAAGATCGGGTACGGCGACGTCGACCGCTACGGCCCGGACGCACCGTGGCAGCAGCCGCAGACCCCCGACCACGTCGCGCTGCCGGACGAGGTCTTCCCGGCCGTGCGGCGGATCGAGGTGCCGGCGGGCGCGGACCTGGGGGTGGCGATCGACGGGTCGGCGCAGTGGTGGCCGGCGGCGGCCGAGCCCGCGGTGCTGCCCACCTTCAGCCCGCACCAGAGCCAGCCGGCGCAGTACGTCGAGGTGTTCAACCGCGGCCGCGACCCGTTCGCCTACCGGATCGAGTCGCCCGAGCCGTGGCTGCTGGTGACACCGAGCCGGGGCGTCGTGGACAAGGAGGTCCGAGCCGCGGTGCGGGTCGACTGGCGGCACGCGCCGAAGGGGACGACCCGGGTACCGCTCACCGTGCGCGGTCCGAACGGGACGGCGGTCGAGGTCACGGCCGTCGTCGAGAACCCGCGCAACGCTCCGCGCCGCGGTTTCGTCGAGGCCAACGGGTACGTGTCGATGCTGGCCGACCACGCGAGCCGGGTCGTCGGCGCCGGAGGTGTGGACTGGCTGCGCATCCCGGGGATCGGCCGCGACGGGGCCGGCATGCAGCCGACGCCGGTGACCGCGCCGAGGCAGACCCCGGGCGGAGCGAGCCCGCGGTTGGAGTACTCGGTCAACCTCCGCACCACCGGCCCGGTCAAGGTCTGGGTGTACCTGTCCCCGAGGAACAACGTGCACCCCACCGACGGCCTGAGCTATGCGGTTTCGCTCGACGGCCAGTCACCGCAACGGGTGAATGTGACAACGGCCACGGGTGCCGACGACACGAGGATGAACCGCCAGTGGGAGCGGAACACCTCGGACAACGTCAACCGCACCGTCACCACGCACGTCGTGGACCGTCCCGGCGAACACGTGGTCAAGGTGTGGATGGTGGACCCGACGGTGGTCGTGCAGAAGATCGTCGTGGACACCGGCGGTCTGGCGCCGAGCTACCTCGGACCGCCGGAGAGCCGGCACGTCGGCCGGCTGCCGCAGGTTTCACCGGGCCACTGACGGGAAGGCCTGCGTGCGTGACCGAACGCGAGAAGCCAGAACGACACCTCGAGCCCATCGGCGACGCCGACCCCGACTTCGCCGATGAGCACAGCCAGCCGACCTTCGCCGACCAGCCGCCCTCGGAGGAGCCGGACGAGTCGGTGCCAGAGGGACGGGCCGGTATGGACTAGGACGTGGCATAGGTCGGGTCAGCTGGAGGAGCCTCCCTCGCGCATGGCGCGGCGGATCTCCTCCAGCTTGTCCCGCCCCGCCTTGTCCCGCTCGGCCAGCTGCTGGTCGATCGTGCGGCCCTGCTGGGACTCCGCCGCGAGCTCTTCGGCACCGGTCGAGGTGGCGGCGCGCCGCTCGATCTGGTCGCGCACGTAGTCGAAGGTCGGCACGCCGCCCTCGGTGTAGCCGGTCGCCGTCTCGGGCGCCGCCGGCGGCGGCTCCTCGACGATCTCGGCGTCAATGGGTTCCGGCTCGTTGCGCTCGGTCACATCTGCTCCAACTGCGTCGTCGTGCATCTACCGTGCCCATTGTGCGCAAGAGAAGGGGCCTGGGGGTCGCCGTCCTGCTGCTGTGGGTGGGGTGGCTGGCCGTCTCGTTCGTCTACCGGCCGGGCGAGGACAGGACGGTCGAACCGGACCAGGTCCCCGCGGTGGAGGTCGAGGAGCCGAACGGATCGTTGAGCTGGACGGTGGCCGAGGCGGAGGCGGCGCTGGCCAGGAGCCCGGTCGCGCGGCTGCCCGGTTCACCCGCGGTGGTCGACGAGGCGCGGGTTCGGGCGGCACTCGCCGGTACCGGTCGCAAGGTACTGCTGCTGCCCTACTCCGGTGTGGACACGCGGAACCAGCACGACGCGCGGGTGCGCGAGGTGCGTGCCGCGGTCGGCCGCAACACACTGGTGGTGGCCAGTGGGCTCAACGTGTCCGCGCCGGTTGGCTCGGTCGTCCCGAGCTCGATGGACGAGGCGCGACAGGTGTTGGCCACCGGCGACCTCACCACGTTCCTGCTGACCGCGATCAAGGAACGCTCGCACGACCTGGAGAGCCTGCCGCCGACCGCGCCCGCCGACCCGGCGGAGGTCGACGCGGTAACCAGGGACCTCGCCGCGAACCGCGTCCACACCGCCCCCGGCATCGAACCGGTGACCGACACCGACAGGTGGGACGACATCGTTCCCGGTGCCGTCGTGCGGATCGCGGTGCTCCCGCCCGCGGCGCCCGAGACGCCGAGAACGGACCTGACGGCGGCGCTCGGCGAGCGCTTCCCCGGCGATCTGGTGGTCGTGGTGCGCGGGCTGTGGGTGGAGTTCTCCGCCCCGGACCCGGAACTGTCGCGCATCACGCTCAGCGGGTACTACGGCGCGCACTTCGGCCAGCTCGCCAAGTGGGGGCCGCGCCAGGTGAACCTCGGGCTCGCGCTCGCCCGGGAGTACGCGACCCTGCTCGCCAACCGGGCGGCCGTGCTCGCGCCGCGGCGGGCCGCCGACCCGGTGCCGTTCGTGTTGACCGGGCTGCCCTGGGTCTTCGCCGGCACGGTCGCCGTGGTGGGTGGGTCGGTCCTTGCGGTACGCCGGCGGGCGGCCCGGCGCCGGCGGGGCGCCGAGGAGGCCCGGCGGGTGGAGCGGGAGCGGCTGTCCGCGGCGTTGGCCGGCATCGCGGCGGGGATCACCGATCTCGACGGCCTGGCACGGGACGGTCGCGCCGGGAGGCTCGTCGACCACGCGAGCGAGCGGTACGGCGTGGCACGTGAGCTGCTCGCCCGGGACGGCGACGTGCCGACCGCACGCGCTGCCGTCGACGAGGCGCGGACGGCACTCGAGTCGGCCGCCCAGGCACTGGAGGTGGCCCGGTGAGCCCCCGGCGTCGGCCGCCCGTCGCTGCGCGCACCTCCCCGCGCCGGCGGCGGTGGCGACTGCCGGTCGCGCTGCTCGCGCTCGGGCTGCTCGGGGCGTTCCTGTGGCCGAGCCTTACGCTGCTGTTCTCGCCGGTGCGGCCGGTGGTGGCGGCCCTGGACCAGGACGTCGTCTACGTCGAGCCGGGAGCGGGTGCGGTGGACGTCGAGGGGGTCCGCCGGGAGATCGACGAGCGACCGCTGGTGATGGTGGTGCTGCGGGCCGACTCGCCGCTGGCCGAGGACCCCGGGGAGACCTGTACCGGGGTGAGCGACCGGATCGAGGGCGTGCTGGTCGCCGTCGTCGCCGGCGCCGAGTTCGAGTACGGCTGCGAGAACGACATCCCGTTGAACGTGGACGAGTTCGGCTGGGACTACGCGCAGTGGTCGACCTACGGCCAGGCGACCGGCTTCCTCGACGGGGACGTCGTGGCCCAGGCCGCCCAGCTGGCCGCGCGCTACGACGCCGAGGTCGTGCGCGGCAGGCTCGACCACGAGCCGAGGACGCTGGCCGCCCCGGTCTCCCGGTACGTGCTCGCCGCCAGCCTGGTCGTGCTCGTGGTCGGCGGCGTCCTGTTCGTCTACAAGGGACTTGACCGGGTGGTCCAGGGCGTCGCCCGCCGGCGGGCCGAACGCGGGCGCTGGCGGGCCCGTCGCGACGAGCTGGACGCCGCGCTGGGCGAGGTCGCCCTGATCATGCTGGACCTCGCGCCGGGCGGAAGCCGGGCGCGGGCGGCGAAACTGGCGAAACTCTCCGAGGACTACCTGCTCGCGCTCGCCGACTGGACCCAGGCCCGGCCGGGAACCGAGCTGGACGGGCTGGACACGCGCGTCGCGGCGCTGCGCCGGCGGGCACTGGCACTGGAGGACGCGTGACAGCGGCGTTGTGGATCGGCGGCTCGCTAGCCCTGCTGGCGCTTGCCCTGGCGCCCCTGCTGACCGCCCGGCGGCGGGCCGGCGAGGCGGCCCGGGTGGGGGAGGACCGCGCCCTGGCCCTGATCTCCCGCCTGGACCACGCGCTGGAGCGCACCGACCTCAGCCCGGTCCGCCGTGCCGAGGCGGAACGCTGCCGCCTGCTCGCCGGTTCCGCCCTCGCCGGCCCCGTCACCCCGGCCGCGGCCGCCCGCGCCCGCCGCTGGGCCGTCGCGGGCCTGAAGGCCGTCGGCGAACCGCCGAGTCCCTGACCCCAGCGGGGTCCGGAATGGAGTGAGTCAGAGCCGGGTCTGGAGGGCGTCGGCGGCGGCCAGGAGATCCGCCGCCCAGCGGGCGCCCGGACGGCGCCCCATGCGGTCGACGGGGCCGGAGACCGAGACGGCGGCCACGACGGCGCCGTTCGCGTCGCGGACGGGCGCGGAGACGCTCGCCACGCCGGGTTCGCGTTCGCCCACGCTCTGCGCCCAGCCGCGCCGGCGAACCTCGACCAGCGCGCGCTCGCCGTAGACGGCCTCGGCCAGCAGGGTCCGTTGCGTGGCCGGATCGGTCCACGCCGCAAGGACCTTCGCGCCGGAGCCGGCGGTCATCGGCAGGCGGGCGCCAACCGGAACGGTGTCGCGCAGGCCGGAAGGTGGCTCCGCGGTGGAGATGCAGACGCGGTGTGAGCCGTCCCGCCGGTACAGCTGCACGCTCTCGCCGGTCCGGTCGCGCAGCCGGGGGAGCACCGAGCCCGCCGCGTCCAGCAACGGGTCCACCGCGCCGCCGGCCAACTCGGAGAGCGCGGCCCCCGGCCGCCAACGGCCGTCCGGTCCCCGGCGCAGCAGGCGATGCACCTCCAGACCCACGGCGAGCCGGTGGGCGGTCGCCCGGGGAAGTCCCGTTCTGGTGCAGAGCTCCGCGAGGCCGCACGGCTCCTTCGCCACCGCTTCGAGCACCGCCATTGCCTTGTCCAGAACGCCGATGCCGCTATGCTGTCCCACGTCTCGATATTATGTTCCCGCTATCTGGGAAGTCCAGTTTTCCGCATCGTGGGAACGCATCCTGTGGAAGCCGATGGTGAAACCGATGGGAAAGACTCTCGCCGAGAAGGTGTGGGACCAGCACGTCGTTCGTCCGGGTAGCGGCGCCGAGCCGGATCTCCTCTACATCGATCTGCACCTCGTGCACGAGGTGACCAGCCCCCAGGCGTTCGACGGGCTCCGCCTGTCCAACCGCCGCGTCCGCCGCCCGGACCTCACCATCGCCACCGAGGACCACAACGTCCCCACGATCGGCATCGAGCTCCCCATCGCGGACCCGGTCTCCAAGACCCAGGTGGACACGCTGCGCAAGAACTGCGCCGAGTTCGGCATACGGCTGTATCCCATGGGCGACGTGGAGCAGGGCATCGTGCACGTCGTCGGCCCGCAGCTCGGCCTCACCCAGCCCGGGATGACCGTGGTGTGCGGCGACAGCCACACCTCGACCCACGGGGCGTTCGGGGCGCTGGCCTTCGGGATCGGCACCTCCGAGGTCGAGCACGTGCTCGCCACCCAGACCCTGCCGCTGCGCCCGTTCCGGACGATGGCGATCACTGTGGACGGCGAGCTCCGCCCGGGTGTCACGGCCAAGGACGTGATCCTCGCCGTGATCGCGAAGATCGGCACCAACGGCGGCCAGGGCCACGTCCTGGAGTACCGGGGTCGCGCCATCGAGCAGCTGTCGATGGAGGCCCGCATGACCATCTGCAACATGTCCATCGAGGCCGGCGCCCGGGCGGGCATGATCGCCCCGGACGACACCACGTTCGCGTACCTGAAGGGCCGTCCGCACGCCCCGACCGGTGCGGACTGGGACGACGCGGTGGCCGCGTGGCGGGAGCTGCGTACCGACGACGACGCCCGGTTCGACGCCGAGGTGCACATCGACGCGAGCACGCTGACCCCCTTCGTCACCTGGGGCACCAACCCCGGGCAGGGTTTGCCCCTGTCCGAACGAGTTCCCGACCCCGCCGACATCCCGGACGAGAACGAGCGGCACTCGGCGGAGAAGGCGCTCTCATACATGGACCTCACACCGGGAACGCCGCTGCGGGACATCCACGTCGACACGGTCTTCCTGGGCTCCTGCACCAACGGGAGGATCGAGGACCTGCGAGCCGCGGCGGAGGTGCTGCGCGGGCACCAGGTCGCCGACGGGGTCCGGATGCTCGTCGTGCCCGGCTCGATGCGGGTGCGCGAGGTCGCCGAGTCCGAGGGCCTGCACCAGGTCTTCCTCGAGGCCGGCGCCGAATGGCGGGCGGCCGGTTGCTCCATGTGCCTCGGGATGAACCCCGACCAGCTGCGACCGGGCGAGCGCAGCGCGTCCACATCGAACCGCAACTTCGAGGGCCGGCAGGGCAAGGGCGGCCGGACCCACCTGGTCTCGCCTTTGGTTGCGGCCGCAACGGCCGTCCGGGGCACGCTGTCCTCCCCCGAGGACCTGAGCTGAGAGGGGTACGACCCATGGAACCGTTCACCACCCACACCGGGGTCGGGGTGCCCCTGCGCAGGTCCAACGTGGACACGGACCAGATCATCCCCGCCGTGTACCTCAAGCGGGTGAGCCGCTCGGGCTTCGAGGACGGTCTGTTCTCGGCCTGGCGCTCCGACCCGCACTTCGTGCTGAACCTGGAGCCCTTCCGGGCAGGGAGCGTCCTGGTGGCGGGCCCCGACTTCGGTACCGGCTCCTCCCGCGAGCACGCCGTCTGGGCCTTGTCCAACTACGGGTTCCGGGTGGTGATCTCCGCGCGGTTCGCGGACATCTTCCGGGGCAACGCGGGCAAGCAGGGCCTGCTCGCCGCCCAGTGCGAGCAGGCCGACATCGAGCTGTTGTGGAAGCTCCTGGAGACCGAGCCGGGCACCGAGGTGACCGTGGACCTGCGGGACAAGACAGTGCGGGCCAAGGACTTCACCGCGCCGTTCCACATCGACGACTACACCCGCTGGCGGCTGCTGGAAGGGCTCGACGACATTGCCCTGACCCTTCGTCACGAGGACGCCATCGGCGCCTTCGAGGGGGGTCGCCAGAGGTGGAAGCCGACCACCACCTCTACACTTCGTTCCTAGGGCCGCCGAATGGCAGCCACGCAACGGAATCTGACCCCCTTAGCGGGGAAATTGGGCGAGTCGCGTGGAAATTGTGCGCAGATAGGCATACGGTGGCCAGAAGTCGGCCGGTTTGGCCGAGAACGCTAGTTGGTCAACACGGAGGACTGAAGGGTGAACAAGGCCCAACTCATCGAGGCGCTCTCGGATCGCCTTGGCGACAAGAAGGCTGCCGGCGCCGCGGTGGACGGTCTCGTCGACGTGATCGTCCGCACGGTCAACAAGGGCGAGAAGGTGAACATCACCGGCTTCGGTGTGTTCGAGAAGCGCGCCCGTGCCGCCCGTACCGCGCGCAACCCGCGCACCGGTGAGACGGTGAAGGTGAAGAAGACCAACGTGCCCGCCTTCCGGGCCGGCACGACCTTCAAGGACGTGGTGAGCGGCGCGAAGAAGCTGCCCAAGGTCGCCGCGACGCGCTCGGCCGCCAGCCGTGGCACGTCCTCGACCCGCGCCACCGCCTCGTCGACCACGCGCACCGCCGCCGCCCGTCCGGCGGCCTCGCGCTCGACCGGCACGGCCACCACCACGAGCCGCAGCACGCGGACCGCGGCGGCGAAGCCGGCGACCCGCCCCACGGCGGCGAAGAGCACGGCCGCGAAGTCGACCGCCACCAAGGCGACCACGACCAAGAAGGCCACGGCGGCCAAGGCGGCGACCCCGGCCAAGACGACCGCGGCGAAGTCGACGACCACCGCCAAGAAGGCCACCCCGGCCAAGGCCACGGCGAAGGCGGCGGCGAAGAGCACGGCGACCAAGGCCACCGCCAAGGCCCGTCCGGCTGCCAAGAAGGCCACCCCGGCGGCCCGCAAGAAGTGACGTAACAGAGCTCGACCCGTGAAGGCCATCCGCCGCTACCGGCGGATGGCCTTCACGGTTTGCGCACGTAGTCCGCGGCGACGAGCCGGGCCGACCGGCCCTCGCCGTCGGCTTCAACCACGAAGAACAGCGCCCAGACGCTCCCCTTCTTGCTCTCCAGACGACGCATCGGCATGGGCAGGCCATCGGCCACTCGGGACAGCAGGTCGGGGATGACGCCGCCCTGGCTGCACAGCACCGGGGTGCCTCCCCCGGCAGCGAGCTCCAGCAGTCGCCTCGTCGCGTTCTCCTCGCCGCCGCCCTGATAGCCCTTTTCGGACAGCAGCGGCTCCTCGACAACCGTTACGCCCGCGTCCTGGGCGGCAGGAGCGACGGTGTCCACGCACCGGACCAACGGAGCCGAGTACACCCGGTCGGCCCCGTAGAGGCGCGCCAGGACCCGGATCGGGCCCACCTGGCGGTTGCCGTTCTCCGACAGCGGCCGCTCCTCGTCCGGTCCCTCCCACTGGCTGCGGCTGCCCGCCTTGGCGTGGCGCACCAGGAGCAGGGTGGTGAGCTCGGCCGGTAACGCGGTGAACGACGACACGACCCGCCGGTCGTGCGCGTAGGACAGGGTCTTCCGCGCCTCGTCCGGACCGCACCAGCGCAGCTCGTCGACCTCGTCGCCGGCCTCGAAAACGCCCCCGGTGTGGCGTGCCGCGTAGTACTCGACGACCTTCGTCGCCCGCTGCGGCCGGGTGACCTGGTAGCGCACCTGGCCCAGATGCCGGCCCAGTACGACCGTGGAACCGGTCTCCTCGCCGACCTCCCGCACCGCGGCCACCCGGGAGGACTCCCCGCGCTCCAGCTTTCCCTTGGGCAGGCTCCAGTCGTCGTACCGCGGCCGGTGCACGAGCGCCACCTGGAGCGATCCGCTGTGCTCCGGGTCAGGCCGCCACACCACCGCGCCGGCGGCGTCGATCAGTCCCGGCACCGCTACCCCTGCGCGAGGTGTTCGAGGAGCTGTGCCTGGTGGTCCTGCACCGAGGAACCGTCCGCCGGGAACGGGATCCAGTCCCCGCTCGGCTCGAGCACCCAGCACCGGGTGGCCGGGTCGAGCGCGGAGGTGAACATCGCGTCGAGCTGGGCGGTGAGCCGCGGGTCGGTGATCGGCACCTGCACCTCCACCCGGCGGTCGAGGTTGCGGTGCATGAGGTCCGCGCTGCCGATCCAGTGCTCGTTCGCACCGACGAAGTGGAACACCCGCGAGTGCTCCAGGAACCGGCCCAGGATGGATCGGACCCGGATGTTGTCCGAAAGCCCCTCGATCCCCGGTTTCAGCGCGCAGATTCCGCGAACGACGACGTCGACGTCGACCCCGGCCTGGGAGGCGCGGTACAGCGCGTCGATGACCTGTTCGTCGACGAGCGAGTTTATTTTTATCCGCACGCCGGCCGGCCGGCCCGCCCGCAGGTGCTCGATCTCCCGCTCGATGAGCTCCACGATGCCGCGCCGGATCCCGTACGGGGCCACCATGAGGCTGCGGTATTCGTCCTGACGTGCGTAGCCGGTGAGCACGTTGAACAGGTCGGTGAGGTCGGCGCCGATGGACGGTTCGGCGGTGAGCAGGCCGACGTCCTCGTAGAGCCGCGCGGTCTTGGGGTTGTAGTTCCCGGTGCCGATATGGCAGTAGCGCCGGATGACCGAGCCTTCCTGGCGCACCACGAGCGCGGTCTTGCAGTGGGTCTTGAGACCGACCATGCCGTAGACGACGTGCACCCCGGCCTTCTCCAGCTTGCGCGCCCACTTGATGTTGGCCTGCTCGTCGAAGCGGGCCTTGATCTCGACCAGCGCGACGACCTGCTTGCCCGCCTCGGCCGCGTCGATGAGCGCGTCGACGATCGGCGAGTCGCCGGAGGTGCGGTAGAGGGTCTGCTTGATGGCGAGCACCTTCGAGTCCGCGGCCGCCTGCTCGATGAACCGCTGCACGCTCGTGGAGAACGAGTGGTACGGGTGGTGGACCAGGACGTCGCCCTCCTCGCGAAGGGTGGCGAACACGCTCTTGGGCGTCTCCCGCTCGCCGAAGGCGGGGTGGGTCGCCGGCACGAACGGGCTGTCCTTGAGCTCGGTGCGGTCCACCCCGTGCAGCTGCCACAGGCAGGACAGGTCCAGCAACCCCGGCACCACGACCACGTCGTGCGGGTCGACTTCCAGCTCGCGCAGCAGCAGCTCGAGCATGTGCTCGCTCATGTCGCCGGCGACCTCGAGGCGCACGGGCGGACCGAAACGCCGCTGGGCGAGCTCGCGCTCCAGCGCCTTCAACAGGTCCTCGTCCTGGTCCTCCTCGACCTCGAGGTCTGCGTTGCGGGTGACCCGGAACGCGTGCACCTCGGTGAGCTGCATGCCGGTGAACAGGGCCCCGAGGTGAGCGGCGATCAGCTCCTCCAGCGGCAGGAACGTCGCGTCCGGGTCGTCGCGGTGGTGGTCGATCGGAACCAGCCGGGAGACGTTGTCCGGCACCTTGACCCTGGCGAACCGCTCGCCCCCGCCGGCCGGGTCGCGCACGGTCACGGCGAGGTTCAGCGAGAGGCCGGAGATGTAGGGGAAGGGATGTGCGGGGTCGACCGCGAGCGGGGTCAGCACCGGGAAGATCTGCTCGCGGAAGTACCGGGTGAGCCGGACGTGCTGCTCCTCGGTCAGGTCGGCCCAGCGCGCGATCCGGATCCCGCGCTCGGCGAGCTCGGGGCGCACCCGCTTCTCCCACGCGTCCGCGTGCTGCCCGACGAGCTCCTGGTTGCGCTTGGAGATGAAGGCGAGCTGCTCGCGCGGGGTCAGGCCGTCGGCGCTGCGCACGCTGAGCCCGGTCTCCGCTCGGCGCTTCAGGCCGGCGACCCGGACCATGTAGAACTCGTCCAGGTTGGACGCGAAGATCGCGAGGAACTTGGCCCGCTCGAGGAGCGGCTGCGAGGCGTCCTCGGCGAGCGCCAGCACCCGGGCGTTGAAGTCCAACCAGGACAGTTCACGGTTGAGGTAGCGGTCGTCCGGGAGGTCGGTCTGGGCGATCCGCGGGGTGACCGCCGGCGGCGCGGACGGCACCGCGGCTCTCGGCTCCGGAGCTGTCGTGGCGGGCTCGGTGTCCGGGCCTTCGGCACTGGTCAGGGCCCCAGGTTGCTCGATGCTGTCGGTGCTCACACCGCCATTGTCCAGCAATTACGACCTGGTCGCGCATCCCTGGCCGAACGGAAGGGTGAACTCTGCCCCGGCGGTGTCGAACCCGGCCGTCCGCGGCCCGAGCCCGAGCGCCGCGGCCACCGCGAGGTCCTCTGCGGTGTCCACATCGCAGCGCAGCGTGGCGAGGCCGGCTCCGACCTGGACCGCCCCGCTCGCCTGGTGTGCGTCCGCCGAGCCGGGGCCGAACCGGGGGTCGAGCGGTCCGCCCGGCGTCGACAGCAGCAGGGTCGTTCCGGTGCCCGGGCGGTCGGCGCAGAACGCCCTGCCGAGTCCGGCCGCCGCGATGGCCGCCGCCAGGTCGCCGGGACGCAGTGCGGGCAGGTCGGCCTGCAGCGCGCCGACCACGCCGTCGGGGTCGTCGGCGCGCAGCAGGCCCGCGCCGTGGTCCAGCGCCGCGTTCAGCCCCGGGAGGCCGCGCTCGTCGACGCACTCCACGCCGGTGCCGGCGAGCGCCCCGGCGACGCGGTCGTCCTCGCACACGACCAGCACCCGGCGTACACCCCGGGCCGCCACCGCGGCGGTGACCGTGTCCAGCAGCAGCGCGAGGACCAGCTCGGCGTGCGGACCGTCCACCGCGCCGCGCAGCCGCGACTTCGCCCGGTCCAGCCGCTTGATCGGCACCACCAGGTCCACTTCGTGCTCCACGGCGCCCATCGTGGCGCAGGTGCGAACGCCCCCTCGCCACCGGGGCATACTCACCTCGACCCACTCACCCGTCCAGCGACGAGGAGGACCACCAGGTGCCGGCACGAATCGAGAAGAGCGGTTTCTGGGTGACCGTGACCGCGCTCATCTTCTACCCGCTCTCCTGGATGGGGAAGACCGTGCTGCACAACGGCGACCGGATCCGCCGCGAGGGCGGTGTCCTGCTGGTGATGAACCACATCTCGCATTTGGACCCGCCGGTCGACGCCGTGTTCGTGCACCGGCAGGGTCGGGTCCCGCGCTTCCTGGCCAAGGAGAGCCTGTTCCGGGTGCCACTGTTCAAGTACCTGATCGGCGGGGCCGGCAGCATCCCGGTGACCCGCCGGTCCAGCGGCGCGGCGGACAGCCTCCACGCGGCCGGTGCGGCCCTGCGCGAGGGCAAGCTCGTGGTGATCTACCCGGAGGGGACGATCACCAGGGACCCCGACGGCTGGCCGATGCGGGCCAGGACCGGCGTGGCGCGCCTGGCGCTGGAGACCGAGGCCCCGGTCATCCCCGCCGCCAGGTGGGGCACCAAGCAGATCTTCGACGGCTACACGAAGAAGTTCCGCCCGTTCCCGCGCAAGCGGGTGGACATCCGCGTGGGGGAGCCGGTCGACCTGTCCGCCTACCGCGGCCGCCCGGTGACCAACGAGCTGCTGCGCGAGGTGACCGACGTGCTGATGACCCGGGTACGCGACCTGCTGGTCGAGATCCGCCAGGAGCCGGCGCCAGCGGAGTTCTACGCCCCCCGCCGTGCGCCGGCCGACTGAGATGGGACCGTTCGCCGTCTTCGGTGCCGGATCGTGGGGCACCACGTTCGCGAAGGTGCTCGCCGACGCGGGCAGCGAGGTGACCCTGTGGTCGCGGCGCGCCTCGGTGGCGGAGTCGGTCGAACGCGACCGGACCAACCCGGACTACCTGCCCGGAGTGGTGCTGCCCGAGTCGCTGCGGGCGACGTCGGACCCGCGCGTGGCGCTGGACGGCGCCGAGGCCGTGGTGCTCGCGGTCCCGAGCCAGAGCCTGCGGCACAACCTGACCGCCTGGCGAGGGCTGATCGACCCGTCGGCGACGCTGGTCTCGCTCGCGAAGGGGGTGGAGCTGGGCACGCTGCGGCGCATGTCCGAGGTTGTCGTCGAGGTGCTCGGCGTGCCGGAGAACCAGGTCGCCGTGGTCTCCGGACCCAACCTGGCCAAGGAGATCGCCGACGAGCAGCCGACCGCCTCGGTGATCGCCTGCACCGAGCACGACCGCGCGGTCGCCCTCCAGGAGGCCTGTACGACCGGCTACTTCCGCCCCTACACGATCACCGACGTGGTGGGCTGCGAGCTGGGTGGCGCGTGCAAGAACGTGATCGCCCTGTCCTGCGGCATGGCCGGCGGCCTCGGCTACGGCGACAACACGGTCGCCACACTGATCACCCGCGGCCTGGCCGAGACCGCCCGCCTCGGGGTCGCGCTCGGCGCGGACCCGATGACCTTCGCCGGCCTGGCCGGCCTGGGTGACCTCGTCGCGACGTGCTCGTCCCCGCTGTCGCGCAACCGCACCTTCGGCGAGCGGCTCGGCCGGGGGGAGACCGTGCAGCAGGCGCAGGCCGCCGCGCAGGGCCAGGTCGCGGAGGGCGTGAAGTCGTGCTCGGCCATCCGCGAGCTGGCCCGGCGTCACGGCGTGGAGATGCCGATCACCGAGGTCGTGCACCGGGTCTGCCACGACGGCTTCGACCCCCGGGAGATGGCCGCGGACCTCATCGGCCGCAAGACCAAGCCGGAGCGGTGAGGCCGGTCAGGCCAGGTCGAACTCCATGATGGGCGCCGTGCTGGGTTCGGCCGAGCCGCCGTCCGGCTCGATCGTGATCCCCACCATCCTCGCCCCGCCGAGGTCGTCGACCTCCAGCACGGCGTCGCCGCCCTCGGGCAGCAGGCCGGCCGGGTGGGCGGCCTGGTCGTCGATCGTCCACGCCTGGTAGTCGTGGCCGGCCGGCGGCGCGGGCAGGTTGTCGGCCAGCAGCAGGGCGCGGTCGACGGAACGGGAGGACAGCACGGTCATCTGACCGCCCTCCTCGTCACCCTGGTTGGAGATCCGCGCGTCATCGGCACTGAGGATCGTGGCGATCGCCGCGGCCCTCGCCTCGGCGTCGTCCACCGAGCCACGGGCCTGGACCAGCAGCACGCCGAGCACCGACGCGACGACCAGCAGCACCGCGGCCGCGGCACCGGTGACCCTGGTGGCCCAGGCGGTGTTTCGGCGGCGCAGCGGAACGACCGCGGCCTGCGGGGGATCCTGGCGGACCTGGCCGACGCGCTCCAGTACCGCGGCCCTCAGCTCGGGAGGGGGGACGACGGCCGCGGCGCGGCCCAGCCGGGTCGCGGTCTCCCGAAGCTCACGTACCTCCTGTGCGCAGGCCTCGCACTCCCGCAGGTGGCGCTCGAACTCCGCGCGCTCGGCGTCGGACACGGCGTCGAGGACGTAGGCGCCGGTCAGCGCGTGCACGTCGGCGTTCATGACGCCACCCCCAGGCAGTCGCGCAGCCGGATCAGGCCGTCGCGCAACCGCGTCTTGATGGTGCCGAGCGGGGTGTCGAGCAGCTCACCGACCTCCCGGTAGCTCCGCCCGCCGTAGTACGCGAGCACGACCGACTCGCGCTGGAGCTCGGTGAGGGTGCCGAGGCAACGCCGGACCTGCTCCTGTTCCAGCCGGGTCGCGACCTGCTCGGACACCTCGTCGAACGGCCGGGACAGCTGGCGGCGACCGACGTTCTCCTCCCGGTCGGCGGCGGCCTGCGCCGAGCGCACCCGGTCCACCGCCCGCCGGTGCGCGACGGTCATCGCCCACGTCATCGCGCTGCCGCGCTCGGGGGAGTAGCGCGCGGCGGAGCGCCACAGCTCGACCATGACCTCCTGGGCGACCTCCTCCGACTGCGCGGGATCGCGAACGACCCGCCGGATGACCCCGAACAGCGGGCCGATCAGCAGGTCGTAGAGCTCGACGAAGGCGGCCTCGTCACCCCTGGCCACCCGTTGCAGCAGCTCCGCGCCGTCAGGCTCCGGTTCCTGCGCCTCCCGCCCGGCGTCCCGCGGCCGTCGCACCCGATCACCCATGTCCCACCCTGTTCTCCTCGCCCGCGGCCCGTCACCTTGTTGTTCGGAGAGCTCCCGGCCGAGGATTGGCCGCGTCGGCCTCCCACATTCTGAACCGCCTTGACCCGGCGGAACGCGGATGGTGTCCTGGTGGCGTGTCCGCGAGCGTGCGCTTCTGCCGAGTCGCCAGCGCGCTGTGTCCTTCCTGGTGATCGAGCCGCACCCCAGTAGGTTCTCCCGAGAAGGTTCCCATGTTCGCCGTGCCAGAGAACACCGTCGCGGGCGCCGACACGCCGCCCACCGTGCACCCCGCCCTGATCGCCCGGCAGTACGCCGAGGACCGGTCCCGCTGGGCGCACCTGCTCCGCTACGACCCGGACGAGCGTTACGCCGTACTGGTGCACCACACCGCCGACCAGGAGGTGTGGCTGATGAGCTGGCTGCCGGGCCAGCGCACCGACCCGCACGACCACGGCCCGGCCACCGGAGCCTTCACCGTGGTCTCCGGTGAGCTGACCGAGCACGTGCTGCGCGACGGCAGGACCCACACCCTGGTCGCCGGCCAGTCCCGGGTGTTCGCCCCCGGCTACGGGCACGAGGTTCGCAACGAGGGACGCGACCCCGCGGTGAGCCTGCACGTCTACCGGGGTGTGCGGACCATGAACTCCTACCCGCGGACGGATCCCGCCCACCTGCGCCGGGCCTCCTGAGCCGCCTCAGCCACGCCCAGGGCCCACCGGGTCCGGTCTGGTCTCGACGTGGCTCGGCACCGCGGTCCCGGGCCGCAGCTCGGGACACGGGACGGGGGAACCCCAGGACCGGTGCAGCGGCAGCACCCCGGCCCACGTCGGGCGGGTCAGGTCCGCCGGTTCCTCCCCGGGCGGGCCGGTGCGGATCTTGACCGCTGCCTCGGTGAGGTCGAGGGCCAGGACCGCGGTCGCGGCCAGCTCCCGCCTGCTCGGCTCGCGGGCGTATCCCCAGGTGCCGGGGGCGAGGTGGTCGGTGATCACCCGCAGGGCCGCGAGCTTCTCGTCCCGGTCGGTGAGCGTCGCCCCGCGACCGTGCAGGACCGCCGAGCGGTAGTTGACCGAGCAGTGGAAGACCGCGCGGCTGTACACGATCCCGTCGAGCAGGGTCACCGTCACGCACACCTCCCCTCCGTCGGCCGCTCGCAGGCTCGCGGCGCCGGTGGAGCCGTGCACGTAGAGCGTGTCGCCGTCGCGTCCGTAACCGGTGGGGACGACCACGGGTGCCCCGTGCTCGGCGACGAACCCGAGATGGCAGATGAGGCCGGCGTCCAGGACGGCGTGCAGGGCGGCGCGGTCACTGGTCGAGCGCGTCTTCCCGCGGCGGACCGTACTGCGCTCGGTCGGGGAGAGTGGGTGCATGGCTCCAGCCTCGCCACCCGAGTGGCATGCTTGAATAGCCACGACTACTCGATTTCGAAAGGCCACTTGGATGCCGGAGACGCCCGCCCTGCCGGTCACGCTCGACCGGACCGCGGCCACCCCGCTGGCCGTCCAGCTGGCCGAGCAGCTCCGGGCGGCCGCCGGCGAGGGCCGGTTGCGCAGCGGTGACCGGCTGCCCTCGACCCGCGCGCTCGCCGGTGAGCTCGGGGTGAGCCGGACGGTCACCGCGGCCGCCTACGAGCAGCTGCACGCCGAGGGGTGGATCGCCGGGCGGCACGGGTCCGGCACGTACGTGACCACCCAGCCGCCGGGCTCGCCGGGCACCGCGCCCGGTCCCGCCCGGCGCGGCGGGTCCGACGAGACCGCCGTGGACCTGACCCCGGGTTCGCCGTGGGCCGGCGGAATAGACCGGGCCGCGTGGCGCCGAGCCTGGCGGGCCGCCGCGCACATCGCCCCGATGGTCCGTCCCAACCGGGCAGGTCTGCCCGACTATCGCGCGACCGTTGCCGAACACCTCCTGCGCCACAGGGGTTTGCGCGTGGGAGGTATGTCCGCACAGGACAGTCAGGAGACCGTTCTCGCGACCTCCGGGACCAGTACGGCGGTCGCGGAGCTCGCGGCGGCCGTACTGCGCCCCGGTGACGTCGTCGCGGTCGAGGAACCCGGCTACCAGCGGGCCGTCGGCGCCCTGCGGGCAGCGGGTCTGCGGGTCGTGCCGGCGCCGGTGGACGCCGACGGTCTGGTGACCGCCACCGTGCCGGGGCAGGCGCGCGCGGTGTACTGCTCGCCCGCCCACCAGTACCCGCTCGGCGGCCGGATGGCCGCCGCCCGCCGGGTCGCGCTCGTGGAGACCGCGCGACAGCGGGGATGGCTGGTGATCGAGGACGACTACGACGGCGAGCTTCGCTACGACGTGGCCCCGCTGCCCCTGCTGGCCGCGCTGGCGCCGGACGTCGTGGTGCACCTCGGAACCACGAGCAAGATCCTCACCCCGACGCTCGGCGTCGGCTGGATGGTGGCACCGCCGCCAGTGGTGTCCGCGGTGCTGGCCCACCGCGACCGCACCGGCTCGGGACCCGCGCCGGCGGGGCAGTTGGTCGTCGTCGAGTTCGCCCGCAACGGCGACCTCGGCCGGCACCTGCGCAGGCTGCGCCGCGAGCTGTCCGAGCGCCGGTCGCTGGTCGTGGACGCGCTGGTGCGCGGCGGGGTGCACGTCCTGGGCGACGAGGCAGGGGCACACGTGGTGGTACCGCTGCCTTCCGCCGAGGCGGAGCGTGAGCTGGTGCGACAGGCACTGGAGGTCGGTCTGCTGCTCGACGGTCTGGCCAGGCACCACGTGGGCCGGGCGCGGTGGTTCGGTATCGCGCTCGGCTACGCCGCGTGCTCGCGCGAACAGCTGCGCGACGCGTTGCCGGTGCTGGTGGAGCTGGTGCGGGGCGGCCGGGGGTAGGGTCGGGCGCCATGGCCAGCCAAGAGCGTATCCGCGTGGCAGTCGTGTTCGGTGGGCAGAGCAGCGAGCACGCGGTGTCCTGCGTGTCGGCGGCGAGCGTGCTCGCCAACCTGGACCCCGACCGCTTCGAGGTCGTGCCGGTGGGCATCACCCCCCAGGGCTCCTGGGTGTTGGGCCCCGCCGATCCGGCGGAGCTGCGGATCGAGGGGCGGACGATGCCGACGATCACGGCGGGGACAGCGCTCACGCTCCCGGCCGACCCGTCCTCGGCGAGCCTCGTCGTGCTCGAACGGGGCCGGGAGGGCGAGGTTCTGTCCAAGGTGGACGTCGTGTTCCCCGTGCTGCACGGGGCCTACGGCGAGGACGGGACGATCCAGGGGCTGCTCGAGATGGTCGGCCTGCCCTACGTCGGCGCGGGCGTGCTCGCGAGCTCCGTGGCCATGGACAAGGAGTTCACCAAGAAGCTGCTGATCGCGGAGGGACTTCCCGTCGGGCCGTACGAGGTCTTATCCCGCCACCGCCCCACGCTCTCGGACGCGCAGCGGGACCGGCTGGGGCTGCCGGTGTTCGTGAAGCCGGCGCGAGCGGGTTCCTCCACGGGGATCACCCGGGTCACCGACTGGTCGCAGCTCGACGACGCGGTGGCCGCGGCGCGTGAGATCGACCCCAAGGTGCTCGTGGAGGCGGCGATCGTGGGCCGTGAGGTCGAGTGCGGGGTGCTGGAGCTGCCCGACGGGCGGGTGGAGGCGTCGCTGCCCGCCGAGATCAGGATCACCTCGGACGGTCCCGAGTGGTACGACTTCGAAGCCAAGTACCTCGACGACGTCTGCGAGCTCGACATCCCGGCCAAACTCGACGACGAGGTCGTCGAGCGGCTGCGGGCGATGGCGGTCACGGCGTTCCGCGCACTGGACTGCCAGGGGTTGGCCCGGGTCGACTTCTTCGTCGGCGCGGACGGGGCGCTCACGATCAACGAGCTGAACACGATGCCCGGCTTCACCCCGACCTCGGCCTACCCGAAGATGTGGGCGGTCACCGGCATCGACTACCCGAGCCTGCTGTCCACCCTGGTCGACACGGCGATCGCACGGGGGACCGGCCTCCGGTAGGGCCCTCAGCCCGCCCGGACCGGTCGCACCGCCAGCGCCGCCCGGACCGCGGCGGAGACGTCCTGCAGTACTCCCGTTCCGCTGCCCTCGGGCACCGTGAGCGCGACGTAGACGGCGCGGTCCACCACGAACCAGGTCACCGCGCCGTCGCCGGGGACCATGAGCCAGCGCACCCCGGAGATCTCGCGCAGGTCCGAGATCGGCGTCAGGTCGGCCGGACGGGGCATACCGCAGCGCAGCACCACCGGCTCGCCCCCGCCCTCGCCCCAGGCCGCGGCGGCGGGCGGGGCCGGGTCGGCGAGCGGGAGGCGGCGCAGGGTCCGGTCACCGCTCGGCAGCTCCCGGGGCAGCCGTCCGACGAGCGCCGCGCACTCCGCGGAGGCCGCGGCCGGAGCGTCGACGGCGCTCAGCGCCAGCGGACCGGTGTCGGTCGCGCCGGACGTGGCGGCGGGTGTCGAGGTCGGAACGGCGGCGTCGGTGGCGGGATCCGACCTCGCGGTCAGACCGAGTACGGCGACGCCGACCACGAGCAGGGCGACCAGTGCGACGGAGACGCGGAGGGCGACCGGTGACAGCTGCTGTTCCGACACGCCCCCACTAGAGCACAGCTCAGAGATGGACCACCGGACAGGTCAGCGTCCGGGTGATGCCCTGGACCCCCTGGACGCGGGCGACGACCAGCTGCCCGAGCAGGTCCACGTTCTCCGCCTCGGCGCGCACGATCACGTCATACGGGCCCGTGACATCCTCGGCCGTGGTCACGCCGGCGATCTTCGCTATCTCCGCGGCGACCGCGGCGGCCTGACCGACTTCCGTTTGGATCAGGATGTATGCGTGGACCACGGCGCGCCCCTTCGTGTCAATCGGTCCTGTGGAGGGTAGGAACGTGAGCAGCAAAAGGTACCGCAGTTCTCGATCGTTTGGGGATCCGACTATCGGAGGTGGGCGTGCCGGGCAGCGATGAACGGCAGGAGACGGTGGCCGACATCGGCGAGTTCGGTCTGATCGGCCGCGTCACCGCCGGCCGCCGGCAACCTGCGACCACCCTGCTCGGCCCCGGCGACGACGCGGCCATCGTGGCCGCGAGCGACGGCCGGGTGGTCACCAGTACCGACGTGTTGGTCGAGGGCGTGCACTTCCGGATGGACTGGTCGACACCGGAACACGTTGGGCGCAAAGCGGTCGCGGTGAACATCGCCGACATCGCGGCGATGGGTGGGGTGCCCACCGGGCTGCTGGTCGGGCTCGCCTGTCCGAGGACCACCCCCACGGCCGTCGCCGAAGGGCTGGCGGCCGGCATGTGGGAGGAGGCCACCCGGGCCGGAGCCGGGCTCGTCGGTGGGGACGTCGTCGCCGCGGACCAGATCGTGATCTCGGTCACCGCGCTCGGTGACCTCCAGGGTCGGGCGCCGGTCACCCGGGGCGGTGCGATGCCCGGCGACGTGGTCGCGGTGAGCGGCCGGCTCGGCTGGTCGGCAGCGGGGCTCGCGGTGCTCGGCCGCGGTTTCCGCTCGCCGGTCACCGTGGTGAGCGCCTACCGCGCCCCGGAGCCCCCGTACGCCGCGGGCCCGCAGGCCGCCCTGGCCGGGGCCACCGCCATGATCGACGTCTCCGACGGGCTGCTCGCCGACCTCGCCCACGTCGCCGAGGCGTCCAGTGTGGCCATCGACGTGCGGACCTCCCTGGTGCCGGTGCCCCAGCGGCTGGTGGAGGTCGCCTCCGCGCTGGGCGCCGACGCGCTGCACTGGGTGCTGACCGGCGGCGAGGACCACGCCCTGGCGGCGACGTTCCCCGACCCGGCCGGCGTGCCGCAGGGTTGGGTCGCGGTCGGCACCGTGGGCCGGGGCGCCGGGGTGACCGTGGACGGTCGCCAGTACGAGAAGCCGCCGGGGTGGCAGCACTGGCGGTGACCGACACCCCATGGCGTCCGCGCCGGTGCCCATGCAGGATCGGGTTGTGCGGATCGATGCGTTGCCCTATGACCACCCGGACTCGCTCGCGCTGATCGAGGAGGTCCAGCAGGAGTACGTCGTGCGCTACGGCTCGCCGGACGACACTCCGGTGGAGCCGGCGCAGTTCGCGCCGCCGGAGGGCCTGTTCCTGGTCGCCTACCTCGACGACGGTTCGCCGGCCGCCTGCGGCGGATGGCGGGTGCACGGAGCCGACGCGGTCGAGCTGAAGCGGATGTACGTGAGCCCGCGGGCACGGGGACGAGGGCTGGCCCGCGCCGTGCTCGCCGAGCTCGAGCGGCGGGCGCTGGCCGCCGGGTACGGGCGCGTCGTGCTGGAGAGCGGGCTGCGCCAGCCGGAGGCCCTCGCGCTCTACGCCTCCGCCGGGTACACCGCCGTACCGAAGTTCGGGTACTACGCGGAGGCGCCGGAGAGCGTGCACCTCGGAAAGGTCCTCGACCACGAGCCCACCCCCGCGCACGCCGAGTAAGGAGGCCGCATGCCCGTCTACGCGCTGGACGAGCACGAGCCGAGCGTCCACCCGGACGCCTACGTCCATCCGGACGCGGTGCTGATCGGCAACGTCCACCTCGCGGCGCAGGCCTCGGTCTGGCCGGGTGCGGTGCTGCGCGGAGACTCCGGCGGCATCTGGGTCGGCGAGCGGACCAACGTCCAGGACGGCACGATCGTGCACTGCACCGAGTGGCATCCCACGCGGATCGGTCCCGACTCCGCGGTCGGCCACAACGCGCACATCGAGGGCGCGACGATCGGCACCGGGTGCCTCGTCGCGTCGGGTTCGGTGTTGCTGAACGGTTCGGTGCTCGAGGACGGCGCGGTTCTCGGCGCGGGCGCGGTGATGTCGTTCAACGGCCACCTGCCGGCCCGGCGGATGGCGCTCGGCGTGCCGGCCAGGGTGCGGGAGGGCTACGAGGTGCCCCCGGACATGGTCGCCGGCATCGTGGCGAACTACGTCGAGCGCATCGGGCGGTACCGGACGGGCCTGCGTCGGCTGTCCTGACCGACCCGCTAGGGTTTCCGCCCGTGACGGCACGACCCCTGTCCGAGATCGTTGAAGCAGGTTGGGCGGAGGCGCTCGCGCCGGTGGCCGACCGCATCGCCGCGATGGGCGAGTTCCTGCGCGCCGAGATCGCCGCGGGGCGCACGTACCTGCCCGCGGGTGAGCACGTGCTCCGCGCGTTCCAGCAGCCCTTCGCCGACGTGCGGGTGCTGATCGTCGGCCAGGACCCGTATCCGACGCCGGGTCATCCCATCGGTCTGTGCTTCTCCGTTGCGCCCGACGTTCGCCCGCTGCCCAAGAGCCTGGTGAACATCTACCAGGAGTACTGCGAGGACCTGGGGCACCCGCCGCCGTCCAACGGCGACCTGACCCGGTGGACCGAGAACGGCGTGCTCCTGCTCAACAGGGCGCTGACCGTCGAACCCGGACGCCCGAACTCCCACCAGGGCAAGGGGTGGGAGGAGGTCACCGAGCAGGCGATCCGCGCGTTGGCCGCCCGCGGCGGCCCGCTCGTGGCCATCCTCTGGGGCCGCAACGCGCGGAACCTGCGGCCGCTGCTCGGCGACGTCCCCTGCATCGAGTCGGCGCACCCGAGCCCGCTGTCGGCGAGGAGCGGGTTCTTCGGCTCGCGGCCGTTCAGCCGGGCCAACGCCCTGCTCGAGGAGCAGGGCGCGTCGCCTGTGGACTGGAAGCTGCCCTGAGACGGATGCCCGGGCCGCTGGCCCGGGCCACACAAAGAACCGGGCCCGGCGTTGCCGTGGCCCGGTTCGCTGTCTGTGCGCTCGGACTCAGCCGCGCGTGACCTTGCCCGCCTTCAGGCAGGAGGTGCACACGTTCAGACGCTTGCGCTGCGAGACACCGATCTTCGCGTGCACGGTCTGAATGTTCGGGTTCCACCGACGGCTGGTGCGCCGGTGCGAGTGCGAGACCGACTTGCCGAAGCCTGGCCCCTTGCCACAGACGTCGCAGACGGCAGCCACGTCAGGCACTCCTTTCTCGGGAAACCGACCGATGTGGTCAGCAAAGCGATCCCCACCCCGCGTTCTCGCCGGGCAGGCGAATCCAGGGTAACGGCTCCCGTCCGCGGGCTTCAAACCGGCCCACTAGTCTCCGCGTGAGGGACGCCGCTGGCCGGGCTGCGGGAGGGCTGATGTTGCAGGCGCTGGACGCCGCGCACGTGCGGCGCTGGGCGGTGGCCTGCGTGCAGTCGCTCGACGCCCACCGCGAGGGGATCGACCGGATCAACGTCTTCCCGGTGGCCGACGGCGACACCGGGGCCAACCTGCTGCACACGGCGCGAGCGGCCCTCGAGGCGTTGCTGCGCGCGCCGGCCAGGGCCCGTGCCGAGGCAGGGGCGGCGCTCACCGCGCTGGCCAGGGGCGCCCTGGCCGGGGCACGCGGGAACTCCGGCGTGATCGCCTCGCAGCTGCTGCGCGGCTTCGCCGACGCGCTGGCGGGGCGGGCCTCGATCGGCGGGCCCGAGCTGCGCGAGGCGCTCGGCGCGGCCG
>NZ_MSIE01000049.1 GCF_001921205.1 Actinophytocola xanthii | reverse complement strand
CACCAGCCAACGCCTCACCAAATAAGTTCAGGAACAGGCTCTCAGCGGTGCAAGTCTCATGCGCGCAAGTCTGATCAATACCGAGTTGAGCGAGGCGGTTCTCACCGCTGCCACTCTCGCTAATGCGGATCTGACTGGATCGAATCTTCGTGGCGTCGATTTGACAAACGCAAATTTGAGCGGAGCCGATCTGATTGGCGTGAATTTTGAAGGCGCTGATCTTACCCGAGCGACCCTCATTGAGGCGGACCTGACTGCTGCGAATCTTACGAACGCGGACTTGACGGGAGCGGATCTCACCAATATCGACCTGGCCGGCGCAACCCTCTTGGCTGCGGATCTCACTCGTACGAAGCTCGGCGACCCACATCCCACGAGCACGGACACGTGACCGATGCTCCCGTTTCCGTTCTCTGTAGGCGGACTTCCCGCAATCGAGTGCGGTGAATCACGTGCTGGTCAAACGAACGAAATCCTGATCCGCAGCAGCGATGCCGTCTCCGCCGTTCGCCCGAGCGCGTCCGGCCTACGGCGCCGGCCAGTGGGCGAGGGTGGCGTCGAGGACGTCCAGAACCCTGCGCCACGACGCCGCCACGTCGCCCGAGTGGTCGAACCCGCCGGCCCGCTCCAGGCTGACGTAGCCGTGGAACGTGCTGTGCAGCAGCCGCACCGCGTGGACGTGCTCGGCTTCCGGCAGCTCGTACCCCCGCAGGATGGCCCGGGTCAGCTCGGAGTGGCGCCGGGCCGCGTCGGCGGTCGCGGGGGAGACCGGGAGCTGGCCGGCGGCGTACCGCCCCGGGTGTCGCCTGGCGTAGTCCCGGTAGGCGTTGGCGAACGCCACCAGCGCGTCGCGGCCAGACCGGCCGGCGAGTGCGTTCGCCGCCTGGTCGGCCAGCTCGGTCAGCGCCAGCCGGGACACCTGTTCCCGCAGTTCCTGAGCATTGCGGATGTGCGAGTAGAAGCTCGCGTCCCTGATTCCGAACCGGCGGGCCAGCGCCGAGACCGTCACGTTCTCGAAGCCGACCTCGTCGGCCAGCTCGGCCGCCGCCAGGACGAGGCGCTCCGCGGTCATCCCCACTCGTGCCATGCCTGGAGATACTAACCCATTGCCTAGAGGCTCTAGGATAGGGTCATGAGACCGATGACCGAACCCGAGATCCGCGCGTCCTTCGTCAACTGCACCAAGGGCGAGGCGAAGCGGCTCGCCGTGCCCAGGGACCTGGCCGACCGCCCCTGGAACGACCTGGACTTCCTCGGGTGGCGCGACCCCGCGTCGCCGGAACGGGCGTACCTCGTCGCCGACGCCGGCGGAGCCACGGTCGGCGTCGCCCTGCGCCGAGCGGCGCCCGGGCGCAGGCGGCGCGTCATGTGCTCGCTGTGCCTGACCACCCACGAGGACGTCGCCCTGATGACCGCGCGCAAGGCACGGCAGCGCGAGAACTCGGTGGGCGCCTACATGTGCTCGGACCTCGCCTGCTCGCTCTACCTGCGCGGCAAGAAGGACGCCGGGCCGGGCAGCCGGATCCACGAGTCGCTGACCCTGCCCGACCAGATCGAACGGACCACGGCCAACCTCGCCGCGTTCCTGACCAAGGTCACCTAGGCCATGCCCGAGGCCGAGAGCGGGTCGTAGCCCGGGGTGCGGAACAGCATCTGCAGCTGCCTGCGGCGCACCCCGACGTTGCTGCCTTCGATGACCGGGTAGGACAGCGCGTCCATCAGATGGCGGATGATGGGGAAGTCCTGGTCGTAGGCGGTCACGCCAATGATCTTGACGAGCTCGTTGACGACCGCGACCCCGGTCTCGGAGCCGAAGACCTTGGCATGCAGGGCGAGCTCCGGGCCGCTCGGGTGCATCGACATCACCGCGTCCAGTGCGCGCCACGTCAACAGCCGGACGGCTTCGATCTTCCCCTTGGCGTCGGCGAGGACGTCGGACACGGCCTGGTACTCGATGATCGGCACCGGGCCGCCGCGCTTCTCGGTGAGGGCGAAGCGATAGGCGAGGTCGAAGGCCTGTCGCATCGCGGCGGTGGCGAAGATGCCGATCGACGCGCCGCTGGGGAGAAACGCGCTGCGGGTCAGGTCCACCCCCTGGCCTTCCTCGCCGAGGAGGTTGCCGCGCGGAACGCGCACGTCGACGAGCCGGATCCGGGTGGTGAGGCAGCCTCTGAGCCCGGGCAGGTCGTAGTACTTCTCGACCTCGATCCTCCCGGCCAGGTGCTCGCGTTGGGCGACGACGAGGGAGACGCCGCCGGGGGTGCGGCAGACGATGGTCATGATGTCCGGGCCGTCGCCGTCCCAGCCGCACAGGTGCGACGCCCACGCCTTGCGCCCGTTGATCACCCACTCGTCGCCGTCGAGGTCCGCGGTGGTGCGGATTCCTTCGCCGGGCCCGTCGGCGTCGAAGTTCGCGCTGCCCTCGGGCTCGCTGAAGGCCATCGCCGCCACCGGCGCGCCGGAGTCGGCCAGGAAGGGCGCTACGAAGCGCTCGACCTGGTCCGGGCTGCCCACCTGGTAGACGGGCGCCAGCGCGATCAACGGCCCGGCCATGGCGATGACGAAGTCGGGGAGTTCCGCCGCCCACTCCTCGATGAGGATGGCGGCGTCGACACCACTGGACGCGGTCCCGCCGAAGGGCACCGGGATCAGCCCCTTGAGGAACCCCGCCGCGACGGCGGTCTCGAACACCGGCCGCACCAGCAGCGCCCGGGCCCGCGGGTCGGGTTCGGCCCGGGTCGCCGCGGCGAGGTCGCGCAGGTGCTCCCGGGCGAAGCCACGTGCGACTGCCTTGAGCTGTTCTTGTTGCGGGTCAAGGAGGAACGAAACGGCCATCGTGGTGATCCCTTGCCACGTCGGAGTCGGAGAGCGTGTCCATTCTCGCTGAGTGATCGCTCACTTTCCGCCGTGCCGTGGGCGCACAACTCCGAGCGAGCGCTAAAATTGCAGGTCGCCCGGCCGATGGGGCCAGGGCATGCCGCCCACCGCCGGTCGGGGCGCGGTGCGGTCGGAAACTTTGGAGGATCTGTTGGGTCTGCGCTCGGCCGGTGATCGATGACCGCCGTCTACGATCAGTTGGACTCCCTGCTCGGCCCGCTCGCACCCCCGCTCGGCCGGTTCGACGGTGCCGCCGCCACGCCGGCACACACCCTCGTCGACGTGCTCGCGGACACGGCCGCGCGCCACCCGCATGCGGCGGCCATCGACGCCGCGACCGGCACGCTGACCTACGTCGAGCTCCTGGCCGTGGTCGACGCGCTGGCCGAGCGGCTCGCCTCGGCGGGCATCGGGGTCGGCGACCGCGTCGGCATCCGGGTGCCGTCGGGCACGGCCGACCTCTACGTGGCGATCCTCGCCGTGCTGACCGCGGGTGCGGCGTACGTGCCGGTCGACGCCGAGGACCCCGACGAGCGCGCCGACCTGGTGTTCGGCGAGGCGGAGGTCTGCGCGGTACTGGGCGCCGACCAGGAGCTCACCCTGCGTGGACCGGCGGGCGGGCGGCCCGGCGGGCCCGGCCCGGACGACGACGCGTGGATCATCTTCACCTCCGGCTCCACCGGCAAGCCCAAGGGCGTGGCGGTCACCCACCGCAACGCCGCCGCGTTCGTCGACGCCGAGGCCGGCCTGTTCTGCACGGCCGAGCCCATTGGGCCGGACGACCGCGTCCTGGCCGGGCTGTCCGTGGCGTTCGACGCCTCCTGCGAGGAGATGTGGCTGGCCTGGCGCAACGGCGCCTGCCTGGTGCCCGCACCGCGCTGGCTGGTCCGAACCGGCGTCGACCTCGGACCCTGGCTGGTCGAGCAGGAGATCACGGTCGTGTCGACAGTGCCGACGCTGGTGGCGCTGTGGCCCGCCGAAGCCCTCGACGACGTGCGGCTGCTCATCCTCGGCGGCGAGGCCTGCCCGGCGGAGCTGGCCGAGCGGCTCAGCGTGGAGGGCCGCGAGGTGTGGAACACCTACGGCCCGACCGAGGCGACGGTCGTCGCCTGCGCGGCCCGTCTCGGCGGCGAGGGCCCGGTGCGCATCGGGCTGCCGCTCGCCGGCTGGGACCTGGCGGTTGTCGACTTCTCCACCGACCCCGCCGGGGAGGTCGTGCCGATGGGCGGCACCGGCGAGCTGGTGATCGGCGGCGTCGGTCTGGCCCGCTACCTCGACCCGGCCAAGGACGCGGAGAAGTACGCGTCCCTGCCCGCGCTCGGCTGGGACCGCGCCTACCGCAGCGGCGACCTGGTCCGCGCCGAGCCCGAGGGGCTGGTGTTCCTCGGCCGCGCCGACGAGCAGGTCAAGCTCGGCGGCCGGCGGATCGAGCTCGGCGAGGTCGACGCCGCCCTGCAGGCGCTACCGCACGTCACCGGCGCGGCGGCCGCGGTGCGGACCACGGCCAGCGGCACGCAGCTGCTGGTCGGCTACCTGGTCACGGCGGCCGACTTCGACCAGGCCGGCGCGCTCAGCCGGCTGCGCGAGGCGCTGCCCGCAGCGCTCGTCCCGCGGCTCGCGGTCGTCGACACGCTGCCCACCCGGACCTCAGGCAAGGTCGACCGCGCCGCGCTGCCCTGGCCGCTGCGCACCGACCAGGCCGACGAGAACCCCGTGGAGCTGGACGGCACGCAGGCGTGGTTGGCGGGGCGCTGGACCGACGTCCTCGGCGTGGCGCCCACGGGGCCCGCGACCGACTTCTTCTCGGCGGGCGGTGGCAGCCTCGCGGCGGCCCGGCTCGTGTCGCTGGTCCGCGCCGAGCACCCGACGGTCTCGGTGAGCGACGTCTACCACCACCCGACGCTCGGCGCGCTCGCCGCCCGGCTCGACGACCTGGCGGGCGACCACGCCCCGACGCGCGTGGTCTCACCGGTTCCCCGGGCCGCGGCGGTCGTGCAGACGCTGCTGATGCTGCCGCTGTTCACGCTCGTCGCGCTCCGCTGGACGGTGGCGCTCGCCGCGCTCGGCAACGTGCTGACCGTGCCGTGGCTGCCCACCGCCTCGTGGTGGCTGGTCGGCGCCGGGTGGCTGGCGCTGTACAGCTCGCCGGGGCGGCTGGCGATCTCCGCCGGTGGCGCCCGGCTGCTGCTGCGCGGGGTCCGCCCGGGCAGCTATCCACGTGGCGGCTCGGTCCACCTGCGGTTGTGGTTCGCCGAACAGCTGGCCGAGCGCTCCGGTGCGGCCGACCTGTCCGGTTCGTGGCTCGTCCACTACGCGCGGGCGCTCGGCGCCCGCGTCGCCCCCGACGTCGACCTGCACTCCGTTCCGCCGGTCACCGGCATGCTGCGGCTGGGCCGGGGCAGCGCGGTGGAACCCGAGGTGGACCTGTCCGGCCACTGGGTCGACGGCGACGTGGTGCACATCGGCAGGATCAGGGTGGGCGCCGGGGCCACCGTCGGCGCGCGCAGCACCCTGTTCCCCGGTGCGCGGGTCGGCAAGCGCGCCGAGGTCGCGCCCGGTTCCGGCGTGTTGGGCTCGGTGCCCACCGGACAGCGGTGGAGCGGTGTCCCGGCGACCAAGGAGGGCAAGGCCGCGCACCGCTGGCCGAAGGCCCGCCCGCCTCGGTCACGCCGCTGGGCGCTGGCCTACGACGCGACGTCCACCGCGCTCGCACTGCTGCCGGCCGTCGCCGCGCTGCCGGCGGTCGTCCTGACCGTGCTGTTCACCCGCGGCGCCACCACCCTGGGCGAGGCACTCGGTGCGGCACTGGTCGCGGTGCCGCTCGCGACAGTCGTCTGGCTCGCCACCCACGCCGTGCTGATCCTGGTGAGCGTGCGGCTGCTGGGCATCGGGCTGCGCGAGGGCCACCACCCTGTGCGCGGGCGTGTCGCCTGGCAGGCGTGGGCCACCATGCGGCTGATGGACTCCGCCCGAGTCCGGTTGTTCCCCCTGTACGCCAGCCTGTTCACCCCGGTGTGGCTGCGCGCGCTCGGCATGCGGGTCGGCCGCGGGGTGGAGGCGTCCACAGTGGTCGCGCTGCCCGCCATGACCACCATCGGCGACGGCGCGTTCCTGGCCGACGACACGATGGTCGCCGGCTACGAGTTGGGCGGCGGGTGGCTGCGCATCGCCACGGTCCGGCTGGGCAAGCGAGCCTTCCTCGGCAACTCCGGCATGGCACGGCCCGGGCGTTCGGTGCCGAACCGCGGACTGATCGGGGTGCTGTCGACCGCGCCGAAGCGAGCCAAGAGCGGCAGTTCCTACCTCGGCATGCCGCCCATGAGGCTGCCGCGTGTCGCGGAGGACGCCGGCGCGGCACGCACGTACGAGCCGCCGACCAGACTGCTGGTCGCCAGGGCGCTGGTCGAGCTGTGCCGGGTGGTACCGGTGATGTGCTCGGTGGCGCTGACCGTGCTGCTGCTCGCCGGGCTGGCGGCGTTGGCCGACCGGGGTCTCTGGCTGGCCGGCGGGTTCCTGCTCGCCGGCGCCGGGCTGGTCGCCTGCGTGGTGGCGATTGCCGCGAAGTGGTTGTTGGTTGGGCGGTTCCGTGCGGCGAACCATCCCCTGTGGAGCGCGTTCGTGTGGCGCAACGAGCTGGCGGACACATTCGTCGAGGTGCTGGCGGTGCCGTGGCTGGTCGGCGCCGCGGGCGGCACGCCGGTCATGAACGGTTGGCTTCGGGCGATGGGGGCACGGATCGGCCGGGGCGTGTGGTGCGAGTCGTACTGGCTGCCGGAGGCGGACCTGGTGCGGCTGGGCGACGGTGCGACCGTGAACCGGGGCTGCGTCGTGCAGACGCACCTGTTCCATGATCGAATCCTGCGTATGGACCGGGTGACGTTCGGCGCCGGCGCGACGCTCGGCCCGCACGGGATCGTCCTGCCCGGAACCACCGTGGGGGCCGACACGACCGTCGGGCCGGCTTCGCTGGTGATGCGGGGTGAGAACGTGCCGGCCGGCACGAGGTGGCTTGGCAACCCCGTGGCCGCATGGCGCTGACCGGGGCGGAGCTGTACCGGCACGGCGACCCCGGTTACCGCGTCGCGCACTACGACCTCGAGCTCGACTACAAGCCGTCGACGGGCCGGGTGACCGCCCGGGCCGTGCTGGCCGTGGTGCCGGTGGCGCCACTGACGACGGTGGTGCTGGATCTCGGCACGTTCCGGGTCGACCGGGTGACGGTGGCCGGAAAGCCCGCGCGCTACAGCCACCGCGAGGGAAAGCTGCGGGTCCGCGGGCCGGTGACCGGGCCCGTCGCGGTCGAGGTCCGGTACTCGGGCACCCCCCGTCCGATCCGGACCCGGTACTGGGGCGATGTCGGCTGGGACGAGCTGACCGACGGGGTGATCGTGGCCGGTCAGCCGGTCGGTGCGCCGTCGTGGTTCCCGTGCAACGACCGCGTGGACGACAAGGCGACCTACCGGATAGCGGTGACCGCGCCGGCGTCCTACACGGTGGTGGCGAACGGTGCCCTGGCCGAGTGCCGGGTGGTCGGCGCGAAAGCGACGTGGGTGTACCGGCAGGACGCCCCGATGGCCACGTACCTAGCGACCGTCCAGATAGGACGGTACGAGCGGCTGTCCTCATCGGACGGCGAGGTGATGGTCCCACCACCGCTGGTGCGCGCGGCCGCTCACGACTTCGCGCGGCAGCCGGCGATGATGTCGGTCTTCGCGAGGTTGTTCGGCTCCTACCCGTTCGAGGGCTATCGGGTGGTGGTCACGGCGGACGAGCTGGAGGTGCCGGTCGAGGCGCAGGGCCTGTCGATCTTCGGGGCCAACCACGTGGACGGCAGACGGGGCCACGAGCGCCTGGTGGCCCACGAGCTGGCACACCAGTGGTTCGGCAACAGCGTCGGGGTGGCGGACTGGCAGCACATCTGGTTGAACGAGGGCTTCGCGACCTACGCGGAGTGGCTGTGGTCGGAGTACTCGGGCGGTCCGCCGGCGGCGGTCCTGGCCGGCCGCTCCCGTGCGTCGCTGTCGCGGCTGCCCCAGGACCTCCGGGTGGGCGCTCCCACGGCCGGGGAGATGTTCGACGACCGCCTGTACCAGCGGGGCGCGCTGACGTTGCACGCCCTGCGCACCCGCGTGGGCGACGAGGCGTTCTTCGCGATCCTCCGCACGTGGACCCTGACCCACCGCTACGGCACGGCGACCACCACGGACTTCACCGCCCTCGCCCAGTACCACACCGACGCGGAGCTGGGCCCGCTGTTCACCGGCTGGCTGTTCGAACCCGCCCTGCCGACCTGAACGCGGGCCGGTCGCGCCTCACAGCGCGTCGCGGAGAACGGCCAGCCGCTCCATCCGCCCACTGCTCACCATGTACCAGAACCCCAGGACGTACAGCACGAAGTACGCGCCCAGGGCGTACACCGCGACCGTCGCGAGCACGCCGCCGCGCAGGAACAGGAACGCCGCGACCGCCAGCAGGACGGCGTGCCGGGGCTGTTCGAACAGGATGTAGCGGCCCGTGGCGCTGGTCGCGAGCTGGTGGACGAGCAGGAACACCAGCGCCACCAGCCACAGCGGGCTCTCGGTGATGGCCAGTCGCACCAGCACGACGAACCCGCCGAGAAAGAACCAGAAGAAGCACACCAGCCGGACGAGGAAGTCTCGCCGCACCCGGGCCGCGACGAAGGCGGCCGAACGCGGTCGCTCACCCCACATCCAGAACGCGAGCCCCGGTCCCGCGCGGTCCGGCCGCAACCCCGAGGGCATCTCCTTCTCCTCGTCGGTCGCCTCGTCGTAGACGACGACCTGCAGGCCGACGCCCACCCGCCAGCGGAACAGGGTGGCCGGGGGCAGCGCGCGCAGTCGCACGTAGAGCTGGGAGGTCTCGACCAGAGCGCGTGGGCTGCCCCAGGTGGCGGCCTTCAACAGGCGGTTGCCGACCAGCAGGATCGCGAGCCCGGCCGCCGCGGCGCCGACGAGCTGCCACTGCCACCCCAGCGTGCGGACGGTGTCGAGCCAGTCGGTCACCCGGTGCCCCCTTGTTCGAGCAGGGCGTCGATGAACTCGGCCAGCAGCTCGGTCAGGTCGAGATCGGCCGAGCCGTCCGGCAGGGTGGCGATCGCCTCCTCGAGCAGCCGGTGGACCTGGGACTCCCGGTCGAGCACGACCGTGACCGCCGCGGCCCCGCCCACGATGCCCACCGCCCAGACGAACACCGTGCGTGCCGTGCCGGTCCTGGGTTCGGGCAATCCGCCGACCAGCGCCATGGACGTCAGCAGCGCGCCCCCGCGGCGCGGGTCGGCGAGGTCGTCGAACAGGACGGACATCGCCGGGAACAGCGAGCGGCGGGCCAAGGCCCTGGCGAAGGTCTCGGCGGCCGTCCCGTCCCCGGACCGCCAGCTCGTTCGGGCCTGCGCCACCAGCGAGGCCAGGCGCGCGGAGGTGATCTCGGCGAGCTCGCCCTGCCAGTCCCTTGGCAGGCGCCGGGCGGTGACCACCGGCCACAGCGCGAAGACGACCAGGTCCAACAGGATCTGTTCCGGCAGGGGCGGGGGAGCGGCGTCCCTGGTCCGCGCCAGGTACCCGCAGAGCCCGGCCACGAGCAGGCGGCGGATGACGTCGCGTTGTCTGCTCTCCTGGCCAGGGTCCGCCACGACCGCCCGCGTGGAGTCCAGGCGCTTGCCGTGCTCGCGCCCCGTGCGGTCCTGCTCGGCGACCGCGCGGAAGTCCTCCGCGACGCGGTCCAGCCAGCGCCGCAGGGACAGCAGGTCCAGTGGCGCGTTCTGGTCCCGGTAGTGGAAGTGGACCTGTCCGCTGAACGTGCCGGCCTGCACGACGTGGCCCATCACCGTCGCCCCCTCGGCGACGTGGTTGTGCACCGCCGGGTCGGCTTCCGGTCGAGGCGAGGTCACCACCCGAGGATACGACCGGTGACCGACGCGGCACCCCCCGTGCGGGAAAGACGACGTGCGTCGCGGGTGCGCGACGACGGTCCGCGGCGCGACCGCGCTACCGTCGGTCATGACCTCCCGGCCGGTGACGATCGTGGCCGTCGGCTGCGTGCTCCTCGCCCTCGCGCTCGGGCTCGTCGTCGCGGGTGACCGCGGACCGAGTGGGGTCGACGAGGCGGCGCGGTCCTCGGTCGGCGGGTGGCCGGACGGGGTGCTGCACGCCCTGGTGCTGCCGACCGAGCCGTACGTGCTGCTGCCGGTGCTGGCGCTGCTGGTCGGCGGGTGTCTGTCGGCCGCGCGGCCGTGGGATGCGCTGTTCGTCGTCCTCGGGCCCGCGGTCGCGGTCGCGGCGAACACGTGGTTGCTGAAACCGGCGTTCGACCGGCGGATAGGGGACGCGCTGGCCTACCCCAGCGGCCACACCGTCGGAATGGTCGCCACGCTGGTCGTGGTGTTCGTGTTGGTCCGCGGCGCGCTGCGCACCGCCACCGCGTCGCTCGGCGCCGTTGTCCTCGTCGCGGTCGCCGTCGGGATGGTCGGCCTCGGTTACCACTACCTGACCGACGTGGTCGGCGGCGCGCTGTTCGCGATCTCCGCCGTCCTCGCGGTACGCGCGCTGCTCGCGCGGCTGGCACCCCTGGCATCCGACGTGCCCGGGTGACGTGGGACGCGCCCTACAGCCGCACGGTCTCGTCGGCCCAGCGGTCGAGCAGGGCGGTGTCGTGCGAGATGGCGATCACGCCGGCACGGGTCGCGCGCTGGTAGTCGCGGATCGCGGTGACGAGCGCGGCTGTCGTGGAGGCGTCGAGCATGGTTGTCATCTCGTCGCAGACGAGGTAGGCGGGCCGCGGTGCGAGAGCGCGGGCGAGGCAGGCGCGTTGCAGCTGGCCGTCGCTGACCTCGTGCGGGCGGCGGGCGAGCAGGTCCGGCGTGAGCATGACCAGCTCGGCCAGCTCGTCGACGCGGTCGGGTCTGCCGCCGGCGCGCAGGGGTTCCGCGATCGCGCCGCGCAGCGTCATGCGGGGGTCGACGGACAGGCGTGGCTGCTGGAACAGCACCCCGATCCGGGTGCGCAGCGCGCGCGGTGCGCGGTGCCGGAACCGGGTCACCTGCTGGCCGTCGAGGTGGGCGGTGCCGGCGAACGGCATGTGCAGCAGGGCCAGCACGCGCGCGATGGTGGACTTTCCGCTGCCGCTGGGGCCGGCGAGGCCGACTGTCTGTCCGGTGGATGGTCAGGTCGATGTCGGTCACCACCGGGTGGCGGTAGCCGGCGGTGACGCCCTGCGCGGTCAGCATGGGTTGTGGCACGCCGCGGCGTGGTCGTCGTCGGACAGGCTCGGCCGTTCGGCGCGGACCGGCGCCACCCGTTCGCAGCGGGGTGCGAACGAGCAGCCGGGCGGCAGGTCGGTGAGCAGCGGCGGCTGGCCGGCGATCGGGGTGAACGCGTGGTCGGGCAGGGCGTCGCGCAGGCCTCGGCTGTAGGGATGTCGCGGCGTGTCGAGACCGTTCCCGTCGGGCCGGTCTCGATGATCCGCCCGGCGTACATGACGGCGAGCAGCACCTGCGGCGCGACGTTGGGCAGCAGGTGTCGGACCAGGACCCGGGTGCGTGAGGAGCCGCCGACGACCGCGGCGTCGACGAACGGGCGGCCACGCAGGGACATGCGACGGTCCCCGACAGCGGGCGGCGACAGGGGCTCAGGCTTTCAGGCCCTGACAGACGATGTTGATCATTCGGGCATGCGCGGCGGGGTCGGGTTTGTCGCGTTGTCGGGTGAGGCAACTGTCGAGGAGGGCTTTGACGTCGGCGATGTCGACGTCGGCGCGGACGGCGCCTGCCTGCTGGGCGCGGGTGAGGAGGTCGCGCCAGGCGGTCAGGTGGTCCTGCTCGGCGCCGGCCGCCGCGGCGTAGATGTCGAAGCCCGCCCCGACGAGGGCGTCCGCCAGGCCGCGGTCCAGCAGGCCCTGCTCGGCGACGAAGGCGAAGAACGCGAAGAACGCGTCTCCCGGAGCCTCGGTCGCCGACAGTTCGTTCGCGCGGTTGACGATCACCTCGACCCGGCGCAGAACCACGGCCTTGAAGAGGGCTTCCTTGGTGGGGAAGTGGCGGCTGACGGTCCCCGTGCCCACGCCGGCGCGCCGGGCGATCTCGTGCACCGGGACCGAGAGCCCTTCGGCGGCGAAGGCCGCGATCGCGACCTCCAGCACGTGCGCGCGGTTGCGTCTGGCGTCGGCGCGCATCGGGGGTTCACCGCCCATGCTGAGACCTCTCTCAGGCTCGGTAGACAACCGGGATGGCCGTCCCGTATCTTCGCTCGAAGCGGGATGGCTATCCCGGATAGCTCCGATTCTACCCATCCGTCGCCCGGCATGCCGCGAGGCCCGGCGCCCACCTGGAAGGACCCTGTCCATGCCTTCTGACCCGGATCGGGACAAGGACGGCCAGGTCGACGCTGGTCGTTCAGCTGTGTCCCGACGCGGTTTCCTCGGTCGTGCGGCGGCGGTGTCGGCCGGCGTCGTCGCGCTCGGTCCCGCCGCGGCCCAGGCCAGCCCGGCCGTCGTCGCGCACCGGACACCGGTCGACGGCCTGGTGGACGTCGTGCTGTCGGTGAACGGGCAGGACCGGCGGTTGCGGCTGGACCCACGGGTGACGCTGCTGGACGCGCTGCGCGACCGGCTGGACCTGGTCGGCTCGAAGAAGGGGTGCGACCGCGGGCAGTGCGGCGCGTGCACGGTGCACGTCGACGGTCGGCGGGTGCTGTCCTGCCTCACCCTGACCTGCGCCGTGCCGCCCAGGCCGGTCACCACCATCGAGGGCCTGGCCCGGGGCGAGGCCCTGCACCCCATGCAGCAGGCGTTCGTCGACCATGACGCCTTCCAGTGCGGGTTCTGCACCTCCGGCCAGATCATGTCGGCCGTGGCACTGGCGCGGGAGGGCACCGCCCGCTCCGACGCCGAGATCCGCGAGGCGATGTCGGGGAACCTGTGCCGCTGCGGCGCCTACAACAACATCGTCGACGCGGTCCGGGCTGTCCAGGCGGGCCGGACGCGGAACGGAGCGGACTGATGCGGCCCTTCGAGTTCGCCGCGCCGGACAGCGTGCGGCAGGCACTCCACCAGGCGAGGGACGGCTCGGCCTACCTCGCCGGCGGCACCACCCTGGTCGACCTGATGAAGCTCGACGTCATGACGCCCACCCTGGTGCTGGATCTCAACGCCCTGCCGCTGCGGGGTATCCGCGTGGACCGGCACGGTCTGCGCCTCGGCGCGCTGGAGCCGATGAGCGAGGTCGCCGCCAACGGGCTGGTGGCCACGGGGTACCCGATGATCACCAAGGCCTTGCTGCTGAGTGCCTCGCCGCAGCTGCGGAACATGGCCACGATCGGCGGCAACCTGTTGCAGAGGACCCGTTGCGGCTACTTCCGCGACACCGCGAGCCCGTGCAACAAGCGCGCGCCGGGCAGCGGCTGCCCGGCGATCGACGGGGACAACCGGACGCACGCGGTCCTGGGTACGAGCGCGCAGTGCGTGGCCACCCACGCCAGCGACCTCGCCGTCGCGTTGGTCGCACTGGACGCCTCGGTGGTCATCCACGGCGCCACGGGCACCCGTCGGATGCCCGTGGCGGAGCTCTACCTCCTGCCCGGCGTCACCCCGCACCAGGAGCACCGGCTGCGCCCAGGGGAGATCATCGCCGAGGTGGTGGTGCCGACGCTCGACTGGGCGCGGCGCTCGACCTACGTGAAGGTTCGCGACCGCAGCTCGTTCGAGTTCGCGCTCACCTCCGCGGCGGTGGCCGTCGACCTGCGCCACGGCGTGATCGAGGACGTGCGGGTCGCGGCCGGCGGCGTCGGCACCACGCCGTGGCGGCTCCCGGCCGTCGAGCGGGCGCTCCGGGGCAGGCCGATGCGGACAGACGTGTTCGAGGCCGCGGCCATGGTCGCCAGTCACGGCGCGAAACCTCTAACGCACAACGCCTTCAAGCCCGAACTCCTGCGCAGGACGATCGTCCGCGCCCTGACGAGCCTGGCGGTGTGAGCCCCATGACCAGATCACCTGTCGGAACACCGGTCAGGCGCGTCGAGGGCCGGCTCAAGGTCACCGGCGCCGCCAGGTACCCGGCGGACCACAACCTATCCGACCTCGCCCACGGCTACCTCGTGCTCAGCACCATCGGCCGCGGCACCGTGCGCTCGATGAACGTCGACCCCGTCCGCGCCGCACCCGGCGTGTTGGCCGTGTACACCCCGTTCGAGCCGCCACCGTTGGAGCCCCCCTGGGCGCAGGACCCGACGGCGGGTATCGGCTACCTCCAGTTCCCCATGCAGGACAAGGAGGTGCGATACCACGGGCAGGTCATCGGGATGGTGGTGGCGCGCACCTTCGAACAGGCACGCGACGCCGCCGCTCTGCTCGAGGTGACCTACCAGCGGCGAACGCCGAACGCGTCGTTCGCCGACGGAGTCCCGCACGCCACCCAGGGACGGCCGCCCGTCGACATCCTGGCGGCCGGGACGGGTTCGATCGACGAGGCCCTCGCCCGCAGCGAGGTGACCGTCACCGCCACATACACCCAGCACCCGGAGCACCACAACCCGATGGAGCCGCACGCGACGACGGCGGTGTGGCAGGGCGGCCATCTCACCCTCTACTGCGGTGCGCAGGCGCCGCTGCTGCGTGCCCTGCAGGTGGCTCCCGCGGTGGGGGTCGACCCGGCACGGGTGCACGTGGTCAGCCCGCACGTGGGCGGCGGTTTCGGCGGCAAGGTGGTCGCCTACCCGCAGTCGGTGCTCGCCGCCTCCGCGGCGCGTGAGCTCGGCCGACCGGTCCGCGTCGTGGTCACCCGTGAGCAGCTGTTCACCGTCACCGGGCATCGGCCGGCCTTCTCGCAGACCGTGTCCCTCGGCGCCGACCGGCACGGCCGGCTGAACGCCATCAAGCACGACGCCGTCTCCAGCGGTTCGGTGGCCGGTCCGTACTTCGGTGATCCCGCCGACTGGTCCCGGACCGTGTACCGCTGCCCCAACATCCACCTCGGCGCGCGGGTGGTGCCGCTGGACGTCCCACCGGCGACGATCATGCGTGCGCCCAACGAGGAACCGGGCTCGTTCGCCCTGGAGAGCGCCATGGACGAGCTGGCCGCCACGCTGGGCGTCGACCCGCTCGCGCTGCGGACGGCCAACTACTCCACCACCCATCCCGGGACCGGCCTGCCGTGGTCGAGCAAGCACCTCGACGAGTGCTACCGGGTCGGCGCGGACCGGTTCGGCTGGCACCGCCGCGCGGCGGAGCCCGGCACACGGGTGGACGGCGACTGGCTGGTCGGCATGGGCATGGCCACCCTGGTGTATCCGGCCGCCCGGTTCGAGATGGCGATGCGGGTCGCCTTCCGGCGGGACGGCACCGCCGACGTCGCCGGGGCCACTGCCGACCCCGGCACCGGCATGTGGACCGTGCTCGCCGTCGTCGGCGCGGACAGCCTGGGCATTCCCATCCACCGGATCAGGCCCGATCTCGGTGACTCCGCCCTCGCCTCGTCGCCGCTGGTGCCGGGCATGCTGGCCGGCGCCGGCGGCTCGACCGGCACCGCGAGCGCGGCACCCGCCGTCCGGGCCGCGGCCGAGTCCGCCATCCGCGCGCTCCGCAAGCACGCCGTCGAGCACGACCGCTCCCCGTTCCACGGCCTGAGCGTCGAGGACGTGCACTACCGGGACGGCGTACTGCACGCGGGGCGCGCCACCGCCACCTTCGGCGAGCTGCTGACCGCGACGGGCACCGGCAGGATCGAGGCAGTCGAAGCGACGGGCCAGGGAGACGAGGTCACCCGCCACGCCTTCGCCTCGTTCGGGGCGTGCTTCTGCGAGGTGCGGGTCAACCGGTGGACCCGGGAACCGCGAGTCGCCCGCATGACGTGTGTCGTCGACGCGGGGACGATCATCAACACGGCGACGGCACGCAACCAGATCGTCGGCGGGATCGTGTGGGGAGTCGGCCAGGCGCTGCTGGAGGGAGCCCGCGTCGACCCGGCGAGCGGCCGGATCGCCAACGCCAACCTCGCCGACTACCCGATTCCCGTCAACGCCGACATTCCTCCCGTGGACGTCCACTTTCTCTCCTACCCGGACACGGTCTTCAACCCGCTCGGAGCCCGCGGTATCGGCGAGCTCAGCACCGCCGGCTCCGCCGCGGCCATCGTCAACGCCGTGTACGACGCCACGGGCATCCGCGTCCGCGACCTCCCGGTCACCATGGACAAGCTCCTCGCGCGGTGACAGGCGCCGGGTGCTCCAGCCGCGGACCTCCGCGGCGCCCCACCGGTGCCGCTCGCCCGCGGGGCTACGGCCCGCCGCACAGCGGGCTCTCCGGCGCGGGAACGCCGAGCTCGGCCCATTCGACCGGGGTCAGCTCGCGGTCGACGATGTCGCACGCGGTCCTGCGCCAGGAGTCCGGGTCGAGGTCCCAGTCCACCAGCGTTCCGCTGGCGCCCAGGACCAGCAGTCGCCGCCCCGTCTGGCCGAACACGAAGTTCGCCGGGGTCACCTGGGGTTGCGGGAGATCGGCGACGCGGCGACCGGACCTGACGTCCCAGAGGTGGACGGTCTCGGCGCCACCCGCGGCCACCGCGACCTGGCTTCCCCCCGGGCTCATCGACAGCCTGCTCGTGACTCCGCCGGGAACACGACGGGCCGGCCACAGCTCCCGGCGGGTGGTGAGGTCCCAGCCGAGCAGCCGCCCGCTGACGTCGGTGGCGAGCAGGCGGTCGCCGGACGCCGCGAGGTGTTTGGCCCTGCTGGGCAACCGGATCCGCCCCGCGGGGCGGGGCCCGTCCTCGGTGAGGCGCACCAGGTGGACCTCGCTGTCCCGTCCCCCGATGGCGACGAGGGACGGGCCGGCGAACAGCGCGTCGGTGAGCTGCGCCGGGCCGGGCAGCCGCGGGGCGTGCCGGCCAGCGTCGAGGTCGACCAGGCGCGCGCCGGTCCGCAGGTCGCTGGTGAGCAGCCACCGGCCGTCTGGCGAGAACCGCAGCAGCCGCAGGGCCTGGCTCCCGGTCGGCCTCGGCTCGCCGAGCGGTCGGCGGCGGGGAACGTCCCAGTGCCGCACGAGTCCCGCCTCGTCGCCCGCGGCCAGGGTCGAGCCGTCCGGGCTGAACGCCACCGCGGTGAGCCGGGCGTCCCCGGCGGCGGTGAGCACGCCGACCTGTCTGCCGCTGGTGGTGTCGTGCAGGGCCACCCGGTCGGGACGTACGACGACCGCGACGAGCGAGCCGTCCGGGTGGAAGCTCGACGGCAGCGGGTCGGCCGTGGTGATCCCGGTCGGAACGGCGCGGCGGAACCGGTGCTCACCCGACAGGTCCCAGGTGAGCACCCGGTGGTCGAGACCCGCGGTGTGCAGTGTCCTGCCGTCCGCGCTGACGGTCAGCCCCAGGATGTTCGCGCTGTGCCCGTGGATGGTCGTGGCCGGGACCGCCGGGCCGCGCACGTCCCACACCCGCACCGCGAGATCCAGGCCCGCGGCCACGAGCGTGTCGCCGTGCCAGGCGACCTTCGACACCAGCGACGGCAACGGGTCGAGCGCGGTGCGGACCACCCCCGTGCCTACGTCGACCACGGCCGGGACCCGGCTGGTCCCGCCGCCGAGGAACACCGCGTCGCCGGCGGGGGACACCGCGAGCGGGCCGCCCACGTCGGTCCTGCGGAGAACCGCCCCGGTCGTCGGGTCGAACACCGCCGTCGCGCTCGAGCCGGAGACGACCAGGCCGGCCGAGGTGAACGCGACGTCGGCGCCGTGCGAGGACGTCAGTCCGGGCAGCGGGACGCGGCGCACCCGCCGGGGGGCGGCCGCGTCGACCAGGACGACCTCGCCCGGCACGGTGAGCGCCACACCCCGGCCGTCCGCGCGCCACGCCGTCGCGACCGCCAGCTGGGTGCCGATCGGGTGCTCGCCGATGCGCCGTCCGCTCGCCAGGTCCCAGAACAGCACGCGAGCGCGCCCGGAGGCGACGGCGCTCACCGCGAGGGTGGCGCCGTCCGGGCTGATCGCCGGTCTGCCGAGGGTCGAGCGTGCGACGCGGTCGAGGACCGTGCTCTCGCGCGTGGCGAGGTCGACCCGCAACACCGCCCCGTCGAAGCCGCTCGCGTAGAGGGCCCGGTCGCCGGGTGCGAGCGCCGTGCCGACGACCGGCACCGGCAGCAGCGTGACCGCGCGGAGGCGGTCGGCCCGGACCAGTGCCGACACCAGCGCGCCGTTCGACGTCGGCGACTCGTCGAGCCGGGTCGAGGCGACGGCCAGGAGCAGCGCCCGGTCCAGGTCGGCCTCGGCGGCCGACCTCGCGGCGAGCTCACGGCCGTGCGCGGCACGAGTGCGTTCCTCGGCGCGGTCACGCTGCACCAACGCGGCGCCGCCCGCGCCGACGGCACCGACGAGCACGGTGACCAGTGTGACGATCAGCCAACGCAGCCTGCGGTTGGCGCACGCCATGGCCCGCGCGTCGGCACGCACCTGCCTGGCGGTCCGTTCCTCCGCGGCCTGGCTGGCGGCCAGGAACTCGGCTTCCACGGTCGTCAGCTCCGCGGCCCTCGGCTCCGCCCACTCCACCGCGGCGGCGAGGCGCACGCCCCGCAGCAGGTCCTCCTGGGCGCGGCCGCCCGCCACCCAGGCGCTCGCGGCGGTGGTGAGCGCGCGGTGCAGGCGGAGGCCGGCCTGGTCCTCGGCCAGCCACTCCCGCAGCCTCGGCCATTCCGCCAGCACCGCCTCGTGCGCGATCTCCACCGCCTCGTCGTCCACGTTGACCAGGCGGTGTGCGGTCAGCGTCGACAGCACGGCCTCGACGTCCCCGCCGCCCAGGGCGGCGAGCTCCGCGCGCGGGGCCCTGCGACGCACCATCGTGTCCCTGTCGCCCGGAGCGGCGAGCCGGAGCAGCACCCGGCGGGCGACGTGCCGTCGCGCCGGGGGCAGCTCCGCGTACGCGCGTTCCGCGAGCCTCGCCACCGCGCCGTGCACGCCGCCGCTCGCCACGTAGTCGTCGACGGTGAGCAGGCCGTCGCCGCCGCCGCGTTCCCACAGCTCGCGCAGCGCCGTGGCCAGCAGGGGCAGCGCCCCCGACCGGCCGGCGACGTCGGTGAGGAGCGCGTCGGTGAGCCCCTCGGCGAGGCGGAGGCCGGTGAGCGCGGCCGGCCGCTCGATGGCCCGCCGCAACTCGGCCTCGCCCATCGGTCCCACGAGGACCTGCGCCCGCCCGAGTGCCTCGGCGAGCGCGGGATGGGCCGCGCAGTGCCCGTAGTAGTCGGCCCTGAGCACGACGATGACGAGCACGCGACGGGCCGGGTCCGCCGCCGCCGAGGTGAGCAGGTCGAAGAACCGCGCCCGCTCCTCGGGGTCCGCGCACTCGGTGAACGCCTCCTCGCACTGGTCGACGAGCAGGACGAAGGGCGCACCCGGTTCGGTGAGGCGGGCCGGCAGCCGGGCGAGGGGATGCGCGCCCGGTCTGCAGACGACCGTGCGGTGGTGTCGCGCGAGCCTGGCGAGCAGGCCGGCGCGGGCGAGCGAGGACTTTCCGCTGCCCGACGGGCCGACCACCGCGAGCAGCCGGTGCGTCGCCAGCCGGGCCATGCCCTCCGCCAGGAGGCGCTCCCGGCCGAAGAACAACGGGGCGTCGGCCACGTCGAACGGGGCGAGGCCTGGGTAGGGGCACGTGGCGGGCAGGTCCCGCGGCTCGACCGGCGCGTCGCCCCGCAGGACAGCGGACTGGACGCGCCACGACCGCTCGCTCGGATCCAGCCCCAGCTCGTCCGACAGCCGGGCCCGCAGCCGGGTGAAGACCTCCAGTGCCTCGGCGCGGCGGCCCGCGCCGTCGAGGGCGAGCATCAGCTGGGTGTGGAGGCGTTCCCGCAGGGGGTGCCGCGCGGCGAGCCCGGACAGCTCGGGGATGAGCTCGGTGTGCCGGCCCGCGGCGAGGTCGGCGTCGATGCGCAGCTCCAGCACCGCCTGCCGTTGCTCCTCGAGCCGGCGCGTCTCCTCGTGCAGCGTGGTGACCCCGACGTCCACGTACGGGGTGCCGCGCCACAGGTCCAGCGCCTGGCGGAACTTCGCCGCGGCCGCCAGGTGGTCCTCGGCCCGCTGTCCCTGTCCGGTGAGCTCGACGAAGCGGTCCACGTCCAGCTCGCCCGGCGCGACCAGCGCCGCGTAACCGCGGCGGTGGCGGGCGATCCGGTTCCCGTCGCCGAGCGCGCGGCGCAGGTGGTAGACGTACACCCGCAGGTTGTCGGCGGCCGTCCGCGGCGGGTTGGCGCCCCAGAGCGCGTCGACGAGGCGTTCGGTCGGCACCGGGGTGTTGCGGTGGCAGAGCAGCACGGCGAGCAGCGCGCGTTGCTTGCCGGCACCGAGCTCGACCGGCCGTGAGCCTGTGCGGACCTCGAGCGGGCCCAGTACGCGGAACTCCATCACCTCAAGGGTTACCGGGCGCCGCGCAGGGCAGGATCGGGTGAGTCCCGCACCCGCACCCTGACATTCGGGTAACGTCCGTCGGTGATTCACCGACAGCACAGGCGGATCCGTCGGGCGTCGAAGGGGCAGGATGGCCGTTGCCGGAGCCCGGGCCGGTGAGCTGGTCGGCCGGCGCCAGGAGCTCGAACGCGTCGACAGCGTGTTGTCCGAGGTCGTGGGTGGGGCGTTCCGGGCGGTCGCGATCCGCGGTGAACCCGGCGTCGGCAAGACGATGCTGCTCGACGCGCTCGTCGAGCGCGCCGAACACCGCCTCCTCACGGTGCACCGCGGCCAGGCGACGGAGTTCGAGCGGAACGTCCCCTTCGGTGTCTTCGCCGACGCCTTCGAGCGGCCGGCCGTGACGCCTCCGCCGTCCGCCGAGCTCGACGTCCTGACCGCGGCGGCCACGGGCGGCGTGGCCGAGCTGGACCGGTACCGGCTGTTCCGCGGTGTCCGCAGGCTCCTCTCGCGGCAGGCGGGTGAGCTCGGCGCGGTCCTCGTCCTCGACGACCTGCACTGGGCCGACCCGGCCTCGCTCGAGCTGACCGAGTACCTGCTGCGGCGGCCACCGAGGGCGCCGGTGCTGGTGGCGGTGGCCTACCGGACCGGCCAGCCGCCGCCCGGTCTGGCCGACGCCCTGGCACGCCTTGGCTCCGCGGCTACCCAGCTGGTGCTCGACCCGCTCGGGGCCGAGGACGTGGCCGTGCTGTTTCCCGACGAGCCGGCGCGGCGACGGGCGCTGCTGCACCGCGCGACCCGGGGCAACCCGCTCTACCTCCGGGTGCTCGCCGGCGCGGACGAGCAGACGCTGACCGTGCTCGCGGAGCAGGCCGTCGACGACCGCGCGGTCCCCGAACAGGACCTGCTCGACGTGCTGGGCGCCGAGCTGGCGACGCTCGACCCGGTGTCCTGCCTCGTCGCGCAGGCGGCGGCGGTCGCGGGGGATCCGGCCGACCGCGATCTCGTCGCGTTCGCCGCCGAGCTGTCCGACTCCTCCGCCGCCGCGGCCTTCGACACGCTCAGCCGCGCCGGGGTGGTGGCACCGGACGGGCCGCGCTTCCGCTTCCGCCACCCGCTCGTCCGCGCGGCGGCGTACTGGCTCGCCCCGCCGGCGTGGCGCACCCGGGCCCACCGCCGCATCGCGGGTTACCTGAGGGACCGGCGCGGGCCGGTGCTGGCGCTCGCGCACCACACCGAGCGGTCCGCGCGGCCGGGGGACGAGGTGGCGGTGGACACGCTCGTCGAGGCGGCCACCGCGACGCGGCACACCTCCCCGGCGACGGCGGCGCGGCTGGCGCGCCGGGCCCTGCAGCTCGTCCCCGACCGCGCCGAGTTCGCCGACCGGCGCGGTGAGCTGCTGATGTTGCTGGCGAGGACGCTCGGCTTCAGCGGTGAGCTCGCGGAGAGCAGGCTGCTGCTGCACGAGGTGATCCAGGCGGGCGGCTCGCACCGTGCCGAGGCCGTGACGTTCTGCGCGGTGGTCTACCGACTGCTCGGCAAGCTGGACGAGGCGACGGCGTTGCTCACGAGCGAGCTCGACCGGTTGCCGGGGCGGGGGGAGCGGGTCGCGCAGGCGCTGCTCGAGCTGTCCGGTGTCGACCTGCTCCGACACGACCCGGCGGGCGTCTGCCACCATTCGAGTCGCGCGCTCGAGGCCGTCGCCGGCACCGGGAACACGGCGCTGGAGGCGTCGGCGCACGCCGTGCTGGCGTTGGGACTCCTGCAGCGCAGCGAGATCGCGGCCGCCGGGGCGGAGATCGACCGGGCAGGCTGGCTGGTGGACGCCACGCCGGACGCCGCGCTGCTCCCCGAGCTGGGCACGGTCGCGCCACTGGCCTGGGTCGAGCTCCACCTGCGACACCACGACCGGGCCGAGCGCCACATCGGCCGCGCGCTCGAGCTCGCCCGCGGCAACGGGCTCGCCCATACCGTGCCGTACCTGCTGATCGTCGACACCTACCTGCGCACCCGCTTCGGGCAGCTGCCCGAAGCGCTGGCCTCGGCGGACGAGGCACGGGAGTGCGCGGCCATCATGAGGGCCGCCGAGGCAGCCGCCATGGCCGACATCGTCCGGCTGCGCCCGACCCTGTGGCGCCACGGCCCCCGGGCGGCGCTCGCGCTGGCCGAGGAGGTCGCCGCCGCCGGGCGGCCGGGTGGCGGCTGGTGGTCCGGGCTCGCGCAGCTCAGCCTCGCCGAGGTGCACCTCGCCGCCGGCGACGGGGAGCGGTGCCTCGCGGAGCTGGCCGGGGAGCACGGCGAGGACGCACCCACCGCGCCCTACCGATGGGCGCTGCGTGCGGAGGCCAACGTGGCACTCGGCCGGCTCGACGAGGGACGGCACGCGGCCACCGAGGCGTTGCGGCACGCCCGGCAGTCGGGCCTCGCCCACCAGCTCGGCGCGGCGCACCACGCCTGTGCGCTGGTGCTCGAGGCCTCCGACGACCTCGACGCGGCAACCGAGCACGCGACCGCGGCCGTGAGCCGGTTCGCCGACGCCGGCTCGCCGGTGGAGGAGGGCATCGTCCGGCGGCTCCTGGCCGTCCTGCACACCCGAGGCGGCCGGCGCGCGGCGGCGCACGACGAGCTCGGCCGCGCGAAGGCGCTCTTCACGACGAGCTCGGCCGGTTGGCTCGCCGGCGAGCTCGGCAGGGACGAACGCCGGTTCGCTGCCCGCGCTCCCCGGCCGCGCCACAGCACGGAGAACGGCCTCGCGACGCTCACCACCCGCGAGCGAGAGATCGTCGACCTCGTGACGGCGGGACTGACCAATCGCGAGATCGCCGAACGCCTGTACCTGAGCCGAAAGACCGTCGAGACCCACGTGTCGCGCGCCTTCGCCAAACTCCGCGTCCGGTCCAGAGTGGACCTGACGCGCCGGGTCACGGAGTCCGACTGACCGCGTTTCCCGATGTTTCCCAGGTTGTCCCACTGCCGGCGCGGTGGCGACGGGCGGTGCTTCACTGATCACGCCGGGTCGTGACCTCAACGGTCGGCGATCCGGCTCGGCACTGTCGATACAGGAGCGTCATATGCGAATGCGAGTGTTGCGAAGAAAGTTGACCGCGTTGGTGGTGTGCGGTGCGAGCGCCGGCGTCATGCTGGTCGCGGCCGCTGCACCGGCCGGCGGGGAACCGAGGGCGACCGCTGCGCTCGGGATCAGGCTCGTCGATGAGGAAGTCAACGGGCAGTGCAGGGTCGGCGATGCCGCTCCTGGCGACGTCACGCACTGGACGGCGGAGAACCAGTGGACGAGGACGCTGGCGATCGACACGGACGATCGGCCCGAGGGTTGCCTGCTGTACTTCGGCCTGAACAACCTGGACGGTTCGCTGACCGGGATGAAGCTCACCTACACGTTCCAGTACACGACGGGCGCGGGCGGGTACCAGTGTCCGACCGCGAGCCCCGACCCCCAGACGGTGCCGTATCTCCCGCTGGCTTGGGACTACCCGTCGTGGGCGAGCCCGATCAGAATCAACACCCATGACGACGGCGGGTGGTGCACGCTGAATCTGGCGATCAGCGGTCGGGACGACGTGGGACTCGACGTGCTGTTCGAGTTCGTCGGCGACGGCGGCCAGTGCGAGGGTGCTCGTCAGCAGGGGACGAACAAGTTCGAAACGGTGACCAGCAGGAACTCGGTCACCATCGGCCTGAACTCGGACGACCGCGCCGGGGCATGTCTGCTGTCGTTCCGCCTGAGGCACATCTGAGGTGATGGTGCGGGCGGCCGGTGGCCGCCCGCACCATCCCCCTATGCCGACCGCCGTGTGGAGTCGGCGGACAGCTCGACGGCGTAGGCGCCGAGCAGGTGGGGGAGCAGGTACCGACCGCCCGCCGACGGCCGGACGAGGTTGGCCCGCACCAACGTGGCGAGCAGCCGCCGTGCGTGCTCGGCGCTCGTCCGCCGCAGCGTGGCGGCGGTGGTCACGTCGAAGTCCTCGCCCCGGTGGTGACCCAGCGCCCGGAACAACCCTGCCGCGTCAGGATCCCGCTCGGCCAACGCGCGGTAGGACCACCCGAACACCGTCCGCAGGTCGGTCCGCGGATCACCGGTCTCCAGCCACCCCAGGCCGTCGCCACCGGCGGCTCCGCCGAGCGCCGCCACCCGCAGCGCCAGCGGCAGCCGACCGCACCGCCGCGCCAGCTCCGCACTCGCCCGACCGGCGCCGCCCAGGTTCTCCAGCAACACCACCGCGTCCGCCAGCGCGAGCACGTCGAGGTCCACGCGGTGGGCCCCGTCGCGCGCGACCAGCCCGCCCAGGTCGTCACGGCTGGTCACGACGACCATGCCGGCGCCGGCCCCAGGCAGCAACGGCCGCACCTGCTCGGCGCAGGATGCGTTGTCCAGCACCACGAGCATGCGCCGCCCGGCGAGCACCGACCGATACCGCGCGGCCAGGACGGGAAGCTCCGCGGGCAGTTCCGCCCCCGGCACCACGCTGCCCAGCAGGGCGGCGAGCCCTTCGGCCGGCGTCAGTGGCCGGCCCGGCCCGTACCCGCCCAGGTCAACGAAAAGACACCCGTCCGGGAACCGTTCCCGCACCCCGTGCGCGAACCGCACCGCGAGCGCGGTCTTGCCGATGCCGGGTCCACCCGACACCGCCACCAGCACGACACCCTCACCCGACCCGACGAGGTCGTCCAGCACGGTCAGCTCCCGCACCCGCCCCGCGAACCCCCGAACCGGCGCCGGCAACCCGCACGGCACCGGTTGTGCCGGGACGTCGACCTGCCCGTGCACCCGGTACCACGCCTCACTCCACTCCCGCTGCTCGCCGGCACTGGCCCCGAGCGCGATCACGATCCGGTCGAGCGCGGCCGAGGGCGCCAACGTCCGCCCGGTGATGTACCGGTGCACGGTCGACCGCGGCATGCCGACGCGCCGCGCGAGCTCGTCGAGGGTGACCTTGGTCCGCAGCGTGCCGACCGTGGCCCTGGTGCGCAGCAGGTTCAGCTCCCTGGCCAGATCACCGAGCCCGCGCACCCGTCGAGGATCCGGACCCATGCCGCCAGCCGGTTCGTCCACCGCATCGCCCTTCACGTCGAACCAACCCCGCGGCCGACGCTAGCCCCACGCCGTTTGTCCAGCGTTTCGCGCGCGTATAAGCGCAGGCCCCGGCTGCCGTCGAGGCCTTCGACGGTGGGGACAGGACGCCCTCAGGCGCGGGCGTAACGCTCGGCGAGGGTGTGCAGCAGCGTCCTCAGCTCCACAGGCGATTCCACGGTGAAGTCCATTCCCAGCATGCCGACATAGGCCGCGATGGTGTCCAGCGAGTCGGCTCCGGTGACCAGGACCGAGGTGGTGTCGTTGACCGCCTCGACCACTCCGACCGCGGGGTTGACCCGGTCGAGGACGGCCTGGGCCGGGGCGTCGACCCGCAGGCGTGCGTGCACCCGCCATCCGCGCGAGGCGACGCGACGCATGGTGAAGGTCGTGTAGTCGTCGTCGGGGAGGGTGGTGGGGGTGAAGCGGCGGTGGGTTCGCATGCGCGGGGTGACCCAGTCGACGCGGTAGACGTCCCACTCGCCGGTGGCCGGGTCGCGGCCGACGAGGAACCAGCGTCGCTGCCAGGCGAGCAGGCGGTAGGGCTCGACGAGCCGTGAGGTGTCGCGGTAGTCGAAGCGGAACCACTCGATGTCGTGGATCGCGGTGGCGATGGTGCGCAGCACGGCTGGGGCGACCTCGGGGTCCGGGGCGTCGGTGCCGGTGTTCTCCGGAGCGTGGTCGACGGTCGCGGCCAGCGCCTCCACCGTCGGCCGCAGGCGGGGTGGCATGACCTGTTCGAGCTTGGCCAGTGCGCGGGCGCTGGCGGTCTCGACCCCGGCGATGCCCCGGCCGGTGCGCAACCCGATCGCGACGGCCACGGCCTCCTCGTCGTCCAGGAGCAGCGGCGGAAGCCTGGCGCCCGCTCCGAGCCGGTATCCGCCCGTCGCGCCGCGAGTGGCCTCGACGGGGTAGTCGAGGAGGCGGAGTCGCTCCACGTCGTTGCGGATGGTGCGGGTCGTGACGCCTAGCCGTTCGGCGAGCTCGGCGCCGCTCCAGGAGGGGCGTGACTGGAACAGCGCGAGAAGCGCCAGGAGTCGCGCCGATGTGTCCGCTGTCACGGCACCTGCTCCCGTCGAATAGGAACGTTTCCTTCCTATTCGAACTCTAGCGTCTGTGCCATGACGAACACCGACATCCGCCCCTTCCGCGTCGAGGTCACCCAGGCCGAGCTGGACGACCTGACCGATCGCCTCGTCCGCACCCGCCTGCCGCGGCCGGCGCCGGGCGACAGCTGGGAACACGGCACTCCCAACGCCTACCTGCGCGAGGCCCTGGCCGCGTGGCGCGCGTTCGACTGGCGCGCCGTCGCCCGGCGCATCAACTCCCACCCGCACTTCACCACCGACATCGACAACCAGGTGATCCACTTCATGCACGTCGAGTCGGCGCATCCCGGCGCGACGCCGCTACTGCTCGCGCACACCTACCCCGGCTCGTCGGTCGACTACCTCGAGCTGATCGACCGGCTCACCGATCCCCTCGCCCACGGTGGGCGGGCCGAGGACGCCTTCCACGTCGTGGTGCCGGACGCCCCCGGCTTCGGGTTCTCCAACCCGGTCACCGAACCGGGCTGGACCACCGCCCGGATCGCGCGCGCCTACGACACGCTCATGCGCAGGCTCGGCTACCAGCGCTACGGCGTCCACGGCTCCGACCACGGCGCGCTGGTCGCCCGCGAGCTCGGTCTCCTGAACCCCGAGGGGTTCCTCGGTCTGCACGTGTTGCAGCTGTTCTCCTTCCCGTCGGGCGACCCCGCGGAGTTCGAACGACTGGAGCCGCGGGACTACGCCGGTCTGGAGCACATGCGGTGGTTCCAGAAGGTCGGTGGCTACAACACCATGAACGCCAGCAGGCCGCAGACCGTCGCGGTCGGCCTCAGCGACTCGCCGGTCGGGCTGCTCGCCTACAGCGAGCTGTTCAACTCCTTCGGCAACGGCACTTCCCTGGTGCCACTGGAGACGATCCTCACCGAGGTGTCGGTGAACTGGTTCGCGAACGCGGCCGCGGGTATGGCCCGGTCCTACTTCGAGAACGCGGCCGCCGCCGCCGGCGACGAGCCGGCACCGGTCAACACCGCCCCGACCGGCGTGGCGGTGTTCGCCGACGACTTCCAGACCATCAGGGCGTTCGCCGAACGGGACAACTCCACCATCGTGCACTGGAGCCGTTTCGAGCAGGGCGGACACTTCGCCGCGCTCGAGGTTCCCGACGTCCTGGTGGAAGACATCCGGACGTTCTTCGCAGCCCTGCGCTGATGTTTCCCCTGTTCCCGTCGATCCGGCCAGTGCTGCGTGGCAGCCCGCGCTGCTGATCGATGAATCGCACTCATCGAGGTGCCATGCCGCCCTGGTGGCCGGTTGTCTCTTGACGAAGACGCATCCGGTGGCGGTATGGTGTGCCTGAGTGACCGGTCGTGCACGATGGGTAGGACTCATCCGTCCTGGGCCCGTCGAGCGACCTGCCTGGAGACAGACAAGGCGCGAGATTCACGGGAAGCTGTTCCGGAACCAAGGCCCGGAATAGCTTTTATCCCCTGCGCTGGGAGCGCTCCAAAAAGACCCGCAGAAAAGCCCTTGGCATGTTTGAACGTCTCTTGTTTGCGATCACTTGGTGGCGATGACCTGGGCCTATAGCGTTTGGTTTCCCCTGGCTGGAGGCCTTGTTCGAAACCAATAGAACGTGTTAACGTTCACATTGGCGATGCTGCCGACGGAGACGATGAGGTTTCTTTCATGTGCGATGAAACGCGTAGGCGCGTTCGGTGGTCGGCCAGGATCCGCGGTCGTCATTCCCGGGTACGACGGCTCGTCGCCGCCGCACTCGTCGTGGCAACCTCGGCAGGGCTGGTCGCGCTCTCCGCCGAGCCGCACCCACCCGCGGCGCAGGCAGCCCCGGGGAGCCCGGCCGTGACACCGCCGCTGGGCTGGAACAGCTGGAACAGCTTCGGCTGCGGCGTGACCGAGACCGCGGTGCGTCAGGCCGCCGACGCGATGGTCAGTTCGGGAATGCGGGACGCGGGCTACCAGTACGTCGTGGTCGACGACTGCTGGTTCGACCCCCAGCGCGACGGGCAGGGCAACCTGAGGGCGCATCCGACCAAGTTCCCCAGCGGAATGAAGGCGCTGGGCGACTACATCCATGCCCGTGGGCTGAAGTTCGGGATCTACCAGGTGCCGACCGAACGAACCTGCGCGCAACGGGTCGGCACGCATCCCGGTTCGACGGGCAGCCTGGGGCACGAGGTGCAGGACGCCAACACCTTCGCGTCGTGGGGCGTGGACTACCTCAAGTACGACTGGTGCTCGCCGGAGAGCACCCGGGACGAGCAGGTGGCCCGGTTCACGCTGATGCGCGACGCCCTCCGCGCCACCGGCCGGCCGATCGTGTACAGCATCAACCCCAACAGCTTCCACGCCATCACCGGTGACAAGTACAACTGGGGTGAGGTCGCCGACCTGTGGCGGACCACAGAGGACCTGCTCGACATCTGGCAGAACGGCAACGTCAACAGCTACCCGATGGGTGTGGGCAACGTCGTCGACGTCAACGCCCCCCTCGCCGCCCAGGCCGGGCCGAGGCACTGGAACGACCCCGACATGCTCGTGGTCGGCCGGCCGGGACTGACCCTGACCGAGTCGCGAGCACACTTCGCGCTGTGGGCGCTGATGGCCGCACCGCTCATGGCCGGCAACGACATCCGCACGATGTCGGCCGACGTGAGCGCGATCCTGCGCAACCCACGCCTGCTCGCGGTCAACCAGGACCCGCTCGGTGCGGGTGGTCGCCGGGTACGGGACGACGGAAACGTCGAGGTGTTCGCCAAGCCGCTCGCCGACGGGTCGGTCGCGGTCGGCCTGTTCAACCGTGGGAGCGCCGCCGCCACGGTCAGCACCACGACAGCGCAGGTCGGCCTCTCCGGCGGGTCGTTCACGCTCACCGACCTGTGGACCGGCGGCACGTCGACCACCTCCGGGCAGATCAGTGCGAGCGTGCCGGCGCACGGCGTGGCGGCGTACCGGGTCGCCGGCGGCTCGCCACTCGCCGCGACGACGTCCCGACTGCGCGGGGCGGGCTCGAACCGGTGCCTGGACGTGGACAACGCCTCGACCGCCACCGGCACGGCGGCCCTGATCTGGGACTGCCACACCGCCGCGAACCAGTCCTGGACGACCTGGGCGAACGGCGAGATCCGGGTCTTCGGCGACAAGTGCCTCGACGCCTACGACCAGGGCACCGCCAACGGCACCCGTGTGATCATCTGGACCTGCAACGGACAGGCGAACCAGCGCTGGACGCTGGAGACCGACGGATCCATCCGAAACGTCCACTCCGGGCTCTGCCTCGACGTCAACCAGGCAGGCACCGCGAACGGCACCACCGCGATCCTGTGGACCTGCAACGGCCAGCCCAACCAGCGGTGGTCGCGTGCATGAGGACTCCGGCTGCCGCCCCGCGTAGGGGTGGGGCGGCAGCCCTGCCGGTAACAGCCCTGATCTTCAACGACGAAAGAGGGTTGCTATGACGACCAGAACAATCGCGCGGCACAGGGGCATCAAGTCCGTCGTCGCCGCCATTACGACAGCGGGCCTCGCCGCGGCCGGGCTCGTACTGTCCGCGACGCCCGCGAGCGCGGCGGACACGCTCGGCGCGTCCGCCGCGCAGACCGGCCGGTACTTCGGGGCGGCGGTCGTCCCGAATCTCCTGAACGACGCGTCCTACTCGGGCACGCTGAGCCGCGAGTTCAACAGCGTCGTGGCGGAGAACGCGATGAAGTGGGACGCCACCGAGCCCAACCGGAACCAATTCAGCTACGGCGGCGGTGACCAGATCGTCAACTACGCCCGCGCTCGCGGCATGACCGTCCGAGGACACACCCTGCTCTGGCACGCGCAGCAGCCCCCGTGGGCGCAGGGCCTTTCCGGCAGCGACCTGCGTTCCGCGGCGATCAACCATGTCACCCAGGTCGCCACCCACTACCGCGGTCAGATCCACTCGTGGGACGTGGTGAACGAGGCGTTCGCCGACGGCAACAGCGGCGGTCGCCGCGACTCGAACCTACAGCGCACCGGCAACGACTGGATCGAGGCCGCGTTCCGCGCCGCCCGCGCCGCCGACCCGAACGCCAAGCTCTGCTACAACGACTACAACACCGACGGCATCAACGCGAAGAGCACCGGCATCTACAACATGGTGCGCGACTTCAAGAACCGCGGCGTGCCGATCGACTGCGTCGGCATCCAGAGCCACCTCAGCGCGAACTCCAACCTCAGCACCTACCAGGCCAACCTGCAGCGCTTCGCCGACCTCGGCGTCGACCTGCAGATCACCGAGCTCGATGTCGGCGGCTCCGGCTCCGGCCAGGCCAACGTCTACCGGCAGGTCACGCAGGCCTGCATGGCCGTCGCCCGCTGCACCGGCATCACCACGTGGGGCATCACCGACCGGTACACGTGGCGACCCAACGACACCCCGCTGCTGTTCGACTCCAACTACCAGAAGAAGCAGGCCTACCAGGCGGTCCTGGACGCGCTGAACAGCGGTGGGGGAGACCCTGGCACAGGCACGCCGGTGCGTGCGACCGCGGCGAACCGGTGCCTGGACGTCCCGAACCAGACCACGGCGACGGGGACCAGGTTGCAGATCTGGGACTGCAACGGCCAGGGAAACCAGCGGTGGACCTACTCCTCGGCCCAGGAGCTGAGCGTCTACTCGGGAGACTCGAGGCGCTGCCTCGACGCGTCGGAGGCCGGCACCGCCAACGGCACCGCCGTCATCATCTGGACCTGCCACGGCGGCGCCAACCAGAAGTGGAACCGAAACGGCGACGGCACCATCACCAACGTCCAGTCCGGACTGTGCCTCGAGGTCACCGGCAGCGCCACCGCCAACGGTTCCCAGGTGCAGCTGTGGAGCTGCGGCGGCGGCGCCAACCAGCGCTGGGCAGCCCAGTGATCCGGGTTCTCGTGGACGGAGGCGCCCGATGCCGGACCTGACGCGGCGGCAGGCGATGCGCCTCGGGGCGGTCGGCGCGGGCGCCGTGTTCGCGGGTGCCGGGTGGACGGCGACCGCCCGCGCGGGCTCGGCCCCGCCAGCGGACGTGCGGGCGGCGGGTGACCAGGCACTGTGGTACGACGAGGCGGCCGGCTCCGACTGGCTGCGTGCGCTGCCGGTCGGCAACGGCCGCCTCGGTGCCATGGTGTTCGGCAACACCGACACCGAACGACTACAGCTCAACGAGGACACGGTGTGGGCCGGCGGTCCGCACAACTACGACAACCCCCGAGGCGCGGGCGCAATCGCCCAGATCCGGCAGCTGGTGTTCGCCAACCAGTGGGGGCAGGCGCAGACCCTGATCGACCAGACCATGCTGGGCAACCCGGCTGCCCAGCTCCCGTACCAGCCCGTCGGCGACCTCCGGCTCACCCTGCCTGCGGTGAGCGGGGTGTCCGAGTACGAGCGCTGGCTCGACCTCACCACGGCGACATCGGGCACGACCTATGTCGCGAACGGTGTGCGGTACCGACGCGAGGTGTTCGCGAGCGCGCCGGACCAGGTGATCGTCATGCGACTGACCGCGGCGACAGCCGGATCGATCTCGTTCTCGGCCGCGTTCGCCAGCCCGCAGCGGGCGACCGTCTCGAGCCCGGACAGCGCGACGATCGCACTGGACGGCATCTCCGGCGACGCGCGCGGCATCGCCGGGTCGGTGCGGTTCCTCGCGCTGGCCAGGGCTGTCGCCGAGGGCGGCAGCACCAGTAGCTCTGGCGGCACGCTGCGGGTGTCGAACGCCAACAGCGTGACGCTGCTGGTGTCGATCGGCACCAGCTACGTCAACCACCAGACCGTGAACGGCGACTACCAGGGCATCGCCAGGAGACATTTGGGCGCGGCGCCGGGGTACGACGCCCTCCGCGCCCGGCACGTGGCCGATTACCAGGGCCTGTTCAACCGGGTGACGATCGATCTCGGGCGCACCTCGGCGGCCGACCAGCCGACCGATGTCCGGATCGCCCGGCACGGGTCGGTCGAGGACCCGCAGTTCTCGGCGCTGTTGTTCCAGTACGGCCGGTATCTGCTGATCTCCTCGTCTCGGCCGGGTACCCAGCCGGCGAACCTGCAGGGCATCTGGAACGACCAGCTGGCCCCGCCGTGGGACTCGAAGTACACGATCAACGCCAACCTGCCGATGAACTACTGGCCCGCCGACACGACCAACCTCGGCGAGTGCCTGGAGCCGGTGTTCCGCATGGTCGGCGAGCTCGCGGTCACCGGAGCCCGCACCGCTCGGGTGCAGTACGGCGCGTCTGGCTGGGTCACCCACCACAACACCGACGCGTGGCGGGGCACCTCGGTTGTCGACGGCGCGTTCTGGGGCATGTGGCAGACCGGCGGCGCCTGGCTCGCGTCGCTGATCTGGGACCACTACCGGTTCACCGGCGACACCGAGTTCCTGCGCGCGAACTACGCTGCGATGAAGGGTGCCGCCCAGTTTTTCCTCGGCACGCTGGTGACCGAGCCGACCCTGGGGTCGCTGGTCACCAACCCGTCGAACTCGCCGGAGCTGGCCCACCACTCGGGGGTCAGCGTCTGCGCCGGTCCGACGATGGACATGCAGATCCTGAGGGACCTGTTCGACGGGTGCGCGAGCGCGAGCGAGGTGCTGGGTGTGGACTCCGCCTTCCGGGACCAGGTTCGGTCCGCCCGGCAGCGGTTGGCCCCGATGAAGGTCGGCTCGCGGGGCAACGTCCAGGAGTGGCTGTACGACTGGGTGGAGACCGAGCCGAACCACCGGCACGTCTCGCACCTGTACGGTCTGCACCCGAGCAACCAGATCACCCGACGCGGCACACCGCAGCTGTTCGAGGCCGCACGCAGGACCCTGGAGCTGCGGGGTGACGCGGGCACCGGCTGGTCCCTCGCCTGGAAGATCAACTTCTGGGCGCGGATGGAGGAGGGTGCCCGGGCGCACAAGCTGGTCCGCGACCTCGTCACCACCGAACGGCTCGCGCCCAACATGTTCGACCTGCATCCACCGTTCCAGATCGACGGCAACTTCGGCGCCACCTCGGGCATCGCGGAGATGCTGCTGCACAGCCACAACGGCGAGCTGCACGTGCTGCCCGCGCTGCCGCCGGCATGGCCGACCGGGAACGTCACCGGCCTGCGGGGCCGCGGGGGCCACACCGTGGGCGCGACGTGGTCGGGCGGCCGGATCACCGAGCTGACCGTCACGCCCGACCGTGCGGGCACCGTCCGGGTTCGCAGCCGCATGTTCACCGGCACCTACCAACTCGTCGACCAGACGACCGGCACCGCGGTCACACCGACGAAGCCGGAGAGCGACCTGGTGGAGTTCACCGTCCAGGCCGGCCACACCTACCGGGCGACCGGGCAGGAGGCCGGGTCGGCGGTGGAGACCGGGGTGTACTACCGGCTGGTCGTCCAGCACAGCGGAAAGCTCGCCGACATCAGCGGGGCGTCCACCGCGGCCGGTGCGCTCCTGCACCAGTGGTCGGCCACCGGCGGAGCCAACCAGCAGTTCGACTTCCTCGACTCCGGCGGTGGCTTCTACCGGGTCCGCGCGCGGCACAGCGGCCTCGTGCTGCAGGTGGCGGGCACCGGCACCGGTGCCGACATCACCCAGCAGCCCGACACCGGCGCCACGAGCCAGCAGTGGCGGGTGGCTGACCATGGCGGCGGCGCGGTCAGCCTCGTCAACCGACACAGCGGCATGGCCATGGACGTGTGGTCGGCGGCCACCACCGACGGAGCACGCATCTCCCAGTGGACGGTCACCGGCGCCGCCAACCAACGCTTCCAGCTGCAACGCGCATAGGACAACCCGACGCGGAGAACGACGAGGTTCGAACAGCAGAGGAGTTGTGATGGTCAAGCGAGGATATCTTCTCGGAGCGGTAGCGGCGCTGCTCCTCTCGATCGGCGGCGGTGCCGTGGCGGCACAGGCGGCGCCGGAGCAGGACGTCGGAGCGACGGCCGCCTCCGCCGGCTGCGGGTCGGCCCCCGGGTTGACCAGCGGCAGCCACACGATCCAGAGCGGCGGGCAGAACCGCACCTACATCCTGCGGCTCCCGGCGAACTACGACCAGAACCGTCAGTACCGGCTGTTCTTCGGGTTCCACTGGCTCAACGGCACCGCCAACGACGTCGACTCGGGTGGGTCCGACGGGTACAACTGGTCCTACTACGGGCTGCGGCGGCTCGCGGACAGCGCGAACAACGGAACGATCTTCGTCGCGCCGCAGGGCATCAGCAACGGCTGGGCCAACTCCGGTGGCCGGGACGTGACGTTCGTCGACGACATGCTCCGGCAGCTGCAGGCCGCGCTGTGCGTCGACACCACCCAGATCTTCGCCGGCGGTTTCAGCTACGGCGGTGGAATGAGCTACGCCCTCGCGTGTGCCAGGGCGAACGTCTTCCGGGCGGTGGTGGTCTACTCGGGTGCGCAGCTGAGCGGGTGTTCCGGCGGAACCCAGCCGATCGCGTACATGGGCATCCACGGCCTCACCGACAACGTGCTCAACATCTCGATGGGCCGAAGCCTGCGGGACACGTTCGTCCGCAACAACGGCTGCACGCCGCAGAACCCGCCGGAGCCGGCGCAGGGCAGCCGTAGCCACATCGTCACCACCTACTCGGGCTGCCGGGCCGGGTACCCGGTCGTGTGGGCGGCGTTCGACGGCGGGCACACCCCGGCCCCGATCGACGGCGGCGGTGAGGGCTGGCGGACGTGGACCTCGGGCGAGGCATGGCGGTTCATCACCCAGTTCCAGGGCAGCGACCCCGATCCGGACCCCGAGCCGCAGCCAGGGGCCTGCCGGGTCACCAACACGGTCAACGCCTGGACCGGCGGCCTCACCGCGGAACTCACGATCAGCAACACCGGCACCGCCGCGGCGAACGGCTGGACGCTGGCCTTCACCCTCCCGGCCGGCCAGGCGATCACGTCCGGCTGGAACGCGACCTACTCACCCACGTCCGGGCAGGTGACGGCGAGGAACGTGGCGCACAACGCGAGCATCGCACCTGGCGCCACGGTCAGTATCGGCTTCCAGGCCAGCCATACCGGCAACACCGGCAAGCCGACCTCGTTCACCCTGAACGGCGCGTCCTGCGCGGTCGGCTGACACTCATCCCTGAACGGCGCCGGACGCCGGCACGAGGAGGAGTTGGCGTCCGGCGACCGATGAGTCAGACTCATCCCGGCGATCTCGCGCTCCGGTAGTATCTCCGCGCATGGCGGAGGTCGAGTCGCGCTCCTCGTACCGACCCGGGTACGAGGTCGTCGCGGAGCGAATTCTCCAGTTCATCGCGGAGTTGGAGCTGCGGCCGGGGGACCGGATGCCCACCGAGAAGGAGCTGGCGACCCGGCTGGAAACCAGTCGTGGCATGGTCCGCGAAGCGGTGAAGATCCTCTCGGCGATCGGGCGGGTCCGGGTGCACAAGGGCCGCGGCCTGTACGTCGCCGACGACGACGGGATGCTGGGTTCCAGACGCTGGGGCGGATTCTTCCTGCCGACCGACCTCGATCACGTGTACATGCTGTTCGAGTTCCGTCGCATCCAGGAGACCGCCGCCAGCAGACTGGCCGCGACCAACGCGACCCCGGCGGAGCTGCGCGCGATCGAGACGGCGGTCGAGCTCTGTCGGCAGGGGCACGTCACCGGGGAGGCGGCGTTGTTCGACCGCGGCGACGACGACTTCCACCTGGCCGTCGCCGTCGCGTCCCACAACCAGTTCCTGGTCGCCTCGGTGCGGGAGGCGCGCCGCCTGCAACGCCAGTCCAGCACGATCGGCCTGTGCGGCACGGTCGGCGGGCACGCGGCGGAGGCGGTCGAGGAACACGCCGCCATCTACCGGGCGATCCGTGACGGCAAACCGGATGCGGCCGCCGCGGCCGCGGCCGTGCACCTGGACAACACCCTCGAGGACTACCGTCGCGAGATACAGCGCCGCCTTTTCGGGTAGGGCACGACGTTAGCGTTAACATTCTCGCTTCCCGCTGTTGACTCGGCCGTTCGTTCGGTGCTTTCATGGAAACATCGGACTTATGTTCCGACAACGCGGTGGGTTGGATCACGAGCGCTGTCAGGTGACCTCATCGACCTGCTGTTTGCGTTAACACCCGTCATCGCCGATCGGGGAGCGCTGTCGACATGATTCTCACGCGAGGCAGGTCCGGTCGGCTGACCGGCACGGTGACACTGCTGGTCGCCGCGCTGGTGAGCGCCGTCGCGATGGTCCTCAACCCGACACCGAGCGCGGCTGCGACAGTGGACACGAGCGCGTGGTACGTGCTGGTGAACCGCAACAGCGGCAAGGCTCTGGACGTCTACAACTCGGCCACGAACGACGGTGCGCGCATCACGCAGTGGGCCCGCAACGACGGCGCGAACCAGCAGTGGCAGTTCCTCGATGCCGGAGGAGGTTACTACCGGCTGAAGTCTCGCCACTCCGGCAAGGTCCTCGACGTCCACAACTTCTCCACGGCCGACGGCGGGGCGATCGTGCAGTGGGCCGACGGGAACGGGACCAACCAGCAGTTCACGCTTGCCGACTCCGACGGCGGCTACGTCCGACTGGTCAACCGCAACAGCGGCAAGGCCGTCGAGGTGCAGAACGCATCCACTTCGGACGGCGCGAACGTCGTGCAGTACGCCGACTGGGGTGGTGCGAACCAGCAGTGGCAGCTCGTCCGGGTGGACGGCGGCCAGCAACCCGCCGACCAGTTCACGAACCCCGTCGTGTGGCAGGACTTCGCGGACGTGGAGGTGATCCGGGTCGGCGAGGTGTACTACATGACGGCGTCGACGATGCACTACTCGCCGGGCGCGCCGATCCTGCGGTCCTACGACCTGGTCAACTGGGAGTTCGCCGGCCACGCGGTGCCCTCGCTCGAGTTCGGCACGAAGTACGACCTGACGAACGGTCAGCGCGCCTACGTCAAGGGCATCTGGGCGTCGACGTTGGCCTACCGGCCGAGCAACCAAACCTACTACTGGGCCGGCTGCATCGAGTTCAACGACACGTTCATCTACACGTCCTCCAGCGTGGAGGGCCCGTGGAACCGGCACACACAGATCGACAACTGCTACTACGACGCGGGCATGCTGATCGACGACAACGACACCATGTACGTCGCCTACGGCAACACCACGATCAGCGTGGCCCAGCTGTCCGCGGACGGCCGTACCCAGGTCCGCGCGCAGCAGGTCTTCCAGACCCCGTCGAACATCGGGACGCTGGAGGGTGCCCGGTTCTACAAACGCGGCGGAAGCTACTACATCTGGCTGACCCGCCCGGCCAACGGCCAGTACGTGCTGAAGTCCGACAACGGCCCGTTCGGCCCGTACACCGTGCGCCAGGTCCTGCTCGACCTCCCCGGTCCGATCAGCGGCGGCGGCGTGCCACACCAGGGCGGGCTCGTCCAGCTGCCCAACGGTTCCTGGTACTACATGGCGTTCGTCGACGCCTACCCCGGCGGCCGAGTGCCCGCGCTCGCACCGATCACCTGGACCTCCGACGGTTGGCCGGTGCTGCAGACCGTCAACGGCAGGTGGGGCGTGAACTACCCGGCGCCACTGCCGCTCCGGCCCGTGAAACCGCTCATCGGCACCGACACCTTCGCCGGCACGGCGCTGGGCCCGCAGTGGGAGTGGAACCACGATCCCGACACCAGCCGGTACCAGGTGAACAACGGCCTGACCCTGCGGACGGCCACGGTCACCAGCGACCTGTACGCCGCCCGCAACACCCTCACCCACCGCATCCAGGGTCCCACCTCGACGGCGACGATCGAACTGGACCACGGCGCGATGCGTGACGGGGACCGAGCCGGGCTCGCGATGCTCCGCCAGTCCTCCGCCTGGATCGGCGTCAAGCGCGACAACGGCACCACCCGGGTCGCCATGACGAACGGTCTTGCCATGGACGGCAGCTGGAACACCACGAACACCGGCACCGAGGTGGCGAGCGCGCCGATCACGGGCAGCAGGATCTGGCTCCGGGTCAATGCCGACATCCGCCCCGGCGCCGGCAGACAGGCCCGCTTCTCCTACAGCACCGACGGAACCGTCTTCACGCCACTGGGCAACGCGCTGACACTGAACAACACCTGGCAGTTCTTCATGGGCTACCGCTACGGGATCTTCAACTACGCCACGCAGTCTCTCGGCGGCGCGGTGACCGTCGGCCGCTTCGACCTCACCACGCCCTAGGTGTACTCGTTGGCTTGATCATGGGTGAGGCCTCCGGCGCGGTGGTGACTGACTTCGCAATCACCACCGCACCGGAGGCCTCGATGGGACACGCTGACGCTCGTTTGACCGTGCATGGACGCCTGGCCCAGGGCATCCCGCGCATTCACCGCGTACTGACCGACAACGCCAAGAACTACACGGTCGCCCGCGACTTCGCCGCCGCGGTCACCGCCCTGGGCGCTCACCACAAGACCCTGGCTACCGGGAGTCGAAGCGCAGCATGTTCCAGGACAGAGCTGGCAGCACGGCCGTGATCGTGCCTTCGGTGGCCTTCACGTCGGCGAGCCGGGTCGGAGTGACCCGATCGGGCTGGGCCGCGGTGTTCGTCGCATCGGGGTCGTCGTCGAACAGTGCCGTGTGCTCGCCCGTCGTGAGGTTGGGCAGCGATCGTAGGTCGATGTCGAGTGCCACCGGCTCGTGCTGGTCGCGGTTGACCGCGAACACCGTGACCGTGCCGGTCTCCTCGTCGTGGACGGCCGTCGCGTCGACGACGGGAACCTCGCCCATCCACGAGGTCTCGTAGGTGGGACCGGTGGGTTCGACCCGCAGGACCGATCCGCGCCCGTGACGGGAGGTGAGCGCGTACGGGTGGAAGGTGGTCTGCCGCCACGCCGGGCCGTCCGGTTCGGAGCGGATCGGCGCGATGACGTTGACGAGCTGGGCGAGGCAGGCGATCTTCACCCGGTCGGCGTGGCGCAGCAGGGAGATCAGCAGGCTGCCGACCACGACCGCGTCGACCACCGAGTACTGGTCCTCGATGAGGCGTGGGCGCTCGGACCAGTCCAGGTTCTCCTCGCCCGCGAACTTGCCCAGATACCACACGTTCCACTCGTCGAAGGCCAGGTTGACACGTTTCCTGTGCTGTCCCGCGCCGCGTACGTGGTCGCAGGTGGCGATCACCGACTCGATGAAGCGGTCCATGTTGACCCCGCTGGCGAGGAAGCTGCCGCGGTCGTCGCCACGCTGCTCGTAGTAGCCGTGCAGGGAGACGTAGTCGACCAGGTCGTAGGTCTCGCGGAGTACGGTGGCCTCCCAGTCGCCGAAGGTCGGCATTCGCTGGTGCGAGCTGCCGCACGCGACCAGCTCGATCGACGGGTCGACCCTGCGCATGGCCCGCGCCGTCTCGGCCGCGAGCCGTGCGTACTCCGCCGCGGTCTTGTGACCGAGCTGCCACGGCCCGTCCATCTCGTTGCCCAGGCACCACAGCGCTATCCCGTGCGGCTCGGACGTTCCGTTGCGGCGGCGCAGGTCCGACCAGTACGAGCCGCCCGGGTGGTTGGCGTACTCGACGAGGTTGCGTGCCGCGTCGATGCCGCGGGTGCCGAGGTTGACCGCCATCATCGGCTCGCTACCCATCCGGCGGGCCCACTTCGTGAACTCGTCCACGCCCACCTGGTTGGTCTCGTACGACCGCCAGGCCAGGTCCAGCGTCCTCGGCCGGCTCTCCCGGGGGCCGATACCGTCCTCCCAGTTGTAGCCGGACACGAAGTTGCCCCCCGGGTACCGCAGGATCGGTGGGGCGAGTTCCCTGACCAGCTCGGCGACGTCACCGCGGAACCCCTCGTCGTCCGCGGTGGCGTGGCCCGGTTCAAAAATTCCGGTGTAGACGCACCGACCCATGTGCTCCACGAAGGAACCGAACAGGCGCGGATCCACCTCCGCGATGCGGAACGCCGGATCGATGGTCAGTGCGGCGTGCTGCATGGACTATCCCTTCAGACCGGTGCCGGCGATTCCTTCGACGATGCGGCGTTGGAACAGCAGGAACACCAGCACCAGTGGGAGCGCGCCGAGAATGGCCGAGGCCATCGTGTCGGCGTACCGGATCCCGTACGTCCCCTGAACGGTCGCCAGACCGGCCGGGATCGTCATGACCTCCGGGTTGCTCAGCGCGAGAAGCGGCCACAGCAGGTCGTTCCACGTCCACACGAAGCTGAAGATCGCCACCGCCGACAGGGCCGGGCGAGCGAGGGGCAGCACGACCTGCCGGTAGATGTGGAAGAAGCCGGCTCCGTCGATGCGCGCCGCCTCGTCGAGGTCCTTCGGGATCCCGTCGAAGAACTGCTTGAACACGACCACCGCGATCGCGATGGGGATCGACGGCAGGATCACCGCCCAGTACGTGTTCAACAGGTTGACGCTGTCCAGCTCCTGGAACTGCGGCACGATCAGGACCTGCCGGGGGATCATGATGCCCAGCAGGATGAACCAGAACGCCAGCCAGCGGTACCGGAACCGCATGCGGGACAGCGCGTAGGCGGCCAGGCTGGCGGTGATCACCGTCCCGGCCGCCGACAGCGTCGAGATGATGAAGCTCGCGGCGTACCAGTCGAGGATGTCGCCCTCGGCGAGCAACGTCCGGAACGACGCGAGAGTCGGGTTCTCGATGAGCCAGGTGGGGTTGATGGTCTCGCCGTTGGGCTTGAGAGCGGTGTCGAGGGCCCAGGCCAGCGGAACGAGCCACAGGAGGGCGAACGCGATGAGCACCGCGGTGCAGCACCGGTTGAACAGGCGTGTTCGACGGTCGGCGGTGTCGGCGTAGCGCTGTGCCTGTGCGGCGGTCAGCGGCTGGACGTCGTCGCTGTGCGCGAGGATTGCCATGTCTACAGCTCCGGTTCCTGGCGGCGGGTCATGACGAGCCAGATGGTCGACACCGCGAGCACGACGACGAAGAACAAGGTGGACGCGGCCGCGGCGGCGCCACTGCGGAGGTCGGTGAACCCGACGTCGAACACGTACTGCAGGACCGAGCGGGTCGCGAAGTTCGGACCGCCCTGGGTCATGATGTACATCTGGTCGAACACCTTCAGCGAGGCGATGACCTGCAGCACCACCACCAGCGAGGTGGTGCGGGCGAGCAGCGGCACCGTGATCAGGCGGATCTGTTGCCAGGGTCCCGCACCGTCGATGGCCGAGGCCTCGTACAGCTCACGCGGGATCTCCTGCAGACCCGCGAGGTACAGCACGAAGTTGAACCCGAGTGTCCACCACACGGTCGTGATAGCCAGTGAGACCATCGCGAAGTCCGGGTTGCCGAGCCAGTCGGGTTCGGCGAACCCCAGCGACGTCACCGCTCGGCTGAGCAGACCGAGTTCCGGGGTGTACATCCAGATCCAGATGAGCGCGACCACCGCCGACGGCAGAACGTAGGGTAAGAAGAACGCCAGTCGGAAGAACCACCGCGCCCGGCGCGCTCGCTCGGCGAGCAGCGCGAACACCAGGCCGAGCGCGACGAGCGGCGGCGTGGTGAGGATCGTGAACCAGATGGTGTGCCACAGCGACGACCAGAAGTCGTTGCTCGACAGCGCCTCGGCGTAGTTGTCCAAGCCGGCGAACTCGCCGAGGCCCGGAGCGACCATGCTGGTGTTGAACAAGCTCATCACCAGGCCGTAGATGGCCGGTCCGACGATGAACAGCAGGTACAGCGCGAGGAACGGCGCGAGGAACAGCAGCGCGGGCCGACCGTGTCCGGTCAGGCGGTTCTCGCGCCTCGGCTTTTTCGGCGTCCGAGCGTGCCGGCCCCCGCGGGGTTCGGGCCGCGCGGGGGCGACTGTCCCGGCTCGGCCGGTGATGTCGGTGCTGGCCACGGCCAACCTCCTCGTTTGTCGCTCACACCGGTGACGCGGTGGCAGCCAGAACGGCCAGCTTGGAACGGAGTTGCGCGATCGCTTCCTCGGGCGACAGGTCGCCGGCCTCGACGGCGCCGACCGCGGAGCCCATGACGGTCTCGAAGTTCGACCCCGAGCCGGAATACCAGCCGGGCGGGTCGTAGACGGCGGCGGTGGCGGCCGCCGCGTACTGGGACTGCGGGGTGAGCTTCTGGTACGCATCGCTGGTGGCGACCGGCTGCCACGTCGGCACATGGCCGCCCTGCGCCCAGGTGAGGCTCTGGTCGAGCATGGACCGGACGAAACCGATCGAGCGGTCGAGTGCGGCCGGGTCCGGCTCCGGCCGTACCGGCAGCACGAGAGTGTGCGAGTCGGCCTGTACCACGTACGGTCCGCCGAAGACGTTGGGCACCAGCGTCATGCTGAACGGCATCTTCGCGTCCTGGAACGTCGAGATCTCCCATTCGCCGTTGAGGTGGAACCCGGCCGCGCCGCTGGCGAACAGCGCGATCGCGCCCTGGTAGTCCACGCTGCCCGGCATCAGTCGCTTCTCGACGGTGAGCATCCGCAGGTAGTCGAGTACCTGCTTCGCCTTGGTGTCGTCGAGTACGACCCGTGCGCCGTCGTCGGCCAGCACCTCGCCGCCCAGTTGGGCGTACAGGGTCTGGAACAGCCGCCACGGCGCCGAGGAAGGGGAGGTGATGCCGTGGGTGGCACCGTACCGGCCGGTGACCTGCTTGACCCTGCTCAGGGCGTTCTCGAACGCGTCCGGACCCTCGATCGGTGCGAGGTTGCCCTCGGCGTCGAGTAGACCGGCCTGCTCGCAGATCTTCGTGTTGTAGAACAGCACGAACGGATGGGTGTCGATCGGGATCGCATAGCACTTCCCGTCGACCAGGCCGGCCTCCCACGCCTTCCGGTTGAACTTCTCGGCGGTGATGCCGTGTCGTTCCAGGTCCTCGGGGCGCAGCTCCTGCAGCAGGTTTCCCAGGACCAGGGTCTTCATCCGGGTCAGGTGCGATGCCGCGACGTCGGGCGGCCGGCCGCCGACGGTGGACAGTGCCAACTTCGTGTAGTACGGGTTGCCCCACATGAAGGTGGCGGTCCGCAGCTCGATGTCCGGGTTCGCCTTGCGGTACCCGTCCTCCATCTCACGCATGCGGATGCCGTCGCCACCACCGAAGAGGTTCCAGTACGTCACGGTGCCGGAGGCGGGAGGTGTGGCGAGCAGACCGGCGCCGATCGAGGAGCAACCGCTGATGGCCATGGCGCCGGCCCCCAGCACGGTGGCGCGGAGCAGGTCGCGCCGGGTGAGCGCGGATCGGGGAACGGGAGGGCTGTTCATTGTCACCGTCCTAGGGGGACGAGGTGGACGCACGGACGACGAGTTCCACGGGCAGCAGGTCGCGTGCGCGGATCTGCCGCCCTCCGATGCGGTCGAGGAGCAGGGTTGCCGCCCGTTCGCCGGTCTCCTGGAACGGGATGCGCACAGTGGTCAGCGGCGGGACGAGGTACTCGGCGAAGGACAGGTCGTCGCAGCCCACGACGGAACAGTTGTCGGGTAGCCGCAGGCCACGCTCGTGCAACGCCTTGAGCGCGCCCACGGCGATGACGTCGTTGTGTGCGAAGACGGCCGTGACCGTCGGATCGGTGTCCAGCAACTGGTGTGCCGCGGCCCGGCCGCTCTCGAAGCTCCAGTCCGCCTCGACGACCCGCTGTTCGGGCAGCGGTTCGCCCGCGGCGCGCAACGCCTCCCGGAACCCGTGCATCCGGCGCTGCACCACCTGTCGTCGCCGCGGTCCGGTGACCGTGCCGATCCGACGGTGCCCGAGGCCGAGTAGGTGCTCGGCGGCCAGGGTGCCGGTGACCGCGTGGTCGGACCCGACCACCGGAACCCGACGGCCATGGATCCGGTTGATGCTGACCACGGGTAGCGGGCCGCGCAGCGCCGCGCCGAGCCTCGGATCGTCCTCCAGTGACGGTGCCGCCACCAGGATGCCGTCGACGCGGTACTCCAGGAGCTTGCGAACGGCCAGGTCGGCGTCGACATCGGCGTGCACGCTGCTGATGAGGGCGCCGTGGCCACGGCTGGCCGCGGCCCGCTGAGCGGCCAACACGAACTGCGAGACCGCGAGATCGGAGAAGTCGTCCGCCAGCACCCCGATCGTGACCGAGGCCTGCCGGACCAGACCCCGGGCCATCGCGTTGGGCACGTAGCCGAGGTCTGCCGCGGCTCGCAGGATGCGCTCCCGGGTGCTGGGTGAGACCACCCCGGAGTTGCCGTTGAGGACCTTGCTCGCAGTCTGGAAGCTCACGCCGGAACGCGCCGCGACATCCTTGAGCGACACGTACACGGACGACCCTCCCCAGCGAGAGCGAACGTTCGCCTAACTGTGGCCCGGCGATCGTCAATCGTCAAGGTCGGGTCGTCCGTGTCGGACGCGGACGTGTTCTAGCGTTGTAGTGTCAGCAGACCCGGGCGATAGGGCAGGAGGCCGTAGTCGCCGCCGGAGTTGGGACTGCGTCCCTGGTAGAGCAACTGCAGGTTGCAGGGGTCGATGGTCTTGGTCTGGTCGGGGTTGCTGCGGATCAGGTCGCCGTGGCTGATGTCGTTTGTCCAGGTCGCGCCGCTGTTGGCCTTGCCGGCGAAGGGGTTGCTCTCGGTGGCGGCCTGCGGCGTCCACGAGCCGTTCAGGCTGCTGGAGGTGAACGACCGGAAGTAACGCCCGTTGCTGCCGATCGCCTCGACGAGCATCAGGTACTGGTTCTGGTCCTTGACCTTGTAGACCTCGACCCCCTCGAACAGGTTGTTCGTCGAGTCGCTCATGATCGTCGTGTACGACGAGCCGAAGTTGCCGGGGAAGTTCCCGATCGGCATGCTGGCGCGGTAGATCTTGCCGTTGTCCCCGGCGAAGAACAGGTACATGTTCGTACCGTCACCGATGAGCGTCTGGTCGATGGGGCCCGTGTTGGAGCCGGAGATGCTTCCGGTGAACAGGGGCTGGGCCGCGGACCACCCGTTGGCGTTGGTGGGGTCGGTCGAGGTCCGGTAGCTGAACGCGGTCGGACCCCACTGGTAGGCGAGCACCCAGATGTTCTTCGGCGCGAAGTAGAGCAGCGTGGACGCGACAGCACCGGGGTTCATCGCGTTCTGGCCGGCCGAGGCCATGTCCGACCAGTTCGTGAACGGCGTGAAGTTCATCGAGCCCCAGCTTGTTCCCGTGTCGTGCGTCGTCGCGTAGACCAGGTGCTTGCCGTTGTGGACGACGTGGGTGAAGTCCTTGAGCGAGACCCACCCCTGCCTCGGGTTCGCCAGCGATCCGGTCGAGGTCCAGCGGTATGTCGAGGGAAGCGAGCACGCGCCGGGATTGCTGTCGGTCACGCGGACGAGCTGCCACTGCTGGTTGGACCCGTTCAGGTCGGTGTACTGGAGGACGGCTGCTCCGTCCGTGGTCGACGCGCCGGTCACCTCCACGGCCTTGCCGCTGTTGCGGTTGATCAGCCGGACGTAGCCGCCGTCGGAGTCGGCGAGACGGAACTGCTGGTTGGTTCCGTTGAGGTCCGTCCATTGCTGGACCTTCCCCCCGTCGGCGGTGGAGAAGTTGTTCACGTCGAGAACCTTGCCGGAGTTCTTCGACTTCAGCCGGTAGTAGCCGCCACCGGAGTCCACGAACTGCCACTGCTGGTTGGCTCCGTCGTGGCGAGCCCACTGCTGGGCGATCGCCCCGTCGCTGGTGGACGTGTTGGCGATGTCCATGGCCTTGCCGCTGTTGCGGTTGACCAGCACGTACCACGCGGTCGTGTCGACGGTCGCCGCCGACGCCGCACCGGCGTTGAGCGCGGCGGCGGCGGGAGCGACGAGGACGGTCACGAGCAGGGTGATCAGCGCGCGTGCCCGCCCGATGCGGCGAGCACGGCGCCTGCGAAACGGTGGCGCGGTGGGTGGTGGGGCCTGGCCCATCCGACTCATGGTGTTCTCCTTCGGGTTCCGGGGCCGCCAAGGCCCGAGACGCGTTCTTGGGAGCGCTCCCAGCCTGCTGGTTGTGGTGGGGATCCGGCCCTGCTCCGATGGGTGAGGCGGGCGCGCTCGTCGTGCTCCGTCAGCGGAAGCGGTTTGCCATGCTGCCGGACCTGCACAGAATCGCGTCGGGCCTCATCGCAGCTCCTTGTCGAAGCGACAGCGGTAATCAGTTAGGTGAATGTTAGCGTTAACATCCACGCTTACGCGACGGGCACGCACCAAAACGACATCGGAAGTTTCGGACAACATCGCCGCTTCCTTGCAGGTTGCCAGATTGTTTCCGAACCTTCAAGAGGGAGTTGCCGCGTCCCTGGTCGGGAGAATGGCGAGGCGTGATCGTTTCCCGGACGCATTGATCGAGTGCTTTGCCGGCGAAATTACGCGCCACGGGCCGAGACGGGGCAACGCGACCAGGGGAGCGTATGTGCTCGGGAACCGTCCCTTGTGGTGCGTCGAGGTGCCAGGGTTTGCCGTTCATCCGGTGCTCACCCGGTCCTCCGCGGCCCGCAGCCTGCGCTCGGACAGCGACCGGCGCAGCGGGACGATCAGCAGCAGCGTGATCGCCGCCGCGCTCAGGAACACCGAGGACGCGCCTCCCGCCGCGGTCAGCGCTCCGCCCAGGGCCGCGCCGATCGGCGTTGCGCCGTAGGTGAGGCTGCGGGTGGCGCCGGCGACCTGGCCGAGCAGCTCGCGCGGCACGGTCGTCTGGCGGACGGTCAGGGCCATCACCGCCCACATGCCGCCCAGGATGCTGCCCGCCCCGGCGAGCAGCATGAACACCCACCCGCCGGTGACCAGTGGGGAGGTGAACAGCAGCGCCCAGCCCACCCGGGACAGCCACAGCACGCGAGCACGCCCGACGAGCGCCGCCAGCCGGGCGGTGAGCAGCGACCCGACGGCCGCCCCGACGCCGATGACGCTGACCGTGACGCCGTACGCGGCGCTGCTGAGCATCAACGGCCCGGGCGCGACGGCATAGGGAACCAGCGCCGTCAGGAAGGCGGCGTTGGCGAGCGTGGTCACCCCGCTCACGGTCACCAGCGTCCGCAGCACCGGGTCCCGGGCGATCGCGCGGATCCCGGCGCCGAACCTCGCCGGCCCGCCGGGCGCCGCGGTGCGGGTGGGAACGACCGCGACCTGCAGCACCACCGCGACCAGGCACGCCGCCGCCGAGATCAGGTAGGGCAGCGCGGCGGACAGTCCGAAGAGCACCCCGGCCGCCGCGGGTCCGACGAACTGGTTCGTCACCCGGGTCGCGACCGCCAGCTGCCCGTTCGCGCGGGTGAGCCCGGTTCGCTCGACGATCCCCGGCAGCACGGCCTCGGCCGAGGTCTCCAGCATCACCTGGAGCGCTCCGACCAGGAACACCGCCGCCAGCAGCAGCCACGCCGGTGCGTTCCCGGCCAGCAGCAGCCAGCCGAGCAGCAGCATCAACGCCGCGCGGCCGAGGCTCGCCGCGGCCAGGGTCCACCGCCGGCTCACCGAGTCGACGACCATGCCGATCGGGATACCGAGCACCAGCCACGGCAGGGTCGCCGCCGCGGTCACGGCCGCCACCAGCCAGGCCGATCCCGCCGCGCCGGCGGCTGTGAGCACGCTCGCCATCGTGAACACGCCCTGGGCGGTGTCGGACAGGGCGGTGGCGGCCAGCAGTCGTCGGAACGATCCCTCAGCCATCGCCGTGCCCGCCCCCGGCGGTCACCATGCCGATCCGCTTGGTTCCACTGAGGACGGACTCGCTGTCGAGTCCGTGGGTGTTCCCGCTCTGGCGGAGGTTGATCAGGAGCCGCCGGCCGCGGCCTGGATGGCGGTGCGGACCTGTTCGTCGGCGATGCCGGGGGTGTCGCCGTGGGTGTAGGCCGTGACCTGCTCGTCGCGGATGGCGAACGAGCGCAGCGTCGGGTGGAGTGGAGCCGCGGCCGGGCCCAGTTCGGCGAGCAGGTCGAGGATCAGCGGCCAGCTCGTGGTGTTGGGCGGCTGGTCGGCGCCGAGTCTGGTGCGCACGTAGCTCAGGAACGGTTCGGGGTTGCCGGTCCGCCGCCAGAGCACCCGGTGCGCGCTCATCACCTGGAGGAACGACCGGTCGTCCGGTTCCAGCATGCCGAGCAGCGTCGGCACGGCATCCGGTTCGCCGAGCTCGACGGCGAGGATCGCGGCCTCGAACTGGTCGTAGGGGATCAGGTCCGGGTCGATGTCGGCCAGCATGACGCGTGTCGTGGGGCGGGCTTCCTCGGGGTCGCCCGTCCACTCCCACAGCAGGCGGGCGACGCTGACGCATTCGCCGCGGTCCTCCATCTCCTCCTGCGCCAGCCAGTGGTCCCGGGCCCGCCGCATCCTGGGCGCCAGCACGTGCGCCGGCTCGCCGATCTCCTTCAGCAACGCGATTCCGCCGGGGGCGTAGCCGCCGCGGGCCACGTGCAGCCACGCCTCGTCGACGGCGGGACCGGCCTCGCCTCCCAGGCACCAGCGTGCCCGGGCCACGGCCAGCCGGACCTCGTTGTTCCCCCGCCGCTCGAGGAACCCCGGGGTGAACGTCGGCAGCTCGGGGACCACGTCGGCGGCGGCCGGACCCATCGCCGCGAGCGCCGCCGTCGCATCACGGACCGCCTGCTCCGCCCGGATCAGGCCGATGAGCTCCGGCGCCGCGGCCGCGGCGGCCGGCCCCCAGGCCCGCACGAGCCGCAGGAGAGCCGTGATCTCGGAGATGTGGAACGCCCGGTAGAACTCGTGGGTCACCCGGAACCGCTGCTCGGCTCCGCCGGCCAACGCGGCGAGTCGGTGGCGCACGGCGGAGAGCAGGGTGTCCGTCGCCGGCGCGCCCGCGTTGGCCAGTGCGACACCGATGTCACCGGCGGCGGTCCCGCCGCGGAGGTGGCGGGGCACCAGGTCAGCGGCCCGCGGGTCGCCGAGCTCGACCAGCGCGGCGACCGCCTGCCCGGCGGCCTCGTCGTCGCGGTCGGCCAGGTCCGCCAACGTGTCCGCCAGCGGCGCGACCGCCCGGCCTGCCCGCCGGATGGCGTCGGCGGCCGCGAGCCGGACCGCCGGTTCGGGGTCGGCGAGCGCGGGAACGAGCAGTGGCGGCAACGACTTTCGCAACGACCGCCGGGTGCCGATGGCCATGCCGGCGTGGAACAGCGCCCGCTCGCGCACGACGGGGTCGGCGGAGTGCAGCAACGCCGCGAGAATCGGCGGCTGGTCGGTGGGTGGGAGGCTGTCGAGGAGGTCGGCCATCGCCTCCGGGTACCAGTCCGGCGGGCGCCACCGGCCATCGCCGTCCCACTCGGCGCCGGCGAACGGGTCGCCGTCCCGCCACGCGGCGCGGACGGCCGCGACCGCCTTGGCACCCGGCCACCGCCGCCCGGTCCGGACGGCGGCCAGCACCGCCGCGGCCCGCACCACCGGCGGTTGGCGCGTGCCGAGGCCGTCCTTGACCAGGTCGGTGCGCCGGTCCAGGGTCGCGGCGGCGATGACGAGGCCTGCCCGCACCCGCGGGTCCGGCTCGTCCTGCCAGCGCCGGCCCAGCACGGCCAGGACGTCCGCTGCCCGGTCCGGACACCCGGACACCGCGTAGGCGGCGACGTACCGCAACCACGGGTCGTCGTCGGCGAGCATGGGCAGCAGCCGGTCCACCTCGGCGGTGACGGCGGCCCGCACCTCGACGCGGAGGTCCTCGTCCGGGTCGAGCTCCACGGTGTGTGCCAGGTCCCCGAGGAACTCGACGACCGCACCCCGCAACACCGGCCCCACCACCTCGAGCACCTCGACGAGAAAGGGCACGACGGCAGGGGTTGCCGCATAGACCGTGCCCTGGTGCAGGACCTCCCACCGCACGTCGTGGAACGCGGCGACCGCGGCCTCGTCGTCCGGACCGGCCATGGTGCGCAACAGCTCGGGTAGCGTCTCCTCGGATACCCCCGCGAGGTCGAGTTCGGCCCACGGCACCGAATCCAGCGTCTCCAGCACGCCGGCAGACCTTACGGCATCGCGTTCAGTACTCCCCGCACGGCGAAAGCGCGGTCGTCTCCGTCGTCACGCGTGCTGTCGGGACCTACCCGGTGGTGTTGCGCACCATCCGCTCCGCCACCGCCATCGCCAGCGCACACGCGCGGTTCTTCCCGTCACTGGCCAGGACCTCGACACCCTGGCGCTCCGCGAGCCCGAGGGTCACCAGACAGGCCGGCTGGGGATCGTTCCCGTTCACGACGGCAGGCTGGCCCGCGACGTCCACGAGGTGTGCGTCGTCACCGCCCTGCCGCCTCCGGTCGCCGAACTGCGCCGCGAACACGTCGGAGTCGGGCCAGAAGTTGTACTCGACGTCCCGGTCGGTGTCGAAGCCGTTCCGGCTGCAGGTCAGCATGCTCCCGTCGTTCGCGTTGTACGGGTTCGCGGTGCCCCGCAGACCGAGCTCGACGGCCTGGTCGTCGGTCAGGAGGTCACACACCGTGCCCTCGGTGGCGTACCGACTCGCGTCCAGCGGCCGGGCGATCGGCGGCGGCGTGGAAGGCAGTGGTGTCAGTGCTGACACGGCGGGAGACGATGTGGTGATAGGTGCCGTGGTGGTCGGTGCCGTGCTCTCCTCCGACGGAGCCGACGTGCATCCGGCCAGCACACCGGCTACGACAACGCAGATCGCCATCTTCGCAGACAAGCCGATTACCCCCGGTTCGCCGACGGTGCCCATCCGACCGTACTTGACTTTTCGCCCGCAACACAGGGCAGACCGTCGGGTCAACGGCCCGGGACGGCGGGGAGGGCGAGCGCGAGAGCGCGGCGACCGTCGAGGAACATCAGGCCGCGCTGGGCGAACTCGTCGAAGACGGCCTGGATCGTGGGCTCCTCGGTGGTCAGTCGTAGCTTGTCCCGCACCGCTCGCGCGGACAGGGGCCGTTCGCTGCAGGCAACGTAAATGTCGGCGATCGTGTCCTCGAAACGGTACACGCCCGCGCGGCCCGGTCTGGTGTCCTCGATCTGGAGCAGGCCGGGAGCCGACCGGTACGTGAGGTTGGCCGGTTCCGCTTCCATCCACTGGGCCGCCGCATGGGCCAGCTGGTCGTAGACCCGGTCGGGTAGCTGGTCGGCCTGGGTGTACTCGAAGAAGTAGGCGACCCGGTCCAGGTCGACGTCCTTCGGGTAGACCGCTCGGTAGGTGGCCTCGGGTGCCCGGGACCGCACGGCCATCAGGTCCGGCTCGGTGAACAGCGGGCTGAACCGCTCCAACCAGACTCGGGTCGCGCCTTCCGGCGGTTGCAGGTGAACCAGGTGCGGCAGCACGGCCGCCTGCTCCGCGTAGTCCTGCTCGGTCTCCCCGGGAAAGCCCCACAGCAGGTTCCACTGGACGTGGATGCCGTAGTAGCGGGCCCACCGGAGCAGGTTGACGTTCTGTCCTGCCGTCACCCCCTTGCGCATGAGCTGGAGCACGTGCGAGCTCAGCGACTCCAGTCCCGGCTGCAGCCGGCGCACCCCGCCCTGCGCCAGCAACCGGACCTGGGCACGCGTGAGGTTGGCCTTGACCTCGTAGAAGAGCTCGTAGTCCGTGCCGAGAAGCATGGGGATCAATGTCCGCAGATAGGCGAGGTCGAGAATGTTGTCCACGGCGGCGAAACGAAACCCTCCGTACCGCCGGGCCTGGTGCGCGAGCTCGTCGAACACGCGCTGGGCGGACTTGGAGCGGAACCGCATCGACGTTCCGTTCAGGCCACAGAACGTGCAATGGTGTTTCTCGCCCCACCAACAACCGCGCGCCGACTCGAACGGGAGCCAGATCTCCGGGCGGTCGGTCCGGTCCAGCAGGTCGAGCCGCTCGGCCCGCTCGAAGTACTCGTCGTAGTCCGGCACCGGCAGCTCGTCGAGCTTGTGCGACAACGGGCGTGGCGCTGTGCGGCGGACGCCGTCGTCGGCTCGGCTCGCGGTGCCGGGCACCGAACCGGGATCGGCTCCGGCGGCCACGGCGTCCAACAGCATCGGAAAGGCCACGTCCCCTTCCCCGATGACCGCGACGTCGACGACGTCGACCGCGCGAACGTGTTCCACCCCCATTTCGCCGTCGAAGTTCGCGCCGCCGAAAACCATGGTGATCTCCGGGTACCGGCTCTTGATCCGCCGGGCCAGTGCGAACGACGCCGCGTTCTGCTGAAAGGTCGAGGTGAACCCGACGAGCCTCGGCTTGTGTCGGAGCACCGGGTCCAGCAGGGAGTCGAGGTAGGCGGGTACCTCGACGTTCCTGATCCGCAGCAGCCACTCCCGCAGTTCGGCTTGGGGGCGGCCGGTCGTCGCCAGCCTACGGGCGAAGCCGTCCACCCAGTACGAACCGGGATCGGGCGCCAGGTCACCGAAGGCGGCGAGCGAGAACAACCAGTCACCGAGCTGCTGTCCGCGTTGCTCGGTCAGCAACCGGTAGTGCTCCACCCCGATGCGGGCCGCGAAGTCCAGGTTGGCGTGCAGTGTGTGGACGGGGAACCCGCTGGTCACCCCGATCGCCTTGAGCAGTCCTAGTTGGATCGACGGGCGGTAGACTTCCATGAACGGCATCGAAACCAGCACGACGGGACAGTCGTGACGCTGTTCGGGCGTGGAGAGCATAGCCAGCGGTCCGATCAGTCCTGGGGGGTCGGGGCCGGTCCGATGCTGCCGGGACCGATTCTGCCGAGCACCGGTTTCGCCATCGACCTCGCCGGGGTGAAGGCACTGGCGAACTGCTCGTGGACCGAGGATGCCGTCGTCTCCGAGGTCACCACGACCGGCTGGTCCTGCTTCGCCGCGGCAGAGAGAACAGGGCCGCTCCTGGAGCGCTGGATCACGTCGGCCGCGACGCTGAACACGAACGCCAGCAGTGCCTGCTCGCGCTCGGTGAGCTCCGGTGCCAGCTGGTCGAGCTTCCTGCCGAGACTGTCGATGTCCTTCTGCGTTATCCGCACCTCGGGCATCTACGTACCTCCACTCGTCTCAGCGTCCATTTTTGACTTGATCTCGGCGGCGGCCGGGTGACCGAACCGCTCGAACAACAACAGGGCCTGGCGCCACGCGTCCTGTGCTGAGCCGAGGCTCCCGCGGGCGTGGTGCGCGTCTCCGATGCGGGTCAGTGTGTCCGCCTCGTAACACGGGACATCCAGCTCTCGCCAGAGATCCACGGCGCGGCCGTAGTACAGCACCGCCTTGTCGTGCTGGCCGAGCCTTTGGTATGCGTAGCCCAGACTGTCCAGCGTGTGCGCTTCGCCGTCGCGGTGGCCGGTCACCCGGTGCAGGCGCAACGCCCGCATGCAGTGGTCGACGGCTGGCTCGGGCTCTCCAAGCTGGATGTGGCACCAGCCGACCGCGTTGAGCGACTCCGCGAGGCCGATCTTGTTGTCCATCGCGGTGAACAGCGCCAGGGCCTGCTGGGCGTGCGCCAGCGCGGGCCGGTGCTTGCCCTGCCGCTCCAACACCCAGGCCAGGTGGATGTGGGTGCGCGCCTCTCCGCCTCGGTCACCCGACTGACCGACGTACGCCAGAACCTGTTGGTAGCCGGCATATCCGTCGTCATACTGGCGTTCGTGCCAGTAACCCCGACGATCCAGGAACGTCTCGAGCCCCCAGAGCAGGAGGCTGGTGTCCGGATCGGACCGGACTCGTCGTGGCAGGTCGACAATGGCCAGTAGTACCGGCAGCTCGGCGCTGAACCAGGTGAGCGCTGACGTCTCGTCCTCGTGGTCCACCGCAACGGCACCCGGTACCGGCGGCACCGGAACCAGCGGCTCACGGCTCGGGTTGATGAGCAGGTCGGCGCACTGGGCGGTTCGCACGTAGTGGAACAGCACTCGATGCAGCGCCGACCGTCGGTCTGCTTCGGACTCCGCAACCTGTGCCTCGTCGCTGGCGAACGCGCGCAGGAGGTCGTGGAAGCCGTAGCGGCCGGGACTGCGCTCGTCGACCAGGTTGGCTGTGGCAAGCGCGGTCAACGCCGCGGCGGCACTGGAAAGGCTCTCGCCCAGCAGGCTCGCCGCCGCGGCGACCGTGATGCTCGGTCCCGGGTGGACGCCCATGAGGCGGAACAGCCGGGCCGGGTCGGGTGCCAGTACCCGGTAGGACCAGGAGATGACGGCACGCAGGTCGGTGGACTCGTCGTCGCCGCGGAACGCGTCGAGCTCACCCTGGTGCGCCGGCAGCTGCCCGGCGAGCACCGCGAGTGGGAAGCTTGCGTGGCAGGCCGCCCGCGCGGCGACGATGCCGAGCGCCAGGGGAAGGCCGGCGCACGAGATGAGCATCTCCTCGACGGCGTCCGGCTCGGCGGTCAACCGGTCGGCGCCGAGGCGGGTGGTCAGCAGCTGGCGTGCCTCCGTCGCGTCGAACAGGTCGAGGTGCACCCTTTCGGCCCCGTCGACGGCCACCAGCCCGATGAGCGAGTTGCGGCTTGTGACGATCACCAGACACCCGTCGGACGCGGGCACCAGCGGTCGCACCTGTTCGGCGGTCGCGGCGTTGTCGAGCACCAGCAACACCCGGCGGTCGTGCAGCACGCTGCGGAACAGCGCGGCCCGCAGGTCCAGCTGTGTCGGCACCTGGTGGGACGGCACCCCCAGCGCGTCGAGGAACCCCATGAGCGCGTCGCCCGCCTCAACTTGGGTCCCGCTACCGTCGAAGCCGCGCAGGTTCACGTAGAGCTGTCCGTCGGGAAACTGGCCGCGCACCTGGTGGGCCTGATGCAGGGCAAGGGTCGTCTTGCCGACCCCGGCCGTGCCAGTGATCGTGACGAGCGAGGCCCGCCGGTCGCCGCGGGTGAGGTCGCGCAGCCGGGCCAGCTCGTCCCGGCGACCGACGAAGTGCCGGATCCGGTGCGGCAGCTGGGCGGGTACGGCCGGGGCCGCCATGCGGGGCCGGCCGTCGGGCTCCGGCATGGCGGGCCGTTCGGCCGCGGCGGCGGGAATGAGCGCGGGGTCGGCGGACAACAACCGCCGTTGGAGCCGCTGCAGCCGGTCGGTGGGCTCGATGCCCAGTTCCTCCAGGAGGTGCCGGCGCAGGTCGTGGTAGGCGGCCAGCGCCTCGGCCTGGCGCTGCGACCGGTAGAGGGCCAGCATGAGCAACTCGTGCAGCCGCTCCCGCAGGGGGTGTTCGGCGACCAGCGCCCGCAGTTCGGGCACCAGGTCCGCGCGGTCGCCGAAGGTCAGCTCGAGCTCGATCCGATCCTCCAGCACACCGACGTGCCGCTCGGCGAGCTGGTCCCGGTACGCGTCCAGGAACGGAGCGGTGAGCCCCGCGCACAACGGCCCACGCCACAGTGCCAGCGCGTCACGCAACGCCCGGGACGCTGTTCGCGAGTCGCCGCGGGCCCGTGCGCCCGCGGCACGCTCGACCTCCCGGTCGAAGTCGTCCAGGTCCAGTTCGCCCGGCCGCACGGCGCACACGTATCCGGCGTCGGTCCACGTCACCCTGTCGTACCTGGCGAGGTCGGCACCGGGCGGCGCCAACAGGCGGCGCAGCCCGGAGACGTGCTTCTGGAGCAGGTTGACCGCGTACTCGGGGACCGCCGGACCCCAGACCGCATGCACGAACCGGTCCCTGCCGAGTGGGCGGTTGGCGTTCAGGAGGAGCGCGGCGAGCACGACCCGCTGCTGCGGACGACCGAACTCCACGGGAGTACCGTCGCGGAGGACCTGCAGGGGACCGAGTACCTCGAAACGCAGCTGGCCTGTCCCGTGCCTGCCCGTCATGGACGCCCCCTCCTGAGGACTGGGCCAACCTAGCGCTCCTGGTACCGCACCCGGAAGACGCTGTCCCGCCTCCGGGAAGGGTCTGGTCCAGCGTGTGCTCCAGCGACCTGTCCAGGCCCCGTAGCCAGTATGGGGGCCTGTCGTGTGCCGGGGGAGGGGCCGGTCGGACGATCGGGGGTGTCCTCGCGCGGTTGCCAGGCCGCAGCGTGCGTGGGGACCGTGCTGGGTGCCTCCCGCGACGCCACCCGGCAGGCGTTGACAGGAAGCACGAAGAAGGTACTGGGGGAACCACATGCCGTTGTCCGTGCTGTTGTGTGATGACCAACCGATCCTGCGCTACGGCTTGCGCACGGTCCTGGCGGCCGAGCCCGACATCGAGGTGGTCGGCGAGATCGACGATGGCGCCGCCGTCGTACGGGAAACCGTCGCCCGCCAGCCCGATGTCCTGGTGCTGGACCCGCAGGTGGCTGGGTTCGCCGGCATCGAGGAGCTCCGCGAGGCAGCACCCGGCGTGGCCGTGCTCGTGTTCACCGGGCAGGACCTGGACGCCACCCTGTGCGCGGCGGTGCACGCCGGCGCCCGCGGCTACCTGCTGAAGAACGCGGACGACACCGAGATCGTCCGAGCCGTCCGATCCGTCGCCGCCGGCAGCACGGTGTTCGGCTCACGGATTCACACGCGGCTCGGCCGCCTGCTGACCCGGCCCGCCGGGTCGGGTTCGGCAACCACGTTCACCCACCTCACCGCCCGGGAACGGCAGGTGCTGGACCTGGTGGCGGCGGGTGCGTCCAACTCGGCGATCTCCCAGCAGCTCCACCTCGCCGGCAAGACGATCAGCAACCACATCTCCACGATCTTCGCGAAGCTGCGGGTGAGCAGCCGGGCCGAGGCGATCGTGCTGGCCAGGGAGGCCGGTCTCGGCCGCGACCCGAACGCCCCGGCCGGGCGCGCGCCTACGTGGACGCCGCCGGCGCCCGGTCGCTCGCCAGGACCTCGGGCAGCCATGGACGGAGGCCACCACCGCGCAGCCGCAGCAGGAATGTCAATGCGCCGCTGAGGCCGGTCCCGAAGTCGGCGACCACCGCGATCCCGGTCTCGTCCGGCACGACCATGCGTCCGTGGCGCAACGCGGCCCGCACGCTGAAGCTCACCGCGAGCTCGGCCGCCCAGTCCCGGTAACGGTCGTCCCCGGTGATCTCGGCCAGGTCCAGCAGGAAGTCACCGTCACCGGCGAGGCCATGGCACTGGGAAAGCCCGGCGTGCCACCTCGATCGCCGAACCGCCAGCCCTGCGGCGCCGGCCAGCTCGCCGTACCGGTCGTCGTGGCTGTGGCGCCACATCCGCGCCAGGAACGTCCCCACGCCGGAGGAGCCACTGCACCAGTTGGTCTTCGGTGGGCCGCCACCCACCCTGCTCGGCCAGTAGGCCGCGCCGCGGTCGCGCTGTACCGCCGCGCTCAGCGTGTCCGCGGCGGCCGTGGCCAGGTCGAGGTAGGCGCTTTCGTCGGTGAGCTCGGCCATCGCGAGCAGGAACGTGCCGACACCGGCGGTCCCGTGGGCGAACCCGTGGTGGGACATGCCCGCCATGGTGGACTCGAAGTCCCTGGGGATGGGCCAGTGGACCGCGCCGTCGTCGTGCCGCCCGACGGCGGCGGCCAGGTTCTCGGCCACGGTTCGCGCCCTGGCCAGGAACTCGTCGTCGCCGGTGACCTCCCAGAAGCGGAGCTGGGTGAGCCCGGCACCGGCCATCCCGTGGCAGACGTCGGGGTTGGGCCAGCGAACCGGTACCCGGCTGGCGAGGTCCCTGGCGGTACGCGCGAGCTCCTCGTCGCCGAGGATCGTCGCGGCATCCAGCAGGGCCCAGGCGGTTCCGGACCGTCCGAAATGGAGCCCGGGGAGGACGCGGGGCTCCCGCGGCGCCCGGCGGGCGATCCACGCCGCGGTCCCGGCGACGGCGTCGGTCAGGTCGAGACCGGCGCGGCAGCCGGCGATCAGTGCGCCGAGCACCCCCGCGGCGCCGTGCTGCACGTTCAGCGGGTCGGTCGTGGCACCGAAGTCCCCGGAGGGCCACAGCCGTCCGGAGGAGTCGTCGGGTCGCATCGTGTCGAGCAGGTGGCCGAAGCCGTCGGTGATCAGCCGGTCCAGTGCGTCGCCGTCGATCGCCCGGGGCGGTGAGCCGCTGACCGGCAGCGGTTCCGCCGGTTCGGCACGGGTGAGATGGTCGCGGACGGCCGCCAGGTCCGGGCGCCGGTCCGGCTCCTCGTGCATCAGGGCGACGACGACCGGCGCGAGCCGGCGCGCGACGACGCTGTCCCGCTCGAGGCGGCCCAGCCAGCTCCCGACTCGTTCCGCGATCGCCCGCGCCGGCGGCTCGTCCGCGCAGAGCACCGGGTCCGCGCCGCTGGCCAGGTAGAACAAGGTCGCACCGAGGCTGAACAGATCCGCTGCCGGCGACGGGGCAGGACCAGGTGAGGCGGCCCGAACCTGCTCCGGAGCGCCATACCCGGGTGTGTGGCCCCGCACCACGCACGTGCCCGGCTCCGCGAGCAGTTCGAGATCGACCAGCCGCACGCCCCCCTCCGGGGTGACCATGATGTTGTTCGGGGTGAAGTCCCGGACCACCAGCCCTCTGCCGTGCACCAGCGTCAACAGGTTTACCAGCCCGAGCGCGGTCTCCCGCCAGGGGACGCCGTCTCGCCCGCCCCGGTCCCGTACCCACTGCCGCAGCGTGGTTCCCGGCACCGACTCCAGCACCAGCATCACCTCACCCTGCTGCTCGAAGACGTCAAGCAGCCGGGGCGTGTACCCGGACTCCGCGAACAGCTCCAGCATCGCCGCCTCGTGCCGCCGTTGGTCGAGGGCGTCGGTGCCGGCGAGGGTGGCGCCGGCATGCGGACGCGCCTGCTTGACGATGACCTCGGCGCCGGTCTCCTGGTCGACGGCACGGAACACTCCACCGGTGAACGCGTGCCGGATCACCTCGCGAACGAGATATCGGCCGTTCAGCAGCACGGACCGGCGGGTGGCGGCGGGGCGGGTGTGCCCGAACGGGTCCGGTGGCGCCCATGACGGCGGCGAGAACCACGCCGTGCGCCGGTCCTGCACGAGGCTGCCGTCGGGATGTACCAGCATCGACTCGTACACCCCGTCGTTGCCGAGCATTCGGACGCCGCCGAACGCGCCGAACCGGTAGTGCACCAGGCTGCCCGGCCGGTACCGGCGGTCGGAGAGCACGCCGGGCCCCGGCAGCCCTTCGGTCGCCCGGTGCAGTGCCTCGGCCAGCTCGCGGAACTCGTAGGGGCCGCGGTCGGGGTAGGCGGTGAGGAACTTGCCGCCACCGGCCCGGTCCGCCTGGCGGTGTCCCAGTTCCGCCACCTGGGCGAGTCCGGCGGCGAACTTGAACGGACATCCGTGCGCCAGCAGCACCTCGGCCGACCGGGCGAGCACCGCCGGCGCGGACAGCGGGGTGGCCGAGACGTGGAGCTTCCAGCCCTGCGCACGGGTTCGGCCGGCGGCCGGTTCGACGTAACACCAGAAGTCGCCCAGGTTGAGCCGCCAGCCCGGCAGGTCCGCACGGGCCAGCGCCGCGGCCGCGCAGTCGGTCAGCAGGAGGTCGTCGACGCTCATGCTCGCCTCACACGGACACGGGCGCGGCGAACGCGGGTCGCCGGTCGATCCGGGCGCGGTCGGAGTCGGTGCCGAAGTGGTAGTCGATCCGGCGGACCGCCTCGGCCCACTGTCGCATGCTCCGAACCGGTCTGAGGGTGTCGGCCACGAACGGGTCGCTCCACCGCGCCCGCGCGCGTTGCCACAGCTCCGCCGGCTCGTCCGCGAGCAGGTTGCCCACCACGCCCTCGTAAATGCACATCGCGCGGACCGCGCCGTCCGGCTCGACCGCGATTCCCCGGAACGCGCTCCCGTTGGCGACCTGGTCGGGGTGCATCATCATCGCCTTGTTATCCGATGTGGACAGTTCCACGTCTGCTGGGGTCAGTGCCCGCAGCCGATCGCGCAGCGCGGCGGTCGTGAACGAGGCGGTCTGCTCGTCGCTCAGCACCTCGTGCTCGACGAACCCGGCCCGGTTGGCCAGCCCGCTGGGCACGACCGCGCTGAGCGCGAGGAAGCCCAGCTCCGGGAACCGCGGGGCGATGTCGGTGCAGAACAGGTCGAGCTGGTCGTAGCTGCTGCGGACGATCGTGGCGTCCAGGCCGAACTCGAGCGGCTCGCCGCCATCCCGCCGTGCCGCCTCGCTGGCCTCGTCCAGCAGGCGCAGCGCGGCCATCGCCCGGTCGAACGAACCGGCTCGGCCACGGATGCGGTCGTGCACGGCGGCGGTCGCGCCGTCCACGCTCACGTGCACCCGGGGCCGTAGCCGCAGGAGGTCGGCCATCATGTGCGGCCGCAGTGGCCACCCGCCGGTGTAGAGGAGGACTTCGATGCCTGCGTCCATGATCCTCTCGATGATGTCGAAGACTCCCCGCACCACCAGTGCTTCGCCGCCGGCCATGCCGACCGCCGCCGGTGCGAGCTCGATGATGCGGTCCGCGACCCGCAGGATCTCGTCGTGGTCGAGCTGCCGGGTCGGTCGTCGCCCCGACTCGGAGTAGCAGTGCTCGCACCGCAACGGGCACGCGTAGGTGATGTCCCAGACGATGTAGTCGGGGCGGTCGGGCGTCGTCATGGAGATTCCCTCCGGATGAGTACTCAGGTGGCGGCCGACATGGCGTCGTGCCGCCAGTGGCCGACCAGGTCCGCGTAGGTGGACGAGAGCTGGACCAGCTCGTCGTGCGTGCCGATCACCGCCGTGTCACCGTCGAGCAGGAGCACACGGCCGGCGCGTACGGCGGAGCTGATCCGGTGGGCGACCACGACGAGCGTCCCGCCGCGGGCGGTGAACGCGGCCTCCGCGGTCGCCTCCTCGTCCGGCGTGAGCGCGGACGTCGCCTCGTCCAGGATCACGATCCTGGCCGGCGACAGGTAGACCCGGGCGAGTGCGACGAGTTGTGCCTCGCCGTGGGACAGCTCGGCACCCTCGGGGCCGAGCGTGACGTCCAGGCCGCCGAGCCGGGCGACGAGCTCGTCGAGACCCACGGCGGACGCGGCCGCCGAGATCTCTCCGGCGCCCGCACCCGGCGCCAGGTAGCCGATGTTCTCCCGCAGCGATCCCGCGAAGACGTAGGCCTCCTGCGGGATGAGGCCGATCACCCGCCGCAGTTCGCCGTCCGCGATGTCGCCGAGCGGGGTGTCGCCGAGCAGTACCCGACCCCGCGTGGGTGGCAGGAGACCGGCGAGCAGGCTCACGAGCGTGGACTTGCCGGTGCCGCTCGGGCCGACGACCGCGAGGTGCTCGCCCTCGGCCAACCGGAAGCCGAGGTCGCGGCACACCGGTGCGGCGTGCGGGGAGTAGGCGAACGTGAGAGCTTCCGCGGTGAGGCTCATCCGGCCGGGCGCGGGCACGCCACCGGTCGCCGGCCGTGCCCCGTCCCCCGGCGCGAACCCCTCGCCGAGCCGGGCGACGCTCACCCCCATCTCCAGTCCCCAGGTCGCGAGCACCTCCAGCAGCCTGCGCAGTGCCGGTTCGAGCCCCGCGGTGAGGTAGGTGACCGCCCCGACGAGCTCGCCGACGCTGAGGTGCTCGCCGACGAGCAGCCACGGTGCGGCCGCCAGCAGGGCCAGCAGCGGAAGCTGACCGCCGAGGAAGACGACCACCATCCGGGACGAGGTCGCCACCGCCAGCCTTCTGGACAGTCGTACGTGGTCGTTGACCGCCCGACCGACATCGCCGGCGGCCTGGCGCTCCCCTCCGCACGCGACCACGTCCCGGATCCCGCCGAACACCGCACCCGCGCGCCGGGCGACCTTCTCCTCGGCCAGCAGGACCGTCTTCTGGGTCGCGGCCAGCTTCGGCATGCGGACGAGGAACACCGCCATCGCGAGGCCCACCGCCAGCGCGGTGCCCAGCGCGACCACCGGGGCCAGCAGGCACAGCCCGATCAACGCGGCCACCACGGTGAACGCGATCTGCCGGACAATGCGCAGGACGGCGAACAGCACCTCGCGAACCGACTGGACGTGTTCGGTCAGCCGGGCGACGCCGGCAGTGTCCGAGGGTCCGGATGACTGGACGGCGTCGGTGAGCGCCCCGGTCACGGTCGCGACGACGAACGAGTCGCGGACCGCCTCCACCACGCGGGCCAGCCACGGAAACACCTGTCTCGTGGCGAGGGCCCCCACCACGGCGGCGCCGAGGAACAACCCGAGCGCGCCGAGCGCGCCCGCCACGTCCCCGGCGAGGAAGCCGTCGATGGCCACCGACACCAGCAGCCCGGACAGCAACGGCGGCACCGACTCCAGCACCGACCACAGCAGGATCCATGCGAGTCCGCGCCGTTGTCGCCGCAGCGCCGAGACCAGCAGCCGGTACCCGGCGCCGGCGCGCCACCCCCGGCCGGTCACGGCAGTTCCCCGGCGCTGAACACGGCCCGGTAGTCGGGTTCGGTCGTCCACAGCACCGAATGGGGCGCGACCGCGCGCACCCGGCCGCGGTCGAGCCAGGCGACCAGGTCGGCACGCGCCGCGGTCGCCACGCGGTGCGCGACGACCAACCGCGTGCGACCGGCCAGCGCCTCGGTGAAGGCCGTCGTGAGTCGGGCCTCGGTAACCGTGTCCAGGCCGGACGTCGCGTCGTCCAGCACAAGCACCCGAGGTGGTGTGACCACCGCACGCGCCAACCCCACCCGCTGCAACTCTCCACCCGACAACGGCGCCTCGGCCAGCAGCGTGTCGAGGCCGTGCGGCAACCGGCGAACGAAGTCCTCGGCCTGGGCCAGCCGGCAGGCGCGCTCCGGCGCGGACCGGTCGGGCACCGGCCGGCCGAAGGCGATCGCCTCGCGGAGAGTGTCGCCGAGGAGGACCGGCCTTTCGAAGGCGTAGCCCACGGCGGTGCGCACCTCGGCCGGCGCCATGGTGTGCAACGGCACCTCGTCCAGCGACACCTCGCCGTCGTCGGGATCGAGGAGTCGACCGGCCAGCAGGCCGAGCGTGCTCTTCCCGCTCCCGGAGCGGCCGACCACGGCCAGCACCGTGCCGGCCGGCACCTCGAGGTCGATCCCGTCCAGGACGGTCCGCCCGTCGATCCGGACCCGCACACCGCGGAAGGCGAGCGACCCGGGCCCCGGCGCCGGGGTCCCGGTGCCACCGGCGCGGAACCGAGGCTGCTCCCGGAGAAGTTGGTGGACCCGGTCCGCGCCGGCGCGGGCGTCGGCGAGGAAGAGCAGGGTGTCGAGCTGCTGGACGAACCCGAGCGCGACAGTGAGGTACAGGGACGCGGCGAGGAAACCGCCGGGGGAGAGCCGGCCGGTCGCGACACCCAGACCGGCGATGACGAGCACCAGGATCCGGAGCCCGTGCTGGGCGAGGCCGAGCTGCCAGGAGACGGCCCGGCGGACCTCCCAGGTGGCGAGCCCGGCGGCGGCGAGTGCGGGCAGCGGCGCCAGCACCCGCCGCACCTCGCGGTCCAGCGTGCCTGCCGCGCGGATCGTCCGGCGCCCCGTGAGCGCGTCGGTGAGCCGTGCGGCGATGCTGGCCAGCCGGTCGAGGTAGTCGGCGAACCGGCTGGTCGACGTGCGAAGCCGGGTTCGGATCAGCAACACCAGCGGCAGGGTCCCCGCGGCGAGGGCCACGCCGGCCCGCCAGTCGATCACGCACAGTGCGAGCCAGCCGGCCACGGCCGCCGCGATCCCGACCGCCGCCTCGATGCGGTAGGGCGTGGCCCTGGCCATGGCGGCGGCGTTGGCGGTGAACCGGGTCAGCAGGTCACCGACGCCGTAGCGCCGTGAACCCGGCACGCCGAGGCGGAAGACGTGCCCCAGCAGGCGGTGCCGCAGCCGGCCGAGCACCGCGGTCTCGGCGAGGACGCCGGTCACCTCGCCGCACATCTCGGCGAGCGTCGCCACGACCAGCACGGTGGCGAAGGCGAGCAGCGCGGGACCGGGCGTGCCGCCGGCGAGGATCACGTCGACCGCGCGCGCCGACAGGACCGGGAGCACCAGCGCCGACCCGGCCACGACCACCGTCGCACACAGCTTGGCCGTGGACGCGACGGGCGCCCGCGCGGGTTCGGTCGGCATGATCTCTCCTTCGGTGGACGCCGTCCGGTCCGCCAACCCGCCGCCGGGCTGACGGACCGGGACCAGCGGGTGATCAGCAGGTGCACTTGCACGGGAACAGCTCGAGGTCGGCCTCGGCCTCCTCCAGGAGCTGCAGATCGTTGATGTCGTACGCCATCGGTGTCACCTCCCTCCTCGGTAGCCGTGATGTTCCCGGCGATCGCTCACCGGGACGGGGACAGGGAAAGGAAGACGGGCCGGTTGTCGATGCGGGCCCGGTCGTCGTCGGTGCCGAAGCGGTAGTCCAGGCGCCTGGTGGCCTCGGCCCACTCCCGCATCGTGCGCACCGGGGTGAGGGTGTCGACCACGAACGGGTCACGCCATCGGTCGACCGAGCGGCGCCAGAGCTCCGCAGGCGGGTCGGTGAGCAGGCTCCCGACCGTGCCCTCGTAGATCGCCATCGCCCGCACCAGGCCGTCGGGCTCGACCTGCATCGCGGGGATGCGGCCCCGGGCGAGGAGATCCGGACGGTAGGACAGCAGGCGGTTGTCCGTCACGGAGACCTGGACCGGCGGCGGCGCCAGCGACCTGAGGTAGGCGAGCTGTTCGGGGGCGGTCAGCCGGTCGACCTGCTCGTCGTCGAGGAGTTCGTGCTCGACGAACACGGCGCGGCTGCCGAGACCGATCGGCATCGCCGGGCCGAGGGCGACGTAGCTGAGCTCGCTGAACCGCGGGGCGATGTCCTCGCAGAACGAGGCGACCTGGTCGAAGCTGCTGCGCACGATCGTCGCGTCGATGCCGAACTCGAAGGGCGTCCCGCCGGCGCGTCGGCGTTCGCGCACCGCGTCGTTCAGCATCGTGAGGGACCGCATGGCCCGGTCGAACGAGCCGCTGCGGCCGCGGACCGCGTCGTGCACCTCGGCCGTGGCACCGTCGAGGCTGACGCTCACCGCGGCACACCTGGCCACCACCTCGTCGATCATCGTCGGCGATAGCGACCACCCGCTGGTGTACAGCAGCACCTCGACACCGGCGGCGGTGATCCGGTCGACGACGTCGGACAACCCCCGGACGACGAGCGGCTCACCACCGGCGAGCACGATCGTCGACGGGCGAAGCGACAGCATCGCGTCGGCGACCCGCAGCAGCTCCGCGGGAGTCAGCTGCCGCGTCGGGCGCCGTCCCGACTCCGAATAGCAGTGCGTGCACCGCAGCGGGCAGGCGTAGGTAATGTCCCACACGATATCGGTGGGCCCGCCGGAAACAGTGGCAGCGGTACCAGACATTGTGATGATTCCCCTCGTCCGGCCGATCTCGTCGACACTCAACACCGTGACATTCCTGCTTTTCCCGCCGGAAGCGACCACGCACCCCTGTGGCTCGGGAAGTCGCCCGAATCCTTCCCAGGAAGGGAAGGCCGGGCCGCCCGGGGACGGCCCGGCTGTTCGTGGGTCGGGGTCAGAATCCCTGGTTGCAGCTCGGGACGCTGGGGTTGATGTCCAGCTCGGAGGTGCGGACGAAGCCCGCGAACGTGTTGCGTGGCACGTAGACGAGCAACGAGTTGGGTTGGCCCGGCGGAAGGTGGCAGAAGGCCCGGAGCTGCTCACCGCGCTGGAGGACGTTGCCGAAGTTCACGCATCCTCCGCCTGAACAGGACCACAGGTTGGTCGCAACCCTTGTCCGCGCGAAGGAACCGGAAAAGGCACCACACTGCTCGGGGTTCCGGGTGTTGTTCGCGAAGTTCGTGACGGGGATGTACCCGCCACGCCCGAAGGTGGGATTGGTGTAGGTGAGGTTGAACCCGCCCCCGGGGTGGGAGCAGTAGGTGTCGACCGCCGCGTTGGCCGGGATGCTCTGCACATCCTTGGCGCAGGCCGAAATCTCGCAGGCCTGCGTGACCGACGCGGTGTCCAACGCCTGTCTCGACTTCGCGGCCGACGCCGTACCGGCCACGAACACCGTTCCCGCCAGCGCGAGCAGGAAGGCCATCCCGAGTAACCCAGCGCGTCTGAACGTTTGACGCATGTCTCTCCTCTTCGAGAAGGGTGGCTGTGTTGCCGGAGCAAGTCTTGGCCACCGTCTTCATCGAATCGGCATCGCCGCGTTCATCGCGTGGCCGCGTGGTCGACTCGCGCAGGAGAGGGCCGGCGGGGCGGTGGCGGGCGAGATCTTTCGGAGTCGTTGCGAAAAGTTCCCCGAAAACGAGCCACCTGCTGATCACGAAAGGACCCGACCCAGCCGCGTCCACCAGGCTTTTCCGGCTTTCGGCGCGGTTTTCGTTGGCGACCGTTCCGGAAAAGGGAATCGGTTGACGACGCTCGTTCGACCGCCGCACACTACGGCGTAGTCGTCCCGTTGCTCTGCGTGAGGTGGCAGGTATGCGTGCAGTGAGGCTTACGTTCGCGCTGATCGCGGTCGCCGTGGTGGGCGCGGTGCAGGGCGCTCCCGTCGCGGCGCAGGGTGACGCCGACTGGTCGATGGGCGGATACGACCACGCGAACACCCGCTGGAACCCGGTCGAGCGGACCCTGTCCACGACGACGGTGCCCGACCTGGACACCAGGTGGACACAGTCCACGCAAGGGGACGTCTCCGCCACGCCCGCGGTGGTCGACGGCGCGGTCTACTTCCCTGACTGGGGTGGCTACTTCTCCAAAGTGGACGCCCAGACCGGCGCGCTGATCTGGCAGCGTTCGATCCCTGACTACGTCGGCATCGCCGAGGCGGTGTCGCGCAGCAGCCCGACCGTGGTCGGCGACACCGTCTACATCGGAACTCAGCGCGGGGCCCGGCTGCTGGCGATCGACACCGCGAACGGGGATCTCCGCTGGTCCACGACCATGGACGAGCACCCGTCCGCCATCCTGACCCAGTCGCCGATGGTGTACGACGGGGTCCTCTACCAAGGCGTGTCCTCCGACGAGGAGGTCGCCGCGATCAACCCCGACTACGACTGCTGCACGTTCCGGGGCAGCATGACCGCTGTGGACGCGGCCACCGGCGACATCCTCTGGCGGACCTACACGACCCCGGAGTCCCCGGAGGACCCCGCGACGAACGGCAGGTACAGCGGCAACGCCATCTGGAGCAGCACGCCGGCGATCGACCCGGACACCGGCACCCTCTACATCACCACCGGCAACAACTACACCGTGCCGAACGACGTCGAGGACTGCCAGGAGAACGGCGGGACGCCGAGCGAGTGCTCGCCGGGCAACCACCTGAACTCGATCGTGGCGATGGACGCGGCCACCGGCGACATCAGGTGGACCGCCGGGGAGGACGCGTTCGACACGTGGAACGGCGGCTGCATCATCGGTCCGCCACCGAACAACTGCCCGCCGATCCCGGGCCCGGACCACGACTTCGCCGACGGTGCGCACCTGCTGACCGTCACGGGGGCCGACGGTCAGCAGCGCAAGCTGGTCGGTGCCGGGCAGAAGAGCGGCATCTACTGGATGGTCGACGCCACGACGGGTGAGATCGTGTGGAGCGCCGCCCTCGCGCCCGGCTCCGAGGTCGGCGGGATTCAGTGGGGCACTGCCACCGACGGCGAGCGGGTATACCTGGTGGAGACCAACTTCGGCAGGGAGGAGTACGAGCTGCCGGACGGCACGGTGATCGACTACAGCTCCATCGCCGCACTCGACGCGGCCACCGGTGAGGTCGTCTGGCACGTCGGGGAACCGCACCAGGGCCTGGCCCAGGGCGCGGTCAGCGTCGCCAACGGCGTGCTCTACGCGGGCTCCCTGGCCGGCTACATGTACGCCATCGACGCCGCGACCGGCCAGGTGCTCTGGGAGACCCGTGGCGAGGGCTCGTCGAACTCCGGCCCCGCGATCGTGGACGGCTCGGTGTACTGGGGCAACGGCTACGAACGCGCCGGTATCGGCACCCGCAGCCGAACCTTCTACGCGTTCAGCCTCCCGGACCGGCAGTAGCTCCGCCTCAGCACGACAACCGTCGATCGGGTGCGACGTCGAGGCCGGCGTCCGCGGCAGTGTAGGCGTCCCTGAACCCGAAGGCTCTGGGCGACGGGCCGTGCGCCCGCAGGAGTTCCAGTCGCTCGACCGCCTCGTCCACGGTGGGAAGGTGACCGGCCGGGATCCACCACATCACCTGGAACGCCGTCTTCGGCAGCACGAACCACTCGGCGCGGCGCCGGAGCACGTCCAGGTGGCCGCTGCGGTAGACGTAGTCCCACAGGCTCTCGCGACTCTCCCAGACCGACATGTTCACGATGACGTCCGCGCCGAGGGTGGTCTGGACCGCGGTGGCGTCGTTGCTCCCGTCGCCGACCAGTCGCCACACGAAGCCGGGTGCCCGGTCGGCGACGGCGTTCAGGGTGGCCAGCATCGAGGTGAAGCCGTGGATGCGTGGGTCGTCAAGAGGGTGTCTCAGCGTGCCCACATTGAGCTGGGCGAGGTGGTGTCCGCTCATGGAACCCACCTCACCATCCTTGCCCTTCTAAGTCAATCGTCATTATTTTTAGAAGCTGTAACGCTGACGCAGCACATCCCGGGCCGGGGGTCCATGCGGGCCCGCAGCCCTTCGGTGTCCCCGATGAGGCCTTCCAACAGTGCCAGGTTCATGCCGCAGATCAGCGCGGGGTGCCGCTCCGAGAGGACGTGGAACGGGCAGTTGACCAGGCGAAGGACGGCGCCGTCCGCGTCTGTGCGCGGCTCGTAGCCGCGTGCGGACAGGACGGCCCGCACCGCGTCGAGGTCCTCGATCGGTCCGGCGGCGGCCCGCGCGGCCCGTCCCTCCCGTGCGGCAGCGGCCCGCAGCTCGACATCCAGCCGGGCGCCGTCCGCCACCTCGGCCAGCAGGTCGGCGGCGGTGCGGTAGTCCCGGGCGGGGACCGAGACGTGGTGTTCGGCGCCGGACCGGCGATAGAGCTTCGCCGGCCGCCCGGCGCCCGGGCCCGAACGCCCGGTGAGTCGTCGGCTCTCGGTGGCGAGCAGTCCGGCATCGACGAGCTTGTCGAGGTGGAACGCGGCGAGCGTGCGGCCGATCCCGGCGCCCTCGGCTGCCTCGTTCCGGCTCACGTCGTGGTCCTGGGCGACCACGTACTCGTACAACTGCCGCCGGACGGGATCCTGCAGCACCACGATCGCCTCGATGTCCTCCACCACAGCATTCTAAGAACAACGCGAACCTTCCTTAGAAGCCTGGTGCCTTCATTTCGGCATCGACTGGCGGTAGAGTACGAGCGGGTGAGTTGAGTTGGGCGAGAACCGACCGGACGCGCAGCCGGTAGTGGTCCCCGATTTCCAGGGCAGGCAAGCTCTCGACGCATGGCTGAGTGGTCACGATGCGGGGTTGCTCCTGCAGGGACCTGATCCTGACAGTCCACATCCGCTGTTGAATGGGCTGGTCGTGGCCCAGCTGCCGGCCGCGGGAACCCGATTGACCCGGTGGGAGGCGGTGACCGTCTGGGTGACCGATGCCGGCGACCCGAGTGGTGTCCGTGAGCCACGCCGCCCACTCCCGACCTGCCTGGAAGAGGCTGCCGCGCCCCAGCCCGATGCGGAGTAGTCCGGCCAGGCGGCCGAACAGAGCATTGAAAGGCTGTTGGTTATCCACCATCCTGGGAGTTAGTTGAAACTTCATACTCTGCTGAGGTGGACGCATGCGGCGCTTCCGGGTGAGCTCCACGAGGTCCAGACTGGCCACGATCGCCGTACTCGCCGGCCTGGCAGGCACTGCCATCTCGCCGACGAACGCCGCGGCCCAACCCGACGCCGCGCCGATCGCGCCGGAACTCGCCGCCCTGGTCGACGCCGCGGACGAGGGTGAGCCGGTACAGGCGCTGCTGATGTTGCCCAACGTCACCGAGCACGACGGCGGCTACGACGTCGTCATCGACACCCTGCGCGAGCACGCGGCCGAGAGCCAGGCCGAGGTCGTGCGGCACCTGGAAGCCCGCGACGACCTCACCGTGCTGAACCGCCTCTGGCTCACCAACATGCTCGTCGTCGAGTTCCCGGCCCGCGCCGAAGCCCTCGCGGCGCTCGCCGACATTCCGGGTGTCGACCACCTGATCCCCAACTTCGAGCTGACCCTGCCGGACGTGAAGGAATCCGCGGACGTCCGCGCGCAGGGGCTCACCTGGGGTGTGGACAAGATCGAGGCCGCGCGGGTCTGGCGGGACCTCGGCGTCACCGGCGCCGACGCGAAGGTCGCGGTGCTGGACACCGGTGTGGCGATCGACCACCCGGACCTGGCCGACAAGATGGCCACCACCAACCCCCGCGACCCGAGGCACCCCGGCGGCTGGGCGGAGTTCGACGTCAGCGGCGGACGAGTCGACTCCTTGCCCCGGGACTCGGCCGAGCACGGCACGCACGTGACCGGCACCGTGGTCGGCGGCGACACCTCCGGCACCGCGATCGGCGTCGCGCCCGACGCGGAGTACATGCATGGCCTGGTCATCCCCAACGGGCGCGGTACGTTCGCGCAGATCGCCGCCGGTATGCAGTGGGCCGTCGCGCCGACCGACATCAATGGCGAACCAGCCGGCTCACCTCCCGATGTGGTGTCGATGTCGTTGGGCGCCAACGGTCTTCTCGAGGAGATGATCGCGCCGACGCAGGCCATCCGGGCCGCGGGCATCGTTCCGGTCATCGCCATCGGGAACAACTGCGGCACGGCCGGTACCGCCAGTCCCGGGAACGTCTACGAGGCGATCGCCGTCGGTGCCACGGACTCCTCGGACAACGTGGCCTCGTTCTCCTGCGGCGGCGTGGTTCGCAAGGACCAGTGGACCGAACCGCCCGCGGAGTGGCCGGAGGAGTGGGTCAAGCCGAACATCTCCGCGCCGGGGGTGGATGTGTACTCGGCCAACCCGGGCGGCGGCCACAGCACGTTCTCCGGTACCTCGATGGCCACCCCACACACTGCCGGCACGGCCGCGCTGATGCGCTCCGCCGCGCCCGGCCTGTCCGTCGACGCCCTGTTCGCCGCGCTCGCCGACACGTCGTTCTGGGACGACCGCAACTCGCCGGACCGGCCGGACACCCGGTTCGGGCACGGTCGGATCAACGCCTACGAGGCCACCGCCCGGGTCGCGGTGCGCTCCGGGATCACCGGGACGGTCACCGCGGGAGCGTCGGGTGACCCGGTCGGTGACGCGAAAGTCGTCGTCCTGCCGGGCAATCGCACAGTGACCACGGATGCGGACGGCACCTTCAGCACCCGCCTCGAGCCGGGCGCGTACGAGGTGGTCGTGTCCGCGTTCGGTTTCGAGGCCGCCACCGTGTCCGACGTGGTTGTCGGGGAGAACTCCTTCACGCCGGTGGCCGTCCCGCTCCAGGACGTCCCGAGTGGACAGTTGATCGGCACGGTGGTGTTCGCCGAGTCCGGCCACGGCGTGCCCGGGGCGACCATCAGCCTCCTCGACGTGCCCCGGAACGTCTCCGCGACCACCGGCGCGGACGGGCGCTACACGATCCCGCTCGTTCCGGCGGGCACCTACTCCGTCGAGGTCATTCACCCGTCCTTCACCGCACCGCGCCCGAGCCAGGTCACCATCACGGTGGACGCGGCGACCGAGGCGAATTTCACCTTGCGCCAGAGACCGCCGTCGGTGGCCGTCGTGTCCACTCCGGAGTCGTACGCCCAGGAGTACGTTGACCACGTGTTCACGCCCGCCGGCGTCCCAGCGACCACCTACTCCTACAGCGAACTCGAGCAGGCCGCCCGGCACCCCGTTGTGCTGATTGGGTACAACAGCGGGGGAGGCTACGACCAGGCCCGGTTCCAGGCGATGCTGGACGCCACCGACGCGAGCGGCGCCGGTGTGCTCTTCCTCGACCACCCGACCGGCCACCCCAACGGGCTCCGTCAGCTGTCCACGCACACCGGTCAACCCGAGGAAACCTGGTCTACGGCGGGCTGGATCGACGGGGAGGACCTCCGCTACGAGGTCACCGCGCAGCACCCGATCTTCGGCGACCGGCAGGTCGGTGACCACGTGATGCTGGCCCCGGTCGACTCGGACCTACCCAAGTGGGCGGCCTGGTTCGGTGGCTACGAAGGCGACGGCAGGCGGATCATCGGCGCGTTGGGCCGCAACAGCGGTGTCATCGGCGGTGGCGTCGCCGTCGACCAACGCGCCAACAACCGACACGTGCTGCTGTCCATGCACGGCGCCGACCCCGCCGCCTGGACGGCCGACGCGAAAGAGATCTTCGACAACGCGATCGAGTGGGTCGCACCCGAACCGCCGGTGAACGCGCCGCATTTCACCCCCTACGAGCTGACCGTCAGCCAGGACACCGTCGAGGTCGGCGAGCCGGTCTCCGTGGCGGTGCGGGTGAAGAACGTCGGCAGTTCGCCAGGCACCTACGACGCCGAGCTGAAGGTCGGCGACTCGACGTTCGCGGTCACCCCGGTGCGCCTGGCCCCAGGCGCGTCGACCACGGTGAGCTGGACGATCACTCCTGATGCCGTCCGCACCTACCTGATCTCCGTCGAGCACCTCGCGACCTCGTTCCGGGTCCGAACACCAGCCGCCACCGGGACGCGGTAAACGGAGCGGATGACCCGATGACCAGGGAGATCGTGTCCGGCGTCGCCGACGGCGCGATGACCTGGCGCACGGTAGCATCACCCCGGACGTACGCCGACTACGTCAACCCGCGGGGTGGAGGCGATGGGGCGGTTCGACTTCGGGACGGCTTCGATGCTCGGCCTCGTGGTGGCCGGGTGGGTCGCCGTGGCCGGGTGTGGCTCGGACTCCGGGGACTCGCCGGCGGGTGAGTCGGTGACCTCGCCGTTGTCGACCTCGGTGGAGGTACCACCGGTCGCGCGGCCGTTGGACGTGGGGACGTTCGTCGGCGACCCGTGCGCACTTCTCGACGAGTTCCAGCGGCGTGAGCTGGGGCTGCCGCGCACCCAGGCAAGGGAAGCCACATGTGACCTGCGTGCCGACGGCGAGACCGCGGACTCGTCGACCTACCTGCGGCTCGTGATCTTCGAGGATGTCGGGCTGACCGGCCAGTACGCGCAGTGTGGCACTGTGGACTGTTCCCAGTGGAGTGTCGATCAGGTGGACGGCTACCCGGTCATCCGGGCCCCGGACGAGATGATCGCCGAGTACGGGTCGTGCAAGATCTTCCTGGGGGTGGCCGACGACGCGTCGGTCGCGGTCATCGACGTCGTCGTCGATCCTTCGGCAGGCGGGCCGGACTGCGAGCGGGCTGACCGGGTGGCGGGCATGGTGCTCGCAACGCTGCGATGACCGAGGACGCTTCTGGTCGAGCGGTCAGCTCTTCAGGCCGGGGAACTGGTCGTCTCGCCATTCGTTGCTCGGTTGCCGGCCGTCTCGCCGTTCCTGCTCGCGTTTCCGGAGCTCGATGCGGCGGATCTTGCCGGAGATCGTCTTCGGCAGATCACGGAACTCGATCCGGCGCACCCGCTGGTAGGGGGAGAGGCGCTCTCGGGCGTGCCGCAGGATCGACAGCGCGGTCTCCTCCGTCGGCTCCTGCCCGGGCGCCAGGGCGATGTACGCCTTGGGCACGGCCAACCGGACCGAGTCCGGTGCCGGAACCACCGCCGCCTCGGCGACCGCCGGATGCTCGATGAGGACCGACTCGAGTTCGAACGGGCTGATCTTGTAGTCGCTCGCCTTGAAGACGTCGTCGGTGCGGCCGACATAGGTGACGTAGCCCTCGGCGTCGCGACTGGCCACATCGCCGGTGTGGTAGTAGTCGCCGCTCATCGCGTCGGCGTTGCGTTCGAGGTCGTCGCGGTAGCCGGTCATGAGCGGCAGCGGACGCGTCGACAGGTCGAGGCACAGCTCGCCTTCCCCTGCTCCGGTGACCGGGCGACCGGTGGTCTGGTCGACGAGGACCACCGGAACCCCCGGCAGCGGCCGCCCCATCGAGCCGGGCCGGACCGCGGCGCCCGGAGTGTTGCCCACCTGGGCGGTGGTCTCGGTCTGACCGAACCCGTCGCGCACCGTCAGGCCCCACGCCCGCCGGACCTGCTCGATGACCTCGGGGTTGAGCGGCTCTCCGGCGGCGATCGCCTCCCGCAGCACCTCCGGGCGCTCGCCGAGCTCGGCGGTGATCAGCATTCGCCAGACGGTCGGTGGAGCACAGAACGAGGTGACCCTCCTACGGTGCAGCTGATCCAGCAACGCCGCCGCGTCGAAGCGCCGGTAGTCGAGGACGACGACTGTCGCTTCGGCGATCCACGGTGCGAAGAAGCAGGACCACGCGTGCTTGGCCCATCCCGGCGAGGAGAGGTTCAGGTGCACGTCGCCCGGCCGCAGGCCCAGCCAGTACATCGTGGACAGATGGCCGACCGGGTAGGAGACCTGCGTGTGCTCGACCAGCTTGGGGCGTGACGTCGTACCGGAGGTGAAGTACAGCAGCAGCGGATCGTGCGGCGCCGTGCCCGGGTGCGCGACGCCGGTGGGGGCCAGTTCGGCGGCTGTCCGCAGGTTCGCCCAGCCCTCGGTCGCACCGACGCTGATCCGCGTGTAGTCGCCGGGCACCTGGTCGACGCTCTCGGTGTCCGCGGCGTCGCAGATCACGTGCCGGACGCGGCCACGGACGATCCGGTCCTCGAGGTCCGCTGGTCCCACGGCGGTGGTGGTCGGCACGATCACCGCGCCGAGCTTCATGATGGCCAGCATCGCTTCCCACAGCTCGACCTGGTTGCCGAGCATCAGCAGTACCGGGTCGCCGCGGCGGACGCCGTGCATGGACAGCCACGACGCCAAACAATCCGAGGCACGGGACATCTCCGCGAAGGTACGTTCGGTCGCGGACCCGTCCTCGGCCACGACGACGAGTGCCGGACGGTCGTTGCCGTCCGCGATGGCGTCGAACCAGTCCACCGCCCAGTTGAACCGCGTACCGAGCTCCGGCCACCGGAACTCGGCCACGGCGCGGGCGTGCTCGCCACGCAGTCGCAGCAGCTGGTCCCGGCTCTGCCGGTACGCGTCAGTGGCGTTCACGAGCTGTTCTCCTCGAGTGGGCGGGACAGGACAGGCACGGGTCCGGTCAGCGAAGCGCGGACCCGTCCGTCGGTTCCAGGCGGACAGTGGACTCGGTCCTGCCGACGAGCGCGGAGAAGGTGTCGACCACGGCGGCGCACCGGGGATGCCGGTGCACGGCCGCCAGGACGCGTTCGCGGTCGTCGGCGTCCTCGAACCGTCGGATCCAGACGAACGAGTCCTCGTCGTCGATCACGGTGAACGTCCCCACGACGTTCATCCCCATCTCGCGGTGCAGCGGAACGACGGTCTCGTCCATGTAGCTGGCCAGTCCGGCGCCGCAGCCGGGCCTGGCGTACTCCGTGCGGATCTCGTAGAACATCCTCACTCCTCCTTCGCGGTGGTCGTCAGCGCGGCGGCGAGTGCGTAGACGTCCGGCGAGCCTTCCCACGGAGCGGTGCGTACCACCGCCCAATGGGTGATCAGCCAGCGTCCGCCGAGCTTGCGGAGCCGGAGCTGCCAGTAGCCGCGCATCGTGCAGTGGTCGACGACACCGGGGTCCGCCGGGACGTGGTGATACGCGATCATGTGCGTGCGGCATTCGGCCTCGTCGCCGGACAGCCGCACGGCGAGGTTCGAGGCGGCGTGGTGGGTGCAGTCGAAGCCGGTCAACGTGCCGCGGGCCAGCTCGACCAGGTCGCCCGCGGGCACGGTCGTCGGGGGGCGTCCGAAGTGGTGGGTCGACAGGTCCAGCAGCACCTCGTCGGCGAACAGTCGCCGCAGGCCGGCCCAGTCCCGGTCGTCCTGGGCGTGGGCGAGGCCGGCGACGACATCGGCGACAGCCGTCCGGTCCACCAACTCCTGCAGTGCGCTCATGCCCACGCCTCCGTCCGTTCGATCAGCGGCAGGACAAGGCGACTGGGGTGGGCCGGTCCGTGGTGGACCCGGTTCACCGCGACGGCCAGGTCGTCCTCGCCCTCGGTCGCGATCGGCCCGCCTGTGTTGGTGTTGCGGTCGTAGCGGGGGAAGTTGCTGCTGGAGACCTCGAGTCTGATGCGGTGCCCGGGCAGGAAGACGTTCGAGGTGACGCACAGGTCGATACTCAGCTCGCAGACAGTCCCGGGGGTGAGGGGCGCCGCTTCGATGAGTGACTCGCGGTACCGGGCGCGCCGAATCCCCTCGCACAGCAGGATCGCTCTCCCGTCGGGATGCACGTCGACGAGCTTGCCGGTGAAGTCGGTGTCCGGTGCCGAGGACGAGACGTGCAGTACCAGGCTGACGTGGCCGGTGATCTCGACGGGACGGTCGAGGACGGCGGTGGTGAAGCACAGCACGTCCTCGCGGGTTTCGACCGCCGCCTGGTCGGCGGGTCCGGGATAGGCGCCGGGCGCGGCGGCGAGCACGGTGCCGCCCAGGGTGGGAACCGGCCGGCGCGGGTCGTAGCGGAAGGTGTCCACGGCCGTCTCCGACGGGACGTCGCGCGTCAGTACGCCGCCGCCGGCGGCGCTGTTGGCGTGGCCGGTCCCGTCCAGGAAGAAGTCGGTGTAGCGGGTGTCGGGCAGCGGCCAGTCCATCTCGTCGCGCCACCGGTCGATACCCATGACGAAGATCCGGACCCGGTTGCCGTCGTCGGGGGTGTCCGCCCGGCCGCGGACCCAGCGGTCGAAGAACCGCAGGTGCGCCCCGGTGACGTCGACGGCCTTGATGCTGCCGTCGAGCCCGAAGGACCGGTCGGGGAAGGTGCCGAGGTCGGTGCCGTCGGCGTGCGACCAGGGCCCGATGAGCAGCCGCTGGCCCTCGCGGGCGGCGGCGCTGCCACCGTGGCGGCGCATCGTGGTGTAGGACCGCACGGTCTCGCCGATGAACACGTCGTACCAGCCGCCCACCTGGAACGCCGGAACGGTGATGTCGGCGCACCGGTCGATCGCCGCGACGTCCTGCCAGAACGCGTCCCGTTCCGGATGGTCGAGCACCTCGCCCACCCAGGGCAGGGAGCGGGTCAGGGCGCCGCGGTCGGCGACCGGCAGCGGGTCGTGCAGCAGCCGCGGGTCCGACAGTCCCGCGAGAAGGGCTTGGGCGTCGGCCGGATCACCGGCGAGGTCGCGGCGCAGGTTGCGCAGTGCCGAGAGTGTGCCCCAGGTCAGGACGGCGTCCTGCGACAACGCGCCGCCGGGGGAGTACCACGGTGCCCCGTACGGGTCGGCGGAACTCATCACCGGCGCGATCGCCCGCAGTGCCGGTGCGCCGGAGGCGGCAGCCTGCCACTGCGCGAATCCCATGTAGGACCCGCCCCACATGCCGACCGCGCCGTCGCACCACGGCTGCGCGGCGAGCCACAGGAGGGTGTCGACGCCGTCACGACCCTCGTGCACGTGCGGTTCGAACGCTCCCGGGGAGCGGGAGGTCCCGCGGACGTCCTGTGCCACCACCGCATATCCGGCCTCGACGAAGGCGAACACGTCCGGCAACTTCGGATTGCAGTACGTTCCGGCGTCGTCCTTGCCGTACGGGGTGCGGACCAGCAGCACGGGAAACGGTCCCGGCCCCGCCGGCCGCCACACGTTGGTGGCGAGCGCGACACCGTCGTGCATCGGCACCGGCACGTCCACCTCCACTGTGAACGTCATGCCGTGACCCGGTTCGGCCCGTGGTGCCGCGGCTCCTGGGTGATCATCCAGTGACTGAACGCGGCGTAGTGGTGCGCGAACTCCTGCGGCGTGCGGGAGTGTTCGACCGCCGCCGACAGCCGCGAGACCCTGGCGTACTGCGGGATCTGGCTGGCCTCGTAGGCGGCCAGCGCGGCGGGCACGTCGGCGGCGGTGGTGAGCAGGTAGCTGAGCAGGACGGCGTCCTCGATGCCGAGCGTCGCGCCGGCGGTGATGTGCGGCGACATCGCGTGCGCCGCGTCACCGGCGAGCGCGACCCGCCCGGAAACCCAGTGGGGCAGCGGTGGCACGAGCATGATCTGGTTGTGCAGGATCTGCTCCTCCGGCGTCGCGGCGATCAGCTCGGCCAGGACCGGATTCGGCGCTCCCTGCTCGAGATACTGGGCCCGGTGCAGGGCTTGCTGCTTCCGGCTGCCGGTCAACGCGGGTGACCTGAACTGGTTAACCAGCCAGTAGACGAACCCGTCGTGGGTCCGTACGTACCCGCCTCGGCAGCCGTGGGTGCCCAGGATCAGTCGATCCTCCGACACGGCGATGCCGGGGGCCGGTATGACCGCGCGCCAGACCTGGTGGCCGGGGTGTTCCTGCGCCTCGGCGCCCGGCACCAGCTGCGCGCGCACCGCCGAGTACGTCCCGTCCGCCCCGACGAGTAGGTCGGCGTTCTCGGCGCTGCCGTCGGACAGCCGAACGGTGACCTGGTCGTGGTGTTCCTCGTAGGTCTGGAACGCGGTGGCCAGGCGGATGTTCTCTCGCCCCACGGCGTCGGCGAGCAGGTCGTTCAGCTTCGCCCGGTGCACCAGTAGGTACTGGTGGTCCTCGACACCGAACTCCGGGGTTTCCAGCAGCCGCCCGGCCGGGTCGTGGAAGTACATCTCGCTGGGTTTGCCATTGGCCCGCACCTGCTCGCCGATGCCGAGCTCGTCGAACACCGCCAGGGCGTTGGCCCAGAGTCCCAGTCCCGCCCCGGCGGCGCGGATCTCCGGCGCGCGCTCGCAGATCATCACGTCGATCCCCGCCCGGCGCAGCGCGAGCCCGCTCGTCAGGCCCACGATTCCGCCACCGATCACCACAGCCCGCATCAGTTCTCCTCCTGTCGGTGCCGACGGTAGGGAACCGCGGCCGATTCACACCAGTGCAACGTCGGTACAGGGTCATTTCAGATGTGATAATCCGGAGGTGGACCACGTCGATCTGAACCTCATCGAGGCGCTGGACGTGCTGCTCACCGAGAGCAGCGTGACGAAGGCGGCGGCACGCCTGAACACCTCCGCGCCGGCGATGAGCCGAACCCTGGCTCGGTTGCGACGCGCCTTCGACGACCCGCTCCTCGTGCGGGCCGGACGCGATCTCGTGCCCACTCCCCGGGCCCTCGAGCTGCGCGGCGAGGTGCACGCTGTCGCCGCCCGGGCGCGGGCCCTGTTCGCGCCGTCGAACACCGCCGACCCGCGGACCGCGGTACGCATGTTCGACCTGCAGGTCACCGACATGCTCGCCACCACGTTCATCCCCTCGCTCATCGACGACCTGCGGATCGAGGCTCCCGGCATCTCCCTGCGCCTGCGGCCGGAGAGCATCGAGGACACCCCGGCGCTGCGCGAAGGGCTGGTGGACCTGGAGATCGGGATCATCCGCCCCGGTGAGCCGGAGATCCGCTCGACGACCCTCGTCACCGAGACCCTGGTCGGCGCGGTGCGGCCGGACCATCCCCTGGCCAGGACGAAGACCGTGAGTCCACAGCGGTTCGCCGCGGCCGACCACATCGTCATGTCGCGACGCGGCCGAGTCCACGGCCCGATCGACGAGCGGCTCGGCGACCTGGGCCTGCGCCGGCGGGTGGTCGCCGTGGTCCCCACCTTCGCGAGCGCGCTGTTCCTGGCTCGCGAAACCGACGTCGTCTGCGTCGCACCGGCCAGGCTGGGCCGGCCGATGTTGGACACGCTCGGGTTGCGCACGTTCCCGATCCCCCTGGCGCTACCGTCCCTGGCGATCGGCATGGCGTGGCACCCGCGCAACCACAACGACCGCACGCACCAGTTGCTGCGCGAGCGCACCCGCCACATCATGGCCGCCGCGGCCGACCAGGGGTGAGCCCGCGCCGATTACCTCCCGCGAAAACACAGGTTGACGAACTTGCAATTGCTGTCAACCGGTGGCTTCTCTAGCGTTTTCCGCATGAGTTCGCGGAATCCCCGGTACGGTCCCTCCGCTCCTCCCGACGCCGGTGGCGACCCATGATCGACTGGTTACGGCTGGCCGAGTCGCTCATCGCGTCACCGTGGCTGTACGCGGTGCTCGTCGTGGTGTCCTGCTTGGACTCGTTCCTCCCGCTGATCCCGAGCGAGGCTGTCGTGATCGTCGCCGGTGTCTACGCCGCCACCGGGCAGACCGACATCGTCCTCGTCATCGCCGCCACCGCGTTCGGCGCCTTCCTGGGAGACCTCATCCCCTACGCGGTCGGACGCCTGCTCGGGGTACGAGTCCTCAGGCGATTGCCACCCGGCACCAAACGGCGAGCGGCGCACGACTGGTTCACCCGCGAGCTCGACGTCCGCGGCGGCTTCATCCTCGTGACCACCCGGTTCATCCCGTTCGGACGCTACCTGGCCACCTTGTCCACGGGGCTGGTCGGCTACCCGCTGGGCAAGTACATGATGTTCGTCGGGTTCGCCACCGCCGCGTGGAGCGCGTACACCGCCCTCTCGGGATATCTCGGCGGTGTCGTGTTCCAGGAGAACACGCTGCTCGCGATCGCCGTCGGCGTCGGTCTCGCGTTCGTGGTGACCGGTGTCATCGAGGTGGTCCGGCACCTCCGCCGTCGCCGCGGCGGGGTCGCGGCCGACACGGCCGTCGACTGACGATCACGGCTCACACAGCACGCACCCACGGGAGATCATCCATGGTGGAGGGACGAGGCCGGGTGGACGCACTGTTCGTCTATCCGGTCAAAGGGCTCAGCGCGCAGCCGCTGGACCGTGTCGCGCTCCGACCGGGCACGGGGTTTCCGAACGACCGCAGGTTCGCCTTCGCCCGGCCGGACGGCAGGTACCGGCCCGGCACGCGTGTGGGGCTGCCGAAGCAGGAGTTCTTCGCGCTGGTGTCGGACCCCCGCCTCGCCGGACTCGACACCCATGTGGACACCGGGACCGATGTTCTCACCGTGCGAGTCGCGGGTCACGACGTGCTGAAGGCCGACCTGGGCACCGAGGAAGGCCGCGACGAGGCGATGCGGTTCCTCACGCCCGTCCTCGACCTGCCCGCGGGCGTCACGCCTGTGCTCGCACGGGAACCGGGTAGGCGCTTCACCGACGCGGCGGCGGCGGGGGACGGGCCGATGAACTGGGTCTCGGTGGTCAGCCTGGCCTCGATCCGAGACCTGGAGGCGCGCACCGGCACCGTCGTCGACCCGCTCCGGTTCCGGGCCAACGTCGTCGTCGACGGACTGCCGGCGTGGTCCGAAATGGACGCGGTCGGTCGGGAGCTCGACCTCGGTGGGGTGCGCGTGCGGGCCGTGCACAGAACCAGGCGCTGCGCCGCGACCGAGGTCGGTCCGGGAACCGGCCGTCGCGACCTGGCGGTGGTGAGCATGATCCACCGGACCTACGGACACCAGTTCATGGGAATCTACGTGGAAGTCCTGACTGCCGGGACCTTGGCGAAGGGCAGTGCGGTCGGTGTCTGAGCTTCGGCTGCGGGTCAGCGCGGCGGGCGAACTCACCCCTACCGTCCGCCGGTTCGTTCTGCGGGACCCGGCCGGGTCCCGGCTACCGGCGTATGAGCCCGGTGCGCACGTCGTGGTGTCCACTCCGGCCGGGCACAGGCGCGCCTACAGCCTCGTCGAGCCGGGCGGCGCCCAGCCCCGGGAGTACGTCCTGTGCGTGCGTCGCGACACCGACGGCCGGGGTGGTTCGGTGAGCATGCACGACGACGTGGCGGTGGGCACCACGCTCGTGGTCTCCGCGCCGGCCAACAGGTTCCCTCTGGCACCCTCGCCTCGGTACCTGTTCATCGCCGGGGGCATCGGCATCACCCCGATCCGGGCGATGGTGCGCCGGTTGCGTGCCGCGGGCCGCGCTGGTGTGCGGCTGCTCTACCTGACGCGGTCCGCCGCGGAAACCCCGTTCCTGGAGGAGTTCGCCGGTCCGGAGGACACCGTGCACCACAGCGGCGGCCGGGGACGGCTCGACCTGTGGCCCTACCTCGGCGTTCCGGACGACGACGTGCGCATCTACTGTTGTGGCCCCCCGGCACTCGTGCGGGCGGTGCGGACGCTGACGGCGCACTGGCGCCTCAGCCGGATTCACCTGGAGGAGTTCGCGGCCGGCCACCGGCAACTGTCCTCGCCGTTCACGGCGGTCTGGGCCCCGGACGGGCGACGGGTGGGGGTTCCCGCACACCTCTCGCTGCTCGCCGCGCTGCGCGGCGAAGGCGTTCGCGTTGGTTCGTCCTGCGAAGCCGGCGTGTGCGGCACGTGTCGCGTCGCGGTCCTCGACGGCGAGGTCGAGCACGCCGACTCCGTGCTGACCGAGAGCGAGCGTGTCGCCAGTATGGTGGCCTGCGTGTCGCGGGCCAGGTCGACCGAACTCGTCGTCGGCCCCTACCAGGACGAGGAACTCGCGTGAGCGTCCACGAGCTGAATGCTGAGCGCGGAACCACCACGGACGTGTTCGACCGCGGTGCGGTGCCGGTGCTGACGGTGGAGCCCGGTGACACGGTCGTCGTGCGATCCCTCGACGCGCACGGATACCTCGAACGGCAGCAGTCGCCGGGGGAGCGGCGGCCCACCATGTTCGACGAACGGCGCGGCCACTGCCTCACCGGCCCGATCGAGGTGCGCGGTGCGGACGTGGGGGACGTGCTCGCGGTGCACATCCGCTCGGCCAGCCCGGGTGACTGGGGTTGGACGAACGCGGGGGCGAAGGACAACGCGTTGAACCGCACGCTGGGTCTGCGGGGAGCACCTTCATCGCTCCTCTGGGAGATCGACGCCGCCGGGGGAACCGCCACCAGCGACCGCGGCCACACCGTGCGAATCGCGCCATTCCTCGGCGTGATCGGCATGCCACCGGACGAACCGGGTCAACACTCCACCATCCCGCCACGGGCCGTCGGCGGCGGAAACATCGACTGCCGCGACCTGACCGCCGGGACGACGTTGTTCCTGCCGGTCACCGTCCCCGGCGCACTGCTGCACCTCGGCGACGGCCACGCCGCCCAGGGCGACGGCGAGGTGTGCGGCACCGCGATCGAATGTCCGATGACGACGGTCGTGACGCTCGACATCGCCACCGAGGCCCCGGTTCCCGGCCTGCACGCCACCACCCCCGGCGGGCGCGTCACCTTCGGGTTCGACGCCGACCTGAACATGGCGATGGCGCACGCGCTCACCGCGATGGTGACGTGGATGCAGAGTCTGCACGACCTGGACCGGGGGACGGCCGCGGCGCTCGCCAGCCTGGTCGTGGACCTGCGCATCACCCAGGTCGTGAACGAGACGTGGGGAGTGCATGCCGTCCTCGCGGACGGCGCGATCACCTGAGTCACGCGGCCGCGGTATGGGCTATGGCCTTGACCGTCCCGTCGCCCACGCCCAGGCGGCGATGCCGACGCGGTTGTTGACTCCGAGTTTGCGCTGCACGTTCGCGAGGTGGTTCTTCACCGTCCCGGGGCTGATGAACAGGTTCGTGGCGATCTCGGCGTTGGTGCGGCCTTCGGCGACCAGGCGGACGACCTCCAGTTCCCGTCCGCTCAACGGGTCACGTTCCGGTGGGGGAGGGGCGGCGGGGATCATCCGCTTGAGCAACCGGACGGTGATCTGCGGGCTGATGAGGGTGTCCCCGGCCATCGCCGCGCGGACCGCCTCGACCAGCAGTGTCGGACCCGAGCGTTTCAACAGGTATCCGCAGGCCCCGTCGCGCAGCGCGGTGTGGACGTACTCGTCGAGGTCGAAGGTGGTGACCACGATGACGCGCATCGGGTCGGCCACTCCCGGGCCGGCCAGCTTCCGGGTGAGTTCCAGCCCGTCCAGACCGGGCATGCGGATGTCGGCGAGCACCACGTCGGGCTTGAGGTGCCGGGCCTGGGCGAGTGCGCTCTCGCCGTCGGCGGCCTCCGCCACCACGGTGAGGTCGGGCTGGGCGTCCAGGACCATCCGGAAGGCCCCGCGGATGCCTTCCTGGTCGTCGGCGATCAGGATGCGGATCATCGGCCGTCCAGGGGGATGCGTGCGGAAAGGGACCAGCCGCGGGGTTCCCGAGGGCCGGCGCTGAGCGTCCCGCCCACGGACGCCAGGCGCTCGGCGAGGCCGGGCAGGCCGAGTCCGGCGTGCGCCCGGCCGCTCGGTCGTGTCTCGTCGGTGCCGTCGTCGGCGACGGTGACGCGCAGGTCCCGTCCTTCCACCGCGACCGTGACGTCCACCGTGGAGGCCGAAGGTGCGTGGCGGCGGACGTTGGTGAGTGCCTCCACCACGATGCGGTAGGCCACGGCGGCGGCTTCCCGGGGGACCTCGGTGGTGGTCGGGTCGAGCCGGACGCCCATGCCGCCCTGGGAGAAGCGGGCGACCAGTTCTGGCAGGTCGGCGAGGACGCCGACGGGCGTGCGAGCCGCCCCGCCGGAGTCCCGGAGCATGTGGACGGTGCGGTCCATGGACGCCAACGCGCGCAGCCCCGCGGCCTCGATGCGCTCGAAGGTCTCGGTGAGCCGGGGATCGTCGCCGGCGAGGACCATGCGCGACGCCTGGGCCTGGGCGACTATCTCGCTCACGTCGTGGGCGACGAAGTCGTGCAGGTCGGATGCCAGGTCGACGCGCTGTGCACGACGAGCCTCGGCGACGGCCCGTTCCCGCCGCTCGTCCATGAGCCGCGGGTACCAGGCGACCAGGCCGGCGACGACGCCGGGGATCAGCCAGACGAGACTTCCGGCGATCGCCTCCACGACCGCCTCGGCCGGCAGGTACCGCTGCACGGTCATGGCCAGGGCGAGCACGGCGGCTCCGCCGCCGGTCAGCGCGGACCTCGGGGGCGCCCAGCGGAACGCCAGGTACACGTAGACGGCCAGGCCGGCCGGTTCGAGCAGGAACCACAGGACCGGGCCCTCACTCGAACCGCCGGGCCGTAGGACCAGGTAGGCCACGGTGACCGCGGCGGACAGACCTGCGGCGGCCCCGGCCGCCCAGGGCGAAGCGGCCCGCGTCCTCGGCCAGAGGGCGAGCAGGACGGCCAGCCCGAGCCAGAGCGTGACCGGCGTGACGATGCCGATGGGCGGAGCCGGGACCAGCAGCGTCCCCGCCGCGAGAGCGAGCACGCCGCAGGCGGCCAGCACGCGGCGGAGGCACATGATCACGAGCCTAGGTGGCGCCCCTGGATCCCCGCGATATGCCGATCGGCATATCGACGCCCGCGTGGCACCCGAGGATGCGCCGGTCGGCACATGTGCCGCCGCACGCCCGCTGACCAGGCTGTGAGCATGCGAAAGTACATCGAATACCTCACCGCGGGCTTCTCGTTCCTGTACGGCCTCGCGGGTCTCTACTGGGCGATCACCGGCCGGGCCTACCCCTTCGGGGTCGGCGATCCCCTCATGGTCGACGAAGGCCCCGACGCGATCGACGCGAACCTGCTGGGACTGTCGACGCCCGAGGTGGCCGGGCCGATCATCGCCGTCCTGGGGTTCCTCGGCGGGATCGTCGCGCTGCTGATGGCGCGCGGCGTCGGCCGGGGCGGGTGGCGTTACGCCCTGTTGGTGCCCGCGTGCCTCTACGCCGTCGTTCTGATGTTCGTGATCCAGGACTACCGTCCGCTGGTCATCGTGGCATACACGCCGATTCTCGCGGTCAGCAAGACCTTCTTCGGCTTTCCGCCGGACGCGGGATGGGGCGACCTGATCCAGTGGCCGGGCGCGAACCTGACGTTGCTGTTGCTGGCCGGTATCGGGTGGGCGTGGACCGCGATGCGGTACGGCCGTCGTGGCGGAGAGCTGGACCTCGTCCGCTTCGGCAGGCCGGCCGTGATCGTCGCCGTCGTCGTCCCGCTCGTCTACTGCGTGACCCGGTGGGCGTGGGCGCTCGGCTGGAGCGTGGGTCTGGAGGAGCAGATGTACCGCGAGGGTGTGGAGAGCGGTCTGTGGCTGGGCGGCGCGGCGCTGGCGACTCTCGGGGCGGGCGGTGCGCTGCTGACCGTCGGTCTCCTGCGGCCGTGGGGTGAGCGCTTCCCGCGCTGGATGGTCGGCCTGGCCGGGAAGCGCGTGCCGATCAACCTCGCGGTGGTCCCGGCGACGATCGTCGCGGTCCTGGTGACCTCGGCCGGCGTGATGTACATCCGGCTCGCCGTCGCGACCGGCGTCGAGGGCAAGTGGGTGACCAACATGCCCGAGACCCTCTGGCCGCTCTGGGGCCTGGGACTGTTCGTGGCCGCGCTCGCCTACCGCCAGCGGCGGCTCGCCACCGAGAAGACCGCCGGGGGCAGCGCGCCGGGTGCTGCGGGTGTTGGCGGTACTCCGGCCGCACACGCCAAACCGGCAGGCTCTTCTGTGCGATGAGCCTGCCGGTGGCAAGTAGTCGGGTCCCAGGTGAGGCCTGGGACCTGACTCAGATGGGGGTGACGCCGGTTGCCTGCGGGCCCTTCTGGCCCTGGCCCACGTCGAACTGCACGCGCTGGTTCTCCTCGAGGGACTTGAAGCCACCGCCCGAGATCTCCGAGTAGTGCACGAACACGTCGGCACCGCCGTCGTCGGGGGCGATGAAGCCAAAGCCCTTTTCCGAGTTGAACCACTTCACAACGCCCTGAGCCATAGTTGTCTCCTCAACAGGTGGGGTACGGACCGTCGTTGTCGACGAGCCGGGTTGTCTGCGACGACCGCTTCGACCAACCTGGAGAAACGAACGCCCGCAACAAGTCTCGCGAGCGCGTTGAACACGAACACAAAACTAAACGACCTCCTTCAGACTACATGACCTCGGTGGCTGCGTCTCCCCAGGCCCCACCCCGCACCGACCGAACCGGCACTGACCAGGCCCTCCGGCCCTGTGCGTCCCTGCGTCACCGATGTCGACGTCGATCGTGGACAGGGTGCACCCCGTTGAGGGAGAGACCGGCCACGACAGTGGCACGCCGCCGTGTCAGCGCGTAGCGCAGGGCCGGCTGGTCCCACGTGGTACGGGGCCTGGTCACAGCGGGTCAGTCTGGCGGTCCTGGGTGTCACCGTTAGTGATCCCACCAGCCGTGTCGTTCGTGCTGGATCGCTGGTGGCTTCTCGCCTTTCGCTGGCGTTCGCCGCCGTCGCCTCACTGATCGGACCTCCCGAACGGGAAGTCTGTCCGCGGCGGCTGCTGTTTGCCGGTGACGCAGCAGGAGCAACGGTTGCTGAGCCGGTGCTTGCCAGAAATTCGTTCATGTCCGACGTCGAGGTGCCGATCGAAGACCTGGTGGTCAACATGTCAGGAGGTCGGGATGCGGCTGACGATCCGGTTGCGAGTGCTGGGTGGCGCGGTGGTGGGCGTGGGCGCGCTCGCGGCGATGCTCGGTGTCGCGGCGTATGCGAACAGCGTTCAGGCGCAGGGGACGGCATCACTCGCGACGGTCAGCGCGGCGATGAGTGAGCAGTGGAACGCGGACATGATGCACGACGGTCTCCGCGCCGACGTCATGGCGGCGTTGAACGCCAGCACCGACGAGCAGCGTGCCACGTACGGCGTCGCCGAGGTGTCTGACCACGTCGAAGCCATGATTCAACACTTCGACGCCGCGGCGGGGATGGCGCCGGCCGGCCTCCGGCAGCAGTTCACCGACCTGCGTCCCTCCCTCGTCGGGTACACCGAGCTGGCCGAGCGGCTCGTGACGACGGCGCAAACCGACCACTCCGCCGCCCAGGCCGGGGTCTCCTCGTTCATGACCCTGTTCTCCCAGCTGGAAGACCAGATGGGCACGCTCGACGACAACCTGTCGAAGGCGGTCGAACAGCAAAAACAGCTCGCCGACGATGCGGGGCTGTCCGGGCTGTGGTGGATCATCGCGTGTGGGATTGCCGCCGCTGCCGCGTTCATCGGGTTCTCGATGTGGACCTACCGGGCCATCCACCGTCCGATGATGGGCATGGTGCGCGGCCTGCGCGCGGTGGCCGCGAAGGACCTCACTTACCAGGTGGAGATCATCCGCGAGGACGAGTTCGGCGAGATGGCGCGGGCGCTCAACGGCGCGACCGGGTCGATCCGGACTGTCCTCGCCGACATGGGCGACCGCGCGTCCGCCCTGACCGCAGCCGGCACCGAACTCGACTCGGTGTCCGACCGACTGGGCGCGGCGACCAAGGAGACCCTGAACCGCACGAACGCCGCCACCACCTCCGCCGGGCGGGTCAAGGAGGCCGTGACGCGGATCGCGGAGGTGTTGAGCCAGATCAGCGAGTCAGCGCGAAGCGTCGCGAGCGCCAGCTCCACTGCGGTGCTGTCGACCACCGGGGCGATCAGGGCGGCGGAGGACAGCGCCGCGGGGGTGGAGCGCCTGCGCGCGGCCGGCCTGGAGATCGGCCATATCGTCGGGGCGATCACCTCGGTCGCAGAACAGACCAACCTCCTCGCGCTCAACGCCACCATCGAGGCCGCGCGCGCCGGCGACGCGGGCAAGGGGTTCGCCGTGGTCGCCGGCGAGGTCAAGGACCTCGCTCAGGAGACGGCCAAGGCCACCGACAACGTCAAGACCAAGATCGGCCTCATCCAGCAGGTGACCAGCGAGACGGTCACCGCGATCGACAGCATCAACGCGGTCATCCGCCAGATCAACGACGACCAGCAACGCATCGTGGCCGCCGTCGAGGAACAGTCCATCATGACCGAGGGCATCTCCACCCACGTCGACGAGGTGAGCGGCACGTCGGCTGGCATCGAGAACTCCCTGGCCCAGATCTCCACCTCGGCCACGTCAACCGACGAAGGCGCCGCCGCGACCCAACAGTCCGGCGCGAACCTGGCGGCGACCGCCCGCCAGATCAACGAACTCATCAGCGCCTTCACCTACTGACTCGGGAGCCGAGCGGCCGAGACCGGCCAAGGAGGCGGTCGAGCGGCGCCGAGACGTCGCCCCTTCGCGGAGCGCGTGGGCCTACCGCCGCGACCCTGTCCGGGGTCGGCACAAGCCGGGCGGGGAGCTGGCTTCGCAGCGGTTGGCGGTGATGGTGTTGCCGGTGCCGGGCACCACAACCATGATGTCGTAGGGAAGATTGTCACGCAGGAGGTTGTGGCGGATCTGGTTGTCGATCGGCTGGTTGGGAAAGCCGTACAGTGACCCGTCGTTCACGACGATTCCCCCGCCCCACGAGTGAGGCGTCCCGGGGGCGCCCGTGTTGGCCTCGATTCGGTTGTGGTCCACAGTGATCTCCTTGGTGCCGCCGAGGTACACGCCGATTCCCGTCACCGGACCGGATGCGCTCTCGCACAGCCGGTTGTTCGCGGTGATCCGGTTCGCGGTGACCCGCCAGTGCGCCACGGCGTCCTCGGCCGGGTGGGTAGGGATGAAACCGATGCCGATGCAGCTTCCCTCCACCTGGTTGCCGGTGATGATGCCGTATGAGGCGGTACGCACGTAGATCCCGAAGGTCACGTTGTCGTACATCCGGTTTCCGGTGACGGTGCTACGTGCCTCGGGAGACTCGCCGATGTAGAGCCCCGCGGACTGTCCACCATGGAGCGTGCTGCCCGTCACGGTGTTGTCCGAGGACCGGAGGATGAGAATCCCGTACGCGGTGCCACCGGTGGCGTCCACGCGCTCAATCCGGGTGCGCCGGCCGTGCAGCACCATGATCCCGGTCGACGGGAACCGTCCCACGGTCAGGCCCCGGATGGTGACGTCGGCTACCTCGACGGTCTGTCCGGTGTCCGCGTCCGTTTCCCCGCTGACGCAGACGCCGACGGGGTTGGGTTGCTCGGCCGGCACGCAGCCGGCGGGTGTCGGAACGGCCGGTGCCTCCAGCCTGGCGCCGAACCCGACCAGGGTCAGACCATTCGTGGTGATGGACAGGTTCTCCCGGTACGTGCCCGGTCGCAGGACCACCGTGTCGCCGGGCGCGGCGGCGTCGATGGCGGCCTGGACGGACTGGCCCGGCCACACGACGTGCACACGCCGCGCACCTGTTGCCGATGCCGCCCCGGGAGACGTCACCGCGATGATGGCGATGATGATCATCGCCAGGCGGGCCAGCGGTCTGGTGCTTCTCATGATGTGGCGATCCTCCGCGGCTGCCGCGACACGCGGCTCTCTGGTGGGGTCAGGAAGGGAAGCATGGGGCCGTTGTGGTCGAGCGCACCGCGCACCGCGAGCAGGACGCCCGCGGACCCGGTGGCCAGATCCATGGACAGTCGCATCAACTGGTCGCCCGGGAAAGCCACATGGTCCTGATAGGACACGATGTGCCAGGCGAGTCGCCTCAGGTGGCGGTTCAGTGCCGCGTCGTCGCCTCCTGCCGCCGTGAGGAAGGTGATCAGTCCGGCCCGCCCGTTGAACAGTCCGGAGCAGATCACCAGCTCCGCTTCCGCCGCACGCCGGATGCGGGACAACGCGGTGGCGAGGTCGGGCCGCTCCCGGTGGCGGAGGAGCTCCCGCAGTACCAGCCCGACACCCACGCTGCCGGTCTCGACGTAGGGCATCGCCCGCCAGCCCTCGTCCAGCTGGAGGCTCCCGTCGCCCACCTCCACACACCGGTCGAGGTCGCGCCGCAGTGCCGCCTCCGCCAGGTCAAGAAACCGCTGGTCGTCGGTGGCCTCGAAGAGCCGCACGAACAGGAGCGCCGCTCCGGAGGGCCCGTGCAGCAAACCGGCGCGCTGCGTCCCGGTCGTGGCGGCCGGTGCGAGCGGGAGCCCCAGCCGCCCGGCCAACTCCGTACCGAGGTCGACCGCCTGGTCGAGCAGCGACGAGTCTCCGGTGCGGAGAGCGAAGTGCAGCAGGTTGAGCCCGACTCCGGCCAGCCCGGCGAACAAGCTCGCCGGCAGCGCGTCCCTCGGCGCGAGCATCGCCCTGTCCAGCACGGCGAGCGCGTCGTCGTCGCGGCCCAGCCCGGACAGCACGTAGGCGACGCCGTGCAGCCCGGTGTAGAAGCCGACCTGCCCGTCGCACCGTCCCTGTCGGACGGAGTTCAGCAGCCAGTCCTCGTATTCGGGGAACCTGCCGAAGCCCGCCGCGGCGAGCGCGTGCAGCACACCGGCCGCCCCATAGGCCATGCCGATGCCGGTATGGCTGAACTGCGCGATGTCCCCGGGGAACAGCCGGTCGGTCCGCGTCGGCGTGGCACTGGCCAGGATGCCGTCCCGCATGGAGCGGCACAGCACCGGCCAGTCCGGGGTACCGGCGTCGACGTCGGCGGCGAGCTCGGCGGCGCGGCTCCGCTTGCGTGGACCTGCACCGCCGCGGTCCCGCGTGGTCTCGATGATCTCGGTGGCGTAGGACTCGGGGAGTCCGAAGCGCCGCACGACCGAGTCGGCGAGCATCGCCGCCTTGTCCCGGTCCAACGGGAACAACGTGGTCAGTGGCAGGAACATGCTCAGACGCAGGCAGGCCAGCGCGTAGCGGTCGGCATCGCCACCGGCGCGTCCGTCGGGTGCCACATAACCCGGCGCGCCGAGCGCCGGCCGCTCCTCGTCGGTGAGGTAGGAAGCCATCTCGAGGTCGATGAACCGGACCCCGCCGTCGGGCCGCAGCAGGATGTTGTGCGGGTGGAGGTCGCCGAACGCGATCCCGTTGTCGTGCATGACCCGGACGCAGCGGCTCACCTTGTCCAGCACGCCCAGCGCCCACGCGGCGTACTCCCGGACGTGCCCGTCGTCGGTCCCCGCGCGGATCAGGGGGATGCGTTCGACCATCTCCCGGCCGACGGACCGTCCCTCGATGTACTCCTCGACCAGGAAGTGGTGCTCCCAGCAGACCAGATGCTCGTACAGCTCGGGGACGACACCGGTGTTCGCCAGCTTCTTCAGGAAGTCCCGCTCACGCAGGAGGCGCTGCACGGCATCGGTCCCGTCCTGGTCGAGCCCGGCGTATGGTGGGGCTTCCTTGAGCACGACCTCCCGACCGCTGCGGCTGTCGACGGCCAGGTAGACGCCGCCGCCGTTCGAGAAGTGCAGTGACCTGACGATTCGGAACGGGAACCGCGTCGCGGCTCCCTGGTTCGTCCGGGCTTCGATGCTGGTGGCCACCACCTCGGGGATGTCGACCCATGACGGTGGGGTGAAGCTTGCCCGGCGCTGATCGGGAACGAGCCGACCGTCCGGGGTGGCAATGGCCAGCACCAGCTCCCCGTTGTCTGACCGACAGAATCGCTCGGCGAAGCCTCCGTAGCGGACGTAGAGCGGCCCTGAACCCCATCGGATGTCGCTGAGGACGTACGGTCCCTTCGATCCGTCCAGCACCGCACCGAGCTCCCGCAGGATGGTTCCGAGCTGGTCGACGTCCTGCGGATAGATGGCGACGAACTTGCCACTGCCGGCCCGATCGGCGTATTTGCTGTTGCGCAGGAGAAGATCTACCGGACTGGCGAGGAATTTGAACGTGACACCGCGAGGAACGCAGTAGTCCCACACCTCGCGGAGCACGTCCCGCGCATTGTCGAGGGTGGCCGAGGCGTGAACCTTCCAGCCCTGGGCCGGCAGTGAGGCCGCAGGCGGCCGCAGGAACGTCCAGGTTCCCTTGCGAGACGCCGTCCAGCCCGCTGGCACCGTGAGATCAGCCAGGTAGTCCCTGGCGGCGGCGTCCGCGATTTCCCGTGGAGAATCGTAGAAGAGCGGGTCGGTGAGGCAGAACTCCAGGTACCGCATGTCCACTCGGTGACACCGCCGATCAGCTGGGTCTGTCCAGGTGGCGAACCGGCAGGTGGGGCCCACCGGTTCACCTGGCGTTGATGGTCGTCAGCCGCACACGGTGAGGCTCAGGCAGCTGATGCACAGGCCGGCGCTGGCCGAGCTGAACACCGACGGAGCCTCGGGATGCGTCTCGGAACTGTCGTCAAGCGCTTGGAGGTCGAGGATGTGGTTCATGAGTCACCTCCCTTCTGACGGGCGTGGTGATACCAGGCGCGAGCCTACGAGCGGCTGTCACGTTGCCGTTGGTCCGATTGGCTGGATTTCGACCATGACAACCGTCATCAGGACAAGCCGGTGTCCGCAGGCTGGATGGCTGATTTCGACGACCCAGTTAAGGTCTCGCCCATGCCCAACCGACCTCGTGGGAACGATGACATCGAGAAGCTGCTCGTCCATCCGCCCTTCTGGCTGATCTACGCGCTCGAGTGGCCGCAGGCGGCTTCGGAGGCACCGATGGCCGAGGCGGCATTCGCCGTCGCTCCTCACTCCGTGCCCAGCGTTGGGATACCACAGCATGTGGAGGACGTCGTAGGCTTTACTCGGTTGTACAACAAGGAACATCCCGCTCACAGGGCTGTGTGGTTCACCGATGTGACCCGCTGGTTGGACACCAAGGATCAATCATGGGCCAGCCTGGGCGTCGACTGGGAACGAGCGCTGCTCGAGATTCCAGAACTGCCGATACTCGGCCTCTACCTGACGATCAGTCGGCGGGCGTACTCCCACCTGGGCAGTGCGGCGAAGCGCCACACCATCTTCTACTCGGACGGAAGTCGCGAGGATCTCGGCGAAGAGGAACGTGACGCCGTCCACGATGCGCTTGAGCGCACATTGAACAGGGACTGGCCGTCGTACGTACGAGAGATGCTCACCAGCGGCCGACTCACCATCGGCTGATCTACGTGGTCGGTCGGCCGAAGACCGGGTGAGACCGCACAAGCGTACGAGCTCGCGTTCATGCCGCACGGGGAGAACGTGATCCTCGTCCTCGCCGACGGGGTGGTCGAACGCGTCATCCTCAAGGACGTCGCCGAGGAGGTCGTGATGATGGACCCTGCGACGCCGCGGCGCTGTGCCTGCCGTTCGCATGAGGGTGACTTTCGCGCACCGCCTACACCCGAACGTGGGTCCACCGTGTCAGGGCGTAGCCCGCAGGTTCTCCTGCCAGCGGAGCGGGTCTGGCTTGCTGAGAATCCGGTGTGAATTTCGGGATCGGGGCACGATCTCGGCTGGCTCGGTGTTGTAGGTGGTAGAGGGCATGGATCGTGCCCCGCGCGGTGAGACCGAAACAGTTTTTTGCCGGGCACTCCACTATGTTTCGAGGGATCCGCATGCGCA
>NZ_MSIE01000048.1 GCF_001921205.1 Actinophytocola xanthii | reverse complement strand
GGCCCCGCCGCCGGCCCCGTCGCCGTCGCCGATCCCGCCGTCGCCGATCCCGCCGTCGCCGCTGCTGCCGTCGCCGCTGCTGCCGCCGCTGCTGCCGCCGATCCCCTCGCCGATCCCGTCGCCGATCCCGCTGCCGCCGCTGCTGCCGCCGCCGCTGCCGCGAACACTGCTGCCGCCGCTGCTGCCGCAAACGCCGACGCCGCCACGCCGGCTCAGTCCGCCGCCGTGCCCGCGCAGCCCCATCTGACCGACAGTCGCTCCCGCCAGCCCGTTCCCGGGCACTCGCCGGCACCGCCCACCCACCGCCCCGACGTTGCCGGCTTCGGCGCTCCCGCTCGACAGCCCGGCGCGCCCCGCCGCGCCTCCGACGGCGGTCCGCCGAGCTGGCCGCCAGGTGAGCGCCCCGGCGCCGAGGGGGTGGCGCATCCCGTCGCCGGATGGGCCACGTCGTCGGGGGTGGTGCCCGCCGAACGCTCCCCCTCCGATCCGACCGCCGACTGGCTCAGACAGGGCTCCGCCGCCGCGCCCGGGCGGCGGTCGAGCGCGCCGACGCCGAATCTCGAGAGCCGGCGTTCCGCATCCGTGGGTTCTCCTTTCGGGCCTTCATCGGGCGTCGACCGCGAAGGTGGAGCTTTCAGCGGTGCGCTTTTCGAGTACAAGGCAGTAGACGGTGCTCCTTTCGCCGGTAGGACCCGGGAGAGCACGGCTGTCGAGGGCGGACATTCCTCCTCTGACGACTACGAGGACGCGGAGTACGAGCCGGATGAGGACCGGGTCGGGCGGACCGGTGCTCGGTTCGGTCCTTACTCGGCCCGGCGGGGCAGGCGGGGAAAGCGGTCCACCGAGTCGATGGACGGCGACCAGGAAGCCCTCGAGGAGGGGGCGCCTGACGAGCGGACGGCGGGGGACGAGAGCGCGCTGTACTCCTCGGGGTTGCGGGGGTTCGGGGAGACGCGGCCAGTCGACTCGGAGGAGGAGTTGCCGGCCTTGCCGTGGGCGTCGGCCATTGTTCGTCCTTACGCACGGACCGGTGGGCGGACCAGGCCCGACCACGAGCTCGCGGTGGAGGCGCTGATCTCGACCGGGGAGATTCCGGACGGGGCGTCGGTGACCGCGCAGGGGCGGATGATCATCGACCTGTGTCGTGAGCCGCGGTCTGTCGCCGAGGTGGCGGCGTTGTTGGGAGTGCCGTTGGGCGTCGCTCGAGTGTTGCTCGGGGATCTCGCGACCGAGGGCGCGGTCGTGGTGCATGCGACAACGGGGGCGGACGTGCCCGATGTCGAGATCTTGCGGCGGGTGTTGGTGGGGCTTCGTCGGCTGTGAGCGCACACCCGGTCGCACGAACTGCACCTGCCGCCGCGGCGGGTGCCGGCTAGCGTCGAGCGCATGGCGCACACACATGATGGCATTGACTGGAACGAGCGACTCTCCGCGCTGCGGCGGGCCGACCACATCTTCGCCAAGGCCTATCGCCAGGTCGCCGAGCGGCTGGTGGACATGGTGGCTGCTGATGGGACTCCTCCTGTCGTGGTCGATGTCGGGTCGGGTGCGGGGGGCATGAGCGTCGCGTTCGCCTCGGTGCTGGCCGCGCGGGGTGGCGGTCGCCTGGTGCTCGCCGACGCCGTCGACGAACTGCTCTCGGCCGCCACCGGGCACGCCACCGAGGCCGCCGGCGGAACGGTGACCGTCGAGGCGGTCTCGGTCGACGCCGCCGACGAACGGCTGACGTCGGTGTTGCCCGCGGCCGACCTGGTCTGGGCCTCACGCGTCGTGCACCACCTTCCCGATCAGCAGCAGGCCATCAACCGCCTCGCCGGTGTCCTGGCACCCGGCGGCTGGCTGGCGCTGAGCGAGGGTGGCCTGGACACGAAGTGTCTGCCGTGGGACATCGGCGTCGGCCGGCCTGGACTGGGCGACCGGCTGCTCGCGGCGCGCAACCAGTGGTTCGTGCGGATGCGCGAGGAGATGCCGGGGTCGGTTCGGCTACCGGTCGGGTGGACGCGTGCCCTGGCGGCCGCGGGCCTTGTCGACACCTCCTCGTTCAGCTACCTCGTCGACCTGCCCGCACCGGCCGACGAGGCGACTCGTCTGTCTGTAGTGGACATGCTGACCTGGATGTCCCATTCGGGTGAGGAGTACCTCGACGAGCACGACCGGGTGACCGTCGCCCGGTTGCTCGACCCGAGCGATGACGACTATGTCGGCAACCGCGATGACGTGTTCTTCCTCGGCACCTCGTCAGTCCATTTAGGACGAAAGAACGGTTGACGTACGATTGCGCCCCATGGCTGACCGTTCCCAAGAACCCCCGATATGCATGCGCTGCGGCCGATCACGTAGCGACGCGAGTCCGGCCGAGGCGCTGACCTGGAGCATCGAGAACGACAGGCAGGGCCAGCGCTGGCTCTGTCCGGCGTGCGCGCGGGCGCACGTGCGCGACATCGAGGGAAAGCTGCCGACCGAGTACTGGTGATCCCGCTGGTCGGGTTGGTCCTCGGACGCCGCGTGTGGGGCCGGCGGTCGCTGCGCTGGAGCGCGGTCGGGGCGGTTGGCCGGTGGGGCCTGCTCGCACTGTGGTTCGTGCTGACATCGGTTTCCGGCATTGGGAACTCCTGTTGGGTGTTGGGAGGGTCTGCCTGGAGTTAGTTCTGTCGACTGGAGGGGTGGCGCCCTGCCGGCCCGGCGCGGCAGGGACCGTTCCTTGGCGAAACGCGGGATTTCTGCGGTTTGGGCGATGGGGAGATGGCTTGGCTGTGGCCATGGCTCAGAGGGGAGCGGGGGCCGGGGGTGCGGCCGGCTGGCCTGCGCTTCGAAAAGGCAATGGAAGTGGGCTCGGTCTGCGGCTTGAGACTGAGCGGCTCGGGGGCGGGTTCGGGTGGGACTGCGGCTTGGATGGCGCAGAAGATGGGTTTTAGGGCTGTGGCCGAGGTGGTTCAGGGACGGATTCGGATGCGGGTCCGCTTTTCGAGGTGATCCGGAGACCGGTTCGAGCGGGGCACTGAGCCCTGGAGGGTTCAGGGGAACGACTCGGGTGGGGCCGTGCTTGCTGGGTTTGGGGACGGGCTCGGGTGGGGACGGGCTCGAGAGGGGTGTGCTTTGGGTCGGCTCGGGACCGGCCCCCGGGCGGGGAGGGGCTCGGGTGGGGTCGGGGAAGGGACTTTGGGGAGACCGGGCTTGAGTGGGTGCGCCTTCAGGGGCGGGGGAGGTGGGGGTTTCGGCTGGCGTAGGCGTAGGCCTCCACCAGTTCCGTTGCTACGGCCCGTGGGTCGCTGCGTAGGCGGGTCGGGGCGGTGTGGAGGACGGTGATGCCTGCTTCGGTGAGCGAAGGGGCGGCCTCGGTGGTTGTGGGGAGGGGTGGAGTCGCGGTCTCCACGTTCCAGGCCAGGCCGGCGGTGGGCCACCACGCGTCGGCTGTGCCCAGGGGGTGGCCGTGGGGGGTGTGGAGGGCCACCTGCCAGCGTGGGGGTGGGAGGGGGGTGGTTTGCAGGACCGAGGTCGTCAGGGCCTGGGTCAGGGGGATCAGGTCCTCCTGGTTGGGCTTGGTCAGGAGGGCGCGTACGGCCGCCGACCCGCGTTGGTTGCCGGCGTCCAGTTCGGTGCGGAGGTCGGTCAGGGAGCAGGCGGCTTGTGCCACCGGGGCGAACAGGACGGACTTGAGGCGGTCGGCGTTCGGTTCTCGGCGGGCGGCGTCGATGGTGGCGCGGGCCAGGGGCGCCACGGGTAGGCCGGCTCGGCGTTGGGGAACGGGGAGCCGGGTGGTGCGTTCGACGACGAGGGGTGGCCGGCTTGCCACGCGGCGGGTGGCCGGGATGAGTACCAGGATCTCGTCGGACGGCGGGGCGGGGACGGCGTGGGCTCGCATGGCGTCTGTGCCCGTGATCACTGCCTCGGGGCCTGCGTAGGTGAGGGCGGCGTGCAGGAGGTCGCGTCTGGTCGGTGGGGTGGTGTTGAGCAGGACCACCCCGGGGAACAGGCGTTGCCAGGGGCCGGACGGGCGACAGCGGGAGGCGATGGTGTGGGCGGAGACGCCGGCCGACCGGAGGGCCGCGGTGCTGGTGACGTCCGAGCCTGGGAGCGGGGTGGGGAGGCAGGTGGTCATGCCTCGATGTTCCGGGGCACGGGGGCAGGGGGAAAGGTGGGCGGCGCGGCTGTGGACAAGTCAGGGGGGCGAATGTCCCGTTGGGTCGGCGGGACCCCGGTTCACGTGGTGAAACCTGGTTGCCAGCGGGTGAGGAGAGCCCGGACGGGAAGCTCGGCGTCGAGCTGGCAGAGGATGCCGGTCGAGCCGCCGAGCACGCGGTGCAGCAGCAGGTACTGCGGCGGCAGGTTCAGCGAGCGGCCGGTACGGAAGTCCTGGCTGCGCACGTCACCCACCCGCATCGCCTGCTTCTGCATCCACCTCCGGGTGAAGTGGAACGTCTCGGTGCGCACCGGCTCGACGAACGGGGCCAGGTACGTGTACACGTGCTCGGCCTCGAGGTCACGCTGGTCGGGCCGCACGAAGTGCTCCTCGCGCAGCAGGGTCAGCAGCGCGTCCGAGTCGCCGTCGAGGGCGAGGCGGACCATCCGCCCGTGTGCCTCCGGCAGGCCCTGCGGCAGGTGGGCGACCGCGCCGAAGTCGATGACGCACAGCCGCCCGTCCTCGGTGAGCATGAAGTTGCCCGGGTGGGGGTCGGAGTGCAGCATCCCGGCCCGCGCCGGCGAGGAGTAGTGGAACTCCGCGAGGAGGTAGCCCGCGCGGTCGCGTTCGGCCCGGCTGCCGTCCCGGATCACCGACGCCAGCGAGCGCCCGTCCACCCACTCGCTGACCAGCACCTTCGGTGCGCTCGCCACCACCCTGGGCACGATGACGTGCGGGTCGCCGGCGAACTCCTTGGCGAACGCGCGCTGGTTCGCCGCCTCCGACCGGTAGTCGAGCTCCTCGCTCATCCGGTCGGTCAGCTCCTGGAGCAGCGGCTTGACCTCGGTGCCGGGCACCAGCATCTGGAACAGCCGGCTGAACCGCTGCAGCTGCCGGAGGTCGGAGAGCAGCGCCTGGTCGGCACCCGGGTACTGGACCTTCACCGCGACCTCGCGGCCGTCGTGCCACACCGCCCGGTGCACCTGGCCGATGCTCGCCGCCGCGGCCGGCTCGTCCTCGAACGAGGAGAACCGGTCCTGCCACGACCTGCCCAGTTGCTCGGCGAGCACCCGCCGCGTGGTCTGGCTGCTCATCGGTGGCGCGGCCGACTGCAGCTTGGTCAGCGCCTCCCGGTAGGGCTCGGCCATCTCGTTGGGCACCGCCGCCTCGAACACGGACAGTGCCTGGCCGAACTTCATCGCCCCGCCCTTGAGCTGCCCGAGCACGGCGAACAGCTGTTCGGCCGTCCTCGCCGACAGCTCGGCGTTCACCTGCTCGGCGTTCTGTCCCACCAGGCGTTTTCCCCAGCCTCCGACCGCTCGGCCGGCGACCCCGAGCGGGATGCTGGCCAGCCGCGCCGTCCTGGCCGCGGTCTTTCGAGGCATCTCCGTCACGTACTCGATTGTCTCAACTCTTCGTTGGTATTCGCAGCAACATTGGAGCAGCGCTCTGCGGCGCCACATGAACACGCAGAGTGAGCAGGCCAGACCCGCCGTCTGACGGCCGCGTCGGTCAGGTCGAGCTCGAGCGTGGCGCCCCCGGACGGCGGCGGCGGCGCGCCGCCTCTGGTCCAGCGCAGGCCGTCCAGGGCCTGGCCGACCGCCAACGCGGCCGTCGCGTGCGTGCTCGCCAGGTCGGCGAGCTGGGTCTGCCCGGCCAGCTGCACGGCGATGCGCGGCCAGTGCGGGTCCAGCTCGCAGCGCCGCAGGTCGGCGCACAGCAGGCAGCTGGTCAGACCGGGTACGACGAGCGGTCCGACGATCCCGATGCCGTCGCGCATCCGCACGTTCAGGTACGGCACCCCGCTCGCGTTGAGCGCGCTGACCCTGGCCGGCTCGTGTACCAGCGAGTCGGCCAGGACCACCAGATCAGGCCCGCGCCCGGCGCGGAAGGCCGTACTGCGCACCGCCGCGTCCACCCTGGCCAGGGCCGTCCTGGCCGCCGCGCCCCGCCGCCGGCCGACGTCCTCGGGCAGATAGCCGGTGCCGGTGTCCTCCGGGCGGACCGAGCCGGACGCGACCACGTGCACCCAGCCCACCCCCGCGCCGGCCAGCAGGCAGGCGACCGCGACCGCCAGCCGACCGTCGCCGTGGACGGCGACCCCCAGCCCGCGGCGTGCGGGCGGATCGTCCCGGAAGCCGTCGGCCGCCGCGCGCATGGCCGCCGTGGCCAGCTCGCCGACGAGCCGGCTCGGTACCGGCGCGGACCGCCTGGCGCCGTCCTCCAGCAGTCCGCGCGCGGCCAGGGCGCGCAGGGCGGCGTGCAGCTCCGACCGGTGCTCGCCGGCCGAGGCCAGCAGCGCGTCGACGTCGTCGCGGCCGGAGAGGCGTTGGAGGACGGCCGCGACCGGCTCGGGCAGGCCGGTGACGACCGCGGCGAGCCGCGGGTCGAGGCCGATCTGCACCTCGGCCGGGCCGCGGCGCAGTATTCGCAGGTCGGGCACGGGGCGGGGACGCTTGGGAAGCTGCTCGGGCACAGGACGAGGCTCCCTGTTCAACGGCCGGCGACGAAATCGTTATCCACAGCCCACCCTGGTGGCCGGCAAATCCCCGATGTCGGTGCTCCCGTGATGTCGGTCCTTGGTCGTAACGTGGCTACCGTGTCCGAACCCCGCGTCGAGGTGCGAAGGAGCAAGCGCCGCACCCGCACCGTCACCGCGTATCGCGAAGGCGACACGCTAATCGTGCTGATCCCCGCCCGGCTGTCGAAGGCTGAGGAGGCGCACTGGGTGGCTGAGATGCAGCGCAAGTTGTTACGAGGTGAGACCAAGCGCCGGCCGCCGACCAAGGCGTCCGACGCGACGCTGCTGCGCCGGTGCCGCGAGCTGTCCGCGAAGCACCTGAACGGGCGCGCGGAGCCGGCCAGCGTCCGCTGGGTGGCTCCGATGCGCACGAGATGGGCCTCGTGCACCCCGTCCGACAAGTCCATCCGGGTGAGCGAGCACCTGCGTGACGTGCCGCCCTGGGTGCTCGACTACGTGCTGGTGCACGAGCTGGCCCACCTGCTCGTGCCGGCGCACAACGCCCGGTTCTGGGAGCTGGTGCGGGACTACCCGCGCACCGAGCGGGCCATCGGGTACCTGGAGGGACTCTCCGCGGCCGCCGGCTGGGGGATCACCGGCGAGGACTGACCCGTGAGACGACCGAGCCGTGGTCCCACCCGGTGGGCCACGGCTCGGTCGTCGTCTCGTGAGCTGCGATTACTTCTCCTCGGGGGTCTCCGGGGGATCGTGCGGCGCGGTGCGCTCGATCTCGGCGATCGGGTCGCCCTCGAGGGCGGGGTTGCCGAGGCGGTCGGCGAAGTCCATGGGCTCGTCGAGGTCCTCGGCGGTGGGAACCAGGTCGGGGTGGGCCCACACGCCGTCCCGGGCCTCCAGGCCGTGCCGATCGCCCAGCAGGCGCCAGAGGGAGGCGGCCGCACGCAGTCGGCGGGGGCGCAGCTCCAGGCCGACCAGGGTGGCGAAGGTCTGCTCGGCCGGGCCGCCGCTGGCCCGCCGCCGGCGCAGCGTCTCGCGCATCGCGTCCGCCCCGGGCAGACGGTCACCCACCGCGTCGCCGACGACGACGTCCACCCAGCCCTCGACCAGGGCGAGAAGGGTCTCCAGACGGGCCAGCGCGGTCTTCTGCTCCGGCGTCGTCTGCGGCTCGAGCATGCCCGAGCGCATGGCCTCCTCGATCGACTGCGGGTTGGTGGGGTCGACCTGGGTGGCCAGCTGCTCCAGGGCCGAGGTGTCCACCCGGATGCCGCTGGCGAACTCCTCCACGGTGCCGAGCAGCCGCTGCCGCAGCCAGGGCACGTGCGCGAACAGGCGCTGGTGGGCGGCTTCCCTGGCGGCGAGGAACACCATGACCTCGCTGCTCGGGCGCTCGAGCCCCTTGGTGAACTCCTCGATGTTCGCCGGTACCAGGGCCGCGGTGGCCGGCGGCCCGAGCGGAAGCCCGATGTCGGTGGAGGTCAACACCTCCGAGGCGAGCTGCGCGAGCGCGTTGCCCAGCTGCGACCCGAACGCCATCCCGCCCATCTGGCCGACCATCGACAGCAGCGGTCCGGCCGCCTCCTTGGCCTCGGCGGGCAGCGCCTCCACCCAGGCCCCGGACACCCGGCGGGCTACCGGGTCGCACAGCCGCTGCCAGGTCGGCAGCGTGTGCTCGACCCAGTCGCGGGCGGTCCACGAGCGGGCCTGCGTCGCACCCGCCGGCAGGATCGTCACCGGGTCCAGCCACATCTCGGCCAGGTGCACGGCGTCTCGGACCGCGGTCGCCGAGTCGGCGGGCGGGCCGAAGCCGGGCTGACCGGACAGCTTCTGCAGGGCGATCTGCTTGGCCAGGTCGTAGTTGACCGGCCCGCTGGAGCTCCCGGCCTGGCTGAGCATCTGCCCCAGCTGGCTCAGCATCTGGCCGAGCTGGTTGAACGCCTCGGCCGGGTTCTGCTGGCCGCCCGACCCGCCCTGGCCGGACTGGTCCTTCTTGTCGCGGTCGTCGGGGTTCGGCGGACCGAAGCCGAAGGGAAACTCCGTCATGTGTCCACGGTACGCGGCACGGGCCTCGCCGTGACGCGTGGTGATTCGCTCGTCGAGAACACGCCGTACCCTGCACGTCGTGAGCGACCCAGCACCCCAGCAGCCGCCGACCGACGCCGACCGGGGCAGTGGCTGGCCACTGACCCGGCGCGGTTGGACGATAGTCGTCAGCTTCGGGATCGCGGCGGTGCTCGGACTGGTCGGCGGGCTGGTGCGGGTGCCGTACGTCTCGCTCGGCCCCGGCCCGACCTACGACACGCTCGGCAGCGTGAACGACCAGGTCGTGGTGCAGGTCGAGGGCGAGAAGACCTACCGGACCAGCGGCCAGCTGCGCATGACCACGGTCTCGATCAGCGACGAGATCAGCCTGTTCGGCGCGCTCGGCCTGTGGGTCAGCGGCCGGCACGCGCTGATGCCGCGCGACGAGTACATCGGCCCCGGCCAGACCGAGGAGGACCTGCAGCGGGAGAACACGAAGATGTTCCAGGACTCGCAGAGCGACGCCGAGGTCGCGGCGCTGCGATACCTGGACTACCCGGTGAAGGTCGTCGCCCAGGAGGTCACCCGCGACGCCCCGGCCGACAAGGTGCTCGAGCCGGGGGACCAGCTGGTCGAGGTCAACGGCCGCGCGATCGAGGTGCAGGAGGACGTGCGCGAGGCGCTGCGGGGCACCCGGCCCGGTGACCGGGTCTCGATCACCTTCCAGCACGAGGACGACAAGGAGCAGACCCGCACTGTCACCCTCGGCAAGGCCTCGGACTTCGGCTCGGACGACCGCGCCGAGGGCTTCCTCGGCCTGCTTCCCGCCGACCGGGCCGACGTCGACTTCGAGACCACGATCCACCTCCAGGACGTGGGTGGACCGTCGGCCGGGCTGATCTTCGCGCTGGCGATCGTGGACAAGCTCACCCCGGGCGAGCTGGAGAACGGGACCACGGTCGCCGGCACCGGCGAGATCGACGTCAAGGGCAACATCGGCGTGATCGGCGGCATCTCGTTCAAGCTGGTCGCCGCGCACGACGCCGGCGCGACGACTTTCCTGGTGCCGGCCGGCAACTGCGCCGAGGCCAAGGCCAACGCGCCGGAGGGCCTGCGCCTGGTGAAGGTCGAGACACTCGCCACGGCGGTCGACGCGCTGGAGGACATCGAGGCCGGCCGGACCCCGCCCAGCTGCTGACGGCCGACCCGCCCTAGCGGAGCGTCGTCAGCAGGGCGTCGGTCAGGTTCGGCGCGAGCTCGGGGTGCTCCACGAACTCGTCCTCCTCGCTGTTCTCGCCGCGCAGCCGCAGCACGCAGGCGGTCGTGCCGTCCCGGAGCACGGCGGCGACCAGCCGCGCCTCCTGGCGGCGGGGGTGCTCGGCGGCGATGCGCCGCATGGCGTCGGACTCGGCCCGGGACTCGCCGGTGGGCAGCGCCGCCTCGGCCTCGGGGGGCAGCACCACGATCTCCTGGGCGAGCGCGCACCCGTGGACGGCCTCGGGCCACATGATTCCGGCGAGCGCGTCGGCGAGGTCGTCCTGGGGCAGCGCGTCCTGGGCGATCGGGGTCAGCGGTGCCGCCTGGTCCACCTGCCCGGCCAGCTCCGGCTGGTGCTGGACCAGCTCGGCCGTGGGCACCAGCGCGAACAGCTGGGGCGGCTGGTCCCACCCCGCGGTGGAGACGAAGTCCTCGACCTCCCGGACGAGGGCGGACAGGTGCTGGGCATGGCTCGCGGGCATGGTCACCATCCTCACCTATCCTCAACCACCACCAGTTCGACACACCCGAACGGGAACCTGACAGGGCGGGAATAGAGTTGGACATCTAGGACAGCCCTGTGCCGTCCGTTCGGAGCTCGAGAACGCGATCCAGGAGAGTGCACCGTGGCCACACGGCCCCCGATCGGGATGCCAAAACTATCCCGCCGCGCCAAAGTCCTGCTCAGTATCGCGGGAGCACTCATCCTGCTGCTGCTCGTGGGTGCGCGGCTGCTCGACACCTACGTCGACTGGCTGTGGTTCGGCGAGATCGGTTTCCAGTCCGTGTTCACGACGGTCCTGCTGACCAGGATCGTGCTGTTCTTCGCCATAGCCGTGCTGGTCGGCGGGCTGCTGGCGGTGAGCCTGAGCATCGCCTACCGCAGCCGGCCGGTCTTCGTGCCGGTCTCGGGGGTGGACGACCCGCTCGCGCGGTACCGCTCCACGATCGTGCAGCGGGTCCGGCTGTTCGGGATCGGCATCCCGGTCGTGGTCGGCCTGATCGCCGGAGCCACCGGGCAGTCCAACTGGCAGCCGGTGCAGCTGATGCTCAACGGCACCGCGTTCGGCACGACCGATCCCGAGTTCGGCAAGGACATCGGCTTCTACGCGTTCACGCTGCCGTTCATCACCTGGCTGATCACGTGGCTGTACGTCGCGTTGATCATCTCGTTCATCGCTGCCGGGGTCACGCACTACATCTTCGGTGGCATCCGGATAGCCGCTCGCACTGACAGCCTGTCGGTGCCGGCGCGAGTGCAGCTGGCGGTCACCGCGGGCGTCTTCGTCGTCGTCCTCGCCGTCGACTACTTCTTCGAACGGTACGAGCTGCTGTTCTCCACCCGCAACAACCTGTTCGCTGGTGCCACCTACACCGACCTGAACGCGGTACTGCCGGCGAAGTTGATCCTGCTGTTCATCGCCGGGTTCTGCGCGGTGGCGTTCTTCGTCGCCGCGTTCGTGCGCAACCTCACGCTGCCCGCGGTCGCGATCGTGTTGCTGCTCCTCTCGTCCTTCCTGGTCGGCTGGGCATGGCCCACGGCGCTCGAGGCGATCTCGGTGCGGCCGAACGCGGCGGAGAAGGAAGCGGCCTCGATCGACCGGAACATCAAGGCGACCAGGGCGGCGTTCGGGCTCGAGAACGTCGAGTACCAGGACTACGCGGGCGAGACCACGGCCGCGGTGTCGGAGGTCCGCGCCGACACGGGCACCATCCCCAACATCCGGTTGCTCGACCCGAGCATCCTGTCCCGCACCTTCCGCCAGCGGGAGGGCCTCGAGAACTTCTACGGCTTCCCGCAGAAGCTGGACGTCGACCGCTACGAGGTCGACGGCAAGGTCCAGGACTACGTGGTCGCCGTCCGCGAGCTCGACCCCAACCGGCTCGCCGACGGCCAGACCGGGTGGATCAACCGGCACCTGGTCTACACCCACGGCAACGGCTTCGTCGCCGCGCCGGCCAACCGGATCAACCGCTCGCTCTCCGAGCGCGGGACCGGTGAGGGTGGCTACCCGGTGTTCACCGTGAGCGATCTGGACGCCATGAAGCAAAACCAGGAGATGGACATCCCGGTCACCGAGCCGCGCGTCTACTTCGGTGAGCTCTCGTCGGACTACGCGATCGTCAACGCCCGCGACGAGTTCGACACCGCGGCCGACCAGGAGTACCGCTACAACGGCAAGGGTGGGGTGCCGGTCGACGGCTGGTTCAACCGGTTCGTCTTCTTCGCCCACTACGGCGAGCGGAACATCCTGTTCAACGAGGACATCGGCGAGGGTTCGAAGATCATGTACAACCGTGATCCGCGAACCCGGGTGATCAAGGCGGCGCCCTGGCTCACCGTCGACGGCGACCCGTACCCGGCCGTGGTGGACGGCCGGATCAAGTGGATCGTCGACGGCTACACCACGCTCGAGAACTATCCGTACGCGCAGCGCACCCCGCTGGGCGAGGTCACGCAGGACACGCTGACCGGTGTCGCGCGCCAGGACAACCGCACCATCAGCTATATCCGCAACTCGGTCAAGGCGACGGTCGACGCGTTCGACGGGACCGTGACCCTGTACGGGATCGACGACAAGGACCCGGTGCTCAAGGCCTGGGAGCAGGTGTTCCCCGGCACCGTGAAGCGCGGCCCCATCGCCGACAGCCTCCGTGAGCACTTCCGGTATCCCGAGGATCTGTTCAAGGTCCAGCGCGATCTCCTCGCTCAGTACCACGTGACCGGCGCCAGGCAGTTCTACTCGACCCAGACGTTCTGGGACGTGCCACCGGACCCGACCGGCGAGAACAACGAGACCACCACGGCGCCGAACCAGCCGCCGTACTACGTGCTGGCGCAGGTCCCGGGACAGGACGAGCCGACGTTCCAGATCACCAGCGCGATGACACTGCTGAAAACGCAGTTCCTCGCGGCCTGGGTCTCGGTGTCGTCCGATCCAGAGGACTACGGGAAGTTCCGGGTGCTCCGACTACCCACGTCGGAACAACCCAAGGGGCCTCTCCAGGTGCAGAACGAGTTCCGCACCACCGACGAGGTCACCGAGAACAGAACGTTGTTCAACAACCCCAGTGTCAACGTCAAGTACGGCAACCTACTGACGCTTCCGGTGGCCGACGGGCTGGTGTACGTGCAGCCGATCTACATCGAGCAGAAGGACGAGAACGCCTTCCCGCAGCTCGCCCGGGTGCTCGTGTACTTCAACGGCCAGGTCGGGTTCGATGCGACCGTCGAGGGCGCACTGAACGAGGCGATCGGCCTGGCCGATGGCGGTACCCCACCACCCGAGGACGAGGACACACCGCCGACATCGACACCACCGAGCTCACCACCGAGCTCGGAACCGCCCCCGGACACTGGCGGGGGCGAGGAGACTCCTGAGCTCGAACAGGCGATCCAGGACATCGACGACGCGTTGAGCCGCTACACCGAGGCGCGCGCGAACGGTGACTTCGCCGCCGAGGGACAGGCCCTGGCCGACCTCAACCGCGCGGCGGACGCCTACGAGGCCGCAAAGGCAGCGGCCAACGGCGGTGGCACGCCTACCTCCGCCCCACCGGGTAACGGCGGCGGCTAACCCCTGGCGAGCGAAACGGCCCCTCGGCTTGTCCGGGGGGCCGTTCTCGTGTCCGGAGGACAGTGCGGTGGGGCCGTCTGGTGTTCGGACGGGTTTCGGGGCTGAGCGTGTTCTCGTGCGAGGGTGGGTTGCCGGAGTTGGGGGGCTGGTGGTGTGGGGGGCGAGGGCTGTTCGTGCTGGGGAGGGTCTCGGGGTTGAGGATGCTTTCGTTGTCGGGACCGCCCTGGGGGCGCAGCCGGTTTCCCTCTCCTGAGGGTCGCGTCGGTGGGGAGGTTGTTTTCGTGGCCGGGGCCGCCCGGGGTCGGGCGGTTTCCGTCTCCTGAGGGCCGCGTCCGAAGGGAGGAGGTCGCTGTCGTGTTCGGGAGGACCGTGGCGTTGGGACTGCGTTCGGGAGGGTCGCGCCCCTCGTGGGTCGTTCTCGAGTCGCGGAGGAATCCCTCTGGTGGGGGCGCACGCGTGTTCCGGGTGGGCCGCGGGTGTTCGAGCGCGGTTCTTGTGGCCGTAGAGGACGCTCCCTAGCCCGGGAAGGGGCGGGAGGGCTCGCGTTCGGGAAGGCCCGTGGCACGCCCGGGAACTGTCGGTCCCTCCCGCTAGCCTGGTGACCGGGGGCCGGAGGCCAACCTGTCCGTTCTCGCTGGGATGGACGGCCCGGGTTCGCCGGCGGCGGGTCGCGGCGGCCTGAGGGCCTCACCTCAGGCGTTTCGCCTGCTTGCGTGCCTCCCCTGACGAGGTCCGGCGGAGAGAGCCGGGTGGCATTCTGGTTCGGCAGGGCCGGGCAGCTGGGCTGGTCGAACTCGGGCAGGAACGGCGACAGTGCGGTTTCCGATGCGTGGTTTCTTGTCGAACCCTGCGCGTCGACCGCTTGGCACGGAGATTTGTCCGGAATCCGCGCACTGGCGGAACGGAACGCGTCCCAAAACGTGGAACGGCCCCTCGGGCGGGCCGAGGGGCCGTTCTCACTTAAGCGCACACACGTCTCGCGGGCGACAGCGGTAGGGAGCCAGGCATCTACTGTGGACGCGCAGGGGAGCCCGAGTGGGGTCCACGGCGGACACCGCGGGCGCGGCCGGTTCGCGGAACCGTCCTGGGCGGCGTGTCCGCCGGCTCAGGCCTTCTTCGCGCGCGGCCGGCGCTTGGCCGCCGGCTTGGCGTTCGCCTTGGACTTGTCGTCCAGCTGGGCCTGCTTGTAGGCCTCCACGACATGCGAGGGGATCCGGCCCCGGTCGGCCAGTTCGTAGCCGTTCTGCTGGGCCCATTCGCGGATCTGACCAGCTTCGTTGGCGTTCGCCGCCTTGCTGCCCGGCGCGGGACGGGTACCGCGCTTGATCCGGCCGCCCACCCGCCGCGCGGCGTCGACGTACTCGGTCAGACTCTCCCGCAGGCGCTCGGCGTTCGTGTCCGACAGGTCGATCTCGTAGCTCACGCCGTCGAGACCGAACAGGACGGTCGTCACGTCCTGCGAGCTCGTCCCATCAAGATCGTCGACGAGTTGAACCAATACCTTCTGAGCCATTCGGCTGCTCCCTACGACCGCTGCGCACCCACATTCGTGCACACCCGTTGGTTTGTGACGGAACACTAGCAAAGAACTGTCTCAAGTCCGAAACGAACCGCCTGAACTGCTCAGTTCCTTCGTCGGACGCAGATCTGGCCGCTCGTGTCGCGATCGGCCGCGCAGCGGAAGTGATAGGTCGCCCGTTCGCTGCGCCGCACAATCGATAAAGCCGTCGATGCCCAGGTGCAAGCTATTGTTCGAGCCCTTTACGACCTCACGGGCGGCGGTGGATATCCTGCCCGGCCCGACCCCGGACCGTCCACACCAGAGTGCTCGAGAGGCACTTTCATGTGGTGTACGTCTCGTGGACGGCTCGGCCACCCCACGGGGGCCCTGGCCCGGCGGCAAGGGGCCGGGAATGCGTGAACGCCCCCTCGATGTTCTCGAGGGGGCGTTCACTGTGGTAGCGGGGACAGGATTCGAACCTGCGACCTCTGGGTTATGAGCCCAGCGAGCTACCGAGCTGCTCCACCCCGCGTTGCTGTGAGACCAACTATACATACCCCTCCGAGGGCCCGTACGGGACCCCCCTCGTTGTCGCTCGCAGCGGCGAAACGGCTGGTCAGGGCGCCGTATGACCGCGCTCGGCCACCATAGGTGGTCCCTGCTGGGGTCCTCGGGCCGCGCTCGGCCGCGCCTGGGAGCCCGAATCGGCTCGAGCGAGGGGGTCGAGGCTGGTTCGAGCTCCCTACTTTCGTCCGTCGACTCCGACTCGAGGTGAATTCTCCGCGGGTTTGGAAAACGGCCGTGAATCCGAGGCCGGTCGGGGCGTGGTCCGGACGGGAGCGGGCGCGTCCACTCAGGACCCCGGCGAGGGTCGGGGAGGCGTACATACGCGACTGTCCGGAGGAGGTGTCCCAGCGTGGCAGGGGGCCGCGTGCGCGTGCATCCGCACGGGCGTTCGGGTCGCGGAGGGAGCGCCGGTGGGCCGAAACGGGGCCTGACCGACCTTCCGGAAGATATTTTACCCGGATGGAGTAGTGGGCTGTTTTGACCGTCCCAGGGGGTCTGCGGCGCCGCTCGGAAGGCATGGATCCACAACTCGGACACACTTGTGGTAAGCGCGATCCCGGGTCTTCCGCGGGCCTCATGGGTCCACCTGAGCACGGTCCTGCCTCAACATCGTCGCTGGTAAGGAGGTTGCGGTGCGGTCGCGACAGCATGTCTTTCGCGCCGCTAAGAACTGCTCGCGACCCAGTCGGACTGTTCGAATCCCGGCGTACTGTGCGACTAGACACCCGCTCAACAGACCCGAAAAACCGCGATCAGCCACAGTGGACAGACTGCCCCGTTCACTGTGGACACCGCGGTAAGTTCGTGGCACGGTGGAGAGGTGTCTGAACTGAATGCAACCGCCGCTGCCCTCCTGGGGCTGCTGCACGAAGGCCCGGCGACCGGTGGACAACTGGTTTCGGCCGCCCGCGACCGTTTCGGCGCCTTTTTCAGCGTCACTCGGAGCCAGGTCTATCGGGAACTCCCCGCACTGGCGGATGCGGGGCTGGTCCGGCTCGGCAAGCAGGGGCCTCGTTCGAGCCAGCAGTACCTCGTGACGGCAGCGGGTAAGAAGGCCTTCAAGGCGTGGCTGGGTAGCGAGCCGGGTCCGGACCACCTCCGGAGCCCGCTGATCCTGCGCCTCGTGCACGCCAATGCGCTGACCACGCGCCAGCGCACCGCGCTGATCGAGTCCGCCAAGAAGGTCTACGCCGAAGAGCAGGACGCCGCCAAGGTCGCCGCGAAGACCGCCGAGGACCCGTACGCGAAGGCCATTGCCGAGTTCGGTGTCGCCCGTGCTCGCGCCGTGCTGAAACTGCTGGACTCGATCCCCACGTCCTGAATGGTCGACGGCCGGGTTCACGTCTCCCCGGGTAACCTCTAGAAACGTGAACCCGGACGTCGCTGCCGACCTGAATGACCTGTCCAACACCCTCGCGCGCATCGAGGCGGTGACGGACATGGCCGCGCTGCGCTCGCGGATCGCCGATCTCGAGGAGCAGGCGTCCCGGCCTGACCTGTGGGACGACCCCGAGTCGGCACAGAAGGTGACCAGCCAGCTCTCGCACAAGCAGAGCGAGCTGCGTCGCCTCGAGGACCTGCGCCAGCGCATCGAGGACCTCCGTGTGCTCTACGAGCTCGCCGAGGAGGAGGCGTCGGCCGAGGACACGGCCGACGCGGACGAGGAGCGGGCGAAGCTGCGGACCGAGGTCGCCTCGCTCGAGGTGCGCACGCTGCTGTCCGGGGAGTACGACGAGCGGGACGCGCTGGTCACCATCCGGTCCGAGGCCGGCGGCGTCGACGCGGCGGACTGGGCCGAGATGCTCATGCGCATGTACCTGCGCTGGGCCGAGCGCCACGGGTACCCCGTCGAGGTGTACGACACCTCCTACGCGGAGGAGGCCGGCATCAAGTCGGCCACGTTCAAGGTCACCGCCCCCTACGCCTACGGCACCCTTTCGGTCGAGCAGGGCACCCACCGGCTGGTGCGCATCTCCCCGTTCGACAACCAGGGCCGCCGGCAGACCTCGTTCGCCGGTGTCGAGGTCCTGCCGTTCGTCGAGGCCGTCGACCACGTCGACATCCCGGAGAAGGACATCCGCATCGACGTCTTCCGCTCCTCGGGGCCCGGCGGGCAGAGCGTGAACACCACCGACTCGGCCGTGCGGATCACCCACCTGCCGAGCGGCATCGTCGTCTCCTGCCAGAACGAGAAGTCCCAGATCCAGAACCGCGCCGCGGCCATGCGGGTGCTCCAGGCCAAGCTCCTCGAGCGCAAGCGCCTGGAGGAGCGGGCCGAGATGGACGCGCTCAAGGGGGACGGCGGGTCGAGCTGGGGCAACCAGATGCGGTCCTATGTTCTGCACCCTTACCAGATGGTCAAGGACCTCCGGACCGAGTTCGAGGTCGGCAATCCGAGCAACGTCCTCGACGGCGACATCGACGGCTTCATCGAGGCCGGCATCCGCTGGCGGCGTCAGACCGTCGCCTGAGCGGACAGTCGGTAACGAAACGGACACGCAACCCCGCTGACCGCCGGAAACGTGCCGCTGGGCGCGACAGCTCGCCTTCACAACGACTGGATAACGGGCGGAGGTAGACTCGCGCCTCGTGATCCGGCTCGAGCACGTTTCCAAGGTGTACAAGACCTCGACGCGTCCGGCGTTGGAGGACGTGTCCGTCGCGGTCGACAAGGGTGAGTTCGTCTTCCTCATCGGCGCCTCGGGGTCGGGCAAGTCGACCTTCCTGCGCCTCCTGCTGCGCGAGGAGGTACCCACCCGCGGTCGGGTGTACGTGGCGAACTTCGACGTGGCTCGGATGGCCCGGCGCAGGGTCCCCCGCCTGCGTCAGTCCATCGGCTGCGTGTTCCAGGACTTCCGGCTGCTGAACAACAAGACCGTCGCCGAGAACGTCGCGTTCGCGCTCGAGGTCATCGGGAAGCCGAGGAACACCATCCGCAAGGTGGTGCCCGAGGTGCTGGAGCTGGTCGGCCTCGAGGGCAAGTCGGCGCGCATGCCGCACGAGCTCTCCGGCGGCGAGCAGCAGCGGGTCGCGATCGCCCGCGCGTTCGTCAACCGGCCGCTGATGCTCCTGGCCGACGAGCCGACCGGAAACCTGGACCCCGACACCAGCCAGGACATCATGCTGCTGCTGGAGCGGATCAACCGCACCGGCACCACGGTGATCATGGCGACGCACGACCACTCGATCGTCGACTCGATGCGCCGGCGCGTCGTCGAGCTCGACCTCGGCCAGGTCGTGCGGGACGACTCCCGCGGTGTCTACGGCGTAGGCCGCTAACTCCCCACCATCAGCCCTGACTGTCATCCCCTGACCGTCACATCCCCGAGGACACCTTCCCCCGATGCGTGCCAGCTTCGTGTTCAGTGAGGTCCTGACCGGCCTCCGGCGCAACGTGACGATGACCGTCGCGATGATCCTCACGACGATGATCTCGCTCGCCCTGCTCGGCGGCGGCCTCCTCGTCGTCCGGATGATCGACAAAACCCAGGCGGTGTACGAGGAGGAGATCGATGTCAACATCTATCTCACCAACGACATCAGCGCCAACGACGAGACCTGCTCCGACGACCCCTGCGCCAGCCTCCGCACGCGCCTGGAGAACGACCCCGCGGTCGAGGCCGTCCAGTACGAGAACCGCGACCAGGCCTTCGAGCGGTTCCAGCAGATCTTCGAGGCTCAGCCGGAGCTGCTCAAGCTCGTCCGGGCGGAGTCGCTCCCGGCCTCGTTCAACGTCCGGCTGAACCAGCCGGACCGGCCCCAGGTGATCGTCCAGTCCTACTCGGGAGCCGTGGGAATCGAGTCGATCGTCGACGAGAGCGAGTTCCTCCAGCGGCTGTTCAACGCGTTCAACGGGGTGCGGAACCTGACCTTCGCGATCGCGTTGGTCCAGGCCATCGCGGCCCTGCTGCTGATCTCCAACACCGTCCAGGTGTCCGCCTTCACCCGGCGTACCGAGGTCAGCATCATGCGTCTGGTGGGCGCGACCCGCTGGTACACCCAGCTGCCGTTCCTCCTCGAGGCGGTGGTCGCCGGGGTGGTCGGCGCGGTGCTCGCCATCGCGCTGCTGGTCGCGGGGAAGGTCTGGTTCCTCGACAGCGTGCTCGGCGGGGTGTTCGCCTCGGGCGTGCTCAGACCGATCGACGGGCTGGACATCCTGCTGGTGTCGCCGTGGCTGCTGCTCACCTCGATCGGAATCTCCGCGGTCACCGGGTACGTCACCCTGCGCCTGTACGTGCGGCAATAACCAGGTGCCACGACACGTAGAGTTGTCGTCGTGACGAAGGAACGTGGCCAGAAGGTGATCGCGTCGAACCGCAAGGCGCGGCACGACTACACGATCCTGGACACCTACGAGGCCGGGATCGCGCTGATGGGCACCGAGGTGAAGTCGCTGCGGCTCGGGCGGGCGTCCCTTGTGGACGCCTTCGCCACGGTCGACGACGGCGAGGTCTGGCTGCGGAACCTGCACATCCCGGAGTACGTGCTCGGCACCTGGACCAACCACACGCCGCGCCGTACCCGCAAGCTGCTCCTGCACAAGAGCGAGATCCTGCGGCTGATCGGGAAGACCAAGGAGAGCGGCCTGTCGCTGGTGCCGCTGTCGATGTACTTCAAGGACGGCAAGGTCAAGGTCGAGCTCGCGCTGGCGCGCGGCAAGAAGGCCTACGACAAGCGCCAGTCGATGGCCAAGCGGGACGCGCAGCGGGAGATCGAGAGGGCAGCGGGACGGGCGGCGAAAGGCCGCGTGTGAACGATGCCGACGTGCCCGGGTTCCTGGCCTCGCTGGGCCTGCCCGGGCTCGTCGACCTGCACGTGCACTTCCTCCCCGAGCAGGTCGAGCGCAAGGTGTGGGCGTTCTTCGACCGGGCGAGGCAGGAGTACGGCACCGAGTGGCCGATCCGTTACCGGCTCCCGGTTCCCGAACGGCTCGCCATCCTCGAGAAGCTGGGCGTCCGCGCGTTCGCGCCGCTGGTCTACCCGCACAAGCCGGGGATGGCGGCGTGGCTGACCGAGTGGGTGCTCGACTTCGCGGCCAGGACCCCCGGCGCGGTGCCGACCGCGACCCTCTACCCCGAGCCCGGTGTCGTCGACTACCTGGGTGAGGCGCTGGCCGCGGGTGCGCGGTGCGTCAAGTCGCACATCCAGGTCGGCGGGTACGACCCTCGTGACCCTGAGCTGGACCCGGCGTGGGGGCTGCTCGCCGAGGCCGGGGTTCCGGTGGTCGTGCACTGCGGCCACGGGCCCCTGGCGGGGCGGTACACCGGTCTGGACGTCTTCGAACAGGTGCTGGCCCGTCACCCACGGCTCGTCGCGGTGCTCGCCCACGCCGGGGCACCGGACTACTCGGGCGCGCTGGACCTCGTCGAGCGCTACCCGCGGGTGCACCTGGACACGACGATGGTCGGTGTGCCGTTCAACACCTCGGGCGCCCCGCTGCCGGCGGACTGGACCGCACGGCTCGCCAGTGTCGCCGACCGGGTCGCGCTGGGCACCGACTTCCCCAACATCCCCTACGACTACGCCACCCAGCTGAGGGCCATCGCCGACTGGGCCGCCGCCGACGACCGGCTCGGCCGGGACTTCCTGGTGGCCGTGCTGCACGACACCCCTCGGCGCCTGCTCGCTCTGGGCGAACAGCCAGGGGAAACATCCTGACACCCGTTTGGGTTGAGCAGAGCAGACTCAACTTTGGAGGGTGTTCTCATGGCAGACTCGTTGACGCTCCCGGTACTACCGCTGGACGACACCGTGCTCCTGCCGGGCATGGTCGTGCCGATCCGGCTGGCCGGCACCGACGGAGCCGAGGTCCGGGCGGCGGTGGAGGCCGCCCAGGCGGTGGCCGCCGGGGGCGATAAGCCCCGCGTGGTGATGGTGCCGCGCCTGGACGGCAAGTACGCGCGGGTGGGTGTGCTCGGCGTGGTCGAGCAGGTCGGGCGGCTGCCCGGCGGTGAGCTCGCCGCCGTGGTGCGCGGCACCGAGCGGGTGCGCATCGGCGCCGGGACCACCGGCCCGGGCGCCGCCCTGTGGGTGCAGGTCGAGGTGTCGCCGGTGCCGGCCGCGTCCGACCGGGCCCGTGAGCTGGCCAAGGAGTACAAGTCGCTGGTCATCACCATGCTCCAGCAGCGCGGTGCGTGGCAGGTGGTGGACACCGTCCAGCAGGAGGCCGACCCCTCGGCGCTCGCCGACATGGCCGGGTATGCGCCCTACCTCTCCGACGAGCAGAAGCTCTGGCTGCTCGAGACCGCCGACACGGCCGAGCGGCTGGAGAAGCTGCTCGAGTGGGGGCGTGAGCACCTCGCCGAGCTCGATGTCGCCGAGACCATTCGCAAGGACGTCAAGGAAGGCATGGAGCGCCAGCAGCGGGAGTTCCTGCTGCGCCAGCAACTGGCCGCGGTCCGCAAGGAGCTGGCCGAGCTGGACGGCCGACCGGAGTCCGAGGAGCAGGACTACCGCGCCCGCGTCGAGGCGGCGGCGCTGCCGGAGAAGGTGCACGAGGCCGCGATGGCCGAGGTGGACAAGCTCGAGCGGACCTCCGAGCAGTCCCCCGAGGTCGGCTGGATCCGGACCTGGCTGGACACGGTGCTCGAGATGCCGTGGAACACCAGGACCGACGACGCCTACGACATCAGGGGCGCCCGGGAGGTCCTCGACGCCGACCACTCGGGGCTCGAGGACGTCAAGGAGCGCATCATCGAGTACCTGGCCGTGCGCAAGCGGCGGGACGAGCGCGGGCTCGGGGTCGTCGGCGGCCGCCGCAGCGGTGCGGTGTTGGCGCTGGCCGGTCCGCCCGGGGTCGGCAAGACCTCGCTCGGCGAGTCGGTCGCGCGCGCCATGGGGCGCAAGTTCGTGCGGGTCGCGCTCGGCGGTGTGCGGGACGAGGCGGAGATCCGCGGCCACCGGCGTACCTACGTCGGTGCGTTGCCGGGTCGGATCGTGCGTGCCATCTCCGAGGCCGGCTCGATGAACCCGGTCGTGCTGCTCGACGAGATCGACAAGGTCGGCGCGGACTACCGGGGCGACCCGACCGCGGCCCTGCTCGAGGTCCTCGACCCCGCGCAGAACCACACCTTCCGCGACCACTACCTCGAGGTCGAGCTCGACCTGTCCGACGTGGTGTTCCTGGCCACGGCCAACGTGATCGACTCGATTCCGGCGCCGCTGCTCGACCGCATGGAGTTGGTGACCCTCGACGGGTACACCGAGGAGGAGAAGGTCACGATCGCCCGGGACCACCTGCTGCCCCGGCAGCTGGAGCGGGCCGGGCTCGGCCCGGACGAGGTGACGGTCACCGACGACGCCCTGCGGCTGGTGGCGGGGGAGTACACCCGGGAGGCCGGGGTCCGGCAGCTGGAGCGTTCGGTCGCGCGGGTGCTGCGCAAGATCACCGCGCAGCTCGCGGTCGACCAGACGACGCTGCCGCTGACCGTGGACGCCGGGGACCTGCGCGGGTACCTCGGGCAGCCGAAGCACACCCCGGAGTCGGCCGAGCGGACGGCGGTTCCCGGGGTCGCGACGGGGCTCGCGGTCACCGGTGCCGGCGGCGACGTGTTGTTCGTCGAGGCGTCGGTCGCGTCGAAGGAGTCCGGTGCTACCGGCGTCACGCTCACTGGTCAGCTCGGCGACGTGATGAAGGAGTCGGCGCAGATCGCGCTGTCCTACCTGCGCTCGCACGGCGACGTGCTCGACGTGCCGGTGGGGACGCTGTCCGAGCGGGGCGTGCACGTCCACGTCCCGGCCGGCGCGGTTCCCAAGGACGGCCCGTCCGCCGGCGTGACGATGACCACGGCGCTCGCGTCGCTGCTGTCGGGACGGCCGGTCCGCTCGGACGTCGCGATGACGGGCGAGGTGTCGCTGACCGGGCGGGTGCTGCCGATCGGCGGGGTGAAGCAGAAGCTGCTCGCCGCCCACCGGGCCGGCATCACCACGGTCGTGCTGCCCAAGCGCAACGAGCCCGACCTGGACGACGTGCCGTCGTCGGTGCGTGACGAGTTGACCATCCACCTGGCCGGCGATGTGCGCGAGGTCCTGGACGTCGCGCTGGAGCCGGTCCCGGCGGCCGCCACCGTCGCGGCCTGAGCGCGGTTCTCGCCAGCCGGTGTCCCTGCCCCTCACGGGCGGGGGCACCGGCTGTTCGTCTGTTCGGCTTGCCGACTTTGTCCCTGACGTCCACGGCGCGGTTCGCGAGCGAAGCGGTCCGCCGGTGGCGGGGCCGGGTGGTTCAGCCTTGTTCGAGGAAGGTGAGTACCGCTCGGACGCGGCGGTGCTCCACGGAGCTGGGCTCCAGGCCCAGCTTGGAGAAGATGTTGCCCACGTGCTTCTCGACCGCGCCGTCGGACACGGTGAGCGACTTGGCGATGGCGACGTTCGACAGGCCCTGGGCCATCAGGCCCAGCACCTCGCGTTCGCGCGGCGTCAGCACGTCGATGGGATTCCGCCTACCTCGGGCCATCAGCTGCGCGATCACCTCCTGGTCGATGCAGGTGCCGCCGCCGGCGACCCGGTGCACCGCGTCCACGAACTCCGCCACGTCGGCCACCCGCTCCTTGAGCAGGTAGCCCACCCCGCCGGCGCCGCCGGAGAGCAGCTCGACGGCGTAGCGCTCCTCCACGTACTGGGAGAGCACCAGCACCGGCAGGCCGGGCAGCTGCTCGCGGGCACGCAACGCGGCACGCAGCCCCTCGTCGGTGAACGTGGGCGGCATCCGCACGTCGACGATCGCGAGGTCGGGGCGGTGCTCGCTGATCGCGACCAGCAGCTCGTCCCCGTCCTCGACCGCGGCCACGGTCTCGATGTGCTCGTCGGCGAGCAGGCGCTGAAGGCCGGCCCGCAGCAGGACCGAGTCCTCCGCGATCACCACGTGCACGGCAGGTCCGCCCTGATCACTGTCGGCCCGCCGAGCGGGCTCACCACGGTCATCACGCCGTCAATCGTGGCAGCCCGGTCGGCGAGCCCGGCAAGCCCACCACCGGACCGCATCGACGCGCCGCCGTTGCCGTCGTCGGTGATCTCGACGATGACCTGGTCCCCGCTGGGCCGCTCCTCGCGCCAGGCGTTGACCTTGGCCTGGGTGGCGCCGGAGTGCTTGGCGACGTTGGTCAGCGCCTCGCCCACGATGAAGTACGCGGTGCTCTCGACCGCCGCCGGTGGCCGCGGGTCGATCTGCACGTGCACGTCGACCGGCACCGGGCACTTGGCTGCCAGCGACGACAGCGCGGCGTCCAGCCCGCGGTCGCCGAGCACGGCGGGGTAGATGCCGCGGGCGAGGTCACGCAGCTCGGAGACGGCCAGCTTGGCGTCGGCGTGCGCCTCGTCGATGAGCGCGCGGGCCGTGTCCGGGTCGGCGTCGAGCTTGGTTTTCGCCCGGCCCAGGCCCATCGCCACCGCGACCAGCCGCTGCTGGGCGCCGTCGTGCAGGTCGCGCTCGATCCGCCTGCGCTCCGCCTCGGCGGCGTCGACCCCCCTGGCCCTGGATGCCTGCAGGTGCTCGGCCTTCTCCACGAGCTGCTCGGTCTCGTTGGGGCCGAGCAGTGCCCTGGCCAGCATCACGTGCAGCGAGGCCACCACCGGCAGCACGAACAACCCGATCGGCAGCAGGATGACCCCGGCGATGGCCAGCGGGAACCCCACCACGTGCAGGGGGAACGAGGCCAGCAGGTAGGCGATGTTCCGCCAGGTCTGGGGGTGCTGCATCCGGTTGAGCTGGCGCCGCCACGTCGTGGCCGACTGGTCCACGGGGACCTTCGGGGTGCGGATGTCGACCCCGAGCAACGCTCGGAAGAGCACTCGGTTGGCTGCCGCCAGCCCGGTGACCAGGTGCATCGCCACCAGCAGGACGCCGAGCCCGACCCAGATGACCAGCGTGCCGACCCCGACCGAGAACAGCGTGACGATCGTGATGAACGAGAACAGGCTCAGCGGGAAGCCGGCCAGCATGAACAGGGCCGAGCTGAGGCCGCGGACGAGCAGTGAGGGCCCGGTGTTCTCGGTCGGCGTCGAAGTCGGGGTCGGCGTCGGGGGAGGCGGTGGCACGGTGTCAGCATCCCGCGCCACCGGGTCCGGCACCAGGTACAGGGGCTCTGGGCTGGTCATCGAACCACCGTCGCCGAGGTGTCGCTCCAGTCGATGACGCCGGCGGTGTCCAGGGTGTGCAGGCGCTCGATGCGCTGCCGGCTCGGGCCGAGCATCGCCCGTGCGTACCGGGCATGTCCAGTGGCCAGGGCGCGGGTGAGCGCGATCGCGATGGCCAGCACCAGCACGCCCAGGGCGGCCCAGGGCAGGGTGTCGGTCCAGGAGTCGGTCTGGATCACGGTCTCGTTCCAGACGATCGGGCGCCAGTCGAACGGGAGCCACGGGAACAGCAGTGGGAGGGCCACGAGCCACAGGCCGGTGGCCCAGGTGCAGACCATGACCGTGAACTCGGCGATGCCGATCGGCAGCAGGAGCAGGTGGTAGGTCATGTCCTTGTAGGTGGCCGGGTCCTTGAAGCGGGCAGTGACCCGGCGCCCCACGCCCTCGGGAAGCGGCCGGTAGGGCGAGGCGATGTAGGTGCCGAGGAGGGCGTGGACGCGCATCCGTTCGAGCTGCGCCGCACCTCGCCAGACCAGCGTGGCCAGGGCGAGGACCGCGACACCGACCCAGATGATGACGGTGCTCAGCCCCACCGCGGCGGAGGTGACGACGAACACGAACGAGGCGATGCCGATGGGCAGGTTCATCACCAGGTACGTGATCGAGCCCAGCAAGGGTGGGTTGGGCTGGGTGCCGTCGCTTTCGGTGGTCATCGTCGTCTCCTTCGTCGTGTCGCCCTTGAAGGATGTCGGGACGGGGGGCGGCGGACCATGGGGTGATCCGCAATGTTGGGGGTGGGGTTTTCCCTACCCCCGGGGAACCGGGATGATCCGTGGGCGCCGGAGCGTTAGACTTGGCGTGGACGACCCACGACGAGGGGGTGAACGGTTTCGACTCTGGACGTTGATTCAGGGGAAGCGTGCAGGTGCAGGCGGATGGCCACCTAAAGCGTCGCCGCAAACCAATATGCGCCAAGGTTAATTCCAAGGCCGACGTCGCACTCGCCGCCTGAGCGAGTAGTTGACGTCTGTCGGCCCGGGGTCGCCTCCGACCCGGTTTGCCGGCATCAGCTAGGAGGCTCACCGTCGCGGGTTGGCCGCGGACCCGCGGTGGGACATCTACAGCGGCTGGGCTCGTCACATCGGCTTGTTCACGTGACCGATGGGGCCGAGTAGAGGCACAGTGAACTGCGCACGGAGAAGCCCTGTCGAGACGACAGAGGACCCGGGTTCGATTCCCGGCACCTCCACGAATGGCCGGCGAGTGCTCGCACAGAGCGCTCGCCGGTTTCGTGTCGGAACCGCGTTGGGGGGCCGAGCCCCCCATGCCCCCCACGGTGCGAGCTCCTGCTGACCCAGCGTGGAACTGGGGGTGGGGACCAGCGACAGGGATGGGGACCAGTCACGGGGGAGGAGGGGATCAGTGATGGGCGGGGAGCAGTGGCGGGGGTGTGGGGGTTCGGTAGCGTCGGGGTGTGGGTCGACCGGGTGGGCGGGTGCTTGACGGCATCGGGGTGCTTGTGCGGTTGGGGTTGGCCGGGGTCTGGCTGGTCTCGGGGGGGATCAAGGTTGCCGATCTGAACCAGGCCTATGTCGCCGTGCAGGCTTATGACCTGTTGCCGGCCGGGCTGGTCAGTGTTGTCGCGGCCGCGGTTCCCTTTCTCGAGCTGGCGCTGGGGGTGCTGCTGCTGGTGGGGCTCGGGACCCGGGTTGTGGCGGCGGTCTCGGCTGTCGTGCTGCTCGCGTTCGTCGGGGCCGTCGCGCAGGCCTGGGCTCGGGGGCTCTCGATCGACTGCGGGTGTTTCGGGGGCGGGGGGCAGGTGGCAGCGGGCGAGACGGCCTACCCGGAGGAGATCGCTCGCGATATCGGGTTCCTGCTGCTCTGCGCGTGGCTGGTGGTGCGCCCGCGGACTCCGTTCTCGCTGGACGGCTGGCTCACCGGTAACCGACAGGACGTGGAGGACACTGTCGACACCGGGGACCCGCAGGGAAGGACGTGAACGGTGGGTGGAGCGGAGCGCAACGCGCGCAAGAAGCGGCAGGCGCAAACCACGGGCCGACGTGCGTCCGCACCGGTGTCCCGGGGTCCCTCGGTCGACCGCAAGACGGTGATCATCGGGGTCGTCGTGGTCGTGTTGTTGGCGGGTGCGGTGCTGGGCGGGATCATCTACACCAACAGCCAGAAGAACGAGACCGAGGGACAGTCCATTCAGACCGCGGCGCCGCAGGCCACCTACTCGGCTCGGCGTGACGGAGCCGTCGTGGTCGTCGGCGAGGACAGCGCCGAGGTCACGCTCGACGTGTACGAGGACTTCCTCTGCCCCGCGTGCCGGTCCTTCGAGGACAGCTACCACGAGGACATCGAGAAGTACGTCGCCGACGGCACGGTGCGGGTTCGGTACCACATGCTGCCGATGTTGAACGACCGTTCGGACCCACCCGGCTACTCGATGGACTCCGCCAACGCCGGACTGTGCGCGGCCGACGCCGGGAAGTTCCCCGAGTTCCACCTGAGCCTCTACCAGGCGCAGCCGGCCGAGGGCTCCCGCGGGTGGGACAACCAGCAGCTCGTCGAGCTCGGGAAGGACCTCGGCATCACGTCCTCGACCTTCAAGTCCTGTGTAGACGGCGACGAGTACGACGATCTCATCCAGACGCACTTCGACGAGGTGCGCGAGACCTCCTACCTACAGCAGGACTTCAACGGTCAGCGTGGCTTCGGCACGCCGACGATCGCTGTCGGCGAGAAGGTCGTCGAGCCGTCCGGCCCGAACTGGCTGGACGAGCTGGTCCGCGCGGGCTGAGCGTTCACCCGATCCCGGCCAGCGGCGGCTCCCCGCCGGTCCACCTGGCGAAGCGGCGGGCCTTGCCCACCTCGGTGCGGGGGACCGAGCCCTGGGGCAGCACGCGCACCTCACAGCCGATCCCCAGCCGCTCGCGCAGGGCGGTCGTCAGGTCGCCCTCGAGGGTCTCGCTCTCGGCGACCAGCGACTCGACAGCCACCCGCAGCGTCGGCCGGGCGTCGTCCCGCCGGTCCTCGACGACGAGGTAGTGCGGGCTCACCCGCTCGTCGGCCAGCAGCACGGCCTCGATCTCGGTGGGGAAGACGTTCACGCCGCGCACCACCAGCATGTCGTCGGTTCGGCCGAGCAGCTTCGACATGCGCCGCAGGGTGCGCGGGGCGCCCGGGACCGGCCCGGCCAGCGTGGCGACGTCACCGGTGCGGTAACGCAACAGCGGCATGCCGGTCTTGGTGAGCGTGGTGAACACCAACTCGCCCGGCGTCCCGTCCGGCACGGGGTGCCCGTTCCGGTCGACGGTCTCCACCAGGAAGTGGTCCTCGGCGACGTTCAGCATCCCGTCGGAGTCCAGCGACTCGCAGGCCACCCCCGGGCCGATGATCTCGGAGAGCCCGTAGATGTCGAGCGCGCGGAGCCCGAGCAGGTTCTCGATCTGGGCCCGCATCTCGTTCGTCCAGGGCTCGGCCCCGAACACGCCCGCCCGCAGGCTGTCCGGGCGGACCCCGGCCGACCGCATGGCCTCACCGAGGAAGATCGCGTACGAGGGGGTGCAGGCCAGGATGTCGGGACGCAGGTCCTGGAGCATCCGCACCTGCCGCTCGGTCATTCCACCGGAAAGAGGGACGACGGTGGCGCCCAGGCGCATGCCGCCGTGGTGCACGCCCAGGCCGCCGGTAAACAGGCCGTAGCCGTAGGCGTTGTGGATGACACTCTGGCGGGTGGCGCCGGCACCGCCGAGTGCCCTGGCCATCACCTCGGCCCAGATGTCGACATCCTGGGCGGTGTAGGGCACGAGCGTGGGCCGCCCGCCGGTGCCGGACGAGCCGTGCACGCAGACGATGTCCTCGGCCCGGGCGGCGCGCAGGCCGTGCGGGTAGTGCGCCCACAGGTCCCGCTTGGTGACCATCGGCAGCCGGTCGAGTGCGTCCAGGGAGACGTCGGCGCCGCTGGTGACCCCGCTGTCGACCAGCCGCGCGGCCTGGAGCCCGCCCGCCGCCAGCAGCCGGTCGACCAGCCGCCGGAGCCGGCGCTGCTGCATCTCGCGTCGCTGGTCTGGGCTGATGCCCTCGGAGTCCGGCTCGACCAGCGGCACACCCACGGCGTTGTCGGCGATCATCGTTCGGGTGTAGCACGGCGGAGGCCGGGAGGGAACCACCCGACCCGAGTGCACGGCGCCTCCGCGGGTCAGGTACCTTGTAGTCGCACGGCCGGGCTGGTCCGGTCGGGTGTACGGGGCTGTAGCGCAGCTGGTAGCGCACCACACTGGCAGTGTGGGGGTCAGGGGTTCGAACCCCCTCAGCTCCACTTCGAAAAGCGGCAGGTGAGGACAAGCGTCCCCGGCCTGCCGCTTTCGCGTTGTCCGGGCTCGGGCGGCTGTCGTGCCAGATGCATGCCAGATCGGGCGGCCGGCTCGCCCCGCGCTTCCTGGATCATCAGTTCCAGCGCCGCCGCGATCGCGTGATCTCGTTCTCGCGTGGCGTGCTGGTAGATCATGGCGGCCCGGGTGGCTGGAGTGCCCAATCCGCGCCATGAGTTCCTTCAGGCTGGCTAGTCGTCCGACTCGGATGGCCCGAGGAGTCCTTGCAGCCGTGTCAGCGCTGCCTCCCCGGCAGCGCTGATCTCGGTGAGGCCACCAGCTCGGGCCGCGCGGATCGCGCGCTGGACCTGGTGCGGCAGGCGATGAAGGTCAGCGGCCCTCAGTGCCGTATTCAGGGCATCGCTGGCACTGTCGTGGTCACCTGCCGCGAGGTGGACCTGGCCGGCCGTGACACGCTCGATCACGTGCCATTGCGGGGCGGCAGGCGCGGTGTCCACCTGCCCGACTTGCATCAATCGGATCGCCTCAGCAGCGCGACCAGTGGACACCAGTCCTCGTAACCCGACCTCGCGAAAGGTGAAGGGGTTGAGCAACATCCCCTGTGAGTGCCCTTGGTCCAGCAAGCTGCGGAAGCGTTCCATCGCCTCATCGAACAGATCCGATTCACCGCGTTCTCCAGCAGCGCGAGCGAGGAAGGCAAGTGCGGCCCCTTGGCCCTCCGGATGGTCGGAGAGATGCACCGGCCGGTTGAGTCGTGCGATGGCCGCTGGAATTCGGTTTGCCTTACGAAGCTCGTTGCCATGCATGCGTAGGACGTGAGCGAGAAAGGACTGATCTTCCAGATGTTCGGCGATGGCCAAGGCTTTGCCGGTCCACCTGGCAGCGGTAACCATTCGTTCCTCGGGAAGTACAGTGCCTAGCGACAAGCCAAGTGCGACCCGTGCCCGCCCGAGCAGCATCAGTGTGTCCCGCTCGACATGCCCCTCAGCGGCGCGCGCTTCAAGCCGAGCAACCAACGGCCACAGTTCATCGACCGCTTCCACCGGGCGGCCAGCTTGTCGCGCTATCTCGGCCAGTCTGATCACAGAGTCACCGAACTGAACCATGGCCGCGAAATCAGCGTCCCCGCTGTCGGTTACCCCGAGCACGTGCGTTGGCAGGCCCAGAGTGCGCGCGATGTGGCGTCGGGTCCCGACATCATTGATCGTACGGCGGCCGGTTTCGATCATGGATACGTAGGTCTTGTCGTAACCTAGGATCTCTGCGAGTTTATGTTGACTCATCCGGTTGAATCGTCGATAGGCGCGCAGAATCGTTGCCAAGTCCCGGGATGTCAATGCAGCCGAAGCCTCAGCAGAAGCCCAGATCCAGGCCACTGGCGCCAGGTTCCTCGCAGGGATCGCGGGCGCGGAAGAATTGGCGGCGACACGACATGAGGAACAGATCGGTTCCAGGGAGAGTCCACCTAAAATCGCCCCGCACGCACCGCAACGCTTGCCTGCCATTACTGTTACCCCGTCAGCTCTGGTGCACTCTTTCGCAACCTCTCGAACCAGGTCGCGATAGACCGCTTGTAGCCGTCCGGCATGGTCAACCCCAATATCTCGCCTTCGCCGAACAGGCCCACTTCCTTATGCTCACGGGAAAGCACCGGTCGAGAATCGCCGCTTGGAAAGCATCCAAAGGTTACTATGAACACATGTTTTTCGGCGGGACCGATGTAGTACATCCAAGTGTCGAGAATGGGACCGGTTTCAACTTTCCACTGCGTCTCTTCGAGTATCTCACGCGCGACACATTCCTCCGGTGTCTCTCCAACTTCGATCCGGCCTCCTGGTAGTTCCCATTCGTCTCGCTCGTTGCGCAGCAGGAGCACCTTACCGGCGCGCACCACGACTCCCTTGATCGAGATTGAGAACGTTTGCGGCTGGTATGCGTCGTGCTCCATCAGGTGTTCCTCCAAGTCTGAGTTCGTCCGTCAGGAGCACCGTAGCGCACTCGAATCCGCTATGTGGCGCAACAGGTTGACAGTCTGTCACTGGACATGGCGTCTGGCCTGGATTTTTCTGGTCGCGACGCAACAGATCAGCAATGGAGGTCATATCGATGCCTCACCCATGGACCACATTCGGAGTGAATGGCCAGGACGCGGACTCGGTGAACTCGCTAACCGCGGTCCTGGTCGAGCGCGGTCTCGCCATGTTCGATGGCGTGGCAAGCAAAGAAGATCTGCTGCGGCTGGCTCGCTCGATCGCCACGATCGTCCCTCACCGGGACAGCGATTCGACCGGTATTACCGCGATTGCCGATGTCGGCAGCCAGGTTCGCAGCGGTTTTGCCGGTTTCACCACATCTGCTCTCAATCCGCACACCGACCGGTCGGGCATCGACCGTCCACCTGCACTACTGCTGATGTCGTGCCAGCAGCCCGCCACAAGGGGTGGCGAATGTGTCGTCATTGACGGCAAATCCGTCTACGATGACCTCGCCAGTACCAACCCTGAGGCAATCAAGGCGTTGAGTGCGCCTCGTTCTGTGTTGTTCGGCGGAGCCGCGGGCCATCTTGGATCGATTTTCACAAGAGTTGGCGATCGGGTTTCTGTTCGTCTACGCCTCGACGATCTAGCCAAATTCTCTTCAGAGGTAGCTCGATGGATTCCCGATCTACGCGCAACACTAGGCCGACACATCCACATCCTTAGGCTCAACGCCGGCCAAGGTTACATTCTCGACAATCACCGATGGCTACATGGCAGACGAACATTCAGCGGCCAGCGCGTGATGTACCGAGTGAACGGCGACCCGTTGGATAGCCTGGGAGTAAAATCAGGATTTCGTGCGTCATTTATACCGGTTCTGAGCGAGGAAACCTCCGGTGTCTGACAAATCCGAGGTAACGGAGCAGGTAGCCGGCCATAACCAACGCGTGGCGATGGGTGAACCCGTCGACTGGGCAGTACCGACTGATGCTCTTTCGAACGCTACGGCACATCTTCGTCGCACGTGGGGTGAGCGGGTAGTCGCTAGAGGACGGCGAGGTGTCAGAGGAGCAGGATCAATCCGGTGACGATGACGGCGGCGGCGATCACGGCGATGCCGCCGACGAAGCCGACGAGCTGCAGCCAGCCTTTGCGGTCGATTTCCTTGGTCATTTTCGTTCTCACCTGTCGCAGAAGTCGGGATCCCGGTGACGGCACGCGGCGGTTCGACGCGCTCGGCTCCGCGATCGCGTTGGAGCGACCGACGTGCTGGTCACGCCGGCCGCCACCTACCTGCGTTTCCGCGTGGTCGGGTGAGCGACCGGCGGGCCGGCCCGGGGTCAGCCGGAGGGGAGGGCGTCGGCGAGGGGGACCCAGGTGTCCTGGTTGTCGAGGTCGCCGACCAGCTTGATCGACCGGGCGACCTGGAGCAGTTCTTCGGTCGGCAGGTGCCTGTAGTCCCAGATCTCCACGGTCGTCGTGGCGTTCACCCGCCGCTCGACGCCGTCGGGGGTCAGGGTCGGCGTGCCGTCGGTGAATGGTGTCCCGATGTCGCGCTCGTGCAGGAAGATCGTCAGCAGATCCTCGCCCGTGGCGACGGTCCGCAGGGTCAGGAACAGCTCGGTCGTCTCGGGCAGGCCCTCGTTCGCGGAGAGGTACGCGTCCAGCGGCCCCGCGTCCAGGATGGCGGGCAGGTGTCCCACCTCGAACGGCGACCGGACCGGGTCGGACCGATCGAAACGGACCGCCCCGGCGGCGGCGAGCAGGAGCGCCCGAGCCTGGGGGAGCGGAAGCTCGGGACCCTGGTAGTGCACCTCGGCCCAGGAGTCGGGGGCGTACTCCCAGGCCAGGCCGGGCGTTCCGGGCGCGATCGTGCAGTGGCAGGGCAGGGAGGTGCCGTAGAAGCCGGCGCGGCCGTTTACCTGGACCCGGTCGCCGGCCTGTGCCTCGGTCGGGGCGTACACGCCGGCCTCGTACACGAGGACGCGGATGAGGCTGCCCGGGTCGGCGTCGGCGACCAACGTGGCGGACTGGGCCAGGTTGCCCCCGCCCTCGTGGAGGACCCGGTAACCGGGCAGGTCGTCCACGTCGAAGGTGTAGTGGGGTGTGCGGATGCGCTGCTGGTCGGCGGGGGGCACCGGTCCGTCGGCGAGCAGGCGGGGCACCGCGAAGGAGACGGCGACCGCGGCGGCGGCCACGGCCGCGGCGGTGATCACTCTGGCCACGCGCCGGCGCGCCTGCCTGCGCTGGCGCAGCCGCTCGAACCGGGCCAGGACGGCGCCGGCGTGCGGTGCCTCGTGCTCCAGCTCGTCGAGGGTGGTGCGCAGATCGTCCTCGGTGAACATCAGGTGCGCTCCTTCGCTGCGGCGGGATTCGCTGTGGTGAGCGCTGTCTCGACGCGCAGCGCGGTGAGCGCGCGCGACGCGTAGCCGCGGACGGTGCCGACGGTGCAGCCGAGCAGCTCCGCGGTCTCGGCGTCGGGTAGCCCGACGTAGTAGCGCAGCACGAGCACCGCGCGCTGCTGGCGGGGCAGCCTGTCCAGCTCGGCCCGCAACCCGTCGCGCTCGGCGTGCGCGATCGCGGGATCCGAGACGGTGGCCGGGCCGGCCGGCGGCTCGGCGTGCGGAACGATCCGCGACCACCGGCGCCGCCAGGACAGGTACTCGTTGGTGATCATGCGCCGGACGTAGGCCTCGGGAGCGTCGAGCGCTCCGATCTTGCGCCACTGCTGGTGCGTCCGGATCAGCACCTCCTGGACGACGTCCTCGGCCAGCCCCCGGTCACCGGTCAGCACCGCCGCGAAACGCAGCAAAGCCGCCAGCCGGGTGCTGGCGAACTCCTCGAAGCTCATGCGGTTCTCCGTCCGTCACCCCATACACGCGTGGCGGGCGTGAATGTGTTGTGCCGAACGGCGGTGAGCTACCCGGCGGCGGGAGCGGCTCCGCTCACCCTCGGGCCTTGGTGAGCGGGGTCCGCTTATCAACGCACGAACGTCGAACAATCACCGGTCGCGGGTGTCACGTCTGTCACCGTGTCACTCAAAGACGCCGGACCTGCGCAAATCGCTGTGACACCTGGGCGACAGCCGGGCTTTGCCTCGTCTCACCACACTGCTTCTGTGTCACAGGCGTACCGCAACAAATGGGCTGTACCAGAGGGGGAGGGGGTTCCTCACGGACGGCGAGCAGGCCAGGTGCTGAGTAGGCGAGCCGCGGTGGGCCGCGGTGTGCTGGCCTCGGCGTTGACGCTCACCACCCGCCGCTGGTCTTCAGCCTGGGCGGGTGCATTCGGCGGCGGGTTCGTCTCGGTGGACGGCGTGCTGGCCATCTGGTCACGTCAGTCCTTCGGCGGAGACCTGGGGATCGGCCTGGTGGTAGCGGTGGTGGTGGGTGATCGTCCTGGCGGCGAACTGGTTCCGGACCGCTTGGTGGCGCGACTGAGCCGCTACGGGAGCGCCGGGCCGAGGTAGGGGATGTTGGCGGTGGTCGCCGTGGACATCGGGACCTCGTCGCATAGGGCACTCGGGAGCACCGTGAAGACCATGTTCTCGTGTGCGGCGGCTGGGGCGGTGATGTCCTGGTTCATGCCGGCCGACACCTGGCGGGTCAGGTCGGTGGTGTGCAGGCTCCACGTGTTGTAGCCGGGCAGGTCACCGCCGTGGCCCCACCAGTCTTCGCCGCCGCAGGGGCTCGGCCAATGCATGAGGCCGAGGCCGTAGCCGAACGGGCCGATCGACTCGGGGCGGGCGTCCTTCATCTGCGCGAGCAGGTCGTCGGGCAGCAGGCGGCCGCCGAGCAGTGCGTGGAAGAACCGGTTCAGGTCGTCCGGGGAGCTGATCAGGTTGCCGGACGCCCACAGCCGCGACCACACGTACGTGGTGACGTCGGTCAGCGGGGCGGTCTCGCCGTAGAGCCGTTCGTAGCCGCGCGCGGCCGGGTTCACGACGAACGGTTGGTAGGTGGGGAACGAGGTGTCCCGCAGGTGCAGTGGCCGGAAGACGCGCCGCTCCAGCTCGCCGGCCAGTGAACGGCCGGTGACGCGTTCGACCAGCATGCCGAGGACCGTGTAGCCGACGTTGGAGTAGGAGAAGCCGGTGCCCGGCGGGAACAGCAACGGCTGGCCGTCGGTGGCCAGGCGCACCAGTTGGGGCGGCGTGAAGGTCTCCCACCGCTTCGTGTCGACCTCTTCGATGGTCTGGTAGTGCGCGATGTCGCGAGGCACGCCGCTGGTGTGTCCCAGCAGCTGGCGGACGGTGATCGGCTCGGCGTAGGGCAGCAGGCCGGGCAGGTGGTCGGCCACTGGGTCGTCGAGCCCGAGCCTGCCCTCGCCGACGAGTTGGAGCACCACGGTGGCGACGAATGTCTTGGTCACGCTGGCGACGCGGATCCGGCCACGCGCGTCGGGCGCCCGCCCGGTGCGCAGGTCACCGACTCCTGCGGAACCACGCCAGGTGTCGCCCCCGTCGACGACGGCCGCGTAGGCGCCGGGCACTCCGCCCGCCACCACCTGGCCGAGCGCGGCGCGCACGGGCGAGCCGGGACTCGCCTGCGCTCCGGACACCAGCCCGGCGGCCAGCGCCGCCACCAACCCGACAACGACACCAGCCTGCTTCATCCCCATGGTCTCAGCCTGCCCGACGGGGCCCAGGGAGAACTACCGCCTTTCGGCACAACCGGCCCAGGGACCGCGCGCCGGCGCGTCGTTCGCGCGGCCTTGGATCGTCTTTCTTCTTCGAGATTGGGGCGGGCCGAGGTCGACGTGGTGGTCGGGGCCGTTCGCCGGGCTCTGGTGAGCGGTGGCGCTATTGGTTTTCGGGCTTGGCCGCGGCGTCGTTGGCGATGGACTACTTCGGCGCGGGCTGGTGGCATGAGTCCCGTCGCCGCGCCGGCTTGACCGGTGTACCCGCCGACAACCGTTCCCCCGCCGCGCTGCTCCGGTCGGATCCCGATCCCGGTGCGAGCTTGGCGGGTGCGGAACTGCTCGGGTCCTGGGCGGAGGAAGACGTCGCGGACCACCTGTGGGGCGTGCCGGTCGGTTACGTGGACCTCAACTGGCCGGAGCCGGTGGACCGCGTACCCGCTCCCGAGAACAGCCGGCCCGGCGACCGGATCCTCCTGGCCTGGGATCCGGGATGCCCGGCGGGAGCGAGCCGCGGCTGGCAGTCGTGGCGTCACGCGCCGCGGGTGAGGCGGGCGGCTGTCAGGGGCGTGACAGGGGCATGACAGCGCACCTGGCGAGGGTTGGCGCCATGAGTAGAGCAGCTATCGAGGTTTCCGGGTTGCGGAAGGCCTTCGGCGACAAGGTCGTGTTGGACGGGATCGACCTGGAGGTCGAGGCGGGGACGGTTTTCTCGCTGCTCGGTCCAAACGGCGCGGGTAAGACGACGATGGTGAACGTGCTCACCACCCTGATCAAGAGCGACGGGGGCACGGTTCGCGTCGGTGGGTTCGACGTCGCCGCCGAGACCAGGGCGGTTCGGGGCGTCGTCGGGGTCACTGGGCAGTTCGCGGCGGTGGACGAGCTGCTGACGGGGCGGGAGAACCTGGAGCTGATGGCGGCCCTGAAGCGGGTCGGTCACCGGATCGTCGACGAGTTGTTGGAGCGGTTCGACCTCACCGACGCCGCGTCGCGGCTGGTGTCCACGTACTCGGGGGGTATGCGGCGGAAGTTGGATCTGGCCATGACCCTGGTGGGAGAACCCTCGATCATCTTCCTCGACGAGCCCACGACCGGGTTGGACCCGCGCAGCCGTCGCATGATGTGGGAGATCGTCCGGGGGCTGGTGTCCCGCGGCGTCACCGTCTTCCTCACCACCCAGTACCTCGAGGAGGCCGACCAGCTGGCCGACCGCATCGCGGTGCTGGACTGCGGCCGGTTGGCCGCGCAGGGCACCCCCGAGGCGCTCAAGCGGCAGGTTCCCGGCGGTCATGTCCGGCTCCGGTTCGCGGACGGGCATCGGCTCGGGGCGGCGGTGCGGGTGCTGGGTGACGCCGTCCGGGACGCGGAGGACCTGACCTTGCGGGTGCCCAGCGACGGTGGGGCGCGATCGGTGTGGGAACTGCTGGACCGGCTCCACCGGCAGGGGATCGACGTCGAGGACTTCTCGGTGCACACGCCCGACCTCGACGACGTCTTCCTCGCCCTGACCGGTCGTACCGGCGCGGAGGTGAACGCGTGATGAGCTCCGATTCGATGATCATGTTGCGGCGCAACTTCAAGCACACCGTCCGGAACCCGACGGCGTTGTTCAACGCGATCCTCTTCCCGATCGTTCTGATGCTGATGTTCGTCTACGTCTTCGGTGGCGCGTTCGACGTCGGCGGCGCGGACTACGTCGACTACGCGACACCCGGAATGCTCCTGATGACCGTCGCCTACGGCCTTTCGGCTACCGCGATGGCGGTGAACTCCGACATGACCAACGGCATCATCAACCGGCTCAAGGTCATGGACGTCTCGCGGGGCGCGGTGCTGACCGGGCACCTGGTCTCCACCGTCGTGCGCTCGGTCGCGGGGTTGGCCGCCGTCGTCGGCGTGGCGTTCCTGATGGGGTTCAGTCCGTCCGCGACCGTCCTCCAGTGGCTCGCCGCGATCGGGATCCTCGTGCTGACGGTCGTCGCGGTCGGCTGGCTCACGGTCGCGCTGGGACTGGTCGCGAAAACCGCGGAGTCGGCGGGGTTCACCACGGTTCCGCTGATCATGCTGCCGTTCTTCAGCAGTGCGATCGTGCCGGCGGAGAAGATGGGCGCCGGCGTGCGGGAGTTCGCGGAGTACCAGCCGTTCACGCCGATCATCGAGAGCGTGCGCGGGTTGCTGAACGGGACACCCTCCACCGGCGACATTGTCGCGGCGGTGGCCTGGGGTGCCGGGATCGCGGTGGTGGGTTATGTGTGGGCGGTGGCCACGTTCAGGAAGCGAGCGTGACCTCGGCGAGCTGAGACCAGCTCGTCCGCGTTCCCTCCCGAACCGCCTCGGCGAACCGCTCGTCGCCGAGGCGGTTCCGCACGACCTGCTCGATCCGGGTCACGTCCGGTTGTGACCGGTCCATCAGCCCACCGACACCCGCGCTCGCCCCGAGCAGCCGTGCCGCCTGCTCGGGCTGGTCACCGCGCAGCGCCAGGTCCGCGACCCCGACGAGCACCGGCCCGACCACGTAGGCGCTGCCCGCCTCGGCGGCCGCCAGGCAGGCAGCGCGGTGGTGGCTCCGGGACTCGTCGAGGTCCTCGGCGAGGTAGCCGAGCATGCTGTGCCCGACCGCGCGGATGTGCGCCTGGTGCGCGTCCGCTCCCAGCAGGGCCGTCCCGACGTCGAGCTGCTGGCGGGCCTCCTCGACGTCGCCACGCCACCGGGCGAGCTCGGCCCGCGAGAGGGCCAGCAGGGCCAGCGCACCCGGCCAGGTGACCCGTTCCGCATGCCGTTGCGCGTCGGCGAGGGCGGTCGCGCTGGCCTCCTTGTCACCCAGCAGCCAGTACAGCTGCGCCTGGCGCGACCGCAACCGGATGACGTCCTCGGTCGCCCCGACCTCGCCGACCGCCACGACCGCCTGCTCGTAGTGCTCGCACGCGCCGGCGAACTCGCCCCGCGTCGCCATCCGGTCCGCCAGTTCGGTGAGGGCGAACGAGATTCCGAACCGCTCGCCGAGCGCGCGGAACTCGGCGAGCGCCCTCTCGAGGTACTCGTCCGCCTCCCGACCGCCCTGGCCGAGCATGACCCGCATCTTGCCGAGGTGCAGGCGGGCGATCGCGCGAACCCAGGGGTCCTCGTCGTCCAACAGCGACTCGAACGCGAGCAGGGACGAGTCCGGCGCCTGCAACATGCGCTCGAGCGGGGCGATCAGCCCCATCAGCGGGTGCCGGGAGCGGCTGTGCCGGCTCAACCGGTACGCCTCGTGGATCCACTCCGCCACCTGGTGCTCACCGCTGGGACCGGTGGTCATGAAGTGCACGACGAGCGCGTACACCACGGCACGGACGTCGTCGGGTACCTCGCCGGGTGTCCTCGTCGCCGCGATGATCAGCTCGAGACCCTCGGTCTTGTGGCCGGCGAGCCACCAGTACCAGCCGGAGCCCACCGCGAGCCGCATCGCCGCGTGTGCCTCGCCGGCCGCGAGGGCGCCGCGCATCGCGGCACCGATGTTGTCGTGGTCGGCCTCGAGCGTGGCGAGCCACTTCAGTTGGTCGGCCCGGCGAAGGTGTGGCTCCGCGGTCTCGGCGAGCTCGGTGAAGTAGGCGAGGTGCGCCCGGCGCGCCAGGTCCGACTCCCCGGCCTCCGCGAGCCGCAGCTGCGCGTACTCCTTGACCGTTCCGGTCATCCGGTAGCGCGGTGCGTTGCCGCCCTCGGTGACCAGCAGTGACTTCTCGGCCAATGCGGTGAGCGACTCCAGCACCTGTTCCGGCGGGACGGCATCGCCGCCGCACACCCGTTCTGCGGCCTCCAGGCTCGCCCCACCGGAGAACACCGAGAGCCTGCGCAGGACCATCCGTTCGGCCTCGGTCAGCAGCTCCCAGCTCCAGTCGACCATCGCCCGCAGCGTCCGGTGCCGAGGCAGGGCGGTACGGCTACCGCCGGTCAGCAGGCGGAACCGGTCGTCGAGCCGGATGGCGAGCTGGTCGAGCGACATCGTGCGCAGCCTGGCCGCGGCCAGCTCGATCGCCAGCGGCATCCCGTCAAGCGCCCGGCAGACGCGGGCCATCGTCGCCAGCGTCTCCGCGTCGGCGGCGAGGTCCTTGCGTACCGCGCCAGCCCGGTCCCGCAGCAGCTGGACGGCCGGCGAGGAGGCGATCTCGGCGGGCGCGGCGTCGCTCTCCGGCATGCCGAGCGGTTCGGCCGGCCACAGCGCCTCGCCGGTGATGCCGAGCGGTTCCCTGCTCGTCGCGAGGATCCGCAGCCGGTGGCACTCGCCGAGCAGCCGGTGGGCGAAGGCCGCCGCCGAATCGATGACGTGCTCGCAGTTGTCCAGGACCAGCAGCGCCTCCCGCTCGCGGATCGCCGCGATGAGCCGGTCGGTCAGCTCGGCGTTCGGCGACACGTCGAGCAGTGACTCGCGCAGGCCGAGCCCGGCGAGCGTCGCCTGCGCCACGTCCCCGTCCGCGCCGATGGCCGCGAGCTCCACCAGCCAGGCCCCGTCCGGCAGCTCGTGGAGCAGCGAGCGCGCCGTCTCCGTGGCCAGCCTGGTCTTCCCCGCGCCACCGGGCCCGATCACGGTCGTGAGCCGGTGGTCGGCGACCAGGTCCCGCAGCGCCGCGACATCGGCGTCCTTGCCGACGAAGCTGGTCAGCTCGGCCCGCAGGTTGGTCTTCCGGTTCTCCTGCCGCTGTCCCAGCTCGCCCCGCAACAACGCGACGTGCAGTGCGGACAGCTCCGACGACGGGTCGACCCCCAGCGCCTCGGCCAGGGCCTCTCTCGCGCGCTGGTAGACGAGCAGCGCCTCGGAGTCGCGACCGGCGGCGGCGAGCGCACGCATCAGCGCGGCGACGAGCCGTTCGCGGACCGGGTGCACGGCCACCAGGTGGGTCAGTTCGGTGACCAGGTCCGCCCCGTGCCCGAGGTCGATCTCCGCGTCGAACCGGTCCTCCATGGCGGTCAGGCGCAGGGCCTCGAGCCGGGTGACCGCCGCCTCGAAGGCCGCGCTCTCCGACAGGCCGACGTCCTGCATGGCGGCCCCGCGCCACAGTGTGAGGGCCTCGCGCAGCCGGTGTACCCGGCGGGGACCGGCACCGTCGCGGGCCTGGCCGACGAGGCGCTCGAACCGCACGGCGTCGACGGCGTCGGGGTCCACTCGCAACCGGTAGCCGTCGGGCTGCCCCTCGACGACACCTGCCGGCAGGATCTTCCGCAGCCGGGACGCCAGACGCTGCAGGGCGTTCGCCGCGTCGGCGGGCGGGTGCTCGCCCCAGATCCAGTCGATCAGCGTGGCCTTCGGGACCGGATGACCCGGTTGCAGCGCCAGGGCGGTCAGCAGCCCGCGCAGCCGGGCGCCCGGCACGTCGGCGACACCGCCGTCGTCCGTACGGACCTCGAACGGCCCCAGCATCCCGACCTGCACAGGCTGATTTTGCCATCGGCCACCCGCCGACCTTCCAGCGCGTGACCGGCGGTCAGGCGATGATCTGCACTTCGGGGTACAGCTGGTGGTCGAAGACGGATGTGGGGCGGTCGCGGAGGTGGAGGTCGAAGAAGGCGGCCAGGTACCTCCGTTGCGCGGCGAGGCCGCGGCGGGGGTCGACGGTGCCGATCGAGGCGGTGAAGTCGCCGGGGAGTTGGGGGAGGAGGACCTGGGCGTCGGTGAAGCTCATGTGTTCGCCGGTGGGGAGGTAGAGGTCGCGGCGCCAGCCGGTGGAGGCAGACCAGAACCGGGCCCAGTCGTCACTGTGGGCGTGGTTGTGCGGGACACCGCCGGACAGCCCGGCGCCCATCAGCAGGAACGGACGGGTCACGCCGCGAACCGCCGCCTGGCCGAACCGCGGGTCCATGCTGCCGTCCAGGTTGGCGCCGGCGTCGACGCGGTCCTCGGTCAGCATCGCCTCGGCCGTGGTGAAGCCGCCCATCGAGTGGCCGACCATGCCCACCCGCGTGAGGTCCAGGGTGGGGAACCGGGTCAGCTCGTCCAGGACGAACGACACGTCCCGCACCCGTTCGCGCAGCACCTGTCCGGCGTCCACGCCGGGGCGCGGCAGCTCGAGGCGGTCGGGGAACTGGACGGGGCTCACCGGGGTGTGGTCGACGCCGACCACGGCATAGCCGCGGCTCGCGAGGTCCTCGACGAGCGTCGTGCCGAGGAAGCGCGAGTGGCCGCCGCCGGGGGAGTAGAGCACGACCGGACGCCTGCCGGGCAGTGGGGTGGCGCCGGTCCGCGAGTGCGTGACGGTCCCCGCGAAGTCGGCCGTGCCGGGTGGCACGCCGGCGCTCCGGTCGTAGAAGGCCGTCACCGCCTGCGGAAACTGGTGTGCTCGGGGGCCGTTGGGCGCGGCCGGGTACCACAGCGACACCATCAGCTCCCGGGGGCGGCCGGTCCACGGGTCGGTGCGGTCCTCGTCGGTCAGGTGCAGCTCCGCGGTGCCCACCGGGTAGGGGCCGGTCGGGGCGGGCAGGGCGAGCCGGACGGGGTCGGGCTCGGCCGGTGCCGCGGCAGCGGGGGTGAGCCCGGCGGCCAGCGCGACGGTGGTCAGCGCGGCGGCGAAGGTCATCGTGATCATGCCGCCAGCCTCGTCGCGGTCGGCGGAGAGGACATCTGTCGAACGGGGACGGTCAGACTAGCCGAAGGTCATACGAGCCCGGCCTCGTGGGCGACGATGGCGGCCTGCACCCGGTTCGCCACCTCGAGGCGCCGCAGGATCGAGGTGACGAACACCTTCACCGTGCCCTCGACCACATGCAGCCGGCGGGCGATCTCGGCGTTGGGCAGCCCGGCGCCGACCAGCGCGAGCACCTCGCGCTCACGCGGGGTCAGCTCGCCGACGAGCCGCCGCGCTCGGGCGGCACTCGTCAGCCGGTCGGCCTTGACTTGCTGGATCACCCGGTGCGCGACGGTCGGCGAGAGGAAGGCGGCGCCACCGGCGACGGCGCGGATACCGGCGAACAGCTCACGGGGGTCGCCGCTCTTGAGCAGGAACCCGCGTGCGCCCCCGTCGAGCGCGGCGGCGATGTGCTCGTCGGCGGAGAACGTGGTCAGCATCAGGACGCCGGTCTCCGGCACCGTCCGGGTGATCTCGGCCGCGGCGGTGAGACCGTCGAGCACGGGCATGACGATGTCGAGCAGAGCGACCTCCGGACGGTGGGCCCGGGCCAGCTCCACCGCCTCACGCCCGTTCCCCGCCTCCGCGACGACCTCGAACTCCGGGTCACCGGAGAGGACGGCGCGGATGCCGGCCCTGGTCAGCGGCTCGTCCTCGGCGAGCAGGATCCGAATCACCGCGACACCGCGTCCCTCGGGACGGTCTCCTTGACCGCGAGCCGACGATCGAGGAAGCACAGCCGGTAGAACAGCCGCTCGTCGGTCTGCACCTCGGCCCAGTAGTGCCGGCAGTCGGCGGCCGGCGGAGGTGCGGACAACATCCGCTCCGGGTCCCCGAGAATCTGGAAGCGGGGCAACACCTTCTCCACGGACTCCTGCGGCTGTCCGATGTGGAGCTTCTGGTACACCGCGGGGTCGAGTCGGTTGTCCGACCCCACGAGGGCGTACAGCCCGAACGCGAGCGCCACCACGACAGCCGCCGCGAGCAGCGGCACCCGTAGCAACCGCCACAGCCTCGGCCGTTCTCGCGTGGGCTGCCGGCGTGCCGGGTCGTGGGGCAGCGTCGCCTCGAGAACGAACCGGCCATCGTGGACACCGCCCTCGAGCGTGCCGCCGAGCAGCTCGACCTGCTCCCGCAACCCAGCAAGGCCCGACCCCCTGCCGCGCGACCCCCCGGTGTCGACTAGCCCGTTGGTGACGGTCACCGTCGTCCGCTCCGCGACGTCGATGTCGACGTCGATGGCGACGGTCACCGGCATTCCCGGCGCGTGCCGGGCCGCGTTGGTGAGTCCTTCCCGGACGATTCGGTGGACCGCGCCGGCGAGGTGTTCCGGCGGCTCCGCGGGCGCGTCGAGCTCGACCCGCTGTCCGGCGGCGACGGCACGGGCGACCAGGGGTGTGAGGTCGGTGCGCTCGGGTTCGCCGAGCAGCCCGACGATCTCGCCCAGCCGCTCGGTCGCCGCGGTGACCCCGGCGCGCAGTTCACCGGCCTGGGCGCGGGTCGGCTCGTCGAGCCGCTGGGAGACCTCCAGTGCGGCGGCGCGCAACGCGACGAGCCCCAGCTCGTGGCCCAACGAGTCGTGCATCTCCCGGGCGATGCGCGCCCGTTGCAGGAGCGCGGCCCGCTCGAACCCGGCGACGAGCAGCTCGGCGCGCTGGCGCCGGTACCGGCCGGCGAGCCACGGCAGGGCCACCGTGAGCAGCAGGACCAGCACGAGCACGAACCAGTCGTAGAGCCCGAACAGCACGCCGAAGCCAGCGCGCTGCCCCACGTCGACCAGGACGCCGACCGGCAGCCCGGCGAGCAGCAGGCCGGCCAACGCCGTCACCGCGGGCCGCTGCCCGGCGAGCCGCCTGCCGGTGAGGTACCCGAAGACCCCGGCGGCGGCGAAGGGCCACCCGCGTACCGGGCTGGTCGCGACGGGGGACAGGACGAGCGTCGGAACCAGCACCCCGGCCACGGCCAGCGACAGGACCGCCACCGGGAACCGCCCGAACGCGACGACGCAGGCTCCGGCGACGACGAGGCTGACCACCAGCTCCGTCCACCGTCCGGCGAGCTCGATCCCCAGCGGCACCGCGATCAGCAGGAAGGGGAGGACCCCCGCCCGCCACCGGTGCACCGGCGCGGCGCCGACCAGCCACGACCGCCGCCGCGCCGCGAGCAGGGCTGCCATACTGGCACCCTACCGAGCGCGAAACGGGGAATGCCGGGGTCGACCGTGGAGACGGTCGACCCCGGCGGTGCGGACGGGGTCAGGTCAGGCGGTAGGCGCGGACGAGCGTCTCGGTGACCTTGTTGCCCGCCGTGTCGGTCGCGGTGGTGCGGAGCGAGGCGAACTCACGGCCGGACGCTCCGGCCGGGATCCGCACCGACCACCTCGGGCCGTCGCGGTCGACGACCGCCCGCTGCCAGATGGCACCGTCGTCGTAGGACACCTCGAGCCGGACCGAGGTGATCCCGGTCCGTTCGGCGCCGACCTGCTGGGCAACCTGGACGGCGCCGGTGAGCTCCTTTCCGGCCGGCGCCGCGTTCGTCAGGTCCAACGGGAGGTCGTACTCCACGTCCAGCAGCGGAAGCGGCCCGGCGCGCTCGCCGCTCGAGGTGAACGACCACTTCTCGGTCACCCGGGTGGCCAGCGGCCAGCCCGGCAGCCGGTAGCCGGCGTCCACGGTGAGCTCGTACCGGCCGGGTCCGGCCGGCAGGTCGAACCCGGCGATCCCGGGCACGTCGTTGTGGCCGATCCGCTTGCCGTCCCGGGACAGCGTGGTGCTGCCGGTGTCGGTGCCCGGGTCGTACCAGCCGCGTCGTCCGGTTCCCGGGCTGTTGGTGAACATCGGCAGGTTGAGGTTGAGCTTGTCGCCGGAGCGGTAGGCCAGCGGCAACGTCTCGCCTTCGGTGCCGGTGGTCGTCGTGCTCAACGCCGGGCCGTAGGGAGCCTTCAGCCAGGGCATCTCGGTCCGCTCACCGCGCTCGAACCGGCGCGGCTTCGAGGTCTGCCACCCCACCGGGACATCCCTCGGGTCCGCGGTGATCGGCCAGGTCGCCATGGTCTCGAAGGCGAAGGGCACCCCCGGGGTGACGTACAGGGTGGTGCTCCCGGGGGGCCGCACCTCCGTCGTGAGGTTCGGCAGGTACACCCGGTCGGTCATCACGTACGCCGTCAGCGGCCGGGCGCTCCGGTGCGGTTGCGCATCGTGCAGCGGGGTCACCACCGTCGCCATCCGGTCGCGGCGGTCCGACCAGGTGATGCCGGCCGGGAGCTGGTCCTCCACCTGGTGGTAGGTGAGGTAACCGTGCGGGCTGGTCGCGATGCCGCGGATGCGAAGGGACACCGGTCCGGCGGCGAGCGCCTCCTGGAGGTCGAGCCGGTCGAGGTAGTGCGCCCAGATCACCGGCGTGGTGCCGGTGGTCGGTGGCAGGCTCGTCCACAGATCCCCCCGCCGAGTACCACAAGGGCGACGCCCGCCTCGCCGAGCGCGGCGAGGCGACGCTCGATCTCGTCGGTGGACAGTTCGGCAGGCGGGGTGAACAGGGCGATCGCGCCGTTCAGTGGCATGTCCGCGACGTCCTCGGGACCGGCCGCTCCGACGTCGACCAGCGGCGCCGTGATGTCGCCGAGGAAGTCGACCCGGGCGGGGTCCCACAACCGGAACTCGCGCCCGGTGCCCACCTGGGTGGCGGACAGTACGGGCTGTTGCCAGGCCGCGCCGTCGTGGAGCAGCAGCCCGTCGATCTTCTTGCTGGGCAGCAGAAGAACGTCGTGCAGGTTGAACGTCGTGGCGCCGATACCGGCCGGCCCCTCGCTCGTTCTCGCCGACGCCAGACTGACGCCGGTCTCACCGGCGCCTTGGCGCACGGCGGGGTCGTCGACGCTGCGGTTGACCGGTTGGGCCGTGGTGGAGTCCACGACGAGGTCGGCGTCGGTGCGGGACAAGTCGATCTCGTCGGCGAACAACGTGGTGTTGGTGACCAGGCTCTCCGGCTCGGCGCCCGGGATGGGCACGGAGCCGTCCACGATTCCGGTCAACCGGTACCGCCCGGCGGGCAGCTCTACCGGGGTGGGTTCCTCGGAGTCGACCCAGAACACGACCACCTCACCGGAATCCAGGTTCTGTGCGACAGCACCCGCTCCCGCGAACTCGTCCTTCGCGGCCCGGGCGGTGACCGTGAGCGTGCGCGGCGCCGCCTCGACGCTGACGCCGAGCCCGGTCGTGATCGCGGTGTGTCCCTTGACGCTGGCCGTGATCCGGCCGCCGAACAGGCCCGGGCGGGCCGCGGCGGGGTCGACCGTGACCGTGGTGCTCGCGGTGCCGTGGGCGGGCACCGTGACCGAGCTCGGCTCGACGGCGAGCAACCCGTCCGGCGCCTTCTCACCGAACCTGTCGGTCAGGGCCCCCCGTAGCGTGAGCGTGACCGGCTTGGCGCCGTCGTTGTGATAGCTGAGCTTCTGGCTGACCGGCTCGTCGCCGAGCGAGCCGAGGCTGAGGCTGCCCCGGTCGGCCCGGACCGTGGCCCGGTCGGCCGCCGCCACGTCCAACCGGCCGGTGCCGATCGTGTAGACGGAGGCGTCACCCACCGGCGCCGCGGTACCCATCAGCACCGCCTTGAGTCGATCGGCCGACCAGTCCTGGTGGGCGGCGGCCAGGATCGCGGCCGCGCCCGAGACGTGCGGTGCGGCCATCGAGGTGCCGGACAGCCGGGCGTGGTTCTCGTCCACCGCCAGGTCGGGAAAGGCGCCGGTCGCCCGGGCGGCGACGATGTCGGTGCCCGGGGCGGCGATGTCCGGCTTGAGCGCGTGGTCCCCGCTTCGCGGTCCCCTGCTGGAGAAGCCCGACGGAACGTCCTGCTTGGTCACCGAGGCCACCGCGAGCGCCGCGTCCGCCACTGCCGGTGTGGACACCGTCTCCGCCTGGCCGTAGTTTCCGGCGGACACCACGAACAACGTCGCGTACCGCTCGGTCAGCTCGTTCACCGCCGTCGACTGTGGATCGGTTCCGTCGGTCGGGCCTCCGCCCAGGCTCAGGTTCACCACGTCGACCTGTTGCTCCGCGGCCCACGTCATGCCGTCGATCACTGCGGACTCCTGGCACCACCCCTCGTCGCCACACACCTTGCCGACGAGCAGCTCGGCGTCCGGCGCCACACCGCGGTTGCGCCCGCCCGACGCGGCACCCGAACCCGCCACCGTGGACGCGACGTGGGTGCCGTGCCCGTGGCCGTCGACGACGCCGTCGGGGTTGCCGGTGAAGTCCCGTTCGGCGACGACCTTCCCGGCCAGGTCCGGGTGGTCCCGGTCGTAGCCGGTGTCCAGCACCGCGACCCGGGCACCCTTGCCGGTGTGCCCGCGTTGCCAGGCCTCGGGGGCGCCCACCTGGCGCACGCTCTGGTCGAGGGAGACCTTCGCGACGCCGTCCAGCCAGATCCGCTCGGTGCCCCCGGCGAGCCGGGGGGTGTCTCGGGCCGAGACCGACCGCCAGAACGTGGTCGCCTCGGTCAGGGGGCGCGTCACGGCCGTCATGCCCGGTCCCCGCAGTTCCCGGCTGGTCCGTGCGCCGCGCGGTGCCGCGGCCCGCGTGCCGGTGGAACGCTTCAGGATCAGCGGCAGGTCGGGCCGGTGCGCGTCGTCGTTGCCCATCGCCACCAGGCCGGCCACGTCGAACAGCCGCTGGTCCAGCCGTCCGGAGCGGACGAGCTCGACGGTGTCGGCAGGGTAGACGAACACCCGACCCTTGCTGGTCGCGGTGAGGTGACCGATCCGGTCCCGGCCCGGTCCCGGCCGCACCGAGACCACCCGCAGCTCCGCACCACGGCCCGCGGTGACCACCTGGTCACCGGTGATCAGCGTGACCGTCGAGCGGGGACCGTCGGCCGGTGTGCCGGCCGAGGTCGGCGGAACGGCGGAGACCGACGTGCTGGTCAGCCCCGCGGCCGCCACGGCGAGCACCGCGGCCGTGGCGATGAGCGCGCGGAGGCGTTCGGCCCCGCTCATTCGCCGGCCTCCTTCACCAGCTGGTCCAGGTCCGTACCGGGGGGCAGAACCGGGTCGGTGTCCACCCAGTGGCCCTGCACGACAGTCTCGCTGTAGGTCACCGTCCCGACCGGCACGCGGCTCGTCCCGGTACCCGGCTCGACGACGACGTCGCGCTTCTCCTTCAGCAGCCCGGTGGCCGGGTCGATGATCAGCTGGAGCTCGACCACACCGTTGGTCACGACATCGGCATGGGGGCCCGTGCGCTCCTCGGCGGCGACGCCGACCACGGCCCCGTCCGGTAGTTCCGTACGGTTCATGGTGCGAAGCCCGGGCAGGTCGGCGAGCATCGTGTACGCCGCGACGCGCGTCTCCCGGGTCGTGGGCATCTCCCCGCTGAGCAACCTCGCGGCCTCCCACGCCAGCCAGTGGCTCTCGGTCGAGGGATCGACGCGACCCAGAGCCGCGCGACGGAATCGGTCCCGCAGGTAGGCCGTCAACCCGGCCGGGTCGGTCGGCAGCGCCAGCACCTCGCTGAGCGGGATCTCCCTCTCGGCGAGGAAGAATTTCAGCTCGCCGGCTCGCACTGGCTCGACGGAGAACCCGAGAGCCGGTTCACCGGTGTTCGGATCGGTGGGGATGAGCGGACCACCGAGTGGTTTGCCCGCCTTCTTCCACTCCGCGTCGTCCCGGTCGGTCAACGGCCGCGTGGTGACGTCCAGGGTGAGCCCGACGCCGGGGTCGGCACGGGTGCGGGAAACCCAGGACTCCCCGCCGAGCCCGACGACCACGTGGTAGGCCGCGTGTCCCGCGGCCGCCGGCACGAGCTCCACGCGGTGCGACCGCGTGCGGGTGTACCAGTACCGGCTCGCGGTGGGAGCCGGGGCGTCGGCCGCGGCGTCGGCCGCGGCCAGCAGCACCTCCCGGGGTGACTCGACCGGGCCGGCCTCCGACGGCTCGGAAGACGGGGTGTTCGCGACGACGACCGCGGCCACGAGCACGGCGGCGGCCGCCGCGGTGAGCGTTCGGACGCGCCGGCGCATGGGCGCGGGGGAGGGACGTGGGGCCACCTCCCGGGGCTGGGCGAGGATCGCGCGCAGGTCCCGCTCACGTCGGTCCGGGTCCACCGGCTCACCGGGGTCCGGGATGAAGGGCGGCCTCGTGCCGGCGAGTGGGTCCCCAGTGGTGCGGTTCTTCATGAGAGCTCCTGTGCGAGGTCGGGCAACCGATGGGTGCGGTTCTCGTGGTCGGCCACCTCGTCGGGTGGCCCCATCGCGGCTCGCAGCCGGTGTCGTGCTCGGTGCACCCGCACCAGCAACGTCGCCGTGCGGCAGCCCAGGACCTGAGCGACCTCGCGGTTGGTCAGGCCGTGCCAGGCGAGCAGGGTGAGCAGCTCGCGGTCCTCGTGGCTCAGTTCGGTGAGGGCTCGCAGCGCGGCGGCGCGGGTGGTGACGTCCTCGGCGATGTCGCCGACGGTGGCGCGGTCGGTCCGCGCCTTCGTGCTGAGCTCGGCGCAGAGGTCCCGCAGCCGCTGGTCGGCCCGGTACCGCTCGCGGATGAGGTTCCGCGCGACCCCGAGCAGCCACGGCAGCTCCCGGGGCGGGACGTCGTCGATCCGGCGCCAGGCGACCAGGAACGCCTCACTGACGATCTCCTCGGCGCTCGCCCGGTCCAGATATCCGAGGGCATAGCCGAGCAGCCGGTGGTAGGCCTCGTCGTACATGCGCCGGAGCCGTTCTTCGGGGTCGATGGCGACCACTCCTTCCGCGTGATTTTCGTGGTTTCACCAGGTAGTGGTCGCGGGGGCGAGGTTCTTACCGAAGGTCGGCAAATTTCCGGCCCCTTGGCACGGCCGAACCGGTCCTCTACTCTCACAGTTCTTATCGGGGGCTCTGTGTCCGTCATGGGGGTGGACGAATTGTTAGTCAGACGTCTTGTCGCGGGTGCCGTGGCTCTGGTGGCCGGTCTCGCGTTGACCACGGGCATGGCGAGCGCCGCGCCGCCGCCGGTCGTCGGCGGTACCGACGTGCCGGACGGCAAGTACCCGTTCATGGTCACTCTGCAGTACGAGCCGTCGGGGCCGACCGCCTACGACCGGCATTTCTGCGGCGGAACGCTGATCGGTCCGTTCGCCGTGCTCACCGCGGCGCACTGCGTGGACGGTTTCCCGACCGAGCAGCTCGAGGACCTGTCGGTGATCGTCGGGCGGACGGTGCTGACGAACGAGGGCCAGGGTCGCATCCGGAACGTGAGCGAGATCTTCGTCCACCCCGACTACGAGCCGTCGGCGGGCGCCTTCGTCCCCGACGTCGCGGTGCTGCTCCTGGACGAGCCGGTGACCGACATCGCGCCGGTGCAGCTGGTGACGCCGGGCACCGACGCGCTGGAGCGGCCGGGCCGGCAGGTGACCGGGATCGGCTGGGGCAACGTGGTGCAGCAGGACCCGTTCCCCGGCGGCGGCGTGTTCGTCGGCCCGGACCGGTTGCAGGAGGTCCGGGTGCCGATCGTGTCCGACGACGAGTGCCAGGTCTCCTACGAGGGCGCGGTGGTGCCGGAGTTCGAGATCTGCGCCGGACGGACCGGAAAGGACACCTGCCAGGGTGACTCGGGCGGTCCGCTGTTCGCCGCCGTGCCCAACTCGACGCGCGTCGTCCAGATCGGCGTGACGAGCTGGGGCGTCGGCTGCGGTGCGCCGGGCTTCCCCGGTGTCTACTCCCAGCTGTCCCATGAGGACGTCGGCGCCTTCATCGCCGGGCCCTGGTTCCCCGCCTGATCGCTGCCGGTCAGTCGAGGATCGCGGTCAGACCCTCGTTCCCTCCGCCTCGTGCGATGCGGTTTCGCACGAGGCGGAGGGCTGTCTCGAGGTCGCCCGTGCCCAGGCGCAGGTCCGACCGCAGCTCGACGAGCTTGGTCAGCACCGACTCGTGTTCCCCGAGATCGGCCGGGCCTCGCGGGAAGGCGCGGGTGGCGACCTCGCGGGCGGTGTTCTCCGCGTCCGCCACGACGTGGCCGAGCTGGGCGGCGGCCATCGGCGCGAAGGCCTCGACGTCGGCTCCGGCCGCGCGCACGGTCTCCAACGCCCGCAGGTATCCCAGCTGGGCGTCGTACCACAGGCCGAACAGGGCCAGGTCCCGCAACGCCGCGGCCCCCGGCTCGGTACCGGCGAACCGGGCCGGGCCGAGCGCCGCGAGCGTGCCGCGGTGCCTGTCGAAGACCTCGGCCGGGCCGCTGTAGAAGATCGTCGCGGTGTCGGTGCCGATCGCCTCGGGCCCGCTCTGCAGTCCGCCGTCGAGGTAGTCGGCGCCGGCCGCGGTCGCCTGCTCGGCGGCGGCGCGGGCCTCCTCCGGTGAGCCGGTCACGAGGGCGACGAAGGTCCGCCCCCGCAGCACGTCCCGCGTCTCCCACAGCGTCGCGGTCACCGCCGGGTAGTCGGTGAGGCACGCGACGACCAGCGGGCTGCTCGCCGTCGCCTCGGCCGCGGTGCCCGCCCGCACCGCGCCCTCGTCGACAAGGGACGCGGCCCGGGCGGCCGTTCGGTTCCACACGGTGACCTCCAGGCCCACGGCAAGGAAGGCCCTCGCCGCCTGGCTCCCGATCGCACCGGTACCCAGCACGGTCACCGCACTGCTGTCGCCGTTCCTCATGGCGGCATCCTGCGACCTCCAGCTCGCTGGAGGTCAAGAAAGTCGGCCGCGGTGATGTGTGAACGATGGGAAACACCGCCGCTTGCCTGCGGGTTCGCCGCGATGGGACTGTGGAAGGCGAGCGGTGACCGGTTGACCTCGTACCGTCACCGTTCGCCGCGTTACGCGGATTCCCGATTCACCCCTGCACGCGGTTCTCGAACCGCAGAATCGAGAAGCTGACCATGAAGATCCTCAGAGTTGCCACAGCGGTGGTCGGGGCGGCGCTCGCCCTGGCGGCGGCGGCACCCCACGCCCTCGCGGCCCCGCCGGCCGAGGAGCCAGGCGCCACCCCGATGATCATCGGTGGCAGTACGGCCAGCAACGCCCCCTGGGCGGCGCGGCTGTTCGTCAACGGCCAGCAGAACTGCTCGGCCACGATCATCGCGCCCACCTACGTCCTGACCGCGAGGCACTGCGTGTCCGGGTCCGGCAGCTACTCGTTCCGGATCGGCAGCCTGGACCAGACCAGCGGCGGCACTGTCGCCAACGCCACCACGATCACCCGCCACTCGAGCGCGGACCTCGCGATCGCGCGCCTGGACCGCAGCGTCACGGCGACCTACGCGCCGCTGGGCACCTCCAGCGACGTCGCCGTCGGGCAGACCGTGCAGGTCTACGGCTGGGGCGCCACCTGCACGAACCAGCCCGAGATCAACTGCCAGTCCCGCTACCTCAAGTACGCCAACGTCCGGGTCACCTCGGTGCGGTGCTCGGACTACACCGGCGGGGTCGCGGTGTGCGCGTCCCGCGTGGACGGCATCACCGCGGGCGGCGACTCGGGCGGCCCGATGTTCGCCTCCGGCCGCCAGGTCGGCGTGGCGTCGACGAGCGACCGGGCCACCCGGACCGCGTACACGAACGTCACCAACTACCGAAGCTGGATCAGGTCGGTGGCCGGGGTCTGACGAGGGCCGGGGCCGGGTGCTCCCATGTGGAGCACCCGGCCTCTATCATTCGTCGGTGATCGACTACGACGACGATGTCTTCGAGCAGTTGGACGCCTCGAGCCTGCCGCCGCGTCAGCAGCGGATCCTGGTCGTGATCCGGGACTGGGTGGTCCGGCACGGGTACTCGCCGAGTACGCGGCAGATCGGCGACGCCGTCGGCCTGCGTTCGTCGTCGTCGGTGTCCAGGCACCTGGCGAGCCTGGAGGAGAAGGGTTTCCTGCGGCGCAGCGACACGGTGTCGCGGCCGATCGACGTGCGGGTCTTCCTGCGGCGGGAGTCGGGAGTGGATCCCCACCAGGACTCGGTGACCGTGCCGGTCGTCGGCGACATCGCCGCCGGTGTCCCGATCGCCGCCGAGGAGCACGTCGACGACATGCTCACGCTGCCCCGCGAGCTCACCGGCCGCGGCACCGTGTTCGGCCTCCGCGTCCGCGGCGACTCCATGATCGACGCCGCCATCTGCGACGGCGACATGGTCGTCGTCCGCCAACAGCACGAGGCCCACTCCGGCCAGATCGTCGCCGCGATGATCGACGGCGAGGCCACGGTCAAGGTGTACCGGCGCCGCAACGGGCACGTGTACCTGGAGCCGCGGAACCCCGCCTACGAGGTGATCGACGGGGACCAGGCCGTCGTGCTCGGCATCGTCGTCTCGGTCCTGCGGAGCGTCTGAGGGACCTGTCTACCGGCACAATGGGTACCACCGTCCGGCGCACGGAAGGGTACCGACGTGAGCGGTAGCGAAGAGGCCCTGACGCCCGTCCATACGGCCCTCGTCGCTGTGGACATCGCGGCCTCAACCCGACGCACTAACCCGGCCCGGGTAGAGGTCCGTTCGGCGCTTTACCGCGCCCTGAACGAGGGACTTCGCCGAGCCGGTGTCGGTGAGCCCGGCGCTGTCCACTTCGAGGACCGGGGTGACGGAGCTCTCGTCGTCCTCGGGCCGGGATTTCCGAAGAACCGTCTGCTCGACGACTTCGTTCCCGGACTGTTCGCGCTGTTGAGTGAGTACAACGTCGGTCGGGAGGAGCGGCTGCGCCTGCGGGTGGCGATCCACGCGGGTGAGGTCCTCTTCGACGAGCGCGGAACGGCCGGCGACGCGGTGGAGAGCGTCTTCCGTCTGTTGGACTCGGCGGAGGTGCGGGCGGCGACGAGCCTCGCGCTCGGCGACCTGGTCGTCGGTGTATCCGCGCCCATTCGCGACGGAGTGATCGAGGCCGGGCTGCCCGGTGTCGACCCCGCCAGCTACCGACCTGTCACCGTCGAGTTCAAGGGCACGAGCTTTCCCGCGTGGATCTACATCCCCGGTGTCACCGGTCCCTCGCCGCAACCCCGCTCCGGCCCGGTCGACGGGCCGGGCGACCTGCTCCACCGCAGCATCCTGCTCGTCGACATCGAGGACTCCGACTCCCGGCCCGACGACGTCAAATGGCGGCACCGCGCCGAGCTGCGGTCCATCGTGTTCGGCGCGGTCGCCGACATCGGGGTGGCACCGGAGGCGTTCACCGCGAAGGACACCGGAGACGGCTGGCGGGTGCTCTTCCTGCCCGAGGTGGCGAAGAACCGCCTGGCCGGGCCGCTGGTCGCCGCGCTCGTTCGGCGCCTGGTTCGCTACAACGACGCGGCGGCGCCGGGAGAGCGCATGAGGCTCCGGACCGTGCTGCACGCGGGAGAGCTTCTGTGGGACGGCTCGGACTTCTTCGGGAGCGCGCTCAACGAGGCCAGTTGGCTTGTGGACTCCGACGAACTGCGCGAATGTCTCGCCCTCCGTGCCGCGCCGGCCGTGCTCATGGTCAGTGACGTCATCTACAACGGCGTCGTGCGTCACGGATATGGAGAGATCGATCCCGAACGTTACGAGCCGCGCCTCGTGCGGGCGAAGAAGCGCGACCTCGCCACGTGGGTCTGCTGGCTGGGCGGAGATCTGGCGGGTGATCGCGCCTAGGGTGTTCTTTTCTCGGCATGGCGGCGGATGGTCTCAGCCCTCGCCGCGGCGAGGGCGTCGCTCTGGGCGTCGAGCCAGGCCTGCCAGGAGGGGCCGGTCGGGGGTGTGCGGTCGACGACCTTCAGCACGAACGGGGACATGTCGTCGAAGTCCTTGATGACCGTGCAGCCGGTCGCGGTGAGAATCTCGGCCATCGCGTTCTGCATTGCCCGTTGGGCCTCGCCGCTGTGGTGCACGGCGGGGCTGTCGTGCTCGCGGCCCTCGCTGAGTGCCGTGAGCACGGCGGCCCGCAGGACGTGGTGGGTCCGCCACAGCACGAACACCCCGTTCTCGTCGGCCAGCTCGCTGACCGACACCGACGCCCCCGAACCCACCGCGGCGTGGAAGGCCGTCGTTCCCGTGTCGACCGGCAGCCCTGCCGCCGCCAGGTCTTCCTGAACGGCATGGGCGAGCGCGGTCCGCCGCGCCATCGTCTCCACGTCCGCGCGTGCCGGGGTCCGCTCCATACGGTCAGCATTCCATGTGATGCTGCGGTTGTGACAATGCATGTCGGTCAGCTGGAGATCCCGCTCGAGGTGGTGCGGGCGCTCGTGTCCGAGCAGTTCCCCCAGTGGCGTTCGCTGCCGGTCACGCCGGTCGGAGCACACGGGACGGTCAACGCGATCTTCCGGATCGGCGAGCGTTACGCCGCGCGGTTCCCGCTCGAGGACGGCGACGTCGAGGCGACGCGGGCACGGCTGCGGGAGGAGGCAGCCAGGGCGGGGGAGCTGGCGGGGCGAACGCGGTTCCGGACACCGGAGCCGATCGCGCTGGGGGAACCGGGAGCCGGGTATCCGCTCCCGTGGGCGGTACAGACGTGGGTGCCGGGAACCGTGGCCACCGACGAGGATCCGGGGCGGTCGGAGGAATTCGCGCACGACCTGGCCGAGTTCGTGCACGGCGTGCGGGGGATCGACCGGCGTGGACGGACGTTCGACGGGGCGGGCCGGGGTGGCGACCTGGCATCGCACGACGGGTGGATGGAGACCTGTTTTCGCCGCAGCGAACGGCTCCTGGACGTGCCGCGGCTGCGCCGGCTGTGGGCCGGGTTCCGGGAGCTGCCGCGCGACACCGACGACGTCATGTGCCACGGGGATCTGATCCCGACGAACGTGCTGGTGTCGGCGGGGCGCCTCACCGGGGTCATCGACGTCGGTGGTCTCGGTCCGGCGGACCCCGCGCTCGACCTCGTCGGCGCCTGGCACCTGCTCGAGCGCGGCCCCCGCGCCGTGTTCCGCGCCGCTCTCGGGTGCGGGGAGCTCGAGTGGGAGCGCGGGCGGGCGTGGGCCTTCGAACAGGCGCTCGGACTTGTCTGGTACTACGCGCAGAGCAACCCGGTCATGAGCCGGATGGGGCGGCGCACTGTCGAACGACTGCTGGACGACCGTGCCTAGGATTCGTCCTTCTTCGGGCGGGCGCGAAGGTGGGCGCGCTCGCCCTGTTTGCCGAACAGGCTGAGGAACTCGACGGGGTCGGCGTCGGCCGCGCCGAACCAGTGCGGGACCCGGGTGTCGAACTCGGCCGCCTCGCCCGGCACCAGCACCAGGTCGTGCTCGCCGAGGATGACCCGCAGGCGTCCGTTGAGGACGTACATCCACTCGTAGCCCTCGTGGGTCTGCGGGTCGGGCTCCCGGCGCTGGCTGCCGGCCGGGATCACCAGCTTGTAGGCCTGGATGCCGCCGGCTCGGCGGGTGAGCGGCAGCATCGTCATCCCGAAGCGACGGATCGGGCGCAGGTGGATGCGCGGGTCGCCGGTGGGCGGGGCGTCGACGAGCTCGTCGAGCGTGACGCCGTGCGCCTTGGCCAGGGGGAGCAGCAGCTCGAGAGTGGGCCGCCGGGCGCCGGACTCCAGGCGGGACAGGGTGCTCACCGAGATCCCGGTCGCCGCCGACAGATCCGCGAGCGTGGTCTCGCGCTGCCGGCGCAGGGTCCGCAACCGCGGGCCGACGGCGCCGAGTGCCTGGTCGAGGTCGTCATCCATCCGACCAGCTTGCCATATCGGCAACACAGTTTGCTCTCTCGAGCCGCTCCGGCGCATGGTGGCCGTGGAGGTGGTCGTGATGACAGAAATGCCGGACAGGCTGGTCGACGGGTGTGACGTCGTCGTGGTGGGTGGTGGCGCCGCCGGGCTGAGCGGGGCGCTCATGCTGGCGCGGGCCCGACGCTCGGTGGTGGTGGTCGACGCGGGCGCACCGCGCAACGCCCCGGCCGACGGTGTGCACGGGTTGCTCGCCCGGGAGGGGATGCTGCCCGCGGAGCTGCTGGAACGCGGGCGGGCGGAGGTCCGCCGCTACGGCGGTCGGGTGGTGGACGGTGCGGTGGCGGCGGTGAACCGCGACCCGGCCGGCGGGTTCGCGGTGTCGCTCGCCGACGGCCGGACGCTCCGCGCGCGCCGCGTGCTGGTGGCGACCGGCCTGGTCGACGAGCTGCCCCCGGTATCGGGGCTGCGGGACCGGTGGGGGCGCGACGTCGTGCACTGCCCGTACTGCCACGGCTGGGAGGTCCGCGACCGGGCGATCGGGGTACTGGCCACCGGACCGATGTCGGTGCACCAGGCGTTGCTGTTCCGCCAGTGGAGCGCCCAGGTCACCTTCTTCTCCCACACCGCCGCGCCGCCCACCGGTGAGGAGGCGGAGCAGCTTGCGGCGCGGGGCGTGGCGGTCGTGACCGGCGAGGTGGCCTCGCTCGAGGTCGTCGAGGATCGTCTGGTGGGGGTGCGGCTGGCCGACGGCACGGTGGTCGACCGGGAGGTCGTCGCCGTCGGGACGCGGATGGTGGCGCGTACCGGTTTCCTGGAGCCGCTGGGCCTGCACGCCGTGGAGCACCCGCGCGGGGTGGGCGTGCACATCCCCGCCGACCCGACCGGGCTGACCGAGGTTCCGGGGGTGTGGGTGGCTGGCAACGTCAGCGACCTGACCGCCCAGGTCGGTGGCGCCGCCGCGGGCGGGGCGGTCGCGGCAGCGGCGATCAACGCCGACCTCGTCGCCGAGGAGACCCGGCGGGCGGTAGCCGCCTACCGGAGCCCGTTCTCGGCCGAGTCCGAGGCGCGGGTGGCCGAGCTGGTGGCGGGGGACCGGCGCCACGGCCTCTGACCCGCCGGGGTCGCACCGCTGGCTCGTGCCGTCCGGCCCGGTGCAGCGGGTCGACCAGCACCGGCGAGCGGTGGCGGTGGCCGCGGTGGCACCTAGACTGCCGCGCCATGACCGACGTGGACGAGTACGGCCGGCCCGAGCCGCCGCCCGCCGCCGATGAGGTGGAGACCCTGCTGGGTTTCCTCGAGTACCAGCGGGCGACGCTGGCGTGGAAGTGCGAAGGGCTCGACGCCGCCGGGCTGGCGGCGACGGTCGGCGCCTCCTCGATGACGCTCGGCGGGATGCTCAAGCACCTGGCCTTCGTCGAGGACTGGTGGTTCTCGCGGTCCCTGCACGGGCAGGAGCAGCAGCCGCCGTGGGACGCGGTGGACTGGCGGGCCGACCCGGACTGGGACTGGCACTCGGCGGCCGAGGACGGGCCCGAGGCGCTCCGCGGGCTGTGGCAGGACGCGGTGGCCCGGTCCCGTTCCCTGGTCGCCGAGGCATTGGCCGCGGGTGGGCTGGACCGGCTGGCGGAGCGGCAGTGGTCGGACGGCCAGGCGCCCAGCCTGCGTTGGATCCTGTGTCACATGATCGAGGAGTACGCGCGGCACAACGGCCACGCCGACCTCATCCGGGAGTGGGTGGACGGGAGCACGGGGGAGTAACCGGCGCGCCGGGGGAACAGCTCAGTTCCGCTCGCACGCCACGCCGTCGTCGTTGCTGTCGAGGTCGTAGACGTCGGCGCCGATCACCTCGACGGGGCCCTGCACATACTCGGGCCCGTTGCCGCGGCCGCCGAGGCAGTCGACGTCCTCGGCCACCGGGACGCAGCCGCCGTAGTTGGGGTGGCAGGCGGACGCCGGCGCGGGAGCGGGAGCCGGCTTTGGTGCGGGGGGCGGTGCCGCCGGCGGTTCGGGCCTGACCGGCTCGGGTTCGGGTTTCGGGGTCGCCGGCGGTTCGGGCGTGATCGGCTCGGGTTCGGGTTTCGGTGCCGCGGTGGTGGTGCTCGGCGCGGGCGGGGGCGCCTGGGGCTTGGTCACGGACGTTGTCGTCGTGGCCGGGCCGCCGGCGACACCGGGTTTCTCGTCGTCGCCGATCGCGGCGAGGACGACGACGAGCGTGATGACAGCGGCCGCGATCCCCAACGGCCGGATGAGCCTGCGCCGGCGCGGTGCGGTGTCCTCGGCCGGCACGCCGCCGAGCAGGACCGTCGGCTCCTCGAGGGGAACCGGTCCGTCGCCGTTCCGGGGTAGCCGCAGGGTGATCTCCAGCCCCGCCGCCGCCGAGTGGATGGTCGCCGCACAGCCCGGTCGTCCACCCGCCGCCATCACGCGCGCGACGAGTGGGCCGTACCGCCGCGTCATGAGGTGGGTCAGCTCGCCGACCCGTCGTCCGTCCAGCCTGACCTCGATCGCCTGCTCGCCGCGGTACTTCCCGGAGCGGATGGCACACCAGCCCAGCTCGACGGCGACCGTCGACCCGGGACGGTACTGGGCGAGCGCGGGTTGGTGCTGGTCCTCGCCCGTGACCGTGACCGACACCTCGGACCCCAGCATGACCAGGCCAGCCGACGAGTTCTCCACCATGAGGCACCCCAGCCCATCGAGGACGTGATGTCTCAGTGCATCGCCGAAACTCCCGGCGCGTTACGACCGCCCGCGAACGGGAACCGTTTGTTCCACAATAGACACTCCTAGCGGAGGAGCCGCTTTGTCTCCTCCCGCAACGCCTTGATCGTCCGGGTGACCCATTCGGCGACGACCTCCTGCTCGCGCGGGGTGAAGTGCGTCGCGACCTCCGCCATCGCCGCGCTCAGGCCGGCGAACACCTGTCCGAACGCCCCCGGGATCGCGCTGATCACCACGCGCCTGCGGTCGGCTGGGTCGGGTTCGCGGCGAACCAGCCCCGCCCGCTCGAGCCGGTCCGCGACACCGGTGACCGCTCCCGGCGTCAAGTGGATCTCCCGGGCCAGCTCGCCGGCCGACATGGGACCCCTGGCGCTCAGCAGCGCCAGGGCCCGTTGGTCGACCGCGGTGACCCCCAGCCGCGCGCCGACCGCCTCATGGAACGCGACGACGGCGGTGCTCAGCTCCCGACCCACGTCATTCCCGCTCATGGGGGACACTTTACGCTTGCAGATATTTCAGTACACTGAACTAAAATAATCTAGGAGGGGTGACATGAGAGGTTCGGAACTCGAGCTGGCCTGGTCGGTGCCGAGGTGGGCCGCGCGGTTCTTCCGCCGGCACTGGCGCCCGATCGTGGGGTTGTCCCTGGTGGCGTCGGTGCAGCGGCTGGTCGTGGTGAACTGGACCGACGAGGTGCCCGAGGGGCTCGCCGTGGCGTCGGAGGTGCTGGTCGCGCTCGTTCGCCTGGCGCTACTGGTCCTGGTCTGGCGCTACGCGACCCAGGGGGTGCGGCTGCGCTGGTCAACCGCGCGTGCGTTCCTCACCCGCCACTGGCCGAGCCTGGTCTGGCAGGTGGTGCTGCTGTCGGCGGCGTTCCTGGTCTTCGACGTGGGGCTGGAGAGCCTTGGCGGACTGTTCTCCGAGTCCGGGGCGCAGACCTACCTGGCCGTGCTGCTGTTCCTGAAGAACCCCACGATCATCGCGTTCACCCTGGTGTGGTGGGTCGGGGTGATCCGGCAGGTCGCGGGCGAACCGGTCCCGGCCGGTACTGATAGTCCACATCGGACGTCCCGAGTCGACGCCCAGGAAGCGCGATGAGCCGCGGGTAGGGTCCGCTCATGCTGCGGCGCCATCTCTGTGTGCTTCTGGACGCGACGGCGACCGGGCCGGTCCAGGAGTGGCGGCAGCGATGGGACCCGGTGATGGCGGCGGTGGTGCCGGCGCACCTGACTGTCGTCTACCCGGAGGAGGTCGCGGACGAGCCGCTGCTGCTGCGGCGCGTGGAGTCCTCTCTTGCCACGACGACCCCGTTCCGGTTGCGGCTGGGTGCGGTGGTCGCGGAGGCGGACGGTGCCGGCGGGGTGTTCGTCGCCGTGGACGACCTCGACGGTGGTTGGGCCGCGCTCAGGAACGCTCTGCTGACCGCGCCGATGACCCCCGCGGACGTCCCGCCGCACGTCACGCTGGTCCACCCGAGGACCTCGCGGCGGGGTGCCGGGTGCTGGGCGGTGCTCGCCGGGCGCCGGGTGGACCTGGAGGTGGCCGTACGGGAGGTGTGCCTCACCGAGACCCGCTACGGTCAGGCCGGAACGGCCGACGTCTCCCTCGCGGTCCTGCGCCGCTTCGCCCTGGCCGGCCGGCGGCCGCGGTAGAACCGGTCGGCGGGAGCCGCGGCGGCGATGGCCGCGCGGCGGGTGTCGAACACCTCGCCCAGCACCGCCCCCTCACCGGTCTCGCGCAGCCCACCCGCCGCTCCCCAGTACGGGGCGACGACCATCGGCCGCAGGCCGGCCTTGCCGGCGGCCGCGCAGATCATGTTGACCGCACGGAGGCCCGCCGCGGAGACGAACGCCAGCTCGGTGAGGTCCAGGACGACGGTCCTCGTGCGCCTCCTGCCGGTGAGGGTGCTACCGGCATACCGCAGGAGAGCGGGCGCGGTGGAGACGTCCAGCTCGCCGCCCAGCGCCAACACCAGGATGGGGTTCTCGCCGCGTGATCGGGACATCGTCAAGGTCGAGTTCCCGTCGGTGGGCCCGCCGTCGCTCGGTGTCGAGCGGTCGAGGATCGTGGCCGCGGTCATCCACCCTCCCGAACACCGTGTCAGCGCCCCGGTTGGGCTGACCTGACGAGGAAATACCCGGGCGCTTCCGCGGACAAACGCGCAAACCCGCAGGTGCCGGACCCGTGGCTACTCCGACGGGACCGGTGAGACGCCGGCCTCGGCGGGGCGCGCCGACTCCGGCTCCCCCGCCGGGGTGGTCTGGGCGGGACCGCCGTGGTGGCGGCCGCGGAGCGCGACCATGCCGATCACCGCGAAGGTCACCACGACGATCGCGCCGACGGTGGCGGCCGTGTGCAGGCCGCTGGTGAAGGCGTCCCGCGCCGAGGCGAGCAGGTCCCCGGCGAGGCGGCCGTCGAGCCCCTCGGCCACGTCGGCGGCGCCGGCCAGGCCGTCCCGGGCCTGGGCCGCGGCGTCCGGGGGCAGCGAGCCGGGAAGGCTCACCTCGCTCCGGTAGACCGCGGTGCCGATGCTGCCGAACACCGCGATGCCCATGGCGATGCCGAACTCGCCGCTGGTCTCCGACATCGCCGAGGCCGCCCCGGCCCGGCGCGGTGGGACCGAGCCGACCACCATCTCGGTGCACAGCACGCCCTGCGGCCCCATCCCGAAGGCGGCGACCGACATGCCGAGCACGACCAGAACGACCCCGTCACCGCTCTCGAGCCGGGTGAACAGCAGGATTCCCGCGGCGGCGACCAGCATGCCGAAGCCGAGCACGAACTCCGGGCGGAACCGGCGGGCCAGGCGCGGTGCGATGAGCGAGCCGACGACGACGGCCAGCGCCTGCGGCACCAGGGCGACCCCGGCCTGGGACGGCGTGAGCCCCTCGACCAGCTGCAGGTACTGGCTGACCAGCAGGAAGATCCCACCCATGGTCAGTGCGCCGACCAGCATGATGCTCACCGCGGCCGCGAAGGCCCGGTTGCGGAACAGGCTCAGGTCCAGCATCGGGTCGGCGAGGGTCCGCTGGCGCCGGGCGAACACCGCACCGACGGCGAGCCCGGCCACCAGCGCGAGCACCGTACGCGCGTCCGGTCCCTCCTTGGCCATCTCCTTGAGCGCGAAGACGATCGGCAGGATGGTGCCCAGGGACAGCGCGACGCTGGCCAGGTCGAGCCGTCCGGTCCGCTCGTCGCGGTACTCCGGCAGCAGCCGGGGTGCGACGGCGAGCAGCAGCACCATCACCGGGACCGCGAGCAGGAACACCGCGCCCCACCATGCGACCGACAGGATCAGGCCGCCGGCCAGCGGGCCGAGCACCATGCCGCCCATGAAGCAGCTCATCCAGACCGCGATCGCCGTGCCCCGCTGCCTCGGGTCGCGGAACATGTTGCTGATCAACGCGAGCGTGGAGGGCATCAGCGTCGCTCCGGCGACCCCGAGCACCGCCCGCGCGGCGATCAGCACGGCCGGGGTCGGCGCGAACGCGGCGGCCACCGACGCCAGGCCGAACGCGGCGCCGCCGAACATCAGCAGCTTCCGGCGTCCGATCCGGTCACCGAGCGTTCCCATCGTGACCAGGAAGCCCGCCACCATGAACCCGTAGCTGTCGATGATCCACAGCAGCTCGGTGCTGGTCGGCCGCAGGTCGGCGGCCAGGTGTGGCACCGCGAGGTGCAGCACGCTCATGTCCAGGGACAACAGCAGGGTGGGCAGCGCCAGCACCGCCAGGCCGACCCACTCCCGGCGGCCGGCCGCCGCCCCGCTCTCGGTTCGCGTGTTCATCGCCAGTCCTCTTCGTGATCGACACCGTCACCATGACGTCGGACCGCGAGGCCGTGGATCGACATGCTCGGCGGAGGAATCTCGAGCGGTTCCGTTGCTCGGCTCCCGATCGATGTTCACCGGGACCCCCGAACGGGTACGTGTAGGACCAGTCCGACATGTCGCCCACGGGAAGGAAGACGACCATGGCGCTCGATCCCAGCCGCCGCTCGCCCCGCCTGCTCGCCACGCTCGCCGCGTTCGCGCTGCTGCCGCTGCTCGCGGCCTGCAACGACGAGGGCGACGACGATGACGGCGACGACGACGACAGCATGGGCGCCCGGCCGGCCGTGGTCATGATGGTGTCCCAGTGACCCTCCGCCGGTGATGGTGTGACGGCCGTCCCGGCCCGGATCAGCCGGTAGGTGTCGAGTCGAGCTCGGTCCTCAACATTGACAGGACCGGGCGGACCAGCTCGAACTCCTCGCGCATCCGGGCCAGGGACGGCTCGGGCAGTCGCTCGCCACGAGCCTCGACCTCCACCTCGCCGGCGAGCGCGGACAGTGCGTCGGCGCCGATGTTGGCCGCCGAGCCCTTGAGCGCGTGGGCGTGCATGGCCACCGCCGCCGCGTCGCCCCGGCATGCCGCCTGCGCGATCAGGTCGATGGTCCCGGGCGTCCTCGACATGAACGTGCCGATCAGCTCGCTGGCCAGCGCCCTCTCCTCCGGGGAGGGGTGGGGCCCGGTGAGGTCGTCGAGGCGGGCCCGGATCGACGACTCCAGGTCGTGTGCGCTCCCGTTCGACGGGCCGCCGCCGGACTCGAGCCGCACGGGGAGCATGGGCGCGAGCGCCGCGGCGAGGTCGGACGGACGGACCGGCTTGGCGAGGTAGTCGTCCATCCCGGCCGCGCTGCACGCGGTCCGGTCCTCGACCAGCACGCTCGCGGTCATCGCGATGATGTGCGGCTGACGGTCCTCGGGAACCTGGCTTCGGATGAGCCGGGTCGCGGCCAGGCCGTCGAGCTCGGGCATGTGCACGTCCATCAGCACCACGTCGTAGGCGGTCTTCCGCGCCGCGCGCACGGCCTCGATCCCGTTGCCGACGACGTCCACCCGGTGACCGAGCTTGGTCAGCATGAGCTGGGCGACCTTCTGGTTCACCGGGTTGTCCTCGGCCAGCAGCACGTGGAGCTGGCCGTCGGGTTCCGGCGGGCTCCCAGGTGCGGCCGGCTGGGGCGGGCCCGCGCGGGTCCCGTCGCCCCGTGACATCACCCTGCTCAGCGTCGCGCGCAGCGTCGACACCCTTGTGGGCTTGGTGAGGCTCGCGTCGAAGATGCGGCCGTACTGGTCGGAGCGTTGGCTGATGCTGCTGAGCAGGATCATCGGCAGGGCCGCGGTGTCCGGCCGGGCACGCAGCTCGGCACCCAGGCGCACCCCGTCGACCTCGGGCATGTGCATGTCGAGGATCCCGACGTCGATGTGGGTCCCGGCATCGAGCAGGGCGAGCGCCTGCTGGGCCGACCCCGCGTCCACGCAGTGCATGCCCCAGCTGGTCAGCTGGGTGCGCAACACCTTGCGGTTGGTGTCGTTGTCGTCCACGACCAGCGCCGTGCGGCCGGCAAGCACATCGCTGGTCGCGCGGTGCTGCACGGTGGGGCAGGTCCGCACGCGTGCGGTGACCGTGAACGTCGAGCCGATCCCGGGCGTGCTGGCCACGGTGATGTCGCCGCCCATCGCCCTGGCGAGCTGGCGGCTGATCGCGAGGCCGAGGCCGGTCCCGCCGTACACCCGGGTGGTGGACGCGTCGACCTGGCTGAACGAGCGGAAGACGTCCTCCATGTTCTCCTCGGGGATGCCGATGCCGGTGTCCCGGACCGTGGCCTGGAGCAGCAGCTCCCGTTGCCCTTCCTCGTCCTCGGGGCCGGGCAGCGGTTGGGCGTCGACGGTCACGACGATCTCGCCGGTCTCGGTGAACTTGACGGCGTTGCTGAGCAGGTTGGCGAGGATCTGGCGGAAGCGGGTGGCGTCGCCGCGCACGACGTGCGGGCAGGACGGTTCGACGAGCCCGACCAGCTCGAGTCCCTTGGCCGCGGCCTGCAACGCGACCAGGGCCAGCGCGCTGTCCAGGCACTCGATGACGTCGAAGGAGGAGTCCTCCAGGCGGAGCTCGCCGGCCTCGATCTTCGAGTAGTCGAGGATCTCGTTGATGATCTCCAGCAGTGCGTCGCCGCTGTCGCGGGCGGTGGTGACCAGCGAGCGCTGCTCCTCGTCGAGCCGGGTGTCCATCAGCAGACCGGTCACCCCGATCACGGCGTTGAGCGGGGTCCGGATCTCATGGCTCATCGTCGCGAGGAAGGCCGTCTTGGTGCGGGCCGCGGTGACCGCCTGGTCCCGCGCCTCGACCATCGCCTCGGTCGCCGCGTTGACGGCGAGGGCCATTTCGCGCAGCTCCACGGGGCCGGCGATCTCGGCCCGGGCGTCCCGGTCGCCGGCGGCCACCCGCCGAGCCGCCTGGGTCACCCTGACCACCGGTCTGGTCACCTTGCGGGTGAACCACCAGGCGCCGAGCCCAGCCAGGGCCGCGACGCCGAATGTCGTCCACAGGACCAGCGCGCGGGTCACGTTCGCGTTGCGCTCGCTCGTGGCCTGACGCTGCGCCAGCAGTTCGCGCTCGTGCTGTCGGATCTCGTCGAACAGTCGCTCGAGGCGGGCGGTGTCCTCGTCGGCGTCGGTCGCCGCGAGCACCTCGGGGACGGCGGCCATGCCCTCGCGCCGCCGCTGGTCCACCGCGTCGGACAGGTCGGCGAGGTACTCGTCGAGCAGGGCGTGCAGACCGCTGATCCGGATCTGTTGCGACTGGTCGTCCGCGGTCAGCCGGCGCAGCGACGCGATGGAGGACTCCATGGTCACGGCCGCGTTCTGGTAGGGGGCCAGCAATGCCTCGTCCCCGGTCAGCAGGAAGCCGAACTCGCCGCGGACTGCCTCCAGGACCTGGTTGCGGAGCAGGGAGAGCTCGGTGAGGACGTCGTAGGTGTGGTCGACCGGGCGGCGGTCGGCGAGCAGCGCGCCGATCCGCAGGTAGGAGCTGATCCCGACGGTCAGCAGGCCGGCGATGGCGAGCAGGTAGCCGGTGGCGAGCAGCCGTCCGACCGTCCATCCCCATCGCCGCTGGCCTGCCACCACGTCCTCGCACTCCCGTCCGCCGGACGCCCTGCCCAGCCTCCGTTCCCCGGCGGTACGTCCCATGTGAGCACAGTGGTGGCAGGTCCCTCCACAGAAAGCCCGGAAAGAGTGAACCGCGGGGGTGGCGTCCCGAACGGCTTGGAACGAACCCGGAGGGTTATCGCACCGGGCTCAGGGGTAACTCAGGGATGTCAACGATGCCGAGGGTGTCGAGTACGGGGACGGTGGAGTTATGACCACATTGACCAGACCCCAGAGCCAGAAGATGATCGCGGGCGTGTGCGCCGGGCTCGCTGCCCGCTACGGCTGGAAGACCAGCAAGGTACGGCTGCTGTTCGTGCTGTCCTGCCTGCTGCCCGGCCCCCAGTTCGTGGCCTACATCGTGTTGTGGGCCCTGATGCCCAAGCGGTACTGAGCTCTCGCCTACCGGTCCGTGGTCGTCCGGGCGTAGTGCCGCCTCGCCCGGGCGCGGTTGCCGCAGTCCTCGCTGCGGCACCAACGCCGGCTCAGGTTCCGGCTGCGGTCGAGGAAGAACCAGCCACAGCCGGGGCCCGCGCAGCGGCGCAGCCGGTCCAGCGGCCCGGAGAGCAGGTCGACCACGGCCAGTGCGAGCGGGTGGACCAGGTCGGCCGTGCCGGTGACCCGGACCTCCGGGTGCAGCGGTAGCGCGGTGAGCTCGGCCCGGCGCCAGGCGTCGAGGTAGGCACGCCGCACGGCCTCCAGGTCCGCGGGCGACGCCGGGGTGTCGTCGACGGCGGCGTCCAGCAGATGTTGCAGGGCCGCCCGCAGGCGCCGTACCGCCCGCATGGCCTGTTCGTCGTCGGGGGCCGGTCGGTCCTCCGGCAGCGGCTCGACCAGGCCGGTCGTGGCGGCGAAGTCCAGCAGCGCCGCCGGGGTGGCTACCCGGTCCGCCGCCCGCCGCACGTCCAGTCGCCAGGCTGTGGTGTTCGCGAAGTCCAGCGCCACGTGCCCCCCGACGAGCGCCCCGTCGTCCATACCGGGAGCGTAGCCAGCGCTGTTCTAATGCCTGTAAGCCTGGTGCACCTGTTAGGTTGCCGGGCATGGACCGAAGCTTCGTCACGGGCGTGCGGGTGGGGCTGGGGCTCGCCCTCGCCTCGTTCGTGCTGGCGGTCACGTTCGGGGCGCTCGCCAGGTCCGCCGGGTGGGGCGTCGTCGCGCCGATCGTGTGCTCGCTTGTCGTGTTCTCCGGCTCCGCCCAGTTCGCCCTGGTCACGGTGATGTCCGGGGGTGGCGGCGTGGCCGCGGCGATCGCGGCGGCCGGCCTGATCAACGGGCGGTTCGTCCCGATGGGGATCGCCGTCTCCGGTGACCTGCGGGGCGGTCGGCTCCGGCGGGCGCTGGAGGGGCAGGCGGTGGTGGACGGCTCCTGGGTGGCGGCCCACCGGGGCGGCGGACGCTTCGACCGGCACCTGCTGTTCGGCGCCACCGCCGTGCAGTGGCCGGCCTGGGTGGCCGGCACCGCCCTCGGCGTGGTGCTCGCGCCGCCGGAGGGACTGGTGCACGACCTCGGTCTGGACGTCGTGTTCCCCGCGTTCTTCCTGGTGCTCCTGCTCGACGAGCTGCGCTCCTCCGGCCGGGCCCGGGCCGCCGCCGGGCTCGGCGCCACGGTCGCGGGCGGGCTGGTCCTGCTGCTGCCGGCGGGGGTGGCGCTGTTGGGATCCAGCGCCGCCGCGCTGCTCGGGCTGGCGACCCCGCGGGAGGACCGGTGACCATCTGGCTCGCGATCGGATGCGTCGCACTGCTGAGCTTCGCGATGAAGGCGGTGGGCCCGGCCGTGCTCGGCGACCGGGAGCTGTCCGGGCGGGCTCGCGGGGTCGTCGCGCTGCTCGCGCCGGTACTGCTCGCCGGGCTCGTCGTGGTGAACGTGGCCGGCCCGGGGTGGCGCGGCCTGGACTGGACGCTGGTCGTCGGCCTGGGTGGCGTTGTGGCGGCGCGGGCGTGCCGAGCTCCGGTGCTCGTGGCGGTTCTCGCCGGCGTGGTGGTGACCGCGGTGCTGCGGGTGGCCCTCGGTTGACGGGACGCGGCGCGGCCCCGGTCGCGCTACGGTGGAACCACCGTGCACCGCACCGGGGTGAGGAGACGCCATGGACCTCAGGCACCAGTCACGGTCTCTTGTGGAGGGTCCGGCCCGCGCGGCGGCCCGGGCCTACCTGCGGGGGATGGGGTACGACGAACAGGCCCTCGCCCGCCCGTTCGTCGGCGTCGCCCACTGCTGGACCGAGACCATGCCGTGCAACTTCACCCACCGCACCCTCGCCCAGTCCATAAAGGACGGAGTGCGCGCGGCAGGCGGAACCCCCATGGAGATCAACACGATCGCGATCTCCGACGGGATCACGATGGGCACCGACGGCATGCGTACCTCGCTGGTCTCGCGCGAGGTGATCGCCGACTCGATCGAGCTGGTGGCGCGCGGGCACCGCTTCGACGCGCTGGTCGGGGTCGCCGGCTGCGACAAGACGATTCCCGCCGTGGTCATGGCGATGGCCCGGCTCGACCTGCCGAGCGTCCTGCTCTACAGCGGCTCCATCCGCCCCGGCTGCTGGCGCGGTCAGGACGTCACCATCCAGGACGTGTTCGAGGCCATCGGCGCCCACTCCGCCGGGCGGATCACCGACGCCGAGCTGGCCGAGCTGGAAGGCCTCGCCTCGCCGGGTCTCGGCGCCTGCGGCGGGCAGTTCACCGCGAACACGATGGCGATGGTGTTCGAGGTGATGGGGATCAGCCCGCTGGGCTCGGCCATGGTCCCGGCGCAGGACGAGGCCAAGAGCGGCGTGGCCGAGCAGGCCGGCCGGCTCGGGATGCGGGTGCTCGCCGAGGACCTCAGGCCGCACGACGTGATCACCCGGGCCTCCATCCGCAACGCGCTCGTGGCGGTCGCCGCGTCCGGCGGGTCGACCAACGCGGTGCTGCACCTGCTCGCCGTGGCGGCCGAGATGGGCGTCGACGTCACCCTCGACGACGTGGACGAGATCAGCGGCAAGACCCCGCTGGTCTGCGACCTGAAGCCGGGTGGCCGGTTCGTCGCGACCGACCTGTACGCGGCCGGGGGCGTGCCGCTGCTCGTGGCGCGGCTGCTGGAGGGCGGACTGCTCGACCCCGACGTGCCGACGGTCACCGGTGCCACCCTGGGCGAGGCCGCCGCCGCGGCCGCGGAGACCCCGGGGCAGGAGGTCGTGCTGCCACTGGACCGTCCGCTCAAGCCCACCGGCGGGCTCGCGATCCTGCGGGGCAACCTCGCGCCGGACGGGTCGGTGGTGAAGCTCTCCGGCCACGAGCGGCAGTGGCACCGGGGTCCGGCCCGCGTGTTCGAGGGCGAGGAGGCGGCGATGGCGACCGTGCTCGCCGGCGACATCCGGCCGGGCGACGTGCTGGTGATCCGCGGCGAGGGCCCGGCCGGCGGGCCGGGGATGCGCGAGATGCTCGCGGTGACCGGTGCGCTGCAGGGCGCGGGGCTCGGACCGGAGGTCGCGCTGATCACCGACGGCCGCTTCAGTGGTGCTACGAGGGGGTTCATGGCCGGGCACGTCGCGCCGGAGGCCGCGCGGGGCGGTCCGATCGCCGCCGTGCGCGACGGTGACACGATCACGATCGACGTGGCGGCCCGCCGCATCGACGTCGACCTGTCGCAGGAGGAGATCGCCGCCCGGGCCGCTGCCTGGAGCCCGGCGCCCAACCCGTTCCGCACCGGCGTGCTCGCGAAGTACGAGGCACAGGTGGGCAGTGCGAGTACCGGTGCGACCACCAACCCGGCCCTGCCGGAGGTGCGTCGACCCGTCTGACGTGCTGGTGCTCGCGGAGTGAGCTGCATTACCCTCCCGCAGGTCGAGGTCGGTGGGTGGGGATCGGAGACACGTGGCGGACACGGGGCTGCGGCGGACGCGGTGGCTGACCGACGCCTTCGCCTGGTTCACCACCGTGGGCCTGGCGGCCAGCGTGCTCGCCGGGGCGGCACCGATCGCACTGCGGGTCGCGGTCGCGGTGCTGGTCCTGGTCGTCCTCGTCTGGTGGATCTCCCGACGGGCGCCCGGATCCTGGTGGCTGGTCGGCGTGGAGACCGCGGTGATCGGCCTCGGTTGCCTCGCGCTGCCGAACCCCCAGCCAGCACTCGGTTTCCTGTTCGGGCTGGCGGCCCGCCGCGCGGTCCGCGGCGAGCTCGGGCCCTACCTGGTCCGAGCGATGCCCGCCCTCGCCGCCTACCTGCTCGCCGCGCTCTACGTCCTGCTCGCCGGCGTCAACCCCGACCCGTACCAGATCGCGCCGGCCCTGTTCCCGTTGCTGGGACTGGTGATCGGCACCCTCGCGCTGTCCGACGCGGTCCGCGCCCTCGGTGCGGCGAGGACGGCCTACGGCGAGGTCGCCGCCGCCAACGAACGACTCGACGTCGTCCTGCGCACCACGCCGGTCGCCCTGGTCGTGCTGGATCCCGGCCAGGCTGGCGAGGACACGGTGACGATGTTCAACGACCGCGCGGCCGAGCTGTTCGAGTGGACCGGCGACGGTCCGCGGTCGGTGCGCTGTGCACACGGCAGCGACCTCGCCCGGTGCGAGCGGGGCTGCCTCGCGCGGTGCCTGGCCTCCGCGAGCGAGGGTGAACCGGTCGAGTGGAGCCACCGGCGCACCGACGGGTCCGTCCGCACGATCGCGGTGCACTCCGCCCAACTCCCCGAACCGTCCGCCGATTCGCGGCCCGGCCGCCGGAGCAGTGAGGCGGTGCTGCTGGCGTGTGTGGACGTCAGCGCGCAGCGGGAGCTGGCCGACCGGCTGCGCAGGCGGGCCGAGCGGGACGAGCTCACCGGGGCGGCCAGCCGCGCGCACTTCACCGACCTGCTGCGAGCCGCGCTGGACCGGGGGCGCCCGGCCCTGCTGCTGATCGACCTCGACGACTTCAAGGAGGTCAACGACGCGCACGGGCACCCGGTCGGCGACCAGTTCCTCGTCCAGGCGGCCGGGCGGATCGGCAGCGCCGTCGGGTCGGCGGGCGTCGTGGGCCGCCTCGGCGGTGACGAGTTCGCCGTCCTGGTCGAGGACGGCGACCAGGATCGGGCCGGAGAGCTGGCCGAACGCGTGCTCGCCGAGCTCGCGATCCCGGCCAGTATCGGTATCGCGCTCGCCTCCGGTGATGCCGAGGAGTCGGCCGACGTCCTGCTCCGCGACGCCGACACCGCGATGTACACGGCCAAGCGCGCCGGTGGCAACCGGTTCCAGCTCTTCCACGCCGAGCTGCGGACCGCGCTGCTCCGTCGCCAGCAGGACGAGGCGGAACTGCGGCAGGCGCTCGTCGATGAGCAGTTCGTGCTGTACTTCCAGCCGATCGTCGACCTCCGGACCGGGACGGTCAGCGGCGCGGAGGCGCTGATCCGCTGGCAGCACCCGGAACGTGGGCTGCTACCGCCGGCCCCGCTGGTGGAGCTGGCCGAGGAGACCGGCCTGATCGTCCCGCTCGGCACCTGGGCGCTGCGCGCTGCCTGCCGACAGGCCGTGCGCTGGCACCGCGACGGCATCGAGATCGGCATGAGCGTCAACGTCTCGGCGCGACAGCTGCACACGGCCGACTTCGTCGACACCGTCGACGCGGCGCTGCGGGACACCGGTCTCGCGCCGGAGCGGCTCACCCTGGAGCTCACCGAGTCCGCGCTCGTCCGGCCCTCCGCGCTGGAGGTGCTGCGGCGCATCCGGGCGTTGGGGGTGCGGGTCGCGCTCGACGACTTCGGGACCGGCTACTCGTCGCTGAGCTACCTCCAGCGCCACCCGTTCGACCTGATCAAGATCGACCGCTCGTTCACCGGCCGGCTGGGCGGCGCACCCGCCGCGGCCGGCATCGTGCGCTGTGTGCTCGACCTCGCCGCCGTGCTCGGCACACCCGTCGTCGGTGAGGGCGTGGAGACCGTGGAACAGGCGCGGTTCCTCGCCTCCGCCGGTTGCGCGCTGGCACAGGGATACCACTTCGGACGTCCGGTACCACCGTCCGAGTTCCTCCAGACGGTCCAGGCCGAACCGATCCCGCTGGCCTGAACAGCCGGTTCGGGGCGGAGCGGAATTCGGACACCGGCGGGGAAATGCCCGTTTTCAGTCCATTGAGGACGAAAGGGTCATCTCGGCGGGTACGACGGGCATGGTCGGTGCCCCGTCCGATATCTTGTCGAACTAGCCGAACGTGAGGAACCGGTATCACGATGTCACCTCGACCCGACCACACCCACACCGATCGACGGCCGACGGCCGACGCGTTGTTATTCCTGCTCGCGGCGTTGGTGCTCACCGGTGGAGCGACGCTGTGGGTGTCCCTCCAGGTGCCCGCCGGCGACCGGCTGGTCGTCGCCGTGTTCGGCGGGACCGTCTCGTTGGCGCTGTGCGTGGCCGTGGCGGTCGCCGCGCACCGCGGGCGGCAGGCCCGAAGCGCCCGCGACGAGGCGAGAAAGCTCGAGGCCGAGTTCGCCGTGCTGGCCGAGGAGTTGCTGCCAGCCGCCGCGCGGCGGCTGCGCGAGGGGGCCTCGGCGGACACGGTGATCAGCGAGGCCCCGCGCCAGGTCAGCCCCGTCCACCGGCAGATCCTGGCCATGGTCGCCCGGGAGATCAGCGCCGGCGAGCGCAGACGTGCCGCGGCCATGGCGGCGTGCGCCAGCGCCGCCGGGCGGGTGCAGGCGATGGCCACGAGCATGCTCGCCGACCTGCGGGAGATGGAGAGCCGGCACTCCGAGGAGGTCCTCGGTGATCTGCTCAGGCTCGACCACAGTACGGCGCAGACCGGCCGTCTCGCGGACAGCATCGCCGTGCTGACCGGCGCCCGCTCCGGCCGTCGGTGGACCAAGCCGATCGTGATGGAGAGCATCCTGCGCGGCGCGATGGGACGGATCGGCGCCTACCAGCGGGTGCGGGTGCACTCGGCGAGCACCGCCGCGATCGCCGGCTACGCGGCCGAGGACGTCATGCACGCGCTCGCCGAGCTGATGGACAACGCGACCCGGTTCTCCGCCCCGTCGGAGGAGGTGCACGTCTACGTCGAGGAACTGCACACCGGCGTCGTGGTGACCATCGAGGACGGCGGGCTGGGGATGAAGCCGCAGGCCCTGGAGCGCGCGGAGGCCGCGGTGTCCACCTCCGCCGCGCTGGACATCGCGAAGCTCTCCGGCACCCGGCTCGGCCTCGCCGTCGTCGGCGTCCTGGCCCGCAAGCACCAGCTGCACGTGTTCTTCCGGCCGTCCTCGCGCGGCGGAACCGGTGTCGTCGTGCGGATCCCGAACCAGCTGATCGTGCACCCGCGCTGGGACACCACCACGACCGCGCCGCAGCCCGCGATCGTCGAGGCGCCCCCGGTCGCGCAGGCCGAGATCGCCGCCTCGGCGGCCGTACCCGCCCAGGGCGGCGGCGCGGCCACCGCGGTGCTCGACGGCGATCCGCGGCCGGTACTGCCCAAGCGGCCCCGCGGGCACACGCTCGCCACCAGCACGCGGCCGGCCGAGTCCGCTCCGCCGAGCCCGCCGCGCCCCCGCAACGACTTCGGCGCCCGGTTCAGCGCCTTCCGACAGGGAGGCCGGACGGGCCACCACGACGACAGCGGCCCGTCCGCTCCACTGGAGGATGAGTCCCGATGACCACGACGAGCCCGAACCTCGAGTGGCTGCTGGAGAACCTGCTGGACAAGACGCCCGCCGCGACGCACGCGCTCGTGCTGTCCCGCGACGGGCTCAAGCTCTGCCACACCAGCGGGCTGACGATGGACAAGGCCGACCAGTTGGCCGCGATCGCCGCGGGCGTGCAGGCGCTTTCGCAGGGCGCGTCGATGGAGTTCGGCGACGGGACCGGCGGGGTCCGGCAGTCGATGACCGAGTTCCACGGCGGCATCCTGTTCATCGTCGAGGCCGGCGCCGGTGCCCACCTCGCGGTGCTCGCGGGTGAGGACGCCGACGTGGGGCTGATCGGGCACAACATGAACGAGCTCGTCGAGCAGATCGGCGAGTTCCTCACCGCCCCGCCCCGGCACTCCGTGCCTGGCGGCCGACTCCCATGATCAGGCGGGAGCTCGAGGGCGAGGACCCGGACCGGCTCTACACCGTCACCCGCGGTCGGAGCCGGGCGGACAACGACGACCTGGATCTGGTCACGTTGATCGTCAGCAAGGCCGAACCGGTGCCGGGGATGCAGTCCGAGCACGCCAGGATCCTGCAGATCTGCCGGTCCCCGACGGCTGTCGTCGAGATCTCGGCCGAGCTGGGCCTGCCCGTGAGCGTGGTCAAGATCCTGCTCTCGGACATGCTCGCCGCCAACCAGATCTCCTCCCGCAACCCGTCCGCGACCCGCGCAGGCGCCGCCCAGCTGCCCGACGCCGCGTTCCTGAGGAAGGTGCTCGTTGGACTCCACAATCTCTGACCAGCAGAGCCGGGTGCCGCTGCGCAGCACGGCGACCGAAGGCCTCAAGATCGTCGTCGTCGGCGGCTTCGGTGTCGGTAAGACCACGCTGGTCCGCTCGGTCAGCGAGATCCGTCCTCTGTCCACAGAGGAGATCATGACGCAGGCGGGGGCGGGGGTCGACGACAACAGCGGGGCGACCGGCAAGTACACGACGACCGTCGCCTTCGACTTCGGGCGGATCAGCCTGGACGAGGAGCTGGTGCTGTACCTGTTCGGCGCCCCCGGCCAGGAGCGGTTCTGGTTCCTGTGGGACCGCCTGTTCGCCGGCACGCTCGGTGCGGTGGTCCTCGTCGACACCCGCCGGATCGAGGACTCCTGGTACGCCATCGACCGCCTCGAGCACCACGGAACCCCGTTCATCGTGGCGCGCAACAACTTTCCGGGGTCGACGCGCGACCTCGCGGCGGTCCGGGAGGCGTTGTCGCTGGCCGACGACGTCCCCCTGATCGACTGCGACGCGCGCGACCGGAACTCGGCCAAGCGGGTGCTGATCACCCTCGTGAACCGGCTCTACGCCCTGACCTCCGCACGGGAGACCCTCTGATGACCGATCTGCGGCATACGACCGACCCCGTCACCGAGCCCGTGGCGACCCTGCCGCCGGGCCCGGTGCGGCTCTACGGTCCACAGTTCGAGAAGGACCCCGGTGCGCTGTACGCGGAGATCCGCCGGCAGCACGGTCCGGTCGCGCCGGTCCTGCTCGAGGGCGAGGTGCCGGCCTGGTTCGTCTGCGGCTACCGCGAGGTGCACCAGGTCACGACCGACTCGCAGCTGTTCGCCAGGGACACCCGCCGCTGGAACGCCTGGAGCCAGGTGCCGCAGGACTGGCCGCTGGCGGCCTACGTCGTGCACAACCCGTCGGTGATGTTCACCGAGGGGACCGAGCACCGGCGCCGCGCCGGCGCGATCAGCGACGCGCTCGACGCCGTGGACCAGTTCGAGCTGAGCACCCAGTGCGAGCGCATCGCCGACCAGCTCATCGACGAGTTCGCCGGGACCGGCGAGGCCGACCTGATGGCGCAGTACGCCGAGCGGATCCCGCTGCGGGCCGCCGTCGCCATGTGTGGGATGCCCACCGCGGACATGCCCGGCATGGTGCGCGACCTCGGCCTGTCGATCGACTCCTCTGGCCAGGAGTCGCTGGACGCCTACGGGCGCGTACAGCAGGCGATGGCGCGGCTGGTCGCGGACAAGCGGGTCGCACCCGGCCCGGACGTGCCGTCGCGACTGCTCCAGCACCCGTCGGGCCTGACCGACGACGAGATCGTGCTCGACCTGCTCGTGGTGATGGCCGCGGCGCACCAGCCGACCACGTACTGGATCGGCAACACGATCCGGCTGATGCTGACCGACGTCCGGTTCGCCACGACGTTGTCCGGCGGCCGGGCCAGCGTCGGGCAGGCGCTCAACGAGGTGCTCTGGCAGGACACGCCCACCCAGAACTTCATCGGCCGCTTCGCCACCCGCGACACCCGGCTCGGCGGCCAGCGCATCCGCACCGGTGACCTTCTCGTACTCGGCCTGGCCGCGGCGAACAACGACCCGCACGTGCGCAAGGACGCCGGGGGCGCGGTCGGCAACCGGGCACAGATGTCCTTCGGACACGGGGAGCACGGTTGCCCGTACCCGGCGCCGGAGTTGGCCGAGGTGATCGCCAGGACCAGCATCGAGGTACTGCTGGACCGGTTGCCGGACCTGATGCTGGCCGTGCCGGCGGAGTCGCTGACCTGGCGCCCCTCGATCTGGATGCGCGGCCTGACCTCACTGCCAGTGCGTTTCACCGCGGTGTAGCGGAGTCGCCGTGCCGGGGGACCGGGACCGGCCCGATCCCCCGGGTGACGAGGAGGACTACCGGACGGGTGTGAAGCGGATCGGCAGCGACGCTGGGCCGCGGGTGAACACGCCCTTCTCGACCGACGCCGCACCGGGGGCGAGCTCGAGGTCGGGCATGGCGTCGAGCAGTTGGTTGGCCGCCACCTCGATCTCGGTCTTGGCCAGCAGGGCGCCGACGCAGAAGTGTCGGCCCAGCGCGAAGGCGAGGTGGTTCGCCGCGGCCGAGAACGCCGTGTTCGTCGGCAGGTCCTCGCGGAAGATGTCGAACCTGTCCGGTTCGGCGAAGCGCCGCGGGTCCCGGTTGGCCGCGCCGATGAGGCAGGTGACCGTGCTGCCGGCGGGGATGGTCCCCCCGGACAGCGTCACGTCCTCCGCGGGCTGGCGCATGATCATGTGAACCGGGGGTGTGTACCGGAGGGTCTCGGCGAACGCGCGCGGGATGAGGCTTCGGTCCTCGCGCACCGCGGCCAGCTGCTCGGGGTGGTCGAGCAGGTTCCGGAACAGGCTGGCGACTGCCTTGTCAGTGGTCTCCCCGCCGGCCGCGAGCAGCAGGCTGACGAACGCCTTGATGTCCTCGTCGCTCATCGTGGTGCCCTCGACCTCGGCCGCGCACAGCGTCGACAGCAGGTCCTCGCCGAGGTTCTCCCGGCGCTCCCGGATGATCGGGATCATGTACTCGGCGAGCTCGGTACGGGTGCGCAGCCCGGCCTCGGCGATGTCGGGGTCCTGGCTCAGGTTCCCCAGGAACGCGATGATCGAGGTGTACCACCGCTGGAAACGCTCGTGGTCGTCGCGGTTCAGCCCCAGCATGTCCACGATCACGTTGATCGGGAAATGGGTCGCGAACTCGCTGACCAGGTCCACCTCGCCGCGGTCGCGGAAGGTGTCGATGAGCTCGCGGGCGTTGCGCTCGATGACCGGGAGGAAGGTGTTCTCCAGCACGTTGCCGCGGAACGCCGGCGCCACCAGCGCGCGCCGCACGGCGTGGTCCCGCCCGCTCATCTGCAGCATCGTCCTGCCGTGCACCGGTTCCAGCTGCCAGTCGTAGTTGCTGGTGGTGAACACCGGCTCCCGGAACGCCCGGGTGACGTCCTCGTACCGCGAGATGATGTAACTCTGCATGGGCTCGTGCCACAGCAGTGGTGAGGTGTCCAGCATGACGCGATAAGCCTGGTAGGGGTCCATCGCGAATTCCGGGGACAGGATGTCCGGCGCCTCGCGGGCCGTGGTCATGACGCTCCCTCGGGCAGGGGGTGGGGGATTCGGCGCATCCAGGCTAGCGATCATCGCCCCGTCTACCTGCCCGTGAACGGGAATTCAGGCGGTTGGCGTAATGCGTGTGACGCAGCGTGGCTGAAATGCCGGATGTGACTCGAAAGCCGCACCGCCCAGCCGAAGGAATGTTCGATTGTGCACGATCTGAAGTAGATGTCCGGTCCGGACAGCCGTCACGGAGTCGAGGTGGGCCAGCTCATCCGCACGGCGGTGCCATGTGGACCGGGGACGACCGCGGCCCGGTGGGACAGGGCGCGGATCAACGCGAGCCCGCGCGCGGGGGCGTGCCGGTCGGGCTGGCGCCAGCACCCGTGGTCGACGACGGTGATCACGATCGTGTCCCGGTCGAGCTCGGCGCGCAGCTCCAGTGGGCCGACGGTGTTCGGCGGGTAGGCGTGCTTGACCGCGTTGGCCATGGCCTCGTACGTGCTGAGCACGATGTCGCAGATCATGTCGGCCGAGGCGCCGGTGCGGCGGGCCCACTCGGCGAGCTCGTGGCGCAGTCGGGTCGCGACCTGCGCCGAAGCCCTTCGCCGGCGATGGAGTGTCGAACGCGTCCTCATCGAGAACCCCCGGTCGGTCGTGTGTGCCACTGCTCTGATGCCCGTGCCGGGTACCCGCGCCCGCCACGGCCATGCCACGTTTCGGGCCCGGTCGGCCGGGCAAACCAGCGGGATGCGACAGCCCCGTGGTGTGCTCGACAGCTCGCTGGCCGTTCTGCTGGAGGGCTACGGGTGGATGCCCAACCGCCGGGCCGGGACCGGTGTGGTGCACACCCGGGTACTCGGCCAGCGCGCGGTCGGCCTGTGTGGACCGGACGCTGCCCGCTTCTTCTACGACGAGTCGCACATCCGCCGGCACACCGCGATCCCCGGCCCCATCCAGGCCACCCTGTTCGGGCGCGGGGCGGTGCACACGCTCGATGGCGCCGCGCACCGGTGCCGCAAGGACATCTTCCTCACCCTGGCCACCCCGGCCAGTACCGCCGCACTCGCCGACGCCGTGGCGCAGGCCTGGGAGGCGACGGCCGGGGCGTGGCCCCCCGGGCAGCCTGTGGTGCTGTTCGACGAGGCGAGCCGGGTGATCACCCGGGCGGTCTGCGCCTTCGCCGGCGTACCGCTCGAGGACGACGAGGTCGCGCCGGTCGCCCGGGACCTGGTCGCCATGGTCGACGGGTTCGCGACGCCGGGGCCGCGGCACTGGCGGGCCCGCGCGGCTCGACGCCGGCGCGAGGCGTGGCTCTCCGGGGTCGTTTCCCGGGTCCGGTCAGGGGCGGTCGCCGCCAACCCCGGGTCGGCACTCGAGGTGGTCGCCACCCACCGGGAGATCAACGGGGAGGGGCTGCACCCGCGCCTGGCCGCCGTGGAGCTGCTCAACGTGATCCGCCCGACCGTCGCGGTCTGCTGGTTCGTCGCCTACGCGGGGCACGCGCTGCACCGCTGGCCCGAGTACCGCGACGCGCTCGCCGCCGGGCACGGGGTCACCGAGTTCGTCCAGGAGCTGCGCCGGTTCTACCCGTTCGCGCCGTTCATCGGCGGGCGGGCGGTACGTGACCTCAGCTGGCACGGCGAGCACATCCCCGCCGGTGCCATGGTGCTGCTCGACCTGTGGGGGCACAACCACGACAGCCGCGTCTGGGAGGACCCGTTCGTGTTCCGGCCGGAGCGCTTCACCGGCCGCGAGATCGGCCAGTTCGACCTCGTGCCGCAGGGTGCGGGTGACCCGCGTACCAACCACCGCTGCCCGGGGGAGTCGTTCACGATCGCCGTCCTGGAGGCCGTCGTGCCCCGGCTGGCCGCGCTGAGCTACGAGGTGCCGGAGCAGGACCTCACGATCTCGCTGCGCCGGGTGCCGGCGCGTCCGGCGAGCGGCGTCGTGCTGGTGCCGTCGGCGCGGTGACCGCGGGCCCGGCTCGCTGGTCAGTCCGGGTCGGGCGCGTACATCGGCGTGTTGGTCGGCCGGCGCGGCGTGCCGACCAGAAATGCCAGGCCGGCCATGCCGGCCGCCAGGAACAGGTGCAGCCAGTTGTCCGCGTCGTTGACCGGGACGACGTTCGCCGGACCGCCGTGGTCGACGACGAGCCCGTACACCCAGAGCACCGCGTAGACCGCCGCGCCGCCGAGGAGGAAGACCCGCGCGCCGCTCGCGCTCCGGGCGAGGACGAACCCGGCCACACCGAACGCAAGGTGCACCAGGTTGTGCAGCACGGAGACCGCGAACACCCCGAGCAACATCGCTCCCGAGTGGTGGCCGGCGAAGGCCATCCGGTCGTAGTCGGTGGTGACGCCGGGCACGAAGCCGAGCACGCCGACGGCGAGGAAGACCGCGGCGACCACCATCGCCACCAGCCGTCCCGGCTCCTGCCGGCGCATCGGCGTCGTCGTCTCCGAGTACGGGATGTGTTCGCTCATGGCGCCGGGATGCCCACCCGTTCGGGGGGCAATCCTCGTTCCGCCTCGGCGTTCTCCCGGGGTTTCGCTAGCGTCGGGGACACCGAGGGCCGGGAGGGCAGGGAGGGCTGTTCGCCGAGCGGAGGAGGTCGCTCAGGGTGGCGCGGGCGCCGGAGCAGCAGGTCGTGCGGGACCACTCGTCCTGGCGGTTGACCTCGGCGTCCCCCGTGCAGGGGGCGCTGGTACTGCGTGTGGCCGGGGTGGTCGACATCGCCACCTGCGGGGAGCTCGAGGTCGAGCTTGTCCGACTGGTGGACGGCTCGGCCGACGCCATCCTGGACCTGAGGGACGTGTCGGTGCTCTCGGTCGCGGGGACCGGCGTGCTGAGCCGGCTCGTCGACCGGTTGTCGCAGAGCGGCCGCCGGCTGCTCGTCGTCACCGGGTTCGGGCCGCTGCGCAGGGTGCTCGAGGCGATCCAGGCCGACGTCCTCGAGCTGTTCGGCAGCGTGGAGACGGCCGGCGCCGCCCTTGCCGGCGTCGCCGGCGAGGACGGGTGCGCGGAGCTCGCGCGGCTGCGCAACCAGGTGCACGACCTGCGGGAGAAGCTGCGCACCCGGCCGCTGGTGGCCCGTGCGCTCGGCGTGCTCCAGGAGCGGTACGGGCTGCGCGACGTGAGCACGACCAACGCACTGCTGCGCGAGGTGTCCCAGCGGCACAACACGAAGGTGCGCACGGTCGCGCACGCGTTCCTCGCCGCACCGCCGCCGTCCTCCCCGAAGGCGATGTTCTGGTTCCCCGGCCGGCTCGTCCCGCCCTCGCCGCCACTGACCTTCGCGGTGCGGCAGCCGGCCGACCGCGCCGCGCTGCTCGACCTCGTGCTCGACGCGGCGCTGACGTGCCTGTCCGCCTCCGCCGGAACGGTCTGGCTGACCGACCCCGCCCGCGGCGGCCTGGTGCTCGAGCGGCACCGCGGCCTACCGCCTGAGGTGGTGCGGTTCTTCCACCGGACCGGCGCGGCGGGCACGGTCTGCCCGTCGGCGTTCCGGGTCGGCGCCGGAGCCGTGGCGACCGAGCTCGCGACCGATCCGGCCTTCACCGAGGAGGTCCGGCAGGTGATGCTCGCCACGGGGGTGCGCTCGGTGCGGTGTGACCCGCTGCGCGGCGCGACCGGTCTCTGCACCGGGACGGTCGTCACCCACCACCACGACCACGTGCCGACGCTCGCACCGGCGGCCGAGCGGAAGCTCGAGCGCATCTGCGCCGAGGCCGGGACGTGGTTGGTGTGGCACGTCCGGACTACCACCCTCGATGTGCTCGAGCACCTCCACCGGGAGGCGCGCGAGACGGGTAGTCACTCAAAGTAGTACATGTCACCCCAGGTTTATCTCGCTCGTGGATGGCAAACCGGGATACGTCGTACGGCCCACTCACTTAAGCCAACAGGTGGTGTGCTGATCCAGAGGTTCCACACGATGGGACAGCCACACTATGCGCATAGCCATGATCTGCGACCGTTTCACACCGCAGTCGGGACCGGGGGCGGGTGAGGCGAACGGCCTGAGCGTGCATGTCGGCGAGTTGTCCGCGGCTCTCGCCCGTTCCGGGCACGAGGTCACCGTGTACACCCGGCGTGACGGCCGCCGGCAGGCACCGACCAAGAGCGACGAGGGCTACCGGATCGTGCCCGTGCCCGCCGGCCCCATCCGCCGCCTCGCCGAGGACGAGCTCGTGGCCCACATGGGGGCGTTCACGCAGTACCTGACCGACCAGTGGCGGGACTCGCCGCCCGACGTCGTGCACTCCCACTACTGGACCTCCGGCCTGCCCGCCCTGTTCGCCGACCCGGCGCGACGCGTGCCGGTCGTGCACACCAACCACGGCCTCGGCGCCGTGGCACGGCGGCACCGGAAGCCGGCCGACCCAGACCCGACGAAGCGGGTCAGCAGCGAGCGGCTCATCTCTCGTTCGGTCGCTCGGGTCGTCGCCACCTCCGCCGAGGAGGTGCGTGAGCTCGGGCGGATCGGGGTGCCGAGCACGAGGACGACGGTGATCCCGTCCGGAGTGGACATCGACCGGTTCGTGCCGGACGGTCCGGCGACGCGCAAGCGTTTGCCGCACCGGATCGTCACCGTGGGGCGGCTGCTCCCGAGGAAGGGCCTCGCCGAGCTGGTAGCCGTGCTGCCGCTGGTGCCCGACACCGAGCTGGTCATCGTCGGCGGACCCGAACGCAGGGCGCTCGGCGAGGACCCGGAGGCGGTCCGGCTGCGGGAGCTGGCGAAACGGATCGGCGTCGCCGACCGGGTGCAGCTGACCGGGCAGGTGCCCCGGGACCGGCTGCCGGCCCTGCTGCGCTCGGCGGACCTGGCCGCCTGCGTGCCGTGGTACGAGCCGGTCGGGCTGGTGCCCTTGGAGGCGATGGCGTGCAACGTGCCGGTCGTGGCCACCTCGGTGGGTGCTCTCGCGGACACCGTCGTCGACGGCGTGACCGGGCTGCTGGTGCCGCCCCGGCGCCCCAGGACGCTCGCGGCCGCGCTGAACGGGCTGCTCACCGATCCGGTCAAGCGGTCGTTCCTCGGCGCCGCCGGGCGGGACCGGGCCGAGTCGCGGTACCCGTGGCGGCGCATCGCGGAGGACACGGTGCGGGTCTACGAGCAGTGCGTGGAGCAGGCAGCCGCGCGGTCGGAACGCTCGGGCGGCCCCGTGTTCGCCACCCGGTCCGCCCACCGCTGACGCATCCGGCGCGGGTGTCCGCGGGCCTCGGGCTCGCGGACACCCGCGGGCGGTTTCAGGCGGGGGTGGACAGGAGGTCGTTCTCCAGGACGGCGGCGAGGGACAGGGTCTTGTAGCCGACCTGGTCGAACAGGACGGTCAGGCGGTCCTGCTCGACCGACATCACGACGCCGCGGCCCCACTCCTGGTGTGCCACCACCTCGTCGCGGGCGAAGTCCGTGGTTCCGGGGACCTGGCGCTCGGCTGTGCCCGCGTCGCAGGTGTCGCAGTTGCCGCAGGGGTCGGCCAGCTCCTCGCCGTAGTAGCCGAGCAGGAACTGCCGGCGGCAGCCGGTCGTCTCGGCGTAGCCGCGCATCATCTCCAGCCGCGAGCGGACCATCCGCTGGTGGCTCTCGGCGACCTCGACCGCGTCGGCGACGGCCCGTTCGGGAGAGCTGTCGGTGACGAACCGGACCAGCCCGTCGTCGACGGCCACCGCGCCGGCCTGCTCCAGCAGGTTCACCGCCCTGGTGTACCGGGCACCGGACTCCGGCCTGACGCCGCCGGCCGGCCCGCCGGCCGCTGCGGCCACCACCTCGCGCAGGGTGTCCTCCGGGGGTGCGCTGCTGGTGAGGAACCGCTGCAGGCCGAGGTCCTCCGGTCGGTAGTACAGGATGATCTCGGCCGGGTCGTCGTCCCGGCCCGCCCGGCCGATCTGCTGGTAGTACGCGTCCAGCGAGTCGGGCACCGAGGCGTGCAGGACGAACCGCACGTCCGGCTTGTCGATCCCCATCCCGAACGCGGACGTCGCCACGACCACGTCGAGCTCGCCGGCCAGGAAGTCCTGGTGCACCCGCTCCCGGTCGGCCGCCTTCATGCCCGCGTGGTACCCGGCGGCGCGCGCCCCGGACCGCACGAGCTCCTCGGCGAGGTCGTCGGCGTCCCGGCGGCTGGCGACGTAGACCAGCCCGGTCCGGCCCGCCCAGGTCCGCACCCGGTCGAGCACGGCTGACCGCTTGTCGGCGTCGGAGGTGAACCGCTCCACGGACAGGTGCAGGTTCGGCCGGTCGAAGCTCGCGATGACCTCCCGGTGGTCGCGCAGCCCGAGCCGGTCGGCGATGTCGGCACGGACGGGAGGCGCCGCGGTCGCCGTCAGCGCGATCACCCTCGGGTGGCCGAGGCGCTCGATCACCGATCCCAGCCGCAGGTAGTCGGGGCGGAAGTCGTGTCCCCAGCCCGAGACGCAGTGCGCCTCGTCCACGACGAACAGGTCGATGTCGAGCTCGGCCAGCGCGGCGAGCCGTTCGTCGTCGGCCAACTGCTCGGGGGAGAGGAACAGGTACTCGGCCGCGCCCTCGCGCACGGCCTCCCACACCTGGTCGCGCTCACCCTCGCGCAGAGTCGAGTTGAGCGCGACGGCCTCGGGCGCGGCGGTGTCGGCAAGACCCTCGATCTGGTCATGCTGCAGGGCGATCAGCGGCGAGACGACCACGGTCGTGCCCTCCAGTAGGAGCGCGGGCACCTGGTAGATCGCCGACTTGCCGGCTCCGGTCGGCAGCACGGCCAACACGTCGTGCCCGGACATCACCTGCTCCATGGCACGGACCTGGTCGGCGCGCAGCGTGGACCAGCCGAAATTCTCCTCGGCGAGGCGCCGGAGCTCACGGGTCTGCTTTGTCACCGCAACCAGGTACCACCGGGCGCCGCGGGGAAACAGCGGGCACCCGCCGGGGTTCGTTCGGCCCTAAGCGGGCACCCGACCGGCGAGTCGAGACGGAATGGAGGACAGCGATGACCGAGGACCGCGGTCGTACCCCGCACCCCGAGGAGCCGGCCGAGGGCGGCCGGGAGGAAGGCGAGCAGGCCGAGCGTCGCGTGGCGGAGCGGCAGGCCGGGGACGAGGACGGCGATGACGAGAGCGACGAACCCGGGAGCGGCCGGGACGTCGTCGATCTGCTGACCGACCAGCACCGGGCCATCGCCGCACTCTTCGACGAGGTGGAGCGCGGCGACGGGACCGTGCGGCGGGAGGCGTTCGAACGCCTGGTGCGGCTGCTGGCCGTGCACGAGACCGCCGAGGAGCAGCTCGTCCACCCGCTTGCCCGGGTGACGCTGCGCTCGGGTCGTGCGGTCATCGACGAGCGGCTGGCCGAGGAGCACACGGCCAAGCGGACGCTGGCGGCGCTGGAGAAGCTCGGGCCCGCCTCGCCCGAGTTCTCCGCCGTCCTCGCGCGGCTGCGCGATGAGGTGCTCGAGCACGCGCGGAACGAGGAGACCCACGAGTTCGCGCGGCTGCGGGAGCAGGTGCCCGCGGTCGAGCTCAGGGCGTTGGTTCCGCTGGTGCGGGCCGCCGAGGCGGCCGCGCCGACCCACCCCCACGCCGGTGTCGAGTCGGCCACTCGCAACGCGCTCGTCGGCCCGCTGCTCTCGCTGTTCGACCGAACCAAGGACCTGGCCGGCAAGGCCATCGGTAAGGAGAGCCGGACATGAGCGTGTTGCGTACGGGAGCCCTGGTCGCCGCGGGGGTCGCCGCGGGGATCGCCGCGGGACGGGCCGTCGCCAGGAGAGTCGGCGCGAAGCGGCAGGGGGGTGAGCGGCGGACGCTCGGTGACCGGACGGCGGAGAACGGGGCGGAGCGGCCCACCGAGGAGCCGCGGTGGCTGGTGGTCACCGTGAACGCGCCGCACGACCAGGTCGCGGAGGCCCTGCCCGACCTGGGTCCGGGCGTGGAGACCCGGCTGACGCCGGCTCCCGGCGAACGCGGGACCGAGCTCGCGGCCCGGATACCACACGCCGACGGCGGCGTGGCGTCCCGGCTGCGCGGCGACGACCCCCACCAGGAGCTGCGCCGGATGCTGCGCGACGTGAAGTCGAGGATCGAGACCGGCGAGGTGATCGAGCCGGACGCGCCGACCACCGGCAAGCCGACGCCCGGCGGCGCGCTGCCGCGCTTCGCCCCCCGGCGCGCGGGTGGGGAGGGACGACTGTGAGAGCACTCTGCTGGCAGGGCGTGAACAAGCTGTCCACCGAGACCGTGCCGGACCCGGCGATCCGCAACGACCAGGACGTGATCCTGCGGGTCGGGCTGAGCACGACCTGCGGTCGGACCTGCACCTGATCGGCGGGTACATCCCGGCTATGGAGGCCGGCCGGCACAGGGTGGGCGGCCGGGTGGTCGTCGCCTCGTTCATCAGCTGCGGCAGGTGCTGGACAACACGAAACACCAACCCCGCACAAGAAGGACGGGTGCGTGCGGTCGGTCTTCGACCCGGTCGCGCGGTTGCCTGACGGTGTCGGCGCGGGGCGGTCAGCCGCCCCGCGCCTTCGTCTTCCCGTTCCCCTTGGTCTTCGCCTTGTTCTTCGTCGCGGTTTTCGTCTTCGCCTTGGTCTTCGCCTTGCCGTTCCCGGCCTGGTTGGTGGTGCCGGGTCCCCGGGACGGCTCGGCCGGCTTGGCCGGCTCGCCGCTGCCACCGCCGCTTCCGGCGGGGGGCGGTGGGATGGGCGGTGGGATGGACCCGGTGCCGGGCGGCACCGGGCCGGTGGTGCCGGTGCCTGGCGCTTGCTCACCCGCGGTCGGGGCGCGGTCGGCGGCACGCTCCCGGCCCGACGGCGCGCCGCCCACCGGCGGCGGTTCGGCCACCGGGCGGCTGGGAACGGCCGGCGACCCGGCGGCGACCAGCGACGCGATCGTCGCGACGAGTGCCAGCAGGCCGGCGTGCGCCGGCCGAAGCCGTGCCCGCTCCGGCCGGCTCGGCCTCGACTCCGCACCCGCGGCGATCGCGGCGAGGAGCTCGGCGCAGCGGGCGGCGCCGGGCCTGCGTCCCGGCTCGGTCGCCGTCATCGCGCGCAGGGCCGAGCGCCAGGCCGGCGGGACGTGGTCGGGGATCCTGGGCTCGCGGGTGAGCCGGGCGAACGCGGCCTCCACGGTGGTCCCGGTGAACTCCGGCCGCCCGGTGAGGCACTCCAGCAGGACCAGCCCCAGGGAGTAGACGTCCGCCGGTGGGCCGGTCTCGGTGTCGGTCACCTGTTCGGGGGCGAGGTAGGCGGCCGTGCCGACCAGCTCCCCGCTGACGGTCAGGTGCGGGGCGCCCACCGCCCTGGCGATGCCGAAATCGGCGAGGTAGCAGTCACCGGACTCGTCCACCAGCACGTTGGCCGGCTTGAGGTCGCGGTGGGCGATGTGGTGGGCGTGGACGTGCGCGAGCGCACCGGCCAACCGAGCGCCGTGCCGGGCGACCACCGCGGGCTCGAGCGGGCCGTCGTCGAGCAGGTCGCGCAGCGTCCTGCCGCGGACCAGCCGCATCACCAGGTAGGGCTGGTCCCCCTCCAGGCAGACGTCGTGCACCGGGACCAGTCCGGGGTGGGACAGCGACGCGAGCAGGCGTGCCTCCGCGGCGAACCGGTGCGGGTGCGTGGGGTCGCCCGCGGGGTGGCAGACCTTCACCGCGACCTCCCGCCCGAGCAGGACGTCGGTCGCCGCGTACACGGTGGCCGAGCCGCCCCGGCCCAGTACCGCGCCGAGGCGGTAGCGGTCGCCGAGCATCCGGGCGGCGAGGTGGGAGTTCGACGACACGGGGCCATTGTCGGCACACCGATGGCGGGAACGGGGCCCGCGCCACCCCTGCGGGGGAGAGTCGAAGGTCCTGTCTGTCCGGGCCCGAGCGCGGTGGCATGAAGCCAGCGACGATGGGAACGTCTTGATCGGTACCGGGACATGGTCGCGGGCCGACGAGGAAGGGACGACACATGAGCGAGGCGGCGGTGGCGACACAGGACCAGGGGGTCCTCCAGCGGATCGACTCCTACTGGCGGGCGGCGAACTACCTGTCGGTCGGACAGATCTATCTGTTGGACAACCCGATGCTGCGCGAGCCGCTGCGGGTCGAGCACATCAAGCCCCGGTTGCTCGGCCACTGGGGCACCACCCCGGGCTCAACTTCGTCTACGCCCACCTCAACCGGCTGATCCGGGAGCGCGACCTCAGCGTCGTGTACGTCACCGGACCCGGCCACGGCGGGCCAGGGCTGCTGGCCAACACCTGGCTCGAGGGCAGCTACTCGGAGGCCTACCCCGACGTCAGCCGGGACGAGGACGGCATGCGTGCCCTGTTCCGCCAGTTCTCCTTCCCCGGCGGAGTGCCGAGCCACGTCGCCCCGGAGGTGCCGGGCTCGATCCACGAGGGCGGCGAGCTGGGGTACTCGCTCGCCCACGCCTACGGCGCCGTGTTCGACAACCCCGATCTCGTGGTTGCCTGCGTCGTCGGCGACGGCGAGGCCGAGACCGGGCCGCTGGCCACCAGCTGGCACGCGAACAAGTTCCTCGACCCCGTGCACGACGGCGCGGTGCTGCCAATCCTCCACCTGAACGGGTACAAGATCGCCAACCCAACCGTGCTCGCCCGGATCCCCCAGGAGGAACTGGACGCACTGCTGCGCGGGTACGGCTACTCGCCGCGCTACGTCACCGGGTCCGACCCCGAGCAGATGCACCGGGACATGGCGGCCACGCTGGACGAGGTCTTCGACGAGATCGCCGAGATCCAGCGGGCGGCCCGCTCCGGCGACGGCGCGCGCCCGCGCTGGCCGATGATCGTGCTCCGCTCGCCCAAGGGCTGGACCGGCCCGGACCAGGTGGACGGCGTGCAGGTCACCGACACCTGGCGCGCGCACCAGGTTCCACTGTCGACGGTCCGGGAGAACCCGGAGCACTTCGCGCTGCTCGAGCAGTGGCTGCGCTCCTACCGGCCCGACGAGCTCTTCGACGAGGCCGGCCGGCCGCTCCCGGAGCTGGTGGACCAGGCACCCGAGGGGGACCGCCGGATGGGGTGCAACCCGCACGCCAACGGCGGGATCGTGCTCCGGCCGCTCTCGCTGCCGGACTTCCGCGAGTTCGCCGTCGAGGTCGGTGCGCACGGGGCGACGACCTCGGAGCCGACCAGGGGGCTCGGCCGGTTCCTTCGGGAGGTCGTGCGGCGCAACGCCGACGCCCGCAACTTCCGGATCTTCGGTCCGGACGAGACGGCCTCCAACCGCCTCGACGCGGTCTACGAGGTCACCGGGAAGCAGTGGCAGGGCGAGTCGCTGCCGGTCGACCAGCACCTGGTGCGCGACGGCCGGGTGGTACAGGTGCTCTCCGAGCACCTGTGCAGGGCTGGCTGGAGGGCTACCTGCTGACCGGCCGGCACGGCCTGTTCTCCTGCTACGAGGCGTTCATCCACATCGTCGACTCGATGTTCAACCAGCACGCCAAGTGGCTCAAGACCAGCAAGCGGCTGGCCTGGCGCCGGCCCATCGCCTCGCTGAACTACCTGCTCACCTCGCACGTGTGGCGCCAGGACCACAACGGCTTCTCCCACCAGGACCCCGGTTTCATCGACCACGTGATGAACAAGAAGGCCGAGGTGATCCGGGTGTACCTGCCGCCGGACACCAACACGCTGCTCTCGGTGGGCGACCACTGCCTGCGCAGCCGGGACTACGTCAACGTGGTCGTTGCCGGGAAGAACGAGACGCCGGACTGGCTGCCGCTGGACGAGGCGGTGCTGCACTGCACCCGGGGCGCGGGAATCTGGGAGTGGGCCGGCAACGAGCAGGACGGGCAGCCCGACGTGGTGCTGGCCTGCGCCGGCGACGCCCCGACGCTCGAGGTGATGGCAGCGACCTCCCTGCTCCGCGAGCATCTGCCCGAGCTGCGGATCCGCGTGGTCAACGTGGTCGACCTGATGCGCCTGCAGCCGCACACCGAGCATCCGCACGGGATGACCGACCGCGAGTTCGACGCGATGTTCACCACCGACCGGCCGGTGATCTTCGCCTACCACGGCTACCCCTGGCTCATCCACCGCCTCACCTACCGGCGAACCAACCACGGCAACCTCCACGTGCGCGGATACAAGGAGGAGGGCACCACGACCACGCCGTTCGACATGCTGGTGATGAACGACATGGACCGGTTCCAGCTGGTGATCGACGTGCTGGACCGGGTCCCGGACCTCGGCGCCAGGACCGCGCTGCTACGCCAGCGGATGCAGGACGTGCGGACCCGCCACCACCAGTGGACCCGCGACCACGGCGAGGACCTGCCCGAGGTCCGCGACTGGACCTGGCAGTTCTGAGGCGGCGCGGTGCACGTGCTGGTGGTGAACGCCGGGTCGTCCAGCCTCAAGCTGCGGCTGCTCGACCCGGCCGACGAGGTGGTTGCCGCACTGGACCTCGGCCAGTGGTCCGGCCCGGACGAGACCGAGGAGATCGAGCGGTTCGCGGCGGGGCTCGACCGGGTGGACGCCGTCGGCCACCGGATCGTGCACGGCGGCGCCGAGCTGACCGGCCCGACGGTGGTCGCCGGGGACGTGCGCGACCGGATCGCCGCGCTGACCGAGCTGGCGCCGCTGCACCAGCCGCGCGGCGTGGCCGGGATCGACGCCGTGGCCGAGGTGCTGCCGGACGTGCCGGCCGTGGCCTGCTTCGACACCGCCTTCCACCGGGAGCTGCCGGCCGCCGCCACCACCTACGCCCTGCCCCGGGAGTGGGTGCGGCGGTGGGGCCTACGGCGCTTCGGCTTCCACGGTCTGTCCCATGCCCACGCCGCTCGGCGCGCGGGCGAGCTGCTCGACCGCGCCGACGCGCGCGTGGTGAGCTGCCACCTCGGCGCCGGCGCCTCGCTCGCGGCGGTCCGGGCCGGCCGCTCGGTCGACACGATGATGGGCTTCACCCCGCTGGAAGGGCTGGTGATGGCCACCCGGTCGGGCAGCGTGGACCCCGGCCTGCTGCTCTGGCTGTTGCGCCACGCCGGGCTCGGCGTCGAGCAGCTCGGCGACGCGCTCGAGCCCGAGTCCGGCCTCGCCGGTCTGACCGGCGGCTCCGGAGACCTGCGTGAGGTGTACCGCGGGGTGGAGGCGGGGGAGCGGGACGCGGTGGCGGCGTTCGACGTGTACGTCCACCGGCTGCGCCGGGAGATCGCCGGTATGGCCGCGGCCATGGACGGCCTCGACGCGCTCGTGTTCACCGGCGGGATCGGCGAGCACCAGCCGCCGGTCCGCGCGGCGGCCGCCGCCGGCCTCGGCTTCCTCGGGGTGGCGCTCGACGAGGACGCCAACGGCGCCGCGACCGGGGACGGCGGCGACGTCGAGGTCACCGCGCCCGGCGCCGCAGTGCGCACGTTCGTCGTCTTGGCCAGGGAGGACAGCGAGATAGCCCGCCAGGTGCGCGCGGCACTGCGGGGCGACGGGGCGGCTTGACCGGGATCGATAGGCTGAATCTCGACTGGACCCTGGCGTACCCGGAGCGGAGCGAGGCATGGCTGAGGAGGCCAGCGGACCGACACGGCGTTCGTCGGTGGGCGTGCCCCTGGCGGGCCTGCGGCTGGACGAGCTGCTGAGCGAGCTGCAGGACCGGTTGACCGAGATCACCAAGACCCGCGACCGCCTGCAGGGGCTCCTGGACGCGGTGGTGGCGGTCGGCGCCGGCCTGGAGCTGGCGGGCACGCTCCAGCGGATCGTGGAGACCGCGGTCGAGCTCGTCGACGCGCGGTACGGGGCGCTGGGGGTGCTCGGCGAGGACGGGCTGTCCGAGTTCGTCTACGTCGGCATCGACGCCGAGACCCGCGCGCGGATGGGACACCTGCCCGAGGGGAAGGGCCTGCTCGGGCACCTGATCGAGCACCCGTACCCGGTGCGGGTGCCGGATCTGACCGCGCACCCGTCCTCGGTCGGCTTCCCGGCGAACCACCCGCCGATGCGCAGCTTCCTCGGCACGCCGATCCGGTTGCGTGACGAGGTGTTCGGCAACCTGTACCTGACCGAGAAGAAGGGCGAGGCTGAGTTCACCGCCGACGATGTGGTGGTCCTGGAGGCGCTGGCCGCGGCGGCCGGGGTGGCCGTCGAGAACGCCCGGCTGTTCGAGCAGGCGCGGTTGCGCGAGCGCTGGCAGCAGGCCTCGAGCGAGGTGAACTCGCTGCTGCTCGGTGGGGGGTCCACAGAGGACGCCCTGGACCTGATCGCCGCACGGACGTTGCAGCTCTCGGCGTCGAACTGCGCGTTGATCCTGCTGACCGACGAGCACCGGGAGACGCTGTCGGTGCGGGCGAGCGCCGGCGACACGGTGGAGCGGATGCTGGGCCTGACCATTTCCGCGGCCAACCCGGTGATGGCGGAGGTGCTCGATGAGGGACAGCCGAGGATCGTGGCCGACTTCGCGGCACTGATGCAGGACGCGACCTCTGGGTTCCGCGAGTTCGGCCCGGCCAACCTGGTCCCGCTGGGCAGCGTCCCCAACGTCAGCGGCGTGCTGATCGCGCTGCGGGGCAAGGGTGACGAGCCGTTCGCGCGGGAGGTCGTGCGCCTGCTGGCCTCCTTCGCCGACCAGGCCGCGCTCGCGTTGGAGCTGGCGGACAAGCAGCGTCAGCAGCGGATGCTCGACGTGCTGGCCGACCGGGACCGCATCGCGGGCGACCTGCACGACCACGTGATCCAGCGGTTGTTCGCGGCCGGGATGAGCCTGCAGGGAATCCTGCGCCGGATCAACGACCGGGACGCCCGCAACCGGGTGACCCAGGTCGTCGGGCAGCTCGACGAGACCGTCCGTGAGCTGCGCACCTCCATCTTCGACCTGCACACCGCGGGCGTCGACGGCCCGGCGAGCCTGCGCCGGCGGATGCTCGACACGGTCGCCGAGCTGAGCGCCGACGTCCCGGTGTCGCCGTCGGTGCGGATCTCCGGTGCGGTGGACTCGCTCGTCCCGCCGGAGGTCGGCGAGCACGCCGTCGCGGTGTTGGCCGAGGGCGTCAGCAACGCGGTGCGCCACGCCAGGGCGAGCGACATCACGGTCACCGTGGAGGCCGGCGCCGACCTGATCGTGGACGTGACCGACGACGGGGTCGGCATGCCGCCGGACGTCGCCCGCAGCGGGTTGCTCAACCTCGAGCGCCGGGCCACCGCCTGTGGCGGGACGGCGACGGTCTCCCCCGGACCCGACGGCGGCACCCGGCTGGTCTGGCGGGTGCCGCTCACCGGCCCTGCATGACCAGCCCTGCGTGACCGGCCCTGCCTGATCAGCCCTCGTGCTTGTTGGCGCGCAGCTCGGCGGCGAGCACGGCGGCCTGGGTACGGCGCTGCATGCCGAGCTTGTTGAGCAGGTGGGACACGTAGTTCTTGACGGTCTTCTCGGCGAGGAAGAGCTTCTCGCCGATCTGGCGGTTGGTCATGCCCTGGCCGATGAGGTCGAAGACCGCGCGCTCCTGCTCGGTGAGGGTGTGCAGCGGATCGTGCTCCTCGCGCTCCCGGCGGATGCGGTTCATCAGCGACGCGGTGGTGCGCGGGTCGAGCAGGCTCCCGCCGGATCCGACGACCCGCAGGGCGTTGATCAGGTCCATGCCGATGACCTGCTTGAGGACGAAGCCGGCGGCGCCGGCCATGATCGCGTCGAACAGGGCCTCGTCGTCGGCGTAGGAGGTGAGCATGAGGCAGTTGAGCTGGGGGTGGCGCGAGCGGAGCTCGCGGCAGAGCTCGATGCCCGTGCCGTCGGGCAGGCGCACGTCGAGGACCGCCACGTCCGCGTTGACCTGGGGGGCGCGGGTGAGGGCTTCCGCGACCGAGGCGGCCTCGCCGACGATCTCGAGGTCCGGCTCGTCCTCGAGCAGGTCGGCCACCCCCCGACGCACGATCTCGTGGTCGTCGACCAGCATGATCCTGATCGCCACAGCGGCCTCCTCCTGGTAACACGGTTGCTTCCTGGTCACACGTTTCGCCTCTACCGTAGCGCCGCACCGGGCCCGCCGACGCGGACGATCGACACCTCCGGCAGGGTCCAAGGTCCCTGCCGGAGGTGTGGGGTCGTGTTCAGCGCAGCCAGGGGTTGTGGCGGACGATGGGGATG